>JBGCEV010000009.1:0-29159 GCA_045106605.1 Rickettsiaceae bacterium | reverse complement strand
ATTCTGATATCTCAAATATCCAATTAATAAATACTTGAGATTGCCGTAGCTTTAAGCCAAACAAATATCTGATTTGCAGACACATAAGAATAGCTTTGTCGCTATATCTCCTCTGACCTCCACGCTTTTTATTACCATCATATCTACTTATTTGCAATTTCGGTAGCTCTTCGATTCATGCAGCAACGCCGATCCAGACACATCCTATACACTAAAATAGATTAATGTTAAATTCTGATGGTAAATCAGAATCAATTCTAATTTCTGTACCAAATATTATTGCTGGAATTATAAGTTGCTTAGCATGTAAAAGCATTCTTTTGTAATGCAATCCACCATATTTACTATCACCAACTATAGGGCAGCCAAGAGTTTTGCTGTGGGATCTAAGTTGATGCATACGGCCAGTGCTAGGTTGAAACTCAACTAAAGACACGTGGTTATTTGTTGCTAATATAGTATAAGATGTCTCTGCATACTTGCCGTGCTGACATTGTTGAACTAATTCATAAATGCCAGATTTATTCTTTGCTAAGTTATTAGCTACCACCCCTTCTGTTGTGTTCAATACCCCGGATAGTACAGCTATATATTTTTTTTGGATTAATTTATCCTGAAATGCTTTGGTTAATTTGCTTGCATTAATATATCCGTTGGCGATGATTAATACACCACTAGTATCTTTGTCTAGGCGGTGTACCAATTTGTAATTAGTACCTTGCTCATAATTTAAATAGGATAAAGCATCATCAATTGATAAATCAATTTTGGTGCCGCCTTGAACAGCTATACCATGTGGTTTATTAATAATTATATAATTGTCATTAGCTTGCAATAAATATTGCGAAGAGATTTTGTTTGCTAAAGAGATCAAGCTCGGTGAAAAATTAGATTTACTCTCTAATTTTTTATAGCTATCTAGCACACCTGAGATAATTTCTAGTGTATCAGCGCTGATTATTCTATCACTAGATTTAGCTTTTTTACCGTTAACTTTTACTTTATTCTTGCGCAAGCAACTTTCTATAATACCTTGAGTAGCTAAAGGGAAAAGCCTCTTAAGGTAGCGATCAAGACGAACGGGTTCAGATGATTCAACAATTATTGTGTCTATATTCATATTATTCTGCCGTTGTTAAGAGGAAGTAGGACCAAAGTAAAGAAGATAATAATATTATAGAGCCCAATTGATGTAAAAGGGCGATCATAATTGGCACTTGGTAAATAAGAGTTGCAATTCCTGCAATCACTTGCAACAATAATATTACCAACAGATAACAAAGTGCTTTAGACAATTTATTATTATCTAGTTTGAAACCAAAGACAGCAAATACAATAATCACTAGGGATAAAATATAAGCTAATATTCTATGTAAAAATTGTACATATACTGGATCAGAAAAAACACTATACTTAATTGGTAATCGTAATATTTCATCAGGAATAAAGGCATTACCCATTAATGGAAAGCTATTATACACTAAACCCGCATTAAGACCCGAAACAAAAGCACCTAAAATCATCTGCAATAATAATAATAGAATTGCTATTTTACCCCAGAATCTTGGTGCAATAATAGAAGTATTAGAGTGCAGTAGTATAAAGGTTGCTGAGTTCTTTAATAATTGCCAAACCATTATAATATATAGCAACACAGCTAACATTAAATGCATAGCCAATCTGTAATGGCTAACATGAGGATTTGATATTAACCCACTTTTAACCATATACCAGCCCATGAATCCCTGACCACATAATAAAAATAACGCTAGGAAATATATGCCAGATTCACGAATAGTAATGTATCTTTTTAACAATAAGATACATAGAGGAATAATATATAGTAGACCAGTTATTCTACCAGCCAATCTATGAAAGAATTCCATAAGATAAATCGACTTAAATTCTTCAAAATTGATATGGAAGTTAATTTTGATAAATTCTGGTGAGCTTTTGTACTTAGCAAACTCTATCTGCCAGCTACTCTCGTTTAACGGTGGTATAACGCCTGTTATAGGCTGCCATTCTGTAATTGATAGACCTGAGTGTGTTAGGCGAGTAAGACCGCCTATAAAGATCATTATAATAATACAAAAGCACATCACAGATAACCAAAGAGAAATAGCTTTTTTTTGTGTGATCTGTCGGTAGCAAATATCTTTAATAGGTTCTGTTAACTGCAAAATCTACCAATTTTTCTAAATGTTGTTTAGCCTTATTATCACTAATATAATCTATAGATTCAAGATGTTCCAAAGCTTTAAGTTTGATTCCATTTAAATAATTGCAGATACTATCCGCAATATTATGCTCTAACATTTTGCTTTTAACCCAATTAAAGTCATCTGGTGTGCGTTGCGTAGCAGCTATTAAGGACTCTAGTTTTAGCTGATCTTGATGAATCAGAACCTGATTTAACATAATTATCGGTAAAGTGACTTTCCCTTCATAAAAATCTTCTCCAATATTTTTGCCCACTTCAGTACTTTGACTAAAATAGTCAAGTAAATCATCTGAGATTTGAAATATATTACCAAGACATATACCATAACTATATAATTTGTCTGCTATGTTATTTTTCTCTGCTACGATAGACCCTACTTTACATGCAGCACCAAAAAGCTCTGCAGTTTTAGCATTAATAACTTTTAAATATTCTTGTTCAGAAATGATCTTCTTTTTCTCTAACTGTGTTAATTGAGAAACCTCGCCTTGTGCTATGATATTTGAAGCTGATGATAATACTTCTAGAGCCGGCATAAGGTGAGTAGATACCATTAACTTGAAAGACTGACTGAATAGAAAATCACCAACTAAAATACTAGCTTTACTGCCCCATATCGTATTAGCTGTTGGCAAGAATCTACGCATTTTGCTGCCATCCACTACATCATCATGCAGTAATGTTGCCATATGAATAAATTCTACAGCAGTGGCTAATTTAATAGCATTCTTACCTTGATAACCAAGCATTCTAGCAGAAAGTATTGTTAACACTGGGCGTATACGTTTCCCCCCGGCGTTAGACAGGTGCATACTAATAGTGTGAATTAATTCTTCTTCTACATTCAGACATTTAACAATATTAGTATTTACATCATTTATTTCTGCTGCTAAATAGCGGTGGATTTCTTTTATTAAGTCCAAATAACACCTAGTTTTTTATTTAATAAAATTTTTGAGCAAAGATTTTCCCATTTTATCTTTTGGAATAATCTGTTTAATTATATCCTGAGCTTCTTTAGGTACTACTTTATTAATCTTTTCTTGAATTGATTTATCAACCGATTTGTCACCTGAAATCCTTGGTAAAATTTTCTTTAACATAGGTTCGTTAGTATCGATATTAGGTAGAATTTGCTTTATACGTCCCAATACATCGCCTCCATGGCCAACTTTGTCAAACAATTTTTGGTAAATCATTAAGGAATAAAGTTGTGGTATTTGATCAAATCGAGTACTACCAAATTTTGTTTGCATCAATCTATTTGAATCAATCGAATATTCAAAACTTAAATCATTCGACTCAGATTTAGGGTAATCTGATATATCTTTAAAGAATGCCTTGTTAACTTCTACATAAAGCTCTCGAGCCTGATCATTTAAAAATCTAAACTTACCAAATCTATAAATATAGCCAGAAGTAAACTCTATCACAGATGGGTAGTTGTTGACATAGAGCACCCCGTTTGCTAGCCAATCTTTTTTGCTATTATTAGTCGTCTCCATGTTGTGTTTTAATCTTATCCCTGATTGCTCAGATAAGATACTAAAATCATCCAGTTTGACATAGGTTTTATTTTGTCTGTTTTCAGCATTCATTTTTAAAATTAAATCATAATTACTGTCTTCAAGCTGAGCAAATTTAAAAGCTTCTTTATTGCTAATAATATATCTAATTTCTCGATCAATAATTTTTGATGATGGTGAGTTTAAGTAAGATTTAGCATAAGAATCATAGTTAGCAAAAATTGCATCAAACAAGCCTTCGTGTGTTTTTATTTTTGCGTCTGTATCAATACTATAATTGCGCCCATCACTATAGTTACCAGATTTATAGTATAAATTGAACTGTGGTAAATCGACATAGGTTGATTTAAAAGCAATTTTTGATTTTACCTCAAGCCCCTTTAGAAACTCTTTAGTTGTTAACCCATCTGTGCTGATATCTGCTTCTGCTTTCATATCAAAGCCGGAAGGCATAGCTGAAAAACCATAAAATAGGCTGATTGGCAAACGTCTCATTTTTGCGTTGTTGGGTTTTGTTTTGACAGTATAACTAAGATAATATTGATTAGGAATATTATTGAGTAAATCATCTAAATTATCATACTGCTTGCGAGGTGTGAAACCAATTTTCATTACCTCATATTCTTTGTCATAAAATTTTTCGTTATCCACTAAATCAAAAATTTCCACCTTATCAGTGGATATTTTTATCTTTTTTATATAATTAATCAATTGTATTGGATCTTGAAAATCCTTTAACAGTCCAAATAACTCTGTAGTCAAGGGAAGGTCCACAGTCACCTTGTAATCATTTATTTTGAGTAGTGAACCAAAACCGTGCTTAACAGGTTTATAAGAAGCAATAATTTCACCATCATAACTAATAAATAATTGCTGTGATAGTAAGTCATACCCAAATTGTATCGGTTCTTTATATTCAATATTTGAAGTATTATTTTCCTCGCACCATCCTTGAATGTCCCAGGCAACTTTATAAGGAAATCCTGCAGGAGAGGCTTTATCAAAATGTACAAAATAACCATCAATAGCGTTAATTTCTATTTCCTGGCCAGAATATTTGTTGTTTAACTCTGAGGCAACTTTCAATGTAATAAAATACCAGCCACCTACTAATCCTAAGAAAACCAACACTAAAATAATAATTAAAAATTTAATGATCCTCATTACTTACTCCCTGTAATAGTTAAATATTCACGACCTAATTGTTTTACATTCCAGATCCATAATGCCATAACTACAATAAAAATAGCTAGTAAATATATTGCTATTGAATCAAAAGTAGCCATTGGCATAATAATAAACAGAAACGATTGTACGAAGGCACCAAGGGATTTACCAAATTTAAGCCCTATTACCTCTACAGCCGCTTTACCCTTTGTTTTTAATTCAAATGAAAGAGGAATATAGGCCATCTCTTTAGTAGAATCGAATAAAGAATATTTAGTAGATTTACTTAATATATTTTGTATCGCTCCAATAAGTACAGCAATGTATAGTGGATTGAAACTACTACCAAAATTAATATATTGATCAAAGATCACAAAAACAAAGAAAACCAAACCTGTTGTAGTTAACATATAGGGAGTCATTAACGCAGCCTGAACCCAAGAAAACTTTCTTAAAATATTGCTGCCTATCACCATAAACAACACACTAGATATGCCCATCCAAATATTAAATTGTCCCATGAAATTTATATAATCAATGGTATTAGGGTACAATTCTCTTACTTTAGATTTCCATGGTCCTTCTAAAATATTAATTAAGAAACCATAGCAAAGTACTAGTAAAACAATATGCCCGATATATTTAGAATGCATCAGTAATTTGATGCTTTCTCTAAAGGATAGTGAGTTGTGGAGTTGACTCGAGGGGGGGATTTTCTTTTGCTTAATACGCACCTCATGAAGTACATAGTGCTCAATGTAGGCATAAATAATCATTACCACGATCCCGGCAACAATTATTAAATTCATTATTGGTTGTAGTACTTTAACACTCTGAAAATGCATTTTAGTATAATAGAGGGGCAAGTTAATTTCTGGTGCATCAGCTAGATCAGAGAAATGAACGAGCACATTGCCAGCCATGATTAAACCAAAATTACCTATGAATCCAAGAAATGGGTAAAATCTTTTAGCGGATTTAGTATCAAAAATGTGATTTGCATATTGCCAAAATAGTAAATTGATAATTACCACACTCCATAATTCACAAAAAACATACATTAATGCATAACTCCACTTACCTATGATTTTAATAAACCATTTGCAACTGGGGTATATTGTAACAAGGTTATTGATCGTGGTCTCATCTGGATGGAATAAATGCTGCTGAGGAAATATTACGTAGGTAAATAGAATAAAGAAACCAAGAAAAAAAGATACTATCAGGTAAAATAAATACTCGTAATTACAAATATTACTTAATTTTACATAAATTAATGTAAAGATAATTGTAGATGGTAAAACTAGCCATAGTTTTAAGAAACTAATTACTTCGGCTCCAATATTGGGTACTACTAAACTATCTTTAATTGATCTAAGAGCACCAAAATTGAACAGCATACAAAGCATCATAAGCCCCAAAGGTGCAAAGAGTTTAATCTCTGAACGCTCAATTGGCCAAAAAATATCCTGAAGTTTGGCGAGAATGGTAGCTACTTTTAAATTAGACATTGTATCTGTTGATTACACCCTAAACACAGTACTCACATGTCTGCAAATACTGAATAGTTTTATTGTACATATATTTTTTTGTCAACATAAAAGCTTGATTTTAGCCTATTGTTGTTGACTATGGGGCATTATAAATATAATACTTAGTGACACTAAAATGAAGCTTTACAGATTACTTATGTATGTTAATAACTAAGAAAGAATTCTTAACAGTATGGATCTGTGGTCTAATAAGTGGTTTTACCATAATGATTAGTAGCTATACTCTCAATTATTGGCTATCAGTTGAACAAATTAATCTCAAAACTATTGGTGTATTTTCTTTAGTCTCTTTGCCGTATGCCATTAATTTTACTTGGGCCCCTATTTTTGATACTATTAAAGTGCCGTATCTTACTAACATTTTAGGAAGTAGATTGTCCTGGGTATTAGTCATGCAGCTTTTATTAAGTCTTGCCATATACATAATTAGTACATTAAAACCAGTCAGTGAGTTAACTCTTATTGCTTGCGCAAGCTTCTTGATATCATTCTTTGCTTCGGCTCAAGATTCTATTCTTGGAGCTATTAGAACAGAATTGGTAAATAAAAATCAGCAAGGTGAAATCTCAGGTTTTTATATCTTTGGCTATAGAATAGGCATGTTATTATCTAGTTCTGGGGCAGTGTATGCGTCGCAGTTTGTTGACTGGAAGTCGATTTATCAACTATTTAGTATCATGGTGCTAATTTTTCCTATTATATTAATTTACTTGTTAAAAGACGTTCTATATACAAAAATACCGGTTCAACCTTCGGTTGTACACAAAGAATTGGTTGTAAATAATAAATTACTAGGGATTTTTTCTTTTATTGCCACAATACTAAAACCAGTGGGGAGTACAAAATATATAGTATTTAGTATAATACTGCTAGTTTTGTATAGACTCCCAGATAATTTTATCAGCATGATGCTCACTCCTTTCTTGCATAATATTGGTTATAGAGCATTTGAAATTGCGACTGCAGGCAAGTTGTTTGGGGCTCTTGCTGCAATGATTGGTGGTTTGCTTGCTAGTTATATTATGAAGAAAAAATCACTTAACCAGTGTTTATTATTATTTGGTTCTATTCATGCGGCTGCCCATATGCTTTATATAGTTCAAGAACTTTCCGGTAAAAATATATATATCTTGTTTGTTATTACTGGGTTTGAAGGCATAAGTGGTGGCATGACAATGGCAGCATATATAGCTTTCATAGCTTCATTATGCGAAGGTCGATTCCGAGCAACTCAATATGCTTTTTTCTCTTCTATGATGGGATTTTCACGTTCCTTATTCCCATCATTATCTGGTTATATAGTAGCTAGTTTTAATTGGACGATTTTCTTTTGTTTTACAACAGCGGCTACAATACCAGCTTTGTTTATGATTGCTTATTTAAGCAAAATTCAAGGCAATAGAAGATAACACATGCTAGATATTGTTATTGTATTTGCTTACCTCATTTTATTGCTAATCATTGGCATCCTAAAACGTCAATCTAGTAATTATTTTAGATCGTTCTCTAAAATTACTACGCAAATGCAAGGTAATAAATTAATCATAGTGGCGGCAATATTTGCCTCAGCAATTGGCGGCGGCACAACTTTTGGTATTGCTGAGAAGGCTTTTGCCGGCAATATCGCCTATAGTTACGGGTTAATGTTAGCGATTCCAGTGGATATCATTATTGCTATTTTTGTTTTGCCTAAACTTGTTCAACATTATGGCGCCGAAAGTGTAGGAGATATAATGTCAAAATACTATGGTAGCAGTGGACGTTATATTGGTGGTTTTTCAGCGATATTAGTGTCTATAGGACTACTAGCAGCCCAAATTAGTGTCAGTGGTCGTATCTTTGAATATATATTACAAATAGATTATATTTCCGGCATCATTTTTAGCTATGGCATTATAGTTATCTATACTACAATAGGTGGTTTTCAGTCTATTATATTTACTAATCAACTGCAGTTTTTTGCTATTATTTTAGCTATCCCTGTGATTTCTTTTGTTGGTTTATATCATATGGGTATAGATAATTTTCTTATGTCTGTCCCGGTAGAAAAATTTTCTTTCTCTAATAATTCAAATTTAATTAATACTACCATTTCGGCAGCTTTGGGGTTTTCTGTCATTAATTTATTGCCTACTTTTATACAGAGAGTGTTGATTAACCCAAACAGCGGAACTACCAAAACAGCCATATATATCAAATCAGTAATTTATGCAGTATTTTTAATCTTTATTACTATCAATGGCTTATTGGCTTATATCCAATATCCAGAAATCAAGGCCAGTATAGCTCTTCCGCATTTGATAGATCGTATTATGCCAGCTGGTGTTCAGGGACTAATCGTCGTAGGCTTGCTAGCAGCTGTGATGTCCACTGCAGATGCTGATTTAAATGTGACATCTGTTACTCTAGTCAAAGATTTTTTTACCCCTCTATTTAAAATAGAAAAACAAGAAACAATGCTTATTATTGCCAGATTAACTAATATTGTTATGGGTAGTTTTGCTATTATTATTGCTTTGTGCTTTTCTCGCGTGGTAGATTTAGTGATATTTATTGCTGGATTTTGGGGCCCAGTCATTCTTGTACCAATGTTATTTGGTCTCTTCGGCATTGTTACAACTAGGCTGGGGTTTATCCTAGCTTGCGTTATGGGTTCTTGTAGTGTTTTAGTTTGGAGCTTGTTTTTTCAAACAGACACAGGGTTAAAAGGAGTATTTATTGGTACTGTAACCAATCTAATTGTATTTCTTATATCCTTTGTACTATCAAAAAAATTCAATAAGTCAGGTACAAAGTGGCAATAATGTGTGTTGGCATACTACTTGTTGACTCCTTTGGAAGTAGAATATTCAAAATGTAAGGCCTTGCCATCAAATATTCTATTGTATGCATGATGTAGGGCAGAGGAGACCTCTGCAAAACCTGTTAGAATTAATTTAAGTTTCCCTTGATAAGTCGCAATATCACCCACAGCGTAAACACCCGGGATGTTGGTTTCAAAGTAAGGGTGATTTACCAATATGTGGTGATTCTTAATATTTAATCCAAACTGTGATATAGGGCCCAAATCCTGAGCTAGGCCAAAAAACGGTAATAATATATCTGCATCTATGCTTTTCTTATTACCATCTAAATCAGATATAATAACTTGTTGCAAGTATCCGTTTTCCCCTTTTAATTCGGCAAGCTGGAAATTGGTTATGAGGTCAATCTTATTTTCAGATACTAATGCATTAAGTTGCTCAACACTTGCAGGGGCTGCCCTGAATTTTGTCCTTCTATGTACTATACTGACTTTGGCAATTTCTGATAGGGATATGGCCCAATCCACAGCGGAATCCCCACCGCCCGCAATAACTATACGCTTGCCAGCTAATTTTTCACGCTGCGTAATTGAATAAAATATCGATTTATTTTCATAAAGCATAATATCGGCAAGAGGTGGTCTATTTGGTCCGAACGCACCTGCACCAGCAGCTATTAATACTACTTTCGCTTCGATATGATCTCCTCGAGAAGTGGTAAGACTAAAAGAATTTTTGTTTTCTTGCAAAGAGACAACTTGCCTAGACATCAAATATTGGGGATCAAATGGCTTTGCCTGTTGTATTAATTGGTCGATTAAATCCTGCGCTAATATCTTGGGGTAACCAGGAATATCATATATGGGTTTTTCTGGATATAATTCACCACACTGCCCACCGGGAGACTCAAGTGCGTCTATAATACAAGACTTAATACCTAGCATCCCCGCTTGGAAGGCAGCAAAAATACCAACAGGACCAGCTCCAATGATTGCAACGTCTATCTGCATATAAAATTAACCACATAAAAACAATATAATACAATGCATTATATCATATTTCTATATTTTGTAATGAAGAAATACTATCGATATATTATCAATGTCTAACCTTGGATCATATAACCGCGTCCCCATACGGTTTTAATATAATCAACTCCTGCAGCCTTTTTTAATTTATTTCTTAATTTACAAATAAAAACGTCAATTATCTTGATTTTTGGTTGAGGTAATCCATCATATAAATGGCTGAGAAACATTTTCTTTGTTAATACACTACCCTTGCGCCTAGTCAACAACTCGATAATTGCATATTCTTTACTTGTTAATGTAATTTTTTTTTCGTTTACCTGAACTGTTCTACTGTCTAAATTTACTACTACGTTGCCAAATTGAATAACAGAGTTTGCGTGCCTCTTTGAACGACGGACAAGAGATTTTATCCTGGCTAATAACTCCGCATTATTGAATGGTTTAGTAAGATAATCATCTGCACCAAAACCTAGCCCCTTAATTTTCTCATCTATTGTTGATAAAGCAGATAATATAAGTACTGGAGTAGTTATTTTATCTGTTCTTAAGCTGGACAACACTTCATAACCATTGATATCAGGAAGCATTAAATCTAATATTACTAAATCATAATCACCGGTTTTACCGAGCTCAATCCCTTCAATCCCTGTTTCGGTGATATCACAAGTAATTCCTGCTGTAGCCATAGATAATTCTATTGATTTTGCTACAGAGTCGTCATCTTCTATCATTAGTATTTTCATATACCATGTTCTCCACACTATTAAAAATTTTTTGTATATTTTCATTATTTTTAATTAAAATCAAGCTTTATCTGAATGCTAAAAATAATACAATTACTTGCTACACATACTGTAAATTAGATTATGCATCATAGCTGCAGACTAGAGGTTGCTTTGTTTCTAGGAATGCATTTAGCAACCCAGAGTTAAGAATCCTTCGGTTATAATGTCAACTAGTTTAATCTAGTGAGGAATGATATTATTAAAATTCATGTGCCTATTATACCACGATACGCTGCAAGACTTGTTGATAAGCGGGCAGTAGCAAATTATGGTCTTGGTGGGCAATTTCATAACATAATTTTTCATTAGTTTCCATATCCCACAATCTGCAGGTATCAGGAGATATTTCGTCTACGAGCATTAAAATGATATCCTCGCCATTAAACACCCTTCCAAATTCGAGCTTTATGTCAACCATACGAATAGAGACCCCAGCAAAGAAACCAACTAAAAAATCATGTACTCTCAATGCTTGATTTTTTATTGCTTTGAGTTCGTGCTTGTTCATCCAGCCAAAATTGATAATTTGCGATTCATTAATAATAGGATAATTTAAGTCTTTATTCTTGATTCTAAAATCAATCATGGGAGTTTCAAAAACAAAACCATTCTCCATACCAAATTCTGTGACGTATCTGCCACATGCAATGGTGGAAACATGAGTCTGTATTGGATAAACATCAACAAATTGTACGAGTTGTCGTCTCATATTAATTTTCTCAATGAAATGGTTGTTGATACCTATCATTTCAAGTTTTTGCATCATGGTGGAGGAAATACTATTATTAATTACCCCCTTGCCTGCAAATTCTATTGTTTCTGTTTGTGATATGCGCAAGGAATCTTCAAAAGACATAATCAAAGCATAATCCTCCTCAGCTTGATATAATGTTTTGCTTGTACCTTTGTAAATTTTTTCTTTCATTTTTTTAAAAAATAGAATGTAATATATATTTGATCATAAGCCAACTAGCCAAAATAGCACTGAAGGCAATAATAAGGCCAATTATTGTTATAATGAAGCCGAATATTATTACCAGCCCATCGCGATTCAAAAGGCCTAGCACCATGACAGTCATACCTAGAGCTGGAATAGCATTAGTAAAGGGTAAAGGCAATGCCACAGAAACTGCAGCAATAAAACTAATAAATCCAACAAATTGTTCACAATATACGGAGCGTGCAAAAGCATATCTTGGTTTTACATATTTTTCTACTGATTCGATCATCGGCACTATTTTATCACTTATTGTCTTTAGAGTGGAATTCTTGATCTTATATTCGTTAACTTTATTAGGTAATTTTACTTTTTTACCACCCATTAGCATTTGTATTGATAATATCATTAGGGGGACCCCCATTATTGTTGTAAATCCCGGTGGGTAGGGCAGAGGAATGGCCACTGGTAAAGCAAAAAAAATAATTGCTAATAAAATCCCATTTTCATGAAAATCCTCCATTAATTCTGCAATTCTAGTTTTACCGTTTTTAGATTTTTGACCAATACGTTTTAATGTTTCTGAGGCAAAAGTATTATCTAGTTCTGTGTGCTGGTTTTGCTGGAAAATCATGTAAAATATCTCTATCCAATTAAATCTATTTTTTTAATCAACGTAAGTATAACTATCTATTGATTAAAGACCAAGCATTTTTACACTGATCACACTTGTAACAAGTAGCTTAATATAAATGGTGGGCTGAATAATCAGCGAGTTAATGTACAGAACCTAAATATTCGGATAGTAATAATTTTAAAGGAGTGGTACCTCTGGCCGGATTTGAACCGGCACACCCAGTGGGCAACAGATTTTGAATCTGTCGTGTCTACCAATTCCACCACAGAGGCTAAAAGTTCAGCAAGCTGCCATAAATTAATTTATAGCAGCCTACTATATTCAATGCATAAGGATATATTAGCTAGCTTTTTTTACTTGATCAACAATTTGAGCAAAGTTTTCAGGATTGTTTACTGCTAATTCAGCAAGCATTTTTCTACCTATCTCTATCCCGGCTTTTTTCATGCCCCCTATGAAAGTAGAGTAGATCATGCCATGCTCGCGAGCGGCTGCATTAATTCTCTGTACCCATAATCCTCTAAAATCACGTTTACGATTTCTGCGGTCGCGATAAGCATATTGCAGCCCTTTTTCTACTTTTTCTATGGCTATTCTAAAGCAATTTTTGGATCGGCCGCGATAGCCCTTGGCCATTTTGATAATTTTTTTATGGCGATTTTTGGAAACTTGTCCTGATTTGGCGCGTGTCATTTATTTTCTCCTGCTCAGTTTAATTGCTATTTGGTAGGAAGATTTTTTTCAATCTTTTTGCGTCTTGGTCACACAATATCTCCGTTCCTCTTTGGTTGCGGAGTTGTTCTTTACTGCGACGCCTTAAGAAATGTCTTTTACCTGCCTGGCCCGCTTTGACTTTACCTGAAGCAGTAAGAGAAAAACGCTTCTTAGCACCTGAATGAGTTTTCATTTTAGGCATATATAATCCTCTAATAATTGGTATTTACAAAGATACATCAGCAAATTAGGCATACCAACGGCCACGTTGCTTCGAGTTTAGCATTTTATATAAGATCGGCAATTCTTGCAAGTCAAATTTAATGCAAAAGCTATTTTATTTATATATTCAGTGCTGATCTATATAATTCTAGGATAGCTTCCTGTTCTGCTAAGGAATCCTTATCAAGTTTTTTAAGTTTCATCACCTGTTTCATAATCTTAGTATCAAAGCCGTTTGCTTTAGCTTCATCAAACACTTGTTTGATGCCATCATTAATTTCTGTCTTATCATTTTCTAATCTTTCGATTTTACTAACATATTGTTTTAATTGCTCTGTTGCGATTACTTCGGTCATAATTATTGTCTAATTTGTTCATGATTTGAAAGCATTATACTAACTTTTATAAAATTTTCACAAAAAATCTATAAAAAAGCTTGCATGATTAAGTCGTTGAGTCCATAGTGCAACTTATAGTTAAGTGATGATGCGTGTTGTTGGAGGTTGAGCATGCTAACCCAAGGTATAGTAAACCAGGCCTTTTTAATCTTAGGAGCGCCGCTCTGTATTAGTTTAGTATATATTATATTGAAGTACAAAACGTTGTTAAATCAGAAAAATGTGCAACTCACTCAAGTGTATATGGGGCAACATTTTATACATCAAAGTTTATCAGAAAGTATAAACACTTCTGACTCTAAGTTGTTTTGTAATAACCTTATGATGCGGATTAAGGAATACTATAATTTACGAGATATTATTCTAGTAGATTCAATCAAGAATTTATCCAAAAATCATATATTGAGCCTAAATAATGATATTGTAGAATTTATCCAAAATAACCTAGCTGAAATTGAAGTAATGTCTAGCTTACCAGATCATGGTCTAACCAGGATACAGGGTATATATAAAAATGAATCTTATCAATTTTGCATTACACCTGATATTAGCCTAAATGGTTTAATTATTTGTATCGAGAATCATGGTATTTTATGGAACAAGCAAGATAATGAAGGCTTAGAGGGTCAACTTAATTTGCTTAAACATAGGCTCAATTATCACTAAAATAGTTATTCCTTACTAAGTTTTATAAAATAGTTGACTTTCGGCTAGCCGTCGTTTGAATAAGCCGGATAATTTTCTGCTACGTGCATAAACCCATTTTAGAAATTCGTGATGACATTCATCATATAACCCATAATTGATTTTTTGTCTCAGAGTGGATCGCTGCAGAGCAGCAGCACCTACATTAAAAGTAAATGATACCAAAGAAGCGAATTGATTATCATTGAGTTCAATATTAATATAATACGATACTGTTTTTTCAGTTTGATATATATCTTGCGTTAAAAGATTACCTGCTTCATTTACTGAAATAACTTGCAGGTTTTCTCTTGGCCTAATCTTGTGCCCATAACCGATAGTAGGAAAGCCACCAGCGCATATATATTGTTCAGATCTAAAACCTTCAAAACACTTGATGAGTTCTATACCTTCCATGTTTGTATATCTATGCATAAAAAATTATTATGAATTGCGCCATAAGCGCCTAAAAGTTCTTTGTCCATAATAGAAACTAATAATACCAGCAAAAATCGCCTGATCCTCTATATTCCAAATAACTTCTAGGTGCTCAATTACATGAGCAGACGAAGATATAGCATTATATTGCAAATATTTAACACTAACATACATAATAAAAAAACTATAGGCTAGGACTGGTCTAACTGATCCATTTAAAGCATCTATCCATTTTATTTCTGTTTTGTAGGTATTATATAAAGCAGCTTGTTCCATAGCGTCCCTAGTCAGATTAATTTCCTCAATCTGGTTGGAGGTATGTAATTTACTATATTTGATTTGTTGAGCTAGAATATTTAATTCATGCTGTTTATCTCGATTATCTTTTAAATATTTAATAATCTCTGGTATTAGTGAGCCAATAAAACCGGCGATAGATGCAAACAATGTAATCATAATAATTTACTCAATCTGAATATTCGCAATTTTGACCTATAATTTGACCAAGCAAATGGTTAGTCTCGGGCAAACGAAATAATTTGATAAAATCAATTACATTTTGAGTTGTAGTCATTTGATGAGTAATATTATTTAGCCAAATAATATTTTTAGGCCATTCTATACTACAAATTTTGTCACAAGATTGCTTTATAACTATGTTTACCTCTGGGAAATTAATTTCAGTTATATTAAGATTAGTATCTGCATTCAGATATAAATAATTATACATTGTATCTGTAGGTAATGAAAATTGTTCACTAATGCCTGTAAATTTTAGTGTATCTTTAGTATGGGTTGTTATTTTTTGCCAAGATGCTTCTGTAAAAATCCAAAATGAGTGATCAGATCTAATAAAAACTAACATACCTTCTAAGGGTTGATGTAGTAATATAGGTTTTGATTGTAGGGGCTTGTAGCATATATTATTGATATGTTCTCCATCAGTAATAATATATTTTTCACCTACTATAAGTTCTTCAGGTGTATTTTGGATAAAACCACTAATACTAATATTACAGAAGCTATCTAATTTAATTATTGCTTCGTTAAATATTACATCCTTATTAATTTGTAATGGTACCATTAAGTCAATGCCAAAATTTGGTGTATGCATGATCGGGCCTCAGTTTATATTTGCCATAATAGTGGTTATATCAATATTATATCCAGCACTAAGGTCTAAAAGTGTTAAATCAATAGTAATACTATGCTCTGAAGTCTGGCGTTCAATAAATTGGCTATTAACGGCAACGATAATCTTAAATTGATAAACTTGTTCAACATTTTTTAATCGCCAATAATCATCATTCCTAGATCTTGGAATCCATTCAAGCATTAAACTATTACCGCATAATTGTTGCTTTGTAATATATGCTGTTGGTAAGGTGTGGAAGTTATTGTGGCAGATTGTTGAAATTAAACTGTTGCCACATTTGAACTCTATGGTTTGATCTTCTAATTGATGAGCAATTGGGAGTATGTTCATACCATAATCTATAAGGACAAATAATTCGCCGTTGTAATGCTGCGTCATATA
The DNA here is from genome assembly GCA_045106605.1 of Rickettsiaceae bacterium. Taxonomy (GTDB): domain Bacteria; phylum Pseudomonadota; class Alphaproteobacteria; order Rickettsiales; family Rickettsiaceae; genus Megaera_A. Next base: position 12,502 of record JBGCEV010000009.1, on the reverse strand, counting down.
TTGTTCTGTGCCAAATAGACCACGTATGAGATGCGAGACTTTATATAAGCCATGCTCAATTTGTCTAATATATTTAAAACTTAATAATTCTTGGCCAACCATTGCATAATGAAAACTGTCTGTATTAGGAAGATAGAGTTTATTGGCCTTGATTAGAATATAATTAAACTCATCGATATGGTAGATATTAGCAACCGTAACTTGTTGAAAATCGACTGATACAGCGATAGAATTGCTTGGTATAAGATTGAGTATTTTTGTCCAATCTTGGTCTATATCTGTTGCAAATTTTGCATATAAAGGGGTTGTACAATAATTGGAGAAATAAATAGCCAGAAAGGAACTATTTATATTGTTTGGCACAAAAGGCAGAGATAATATGACCAGTTGACTCTCATCGTATATAGTATAATTAATATTTAATTGTTGTTTAGAATAAGTGGTCATATAATAATGATGCTTATTATCTATTATACCCGTAACGTTAGTAACTAATTCGTTTATCACTATATTAATTAATCGTATAGTATAGAACTGCTCATCATGTTGTAGAGCAACAAAATCACTGGGTTTTAATTGTAGACTAGTAGTTGGTATAGAGAATTTTATTACTCTATTTTCTGTATGAGCATTATGAAGTATAAGTGAGCCTATTTGTTCTGCCTCGGCTTCTGTCATTGCTATTGGTAGTCTTATAGCAGTTTTTTTAACATGAGATGCAGTCTCATAGTTGAAATATTTGTAGCTGGATGCATAATTATTCTCTTGATTCATAAACCATAAATCTATTGTGTTGATAATAGAGCTAGATGGAATTTGTATTTCATCAACATAACTAGTATCTGTCAATTTTAAGCATTCTGATGAATTGATTGATACCTCTTGTTGATAACCTCTTTTTACAAAACAAATTAATTCACTACAGTAAGTATTAATATCAAAGAAATAACTGGCACGTAATATATCAATTGCTTCATTACCCGTTACTCTATTACTTAGCATGAAGCCTTCAACAGGCTGGTCAATGGTAGATGCATCAATATCGTCAATATTAAGGTGACATCTGTGTGAAATCTCCAGAATAATTGATGCAACATTACTAGCACCAAATTTATTATTGACCCAATGTCCCTTTGCCCACAAATATCCATCACGCCAAATATTGGTATGTGGCCAAGCAGGATATGGGCGTGCATCCCATGTCCATAAAAACATTTCACCAATATATTCTTGAGTATTCCAATATTCAATAAAGGCCCGTATTGCCTTTCTTTGAATAGCAAAATCATTCTCACCATTTGAATATATGGGGACTCCACCATTGATACATTTTGGATCAAAAAATATATTTGGTTGATTTGGAGCTTTATCTATAGAAGGAAAACCAAACTCAGTGAACCAAATAGGTTTTAATCGTGGTGTCCAAGAAGTGGAATGATTATCAGGATTAATATGCACATTATTCCACCAATAATATAAGTTTTTCCAAGCATATTTTACATCTAATGGCTTTTGTATGTGGTCTTGTTGGTCTATATAATAATCATAACCCTCACCTTTTATCCAACCATCTACAAGATCTTCCGGCTTAATAGAAGAAGAAGCGTTAGTGACAGGAAAATAAGCATCTATTCCAACAAAATCTATAGCAGAAGATGACCATAATGGGTCAAGGTTAAACCAGCCACCTTCTGTGTGATGGTACTCAGACCAATCAGCAGCATATGATACTAGTACTCTGGGACCTACAATTTGTTTGACTTGTTGCGCTAGGGAAATGAGTTCAATTACTGCTGGAAAATCATTATGATGATTAACCTTAGTAAGTCCAATAAGTTCTGAACCAATTATAAATGCATCAACATGATTTTTTACTAAATTAGCATAATGTAATATAAATTCGTTATAACCTTGATCTCGTTGGAAAAAACTTTTTATATCGGAAGCGTCGCCACTCACCATGCCACGCCAGGGTTTACCAGGAACATCCAAAAAAAACATAGGGTAGAACATGATTTTTAAATTTCTACTACGCAATTCGACTAAGTATCTTAATATACTAGCATCATTCACGCTGCCGCCATAAATAGGATTATTATGTTCATCTTTAGTAACCTCATATGCTGTACTGCGATTATAGCGCCCTACTTTCCACTCTTCTGAATAAGATATATTTTCATCTTTAAACTCCACTGCGGGCCTGATCAAACAATCTTTGGCATTATCATTATTGCCAAACCAGCACACAACAGGAGCCACCCATTGAATATTTTGACAAACCATTTGTAATTGGTTCAGACTATAAACACTGTTTGAGATATTATAATGATTGTGACAATTAATCTTAGTTTGAGAGATTACTTCGTGCCAGGGAGAGTGTAATGTTTTTTGTTGGATCTGTGTATCGTATACATATTCACCGGAGCCTGGAATCATAACCATAGAAGTAACCAAATCCTCTACAGATGAAACTTGTTTTATATTAGATTTTCTTGTTACTTCAAATTCAAAACTAGGAATGATATCATTAAAATCAGCCAGAGGCAGTCGTTCAAATACAATATACGCAAGTCCCCTATATCCTGGACAAGGATCGATGGATTTAGCACTGATTAAAGGATCAGGTAATTGTTCCTCGCCACCTCTATACAGTCTAAATTGATAATTGCTAAGATCTATTATATCTTCATTATACCACACTCTGCCTATATCAAAAATTTCTCCCTCACAGATTGCCATAGCAAAAGAAGCAAAATATTCAAGAGCTGTAGTCTGACGCTCTACGGTTAGATGGGCCTGCTTAAAATATTTTGATATACTGGTAGTATTACGTTTTTCAGTAATTTGATCCGCCCATATGATTTGACCAGGCACACGCATGCGACCAAATATCAAAGGAATCGGCGTGCCATATTTAGCTTTAATAATGTAAAAACTATCTTTAACATTAGTGAATTTATGCGTTACTTTGGTCCTATGTAACCATTTTTTGTCTAAGCTATTGCCTAACATTCGCCCAGCATATCTACCAATGGTAGATAATATGCCGCCACCAAAATGACGTCCAATACTACCACCAAGGCTAGATAAGATTTTACCAAACATAAAATTTTACCGCTATATTATTATGCAACACAGGCTAGCATTAAAACTATTGTCTACTAATACCATTTTTCAGGCTTGCATCAGATAGTATCTGGTATAATATTATGATCTTATACCATAAAATTATTTAACATTATGACAGTGAGAACTAGATTTGCCCCATCACCAACAGGCTTTTTGCATATTGGTGGAGTAAGAACTGCTCTATTTAATTATCTTTTTGCTAAACACCATAATGGTCAATTTTTACTGAGAATTGAAGATACAGATACATCAAGATCTACTAGTAGTGCTAAAGAAGCTATTTTGTCCTCGTTAAAGTGGTTAAATCTGGATCATGATGAAAATGTTATATATCAATCAAATAATATTGCTAGGCATCAAGAAATAGCACACCAATTACTTAAACTTGGGAAGGCCTATTATTGTTTTTCGTCACAAGAAGAAATTGCCCAGCTCAGACAGCAGGCGTATTCATCTGGGGAGCATTTTATTTTTCATTCACCATGGCGAGACAAAAATGCACAGGATTATCCAGCAAGTCAAAAACCAGTAATTCGTCTTAAAGCACCTAGAACAGGCGATACAATTGTAAATGATTTATTACAAGGTCAAATAGTGGTACAAAATTCACATTTAGATGATATGGTATTACTTAGAGCTGACGGCACTCCAACATATATGTTAGCCGTGGTAGTTGATGATCATGATATGAATATTAGTCATATTATTAGAGGGGATGACCACTTAAATAATGCCTCAAGACAACAACTGATTTATGAGGCCTTAGGTTGGCAAGTGCACAAGATGGTACATATACCCCTGATTCATGGCCCTGATGGGGCTAAGCTTTCCAAGCGTCATGGGGCTTTAGGGGCTGATAAATATAAAGAGCTCGGCTATTTACCAGAGGCATTAAATAATTATTTACTCAGATTAGGTTGGGCGCATGGAGATGATGAAATTATTTCTAGAAAACAGGCTATAGCATGGTTTAATATTTCTGGTTTGGGTAAATCTCCAGCAAAAATTGATTTTGATAAATTGAAGCATATGAATGCACATTATATTAGATCTATGCCCAACGATGAGTTAGCTAATATAATTTTTCAAAATTGTGATATAAATTTAAACCAGGAATCGAAACGCAATATTAAAGTGGCTATTGATTTAATGAAACCACGTGCAGAGCTTATTACGGATTTACTAGATTTAGCTAAAATCTTTATCGTTGATAATCAGTTCACTCGCAATAATGACGCGGCTGCTATCATCAATCAATGCGACAAAAAATTAATACTCAACACTAAAGAAGCTGTTTCAGAAATGACTGAGTTTAACAAAGAAGAGATACAGGAAGGCTTAAAAAAAGTAGCGTTAGCAAACAATTTAAAATTAGGTCAGTTAATGCAATATGTTAGAGCATTGATTACTGGTAGGGTGAATTCACCTAGTGTTTTTGAAATAATGGCTATTTTAGGTAAAAATAATAGTTTAAAAAGATTAGAGCAATGATTAAACAATATTTGGAGGATCATTACAATTGCGACAGACTGTATAATAGCTATTTAATTAATACAGATAATTTAGATCAGGCCTTAATACAAATAAAGCAATTTATTAATACTAAGCTACTGACTAATGGCATATTAGAAAACCATGCTGATTATATGCTTGTATCAAAAATTGATAACAAAACTAAAAATATTTCAATTGATCAAGTACGAGGTATTCAAGATTTTGTATTTAAAACATCGGTCCTTAGCGGCAAAAAAATAGTGATCATTTACGCTGCCGACCAAATGAACCTAAACGCCGCCAACGCTTGTTTAAAAATATTAGAAGATACACCTGCAAATAGTTATATTTTTTTGCTTACGGACAATGTATCGACCATTATTCCAACAATTATTTCCAGATGCTCTCGCATAAATCATTATTTTGCTTTAACACAGGAAAACGTAACAGATCCCGCATTCCTTATCCCACTGATAAACAAAACTGAAATCACGCATAAATATAAGTTTATTACAGAATTTTCGTCTAAGGATCGTAATTTATGGCAAAAATTTTCTTCGACCTTGCAAGAATTAATGGTTAAATTTTGTAAAAAATCTACCAATATTCAATGTACTATCTCTGATCAAGAGCATAGTGTATGGCTGCAATTTAAATCACAATCACCACAATATTTATATAAAAAATACGACAAAATCTGTCAAATTATCAACGATACTAATGAATTTGATTTGGATATCAGGGCTAGTTGTATTTTACTTATGGATCAATTTAAAAGTTAATAATGTATAATATTCTTTTTCAGCCAGTGTCCTCGATCATTGCAATAAAAACCACCACTGAGCAAGCTTTGAAAAGATTAAATATATTTTGTTTGCGTGATTTGGTGTTTTATAAACCATATAACTATCTTATTAGTGATAATTCCTCTAATTTAGCCAATCTTAAAAACGGGACTTTAATTCAGGCCGAAGTAATAATTCAAGAGATAATCCAACCTCGTATAAAACATGCGCCGGTTAAGATTTATGTGGCCAATAAGACGGGTAGCTTAGTTTTAGTCTTTTTTAACAAAATTCCTGCCTTTATTTATCAAAAGCTTAAACTAGGATCCAAATGCATAATATCTGGGAAGGTGCAATATTTTGATGGATCTTTGCAAATTACTCATCCAGAATTTATTTTAAAAAAATCCCTATTTGTCCCAGTTGAGCCAGTTTATCATCTCACCTATGGAGTAACTAACAGGCAATTATATGACTATATACTCAGAGGCTTGACCACCTTGGAAATGGCAATTAATACTAGACTACAAGTAGAGCGCAAAACACCAGATGTATCGCATATTTTTTTAGATGAAGAAAAATACATGTTATCTTTGCTTGCGCAAGTGAAACAGCTACATTTGATCAATCATGTATCCAACCCTAAATTAATTGAAAACTCTCTATCTGAAGCCACGTGCTCCCTTGCAGCTAAGGAGCTATTTGCTAATCAATGTGCTTTAGCTCGACTCAAGCGCCAAGAAAGGCAAAAAGCAGGGAGAAACTTTATTTTGCACCAAGACAAGCAATCTATTGTTCATCATTTAGGTTTTACTCTAACAAAATCACAGCAAGAAGCTTTAACTGAAATTGAGCAAGATCAAACTTCTACGAATCAAATGATGCGATTGTTGCAGGGAGATGTAGGATCTGGTAAAACCTTGGTCGCATTGTTAACTATGCTTAACGTTGTGCATTCTGGTTCTCAAGTTGCTTTAATGGCTCCTACTGATTTGCTTAGTACGCAGCATTATTCTTTTTTTCTCAAAGCTCTAGATGCGCTAGATCTGAACATAGCATTGCTAACAGGTAAAACTACTGCTAAAGAAAAGAAAATTATCTATGAACAACTTGCAAATGGTATTATAAATATTCTAATTGGTACGCATGCTTTATTTCAAGAAAATGTACAATTTAAAGATCTGGGTTATATCGTCATAGATGAGCAACATAGATTTGGTGTGGAGCAACGCATGGATTTAATTGCCAAGGCTAATTCTCCCGATGTTCTAGTGATGACAGCCACTCCAATTCCTCGGAGTCTTACCTTAACTATGTTTGGTGATATGAGTATTAGTTTAATTAAAGAAAAACCTCAAAATAGACTGCCTATCATTACTTCAGTTATTTCACATCATAAAAGAGCGCAAATTATATTATCTTTACAGAAAAAAATTGATGCTGGAGAAAAAATATATTGGATATGCCCTTTAATTGATCAAAATGAGGAGAAGGAGAAAGATCCTTTTAGTACGGATGTCATGTCCGTATTTTCTGAACTTGAAACAATATATGCATCAAAAGTTGGTTTGTTACACGGCAAGATAAAATCTGCAGATAAAGATAAGATCATGAGTCAATTTAAAGAAGGTAGCATTAATATCCTTGTTGCAACTACTGTTATAGAAGTGGGTATTGATGTACCTGATGCCACACTTATTGTCATTGATAATGCAGAGAAATTTGGGCTTGCTCAACTACACCAGCTTAGGGGAAGAGTGGGACGAGGAAGTATCCAATCTCATAGTATATTAATATATAATGCCAATAGATTGTCTAGTATAGCTTATAAGAGACTAGAAATTATGAAACAAAGTAATGATGGTTTTTACTTGGCGGAGCAGGATTTGATATTACGTGGTGGTGGTGAAATTTTAGGAACAAAACAAAGTGGTGAACCTGAATTTTTCTTTGCTGATCTTGGGCGAGATGCAGAAATACTATTCAAAGCTAATAAATTGGCTAACACTATCTCAGAATCTGAATTTATCTTATTTCAAATTAACCTTTTTGATAAACAAAGGGTAAATTTAGTAAAGAGCGGTTAAGATTAAGTTAAACATAATTCTGCTGTTAATCAAAAAATTGTGATATATAATTGCAAGTTTGATTTTATAAGCATATGTACGACAGAAGATTATGAGTAACCAAGACTCTGCCTTTAAATCCTTAATACCATGTAATTCTACTATAGGATTGCTTAAAATATATCGTTATTTTTTGTTTCATACAAAAGGCAAGCAAATTGTAGCTTCAATATGCATTGCTTTAGTTGCAGGGATAATTCCGTCTGTTGATGGTATCCTGCTACAAAATATCACAGATTCAATTGAGATATATTCAGATCAAGAGATCGCTAAAATGGACTTAGTTTCATTGATATTAAAATGGGTGATTATATATGCTGTGTGGTGGGAGTGCTTAAACATTATGTGGCGCTTGTATGATTATTTGTACCTGAAGTCTATACCGGTAATTAGAGCTAATGTTACTGATGAATTTTTTAATTATGTGCAATATCATAGTCATGAATTTTTTCAGGCAAATCTAGCCGGGGACATCACGAATCGAATTACAGAGGCGACAAGATCAATTGAAATGATTTTCGCATATTTCAATGAAAAAGTTATTAGAAAAATATCAACTTTAATTTGTGCCTTAGTAGTGTTGTATACAGTGCATCCAATAGTTGCTTTGATTTTCTTTGTGTGGTTTTGTGTATTCGTTGGCACTAGTTTATATTTTTCTAAGACGATTAATCGATATTCAAAAACATTTAGTCAAAATAAAGCTAAAGTAGCAGGTAAAATAGTTGATTCTATAGCTAATATATCTGTTATCAGAATGTTTTCATCTAATAGGTTTGAAAGAAACTATATACAACACTACTCAAATGATGTTGTTGCAAGCGATCAAAAGCTGCAATGGTTTATGTTTAAATTGCGTTATGCTCTTGGCATATCATGTACAATAATGATCAGCTGCATGATATATTATATTATTACCTTGCGTAGTAATTTAGAAATTTCAATAGGACAATGTGTATTAATTATTAGTTTATGCTTAGCTATTATTGATGATGTATGGGATTTAACTCAAGAGTTTGGCGATTTATTTGAGCAATTAGGCGCCTTTAATCAGAGTATTAGTTTATTAGGTGATTATGCAATTAAAGATATAGCAAATGCATCAAATTTTACTGTCAAGTTGCCAAAAATTGAATTTAATAAGGTGACGTTTTGTTTTTTAAATAATGATAATATTTTTGAAAATCAATCAATCACCATCCAGCCTTATGAAAGGGTTGGATTAGCAGGTTTTTCTGGCTCTGGTAAATCTACATTCGCTAGCTTAATTTATCGATTATACGATATTGAGTCTGGTGTAATTTCAATTGATGGACAAGATATAACAAAAGTATCGCAAAACAGTTTACGTAGCAATATTTCTGTCATTCCTCAAGAACCTATTTTATTTCATCGCAGTATACGCGAAAATATTTCCTATGCTAAGCCCCAAGCAACTGATGAGGAAATATTTGCCGCAGCGAAAGCAGCTCATATACATGAGCTAATTCTAAGCCTACCCCAGCAATATGATACGATATGTGGAGAAAGAGGAAATAATTTATCCGGTGGCCAAAAACAGAGAATAAGTATAGCGAGAGCGTTTTTGAAGGATGCGCCAATATTAATACTGGATGAGGCAACAAGTGCTTTGGATAATCATACAGAGGAATTAATTCAACAATCCTTAAAAATATTAATGAAAAATAAAACAGTCATAGTGATTGCTCATAGACTCTCGACTCTAACGCATATGGATAGGATTCTGGTTTTTGATAAAGGTCATATCATGGAAAATGGACCACATGATACTTTAAAGAAAAAAGGCTCTATGTATAAGCTGCTCTTGGGTAATTATTAGCTTTTTTTAATAATTATCTTGATAAACAGCATGTTTATGGTTAGGGTCACTTTATTCTAAAAAATAATAAAGGAGAGCGTGATGATTAAGTTCCTTAATGGTTTAGTAATTCTAAGTACTTTAGTGATAGTTGGTGCCTGTGGTTCAAATAACGTCAAAAGATATAGGGCAGATATGTCGATATATAGGCAGCTCAAGAAGTATGATATTGATAAAATCAACACAGTCAATGTTACTATGGCAGAAGGAGATCGTTGCTTCATTATGTGTAGAATGTCGGGAAATATATATTTGCCAAACAACATTACATACTCAAAATACATTGAAGATGCTTTTGAGAAAGTATTAATGTATTCTGATGGACAGAAAAAAACAAAAAATCTCAAAATAGAACTGACGAAAGTTGATGTTAATACTGTATCCGGTAAGTGGACAATTAAGGCGAATGTCTATATCGATGGACAGCAGGCAAAAGAAATTTTAAGTGTCACTAAATTTGGTACTGCGTATGTTGCTGATTCCGCATGTAGAAATGCAGCAGAAGTTTTTGAAGATGCAGTGACGGAGTTTATTGAAAAAGTTATACAAAATGTATAATTATAGTCAAGTTACCAAAAATCGAATTTAACAAGGATGGTTTATTGGAGGACATTTCTTCTTCTGCTAGTAAAGGGGAAAGTAGAGCTGGTTTATTAGGATAATTCGTCAAGAATCATACTACATATAGTACATCCATACTGAGCGTAAAAATAGCGTATTGCAACCTCCCGCTTATAATGTAAGTTATAGGCGGAGAGTTGCTTTATAATGTAAAATACAACATTACATAGGGACACGATCAGAAATTGACAAGAATTTTCCCCCGCTAGATATATGCATCTTTTTGTTATGTTTAACTATCTAGAAAAAGAAGACAGGGGGGCAAGGATCGATGGTGCTAGGCTTAAAGCCAATGTCTGATAGCATACCCTTTCTCCGCGTAGATGTACTCATCTAAGTATCAGCAAAAGGAGAACAGAGGGTAGGACAGCTTGTATTAGTCTTAAAGCCACAATCTGTTACCATGTTCTTCTTTCGTGCTGTGATGAGTTCTTACTCTCCTTGGGCTAAAGAATAACCTCTTTTGTTATCATATTCATATAAATTTTCTACTTTAATAAAATCAATATTCTCTTTAGCAATTTGGGCTAATAAATTACTTATCTCTTGATGAGATATTGTGCCTTTATCTGGCATAAAACGGCAACACCAATGGTCTGATTCCATGGAGGGTTGGTCATGACGTGGCCATAACATTAAGCCTTTGGCAGCAATAGTTTTTAGTACTAAATTAGTGTTATTGAGACCATTTATTTTATCTGCGATCTCATGTGCATATTGAGTATGGATATCAACATATATATCAACGCCAACAAGATTTTTTCGTTCCGATGTGTCTATTTTGAAAGTAGCTTGCTTAGCGCTGGAAAGTATTGTGTCTTGATAGTTAGCGACACTCATTGTACTAGGAGTTTTGCCTAGTCGCTCAATTACTGCTTCTGCAAATTCTTTGGTCCCGACTTTTTTTGTTGAGGTTTGACTGTTATAGATATCTGGTGTATGAATCCCATCTTCAATATTTTTTTTCCAAGCATTTTCTATTAGATTGGCTATTTTTCCTTGGCCAATATGTACAAGCATCATGATTGCGCCATGTAAGAGTCCAGAAGGGTTAGCTATATTTTGACCAGCTATATCAGGGGCTGATCCATGAATGGCTTCAAACATAGCGTGATTTTGACCGATATTTGCACTACCAGCTAAACCAACAGATCCTGATATTTCGGCAGTGATATCTGAAATAATATCACCAAACAAATTTGATGTAACTACTACATCGAATATTTCAGGCTGGGTGGCGAGTTTAGCACTGCCAATATCTACTAGGTAATGATCATGTTGAATTTGAGGATATTCTTTAGCGATTTCATTAAAAACTTGATGAAATAAACCATCAGAAAATTTCATGATGTTATCTTTGCTAAAACAAGTTACTTTTTTACGGTTATTTGATATTGCATATTCAAATGCATATCTAATGATTTTTTCACAACCGGTGCGACTGACACATTTTACTGATTCGCGCATGTTTCTGGTGTGTCTGTATTCAATGCCAGCATATAGATCTTCTTCGTTTTCACGTACTATCACTACATCTAGCTTTGGGTGGAGTGTAGTAACAAAGGGGTAATAAGAAATTGCTGGGCGTACATTAGCATAAAGACCAAGAGCCTTACGTAAGGTTACATTCAGACTCTTATAACCGCCACCTTGAGGCGTGGTTATTGGTGCTTTTAATAGCACTTTGGTTCTTTCAATAGATTCCCAAGTGTCTAGGGCAATACCAGAAGTATAGTTTTTTTTATATAGCTTTTCGCCGATTTCAATAATTTCAACGCGTATCTGTGCTTCTGCTTGCTGCAGTATATTCAGTACTACCTCCATTATCTCTGGTCCAATACCATCTCCATAGGCAACTGTTACAGGAACTATATTAGTCATTATTATTACTCGCATTTATTACTTGATATGAATTGACTATAACATGCGGAATGCATAGATCGATGTTTTATTCGTTAAATGCATATAAATTTTGATGAATATTGGTCTTTTTGCAAAATAGTGTTTGACAATGAATGTGAATATAGTTATAAAAATCTTCACGCACAAATATTCGTATTTAGCGTTGCTGTTTAAAAAGTGAAATTAAAGAATAAAACTAATACACACCGCGATTTTCAAATCGTGAGTGGATACTGATAGCGTGTAAGAATAACTCTACATGCATCGTGTAATCTCAAGTTTTTGGCAAGAATAAATATAATAAGAGCATTTGGTGGATGCCTTGGCGTTAGAAGGCGATGAAGGACGTAATACACTGCGATAAGCTCCGGGGAGTTGTGAATAAACTTTGATCCGGAGATTTCCGAATGGGAAAACCCACCTGATTAATCAGGTATCATATAGTGAATACATAGCTATGTGAAGCAAACTCAGTGAACTGAAATATCTCATTAGCTGAAGGAAAGGACATCAACAGAGACTCCGTTAGTAGTGACGAGCGAACGCGGACCAGGCCAGTGGCTTTA
>JBGCEV010000008.1:0-11867 GCA_045106605.1 Rickettsiaceae bacterium | reverse complement strand
ATGCATGTACCATCATTTTGAACTAATTCTTTTATGGTACTTGGAAATACATTAACCGTCAACTATATTAACGCTCTCAACTAAAGCTGCATAGATGACAGATATATTAACGCTCTCTTCTAAAACCCAGTAGTATTATATGCCCCCTGTAATTCTACCATCACAAAATCATGATAATCATCTCTCTCTAAATCCTCCCACTCTAATTCTTCTGCTTCTACTCGCTCAGCCTCTATCCTCGCCGCTTCTACTCGCTCCACCTCTAACCTTTCAGCCTCTATCCTTGCCGCTTCTACTCGCTGGGCTTGTAGCTGTTCTTTATAAACAGGTATTAACCGTTTAACAGTATCATACTCTCCTCGATCAATAACTCCCTTACCCCATTGATTAGTCCAATCTGCAAAATCAGTAGGATACCTACTAGGATATAATTTAGATAAAATCTCAACAAACTCTTTTTTTAGAAGCTGTTCTGCCGCCACCTCATGCACAGCTTTTTCCTGTTGTAACATCGCACTATAATTTTTCATAAATACCTCTTCCCTTTTAATTAATAACATTCCACAATCGATAGTTATTTAAACTACCGACCACTAACAAAACTACCCAGCATTATAAAACATCACATATATTAGTTTAATGGGTAGAAATAACGCGCTTTTGTCTTCTGTCCTTATAGCTATATCCTCTATATAGCCTTTCTATGACTTCGACAATCAGCTCGTCATTATTTAAATTCTGGTCTGGTATAGTAGCTAATGAAGGAATGTAATTATTATCGCTATAATAATTACTGATTTGCTGCATGAATTGCTGTAAATCATTATTTGTAATAAAAACTGCTGATAATTGATTAGTTATGTTGTGTATTTGAGATGAGAAGCAATTGCTTACTCCTCTTAATGCAGCTTGATTGATCTGAATACATACCTGATTATTAGCATATATCTCCGGTATAGATAAAAAGAATATAACAAGATATAATTGATACCTCATCCCCAACAACTTAAACACTGTCTTTTCCTTGCAACTAACAAATTAACTTCCTCGCTAAAGAATCAATTAATTATTGATTCTTTGCTATTAATTCATTACAATACTCAATATATTTCTTACCTATGTGTTGTTATTACCATAGCTTGTTTAGGATTATTCTGGAGCCTGATATTTTATTACAAACACGGACCTAATATAGTATTTTGCCTCTATAAGTTATGGTAATAATAAAAACCTCGACGGCACAAGCACCGTGGTTTTGTGTTCGGATTATAAAATCATAAATTACTGTTCTAAAAAGAAGCTGCTTATTCTGCCTATGAATTGCGATATTTTAGAACCGGAGTGACAACTAAAACAATTACACAGGTTTTCTGCTTTACCTTTTACAAATCTATTTAAACAAGCCTTTTCAATTGCTAAAGCGCAATTGCAGAGTTCATGTAGCAATTTGCTAAAACCAGGAAAGACATATCGTATATAAATATGCGATTAAGCGCCCTGCTTTGCCACTTTCTTATTATATTCTTTGCCAAGTCCTCTGACAGCAAACAACCACACAATCACCATGAAGAAAAACACAATAGCAAAATATGGAGTTGCCTCTGCAAAAGTATAAGTAGGCATTAATATAAAGAAGGTAGATTGCAATAATCCTCCCCCAGATTTACCAAATCTACCGCCTATAACATCTACAGCAGCCTTGCCCTTAGATTTCATCTCATCATCAAGAGGTATGTAAGCCATTTCTTTTGTTGAATCGAAAAGAGAATATTTAGTTGCTTTACTCAAGACATTTTGAGCCATACCAATCATAATTGCCATTGCAAGTGGACCAGTGCCGAAGAAAGCGGCAATTTGCAGCCCTATGCTATCATCAAAAATAATATTAGCAAAGAAGGCTAAACCCGTAATCAAGATCATGACCGGAGTCAACATTGCGGCTGTAGACCATGAGACCTGACGAAGTATATTGCTACCCACTAACATAAAAGCTATACAGACTACTCCCTGGTAGGCCTGGAATACACCCATATAGGTCGTATACGCTTCTACTGTCGGATAAAGTTCTTTGATTTTTGCTTTCCATACACCTTCAACAATATTGATAGATATACCATAAGACAACACAAGCATCGCTATCAAACCTAGGTATTTTGAGGTGAAAATCATCTTAAAACTTTGCCCTAGAGAGAGCTTTGCCTTTTTTTTCTTTTTGCTTCCAGTATCACCTGCGTCGTATAATGTGGGGTCAGTAAGCACGTTCTTATGAATCCAGTTATATAGAATTATTATAATTAAGCCACTAACAATAGTGATGCACAATACAGGGATTAACTTAATATCTTGTGCAACAATTTGTATATTTTTATTTAATAAGAAATGAAATGAAACTGCTACTAAGGGTAGCGCTATATTACCTAGCATACCAAACATAGAGTAAAAACGCTTAGCTTCATTGGTTCTGGTAATCTGGTTAGCAAACTGCCAAAACAATAAGGTCACCATCATACTACCCCACATTTCAGACATCATATAGAACGATGCAAAACTCCAGTAACTAATAATTTTTATAAACCATTGTAATTTAGGATATTGAAGAACATATGAGTCCATAAAATCTGTCGATAAATGGAACATTTCTGGGTTTGGGTATAATACAAACGTAAACAAGATAAAATATGCTAAAAAGAATATAGTTACAGTATTAAATACTTGTCGTTGACTTAGCACATTACATAATTTTGCATAAATAATCATAAATATGACAGCAGATGGCAACACTACGTAAGTTTTTAGAAAACTAATTGCTTCTGGTCCTATGTGAGTAACAACTAATCCATCCTTGATCGACCTTAAAGTAGCATAATTGAATAATATACAGGCCATCATCAATGCCATAGGAATGAATTTTTTATTTTCATGCCATTCTATCGGCCAAAACACCCTTCTTAAGGTTGTTATAATATTTTTTTTGTTAGATTCTGTTGTTACTTGGGCTTGCATTTTAGACCTATATTATCGGCAATTATTTGATTAACGAAGCATGATTATACTCACTGATCTCAAATAAGTCAACAACTGAAGCCTAGTCACATTTATTATATTGATTTTAAAATAATCATAATTTAAATGTATAATTTTTTATTTGAAGGATGAGTTGCATTATGTTATACTTCATGTAAAAAATATAGTGTTTATGGCAGGAAGTTTAAATAAGGTGACTCTAATAGGCAATCTTGGCAGAGATCCAGAGATAAGAACTACTGGGGACGGAAGAGAAATAGCTAATTTTAGCATTGCTACTACAGAAAGCTGGAAGGATAAGGCAACTGGTGAAAAGAAAGATAAAACAGAATGGCATAGAGTTGTTGCTTTTTCCGAAGGACTAGTAAGAGTAATCAAAAATTATGTCAAGAAAGGTAGCAAGCTTTATATAGAGGGTCAATTACAGACAAGAAAATGGACAGATAATGAAAATCACGAACGTTATACTACAGAAATAGTCTTGCAGAATTATAATTCTAACTTAATCTTATTGGATGCTAAAAATACTTCAGGAGAAGCTTACACAACTGGAAGTGCAAATCAACAAAGTACATCTAATTTTGACAATAGTGAGTTAGATGATGAAGTACCGTTTTAATTATTTTTTATGCATTCTATTATTACTATCTATATCTAGTTGCCAAGTAATAAATGTTAGAGATAAGAATTTCAAAACAGAGCTTGTAAAAGGTGGTGATTTTTGGATTACTACTTATCAAAAAATTACTGATCCAACTCGGCCATATGTGTTTTATTTAGAAGGTGATAGAAAAGCCTTTTATGGTGAACAATTGCTACTAAACAACCTTACACCTACAAAAAATACAGTGCTGCAATTAATCGCCCTAGATACAAGACCAAATGTAGTATACATTGCTAGTCCGTGTCAGTATGCATCTACAAGGTTAAACCCAAAATGCACCAGCCAATACTGGACTCATAAAAGATTTTCAGAGAATATTGTGTCCGCAATTGATAGTGTAATCAATAAAATCAACAATAAGCAAAAATTTAGTCTAATTGGTTATGCAGAAGGTGGAACTATAGCTGTATTAATAGCAGCACGTGATAATTTGGTAAAAGATATTATAACAATATCGAGTAACTTGGACACAACAGCATTTGCCATTTTTCATCAAGACAAGCCAATGATTGGCTCTCTAAATCCTATTGATTATACAGAACAGGTTAAACATATACCACAATTACATCTTTCTGGTGGGAAGGATAAAATTGTCCCGCCATTTTTGGCACATAGGTTTGTAAAAAAGGCATCTTCTCTCTGCGTAAAACAAAGGATACTACCAAATGTTGCACACAGCTCTGGATGGAGGCAAAACTGGGGATATATACTAAGTGAACCGTTGCACTGCTCTTAATGAATAATTTAGAGTCGTAGTTACTATAGCAAAAACCTGCCCCTACCTAATAAAACTTAAGGTTAGCAGGTACTCATGGTGATAACTCAATTTAAGGTATATAGTTTTATGGATAAACGAACCATTAATGAAATTAAGAATATAACAATCAAAGCTGGTGAGATAGCTATGAATCTCAGATCTGAAGGCCTTGAAATTAAGTTTAAGCAAGATCGTTCTCCTGTCACAAACGCAGATAAGGTTATTAGTGATTATATATTTTTTAGATTATCAAAAATAGCTCCCCATATTCCGGTTGTGTGCGAAGAAAGACCGTTAATCGACGTGTCGAATAATAAGCAGTTTTGGCTTGTAGACCCAATTGATGGTACAAGTAGTTTTATTGATAATAGCGCCTATTTTACAGTTAATATTGCCTTAATAGATAACAAGCAAGCAAAGTATGGCTTTATTTATCTCCCAGCAAGCAATAAATTATACTACACTGATGCCAACAACCAACTTGTAATTGAACAACATGGCAATAGAACAAACTTGAATGTGCATAATCAGATAAGTTATGTTGCTGTTGCGAGCTCTAAAAACATTAACCAACTGACCTCTACTTATCTTATCAAACATCAATTATCTAATATTATAAGTATTCCAAGTTCAGTTAAACTATGCTTAATTGCAGAAAGTGCGGGAGACGTATATCCAAACTTTGGGCAAAGTATGGAATGGGATATTGCAGCAGGGCATGCTTTAATTACGGCTACTGGTGGAGATCTAGCATTGCTATCAGGAGAAACCATGACGTACGCAAAGCCAGATTTTTTAAATCCACACTTTGTCGCCTTTAATAAAAAGTGGCGCCATAATGTTGAGCAGCATCAACAATACTAGGCCTCGCTCAGCATTATTTTATAATTTTGTTATTTTTCATATGCAAATACAAAAAGTTTTAAGTGTAGCTAGTGCAAGACTGACTGACAGCACTACTCCAGCTCTCGATTCTAGAATATTATTGTCTTATATTCTCAATATTTCTAGAGAGCAATTATTGATGAGGTATAGCGAAGAGCTAGATCATAAAGTATGCCAAGCTTTTTGGGATTTAGTGCAAAGGAGACTTAATAAAGAACCTATAGCATATATTATTGGCAAACAGGAATTTTATGGTAGAGAATATTGCGTTAACAAGCACGTGCTTATACCAAGGCCAGAAACAGAACTTTTAATCGATAAGCTGATTATAGATTATGCAGCTTATCACTCGACATCTAGAGTTGATATCTTAGAGCTTGGGGTTGGAAGCGGAGCAATTTCGATCAGCATAGCTACAGAAATACCCAAGGCGAATATTATAGCTACAGATATATGCGCAAAAGCATTGAAGGTAGCAATGCAGAATGTGACTTATCATAATGTGGGTAACAGGGTAAAACTCATACAAAGTAATTGGTATAAGGAGGTGCCGGACATGAAGTGTGACTATATAGTAAGCAACCCGCCTTATATTGCTAATACAGAAAAAGATCTAGTGTGTTTGCAAACGGATTTATTTGAGCCAAAAATAGCTCTCTATGCAGAAGAAGATGGGCTTTCTGAGTATAAGCTAATTTTAAAAACTGCAAAGCACTATTTAAAACAGGGTGGACGTTTATTGTTAGAAATAGGTTGCAATCAAGCCCACCAGGTGCAAAATATTGCGCTACTAAATGGATTTAATGATATATGTTTGCACCAAGATTTAGCAGGCCATGATAGATTGATAATTTGTACTTTATAAGATTATCAATCTAAGTAATTTATTGTATTATCTTGATGGTTTGGCATTATTATTGCTTCTACTTGTTTTAATATTATTTGTTAATTTATTTATAAAGAGTCAGTTTTATGCCTATAAATTCAGTTAGTGACGGTATTGGTATTAAAAATATGCTTGGTCCACAAGATGTTTTTATTAAAAAAGCTACAGAACAGCAAAAGCTAATGCTTGAAGAGTATCAGGATAGGACCAAAATTAGTAAGAATAAATTATCTTCCGCTGTTGAATTGCAATCCACCTTAAACAAAATTAAACTAAATACCAATAATTTTATCGATAGTCTTCAAGGCGCACGAAAATTACAGGTTAGTAACCTTTATACCAATGACAAAGGGACTGCAAACCATTATCTACAAAAAGTAAGCTTAGGTAAAGAAATTCCTATTGGTGATACAAAAATCGCAGTAAAACAAAAAATCGCATTTGCGCAATGTGATGTAGGATTAACAGTAGACCAGGGTTTTGATGATAACAACCCATTTAATCAAGATCAAACACTAACTATCAATTATATAACACATGATGGCGTGAATCACAGCATCAGCGTAGATGTAGAAGCTGATAACACTTTGCAACAGGTAGTTGATGAGATCAACGCATCTATTGCTGCTGAAAATCTTACTTTAGATATGCAGGCCACAAAGGTACCTAACCCGAATTCAGATGCTGAAAGTTTCATAGTCATTAGCGCTACAAAAAATAAATTTGCACGTATAGAAGTGAATTCTGATATAGAAGATACAGTACACTCTAATATAAGTGCTGGTAAGTTAGCAAAGGTTAATATTAACGGAGTAGAGCATAGCAGCGAAACAAATCGCTTTGATGTAGACAGTAGTTCTTTTGAGGTTACTAAGGTTAATCAACCATGGAAATATAGTACAATAACCATAGCTGAACAAGATGAGCAGGTAGCTAATTTTAAAAGAATACCAGGGGAGCTAGGAATTTGGCACAAAATTAAATCATTTTTTAATTTTAATACTAAAGAAAGAGCAGCAAATACTGTTACTACTTATGAAGCAGGAAAAGATACAGAAATAGCTGTCAAACAAGTTTCATCAAACGCAGAGACTCTAATTTTTCATCCTGACAATTTAGGACGGCTTCAAGCGTTTAATAAAGATCATATATCTAGATTACTGACCATTACTACACAACAAAAAGGAGAAGATGCAGAAGAGCATGAGTTAGAAATTGGCCCTGATGATACTGTTGCCCAGGCTATAGACAGGGTCAACAACCATTTTGCAGCAGAGGGTAAATTCAGAGCTGATATTTGGACATCTCCAAACAATCATCATGCTATTAGAATCAGAGCAATGGAAGAAGGCGAGGGAAGCAGCATTGCCTGCTCACTCAAAACGTTTAACGAAGAGGACGAGGCATATAATGTTGACGATAATGATACTTACCAAGTACTAGATCTTGCTGGAAAAAATTCAGTAGTAGAAGTAAACGGTCAGGAATATACTAGCAACTCACGTCAATTTAAAGTAGATGGTATTGGCTTTGAGTTAGCCGGCAAGAGCAATAGCGAATGGGGATCAACTAGGATTACTGTGGCTCCTGCTAAAGATGCATCTATGGCTCATGAAACCAGTAAGAACAAACTGCAAGAGCTAACTGAGTCATTAAGTGAGCTATCTTATTTTATCAATTTGCATCAACAAACTGCAGAATTTGATGACGAAGGTAAGCTAATTAAGGATGAAGATTCAAAATCATATTTAAAGAACTCTCCATTAATTGCAGAAGCTGCGAATATTTGGCAAAGATTCACTGGAAGTATATTTGCTGATGAAGGAGAGATTAATTCTATTAGGCAACTTGGTTTGGGGCTGCAAGAACAAACAAAGAATGGTGTTACATATCAATCCCTTTATGTTAGGGAGCAAAATAAGTTTGATCATATGTTTACAGATGAAAAGGATTTTGCAAAACTTCAAACGTTCTTTGTCACAGATGCCAAAATTACTCCTAAGACTGAGAATATATCTTCCTTAAGCTATATTTCAAACGAATTCACTAAGACAATTACTGATTATAGAGTGGTTGGACAAGAATTACCTCTTAGTATAGAAGTTGAAGACGGGGAAATTACCGTATGTCGCATGATAGTTGATAATAATGCAATAGATGCTGCAATTCATCGAGTAGAGGGTGAGACATATCTCATAGCTTTTCCTGAAGATTCCCCATTAAAGGGGATGAAGTTTAATATCGAGTTAGAAGATAACATAGTCAACGCTGAAGAAGAATATACTATAAAATATACTAATGGTATGGCAAACTTGCTCAAAGATGATGTTGTCAGCATGGTTGGTAATGATTACAAAACTGGATCTATTTCTTCAGAAGTAAAAAAAATGAAAGAAGAAATGAATAAATTGCGCCAGGAATCAATCAAAGCAAATAAGGAACTTAAAGAGTTTGTTGCTAAATTAGAAGAACAGTATCAAAGAATAATGCATATGGATATGATGGCAGCGATTCAAATGAAGATGCTAGAATCAGTAACCGCAAGCTTTACTGCACCAGCAGCCTAATTTTAAAAGAGTATAAAATGGTAAGTGAATTGGAAAAGTATAAAAATGCTACTGTGACAGGTAGTGCAAAGCAGCAGATGGTGTTTGTCCTTGATGAAATGCTTAAATTGTTATTTCAGGCGAAAGCAGCTATGGAAAAACAAGATTATGAAACTAAGTTTAAAGCATTGTCGAAAGTTACGGACGGTCTATATATATTAAGGTCTGGTATTGATCCTGATCTTGATGCAAATACAAAAATGTTACATGATTTTTACAGCGTAACTATCGACAAGCTAGAACAGATAAATTTATCAGGCAAGGATCCTGAAGAATTGCAATTAGTAATTTCTACTATAACCCAGCTTAATACAGCATGTAGTGCTGATTAGATATTTGACTAGTTTTATATAAACCTCCACGGGAGAGCTGCGTGGTATCAAGGCGGCTTTAAACCGGGTACAGGCTGCGCTTGCCCCATGTCTTCTTTCCCCTGTTGCTCAATATATTTTATAACGATTTTCTCGTTAACACTTACAGTAGAAATAAAATATTCATCAGATCCTATTCCAGCAACACCTCAAAAGGCTTTACGCATATATTCACATTCCCTTTTAGTAAAAGACCTGTTGTAGACTTGATTCTGCATACTACACCGCCAATACGCATCTTAGGTAGAATGAACAAAAACATATGTATGTGATCCTTGTCATGGTTAATCCCTAGAAGAGCGATTTCCTATATATCATCGTAAATTACTACTGGCTTTCCACCTTGCACTATGGAAATGGAATAATAGGTTTGTTGCCTCTTGTGCCTTTGTCGTTAATGGCAACACTTGTATTTTTGTTAAAGATGCTGAAGTGTTGGTAGTAGGTGCAGCTTCTCTCAATTCACAAAAATAGTTAAAAGATCCTTATTGAAATATTTTACGGCGATGTTTACAGCGATATTTTGCAACTATCATAAGATGGCACTCACATTTATAAGCACAATCTCCCCCAGTCCTTAACTGTATAATACAAACTGTCACACAAAACATCGGGGTTACTACAGCCATGGGCCGAGCCACATAGTTTTCAGTTGAATTATAAAATTCATACAACAAAGAAGAACTTTTTATAAACTTATTTAGATAATAAGTTGTCGTCACATTCTGAAATTAATTTATCATATAGCTTGTGCTTAACTGTAAAGCCAATTTCAATCCGACTTGATCCATGTGCTTTACCTTCCGTGAATCAGTATTAATAATTGTAATTATGAATGGAGGAGAGGAAGGGATTCGAACCCTCGACACGATTGCTCGTGAACACGCTTTCCAGGCGGGCGCCTTAAACCGCTCGGCCACCTCTCCATAACAATAAGATTGAAAACAAAAGAATATACTAAGATAGTATATTAATCAAGTATAGTTCACTGCATAATTAGCATTGAGCAAATTAACCATATCTATGTGAATCTCACAAATGATATTAACTAATATGTAAAACTATATCCTTGATCTGACAGAGCGAGAC
This sequence comes from Rickettsiaceae bacterium, assembly GCA_045106605.1. GTDB lineage: Bacteria > Pseudomonadota > Alphaproteobacteria > Rickettsiales > Rickettsiaceae > Megaera_A. The sequence continues at coordinate 1,585 of JBGCEV010000008.1, read as the reverse complement.
AACTCGAGAGTGTTGACTCAACTGCGCCAGTCTAATTCTTCTACAACAGAAAAAGTAAATTTTTTACTCATATTTAACCCTAATCTATTAGGAAACATAATATCAAGTTGAGATATAGTTAAGGCCCACTCTGGCAGAGGCATGCTCCATTTTTTACTAGCTGCCTGAATTCCACAATATATCATTTTCTGTAGTGCTATTTCACTAATAAACCCACCTTTGGTTCTTATGAGTTCCCTCATTATTCTATGCATTTCTTCTATTATGTTGGTTGTATAAATTATTTTTCTTATAAGCTTATTATACATACAATTTACAGATAAATGTTCCCAATTTTTATTCCATGATTTAATTACTCTAGGGTACTTTTTGCCCCATTTCTCTTCTAATTCTAGCAAATTCATTTCTACCAATTCCTTAGTATCTTGCCTTATATACAAATTTTAGTGGATTTCTGATTTTGTGTACCACACAAAGTTGAACTTGGCTTTTTGGGAATATGCTGTTTATTTGTAAAACTCTCGACTTATCTAGCACGTGGCCTATTGTCTGATTTGCCGCGCTCTGTCAGATCAGCTATAGAGTTGTACAATTTATCTGTAAATAAAATTCCTTCAGTATGGTCAAATTCATGTTGAGCACAACGGGAAAACCACTTCCAATAGTCACTTTTATTACCATCAATAGGTAACCCAACTTGGATAGCCGCAATTCCAATTCCTCCTTCCATATACATTGTCGATAGTAAATATGTTTGCATAAATTTTCTTATTATTGGCAAATCCTTGTCTTGAATAAAAACAGATTTTGTTCTTAGCTTTTCATCTTCTTCAGGCTCACGCATAACAACCAAATTACGGTGCCCCTTGTTGAATCGCGCCCCATATGACTTATTATTAATCGTTACTTTAACCAATTTATTTTCTAGCTCTTCAATTACTGCAGTATTATTGATTTTCATGTCTATGTTTTGATATTTTATATAGTAATTGCCGATTTCTCTGTATAAATCGTCGCTTGAGCTACTCATGAATAGGTATCAACAAAAGTTTGTTGATATCTTTGCAATATTTAGGCGCTTATGTATGTATTTAATACACTATTCTTAAATACATCATTTTATTTATTAAAATCCTTCATGATACCCCTGTTTATAAATTAAATATTAATAGCTTTATAGTACAACTTAACTATTAATGTGTAGTCAATGTTTTTGTATTGCAAGCTATATTAAGAGGTCTTCTTATGATGGATTATAGTTGGGTTGTAGAAATTAGAACAGATTTTTTAACAACTATATTTAAGTTCTTTCCGTTTTTTGCCAGTGATTACTTTTACATTACGGTTATTGCTTTAGGATATTGGTTAAGTCCATCTACATTACTATTTAGATCATTAGGCTTTTTAATACCTTTTTCTACTTTAATTAATTGCTTGTTGAAGAATTTATGTGCGCCGGGCATGGTGTAAGAGTTGGGGGTTAAAGTCCCCTATGGGCTGAATTAGAGCGGTCCATTAGCTGAGGCAAGGTTAACATCGTGAGGTGTTGGCTGAAGGAAGCTGAAGGCAAAGTAAGGCTGGAACG
>JBGCEV010000007.1:0-52724 GCA_045106605.1 Rickettsiaceae bacterium | reverse complement strand
GTTGATCTGTGATCATTACCTCGCCTTCACTGAATTATTTTCAATTCATAGTGAAGCAATTTAATGCCTATTTCGCTTCTTTTTTTATAGGCAAATATAATAGGCGCACATCGGCATTTTTAATAGTCGCACAACACCATACTTTTATATAACTATAAACTATTTTTAAGCGTGGTTTTGCACTACGCTTCACTAGAATTACAATTCATTGCATGGGTATACTACCTAAAAATAATGCCATTATCAGTTTAGCATAAAGTATGGTCACCAGTAATAAATTGCTTTAATTTTATATTATCTGTTTGATCAAGATCGTTCATTTTTCCTGCCCAAGCGATTTTACCTTCATATAAAAAAGCAACTTCCTTCCCAATTTTTCTTGCACTATGCATGTCATGCGTGATTATAATCGTTGTAGCACCTAGTTCCTCTCTAAACTTTATAATTAAATCATTAATAACATTAGACATTATAGGATCTAATCCAGCAGTAGGCTCATCAAAAAATATTACTTTTGGATTTGTACAAACTGCCCTTGCCAGCGCAACCCTTTTCTGCATACCACCTGATAACTCAGAAGGATATAAATCTAATACCCTTTCAGTTAGCCCTACTGATTTAAGTTTTTCTACAGCTAGCTCTGTTAAATCATTTTTAGTCAAATTGTATATCTTCTCGGCAAAGAAGGTAATATTTTGTTTTATTGTTAGAGAATCAAATAGCGCCCCTGCTTGAAATAAATAGCCGCAACTTTCAAGCATCTTTTGTCTATCCTTATTTGACATACCTATCAATTCCTGATTATCATACAGAATACTTCCTGAATCTGGAGTCAACAATCCAATCATCAATTTAATTAGGACTGATTTTCCTGAACCAGAACCACCAAGTATGACCAATGAACTATCCTTAATTACATCAAGATTAACACCTGTTAACACATGATGCTGATCAAAGGATTTATTTAGATTTCTAATTTTAAATTTTAAATTATGCATTAGCTAAAGAATATTTCTGTTAGTAAATAGTTACTGATCAAAATTAGAATAGATGAACTCACAACAGCAGCTGTAGTGGCTTCCCCTACTCCGCGAGCCCCCTTCTCCGAATAATAACCATGGTAGCAACTCATTATTGCTATAATAAAACCAAAGATAGCAGATTTCACCAAACCAGAAACAACATCTATCGACTCTAGATACTCAACAGTACTAATGATATAACTTGTACTATTGAAATCCAGCTTATAGGTACTTACTAAATACCCTCCCATAACACCAATAATATCACCAATTAAAACTAGGCATGGCATACTAATAACTGCTGCAATTACTCGTGGACATACGAGATATTTAATAGGATCTGTAGATAAGGTATACAAAGCATCAATTTGTTCAGTCACTCTCATGGTTCCTAATTCTGCAGCAATTGAAGCCCCTACTCTTCCAGCCACCATCAATCCGGCTAGTACTGGGCCTAGCTCTCTTGTGATCGATAATACGACAACGGTCGCAATTGAGCTTTCAGCAGAAAATCGTGAAAAACCCGTATAACTCTGCAGAGCTAACACAGCACCAGAAAAAAGGGCTGTCATAGCCACCACAGGCAACGAATAATAACCAATTATAATTAATTGCCTCATTATTAGACCAAGATATAGTGGTCTTTTACTAAAACCTATCATCGTTTTAGTAATAAAAATAGTTATAATACCAACTACACGCATCCCTGCAATTGTCTTATTACCTAATTGCTGCAAAACTGCCAACATAATTCTTTTCTAAATATATATCTTGTTAAATCGCGTCCCAATACGCGTTAAAATCTCATAACTATTTGTATCAGATAATTGCGCTAAATCATCTGGATTATTGTTCTTTCCCATTATCTCAACTATTTGTCCTAAAAACAAGTGTTCTCTTGAAATTAAGGATACATTAATAATTGTTAAATCCATAGAAATTCTACCTATTATAGGAACCTTAATCCCTGCAATATATACAAAACCCTTATTACTTAGGCTTCTTGGTAGGCCATCTGCATAACCGATAGGTATAGTGGCAATTAAACAACTTTCCTTACTATTATTAGTATAAGTATTATTATAGCCAACAGATTCTCCTGGCAATAATTCGTGTAATTGAATTATTGGAACCAAAAGTTCTACAGGATTTTGTAGCAATTGACTGGATATATTACAATTAAGATTTATACCATATATTGCTGCACCTGGTCTAACTAAATCAAAATGGTAATCAGAACCCAAGAAAATACCTCCTGAATTGGCAAAACTTTTCTTGATACCAGCAAAAGGTTCTACTAAATTATTAAATTTTTCTAGTTGCATTTGATTATAGGAGTTTTGTCCTTCTTCGGCACAGGCAAGGTGACTCATTATATAATCTATATTTAAGTACGACTGTTTTTTAATCAACCTGCATTGCATAAGCTCCTGGCTGGACATTCCTAATCTATGCATACCAGTATCAACATGAATGATACAGGGCAATTTCTTGTCTAATTTGATAGCAAACTTATACCATATATTTACCTGCTTTAGATGATTCAGAACAGGTATCAAGTTATGTAAATGAAATAATTCGATATCATCAGCAAAAACACCTTGTAGGACATATATATTTGATTGCTTAGCTATAATTTTCCTGAGTTCAACCCCTTCATCACATGTTGCTACGAAGAAATTTCTACAGCCTGATTTTTCAAGAACTGGAGCAATACAGTCCATACCTAGGCCATAGCAATTAGCTTTAATTGATGCGCCTACTTCAACATTATTACATACATTTCTTAGATTTATGTAATTTTGTGCAATAATACCTAAATTAATGCGTAATGTATTTTTGGCACTAATCATTGATAATATTTTTTTAACTTATCTGCAATTTCAGGGATTACAAATGATGAAATCTCCCCACCCATACTAGCTATTTCCTTTACTAGACGAGAAGAAATAAACTGATTTTTTTCTGAAGCCGGTAAAAATATCGTCTCTGCTTGATTATCCAATCTAGAGTTCATACAAGCCATTTGAAACTCATATTCAAAATCAGAAAAAGCTCTGACTCCTCTGATTATCAAGTTTGCTTCTATTTTTTTAGCAAAGGTAACTAATAATTCATCAAACTGCATTATTCTGACATTAGAAGCAATCTGATATTCATTTAAGTATATTTCAGCCATCTGGCATCTTTCTTCAATTGAAAACACCGGTTTTTTAGCAAAAGATGTAGAGATTGCTAACACCAATTCATCACAAATACTACTAGCTCTGGCTATGATATCGGCATGCCCTTTAGTAATAGGATCAAAAGTACCAGGATATATGCCTATTATTTTATGTGTCATACCTTGAATAGAATAATTGCAACTTATTTTACAATTTATTGTGAATTTTTAATTCGGATGTAATTGATTATGTCTTCTGCACTAGAGTCCATACTAAAATGCTTTACATATTTACCATCTTTATTCATCAAATATATAAAGGACGAGTGGTCAAGCATATACTTATCCTGCGCTTTGTCATGATTCTCTGCAACTGCATAAAATACTTTATAAAGATCTGCCACTTCTTTTATACTTTCTTCATCCCCAGTTAGGCCAATAATTTTTCCATGAAAATGCCCTAAATATTCTTTTAACAAACCTGATGTATCTCTCTGAGGGTCAACAGTTATAAAGATAGGTAGCACATCAATATTATATTTATCAAGCGTTGTAATTACAGCCCCCAATTTCTGTAATGATGTTGGGCAAATATCTGGGCAAAAAGTAAAGCCGAAATACACTAAACTAAGTCTACCTTTCATTGCTTCACTACTAAACTTATTATTATCTTGATCTGTAAGAACGAAATCTCCACCAATTAGGGCATCACCTGTAATATGACTTCCCTGGCCGGCTAATGGTTTATCTGCAAGATCATTGGTAAATAAAATATATAATGACAATATTGCAATGACAGAGCTCAGAATAATAATTACCCTTGTTACAGTGCTTGAAGTTTTATTACTTTTAGCCATTTTTGTACTCTTTCTTACTTTTTAATATATCTGCCACTTCTAATGCAGCATAGGTAAATATCGCAGATGCCCCTGCACGTTTTATACACACTAATGACTCAATAATAGCTTTTTGCCAATCAATAGCTCCATTTTGGGCTGCAAATTTAAGCATGGAATATTCGCCGCTCACTTGAAAAGCAAAAATATGAGTATTATAAATCTGCGAAGCCTCTTTTATCACATCCAAATACGGCAACCCTGGTTTAACCATAATCATATCAGCGCCTTCATCTATATCATATTCTATCTCTTTTAGCGCTTCTTTCTTATTACGAACATCCATCTGATACGTAGCCTTACATAAATACTTTGTTTTATCACTACCTACTGCTTGTCTAAACGGTCCATAAAAACTAGAATTATATTTTGCTGCGTAAGCTAGAATATTAACATTGATAAAGCTTGCGTTATCAAGCCCTTCCCTGATTGCCATTATTCTTCCATCCATCATATCTGAAGGGGCTATAATATCAACCCCTGATTTTGCAAGTACCAAGGCTTGATTTGATAATGCTGCAATAGTCTTGTCATTATCAACATCACCATCTATCAAAATGCCATCATGACCATGTATTGTATATGGGTCAAGAGCTACATCGCAAATTATACCAATATCAAGATTATGACTTTTTAAGGTTCTTACGGTTCTGCAAATCAAATTATCAAGATTATATGCTTCATCAGCAAATTCAGATTTTAGCTCATGATCAATTGTTGGAAAAAGTGCTACTGCTCTAATTCCTTTTTGGCAAGCCTCCTTAACAAGTGCGACCACCTGATCTATAGAATATCGAAAAATTCCGGGCATAGTCTTGATTGCAACTTTTTTCTTCTCACCTTCGATAACAAAAATTGGTAAAATAAGATTTTCAGGTGTCAGTACTGTTTCTGATGTTAGATCTCTCAGCCACTGGGTTCGTCTATTGCGTCTTAGTCTTACTATGGGATACATTAGCTACCTAATTGAATTTATTACAAGTCTACACAGTCTTAGATGATTCTTCAACTAACCTCTTAAATAATTGCACATCTAGCTCTGTATTTAAGTATTCTGAATGCCACTGAACACCAATAACAAATTTATAATTAGTTGATTCTATTGCCTCGATAATTCCATCGGGAGCTATAGCTGAAATTATTAAATTTGAACCTAGTTGATCAATAGACTGGTGATGCGTACTATTCACCATTAGTTCTTTTTTGTCGCCAAATCCTGCAAGAATAGTATTATCCTTTATATAAATCAAATGAGAAGGAGCGCTTTTTGGCTCTGGCTGTTCATGATTAATATCTGTTGCCGCTTGTGTAGGAATATCTTGAATTAAAGTTCCTCCTAATATCACATTAATTAATTGTATTCCATTACATATACCAAAAACCGGCATGTCAACTTCCATTGCAGCCTGCACTAATTTCATTTCAAACTCAGCTCTCTTATCGTTGAGTTTCACTTTGTTCGAAGTAATTGCTTGCCCATAAAACCTAGGATTTATATCCTCGTCTCCTCCTGGTATAATTAATCCATCTATCTTATCAATTATTGATGCTATATCGTCAATATAAGGAATCATCAGTGGAATTCCCCCAGCCTGCTCTATACAATTAGCATAATCTTGTCTCAATGCATACCAAGGACGTTTTGCAAATGAATATTTTTCACTATCTTGAGCTAAATCTAAAGTAATGCCAATTACTGGTTTTTGGACCATTCATTTTCTCCATAATAATTATTTCTCTTCCCCATGACAGTGTTTATATTTTTTACCAGATTTGCAAGGACATGATTCATTTCTTGATACTTTACCCCATGTATCAGGATTATTGGCATCCCTATCCGCTGGATCAATATAAGACTTCAAAGGGACTGCCTTGGTACTCATGGGCGAATTTTTATTTTGTTTCGCAAGTGCAGGGTCGGTTCTGCTTATCTGCATTTGTTGGAGCTCTTTATTGGCAAGCGACATAGATTGCTCTTTTATATGTTGCATATCAATATGTAAATAGCAAATTTTTTGTATAAATAATTCTCTTAGATGGTCTAACATTTGTTCAAAAAGTTCAAACGCTTCTCGCTTATATTCATTTAGAGGGTCCTTCTGTCCAAACGCTCTTAATGAAATCCCTTGTCTTAAATGATCAAGATGATGAAGATGTTCCTTCCACACTTGATCAAGAGTAGAAAGTAAAAGATATTTGCCCGCTGAGTTCATTAATTCTTGAGTGTAATTTTCAACTTTTTGATCATATAATTTTTTAACTTTTGCAAGCAATTCAGTAATGATTTGTTGTTCTGTCCCTTCAATCGCCAAAATTTCTGATACCGAGAATTCAAGCGCCATGGTACGGCGAATATCGGCGCTCAGTTCTTGCACCTGCCAATCTTCTCTTAACGCATTTTTAGCAATATAACGACCAACTAAGTCTTCACATAATATTTGCATCATGTTCTCTATAAATGGCTTAACATTCTCTGATGCCATAATTTCGTTTCTTTGTTCATAAACTATTTTACGCTGATCATTCATCACATCGTCGAATTTTAGTAAATTCTTACGAGTTTCATAATGATGAGCTTCAACCTTTTGCTGCGCTTTTTCTAGCGACCTACTAATCATTGGATGATAAATGGCCTCGCCATCTTTCAAACCAAGTGTACGCAATACTCCTGCTATTCTGTCTGATGCAAAAATCCTCATTAAATCATCCTCAAGTGATAAGAAGAATTTGGTTTGACCTGGATCACCTTGACGACCAGCCCTGCCTCGAAGTTGATTATCTATTCTTCGGCTTTCATGTCGTTCTGTACCAATAACATACAGGCCACCAGCTTCAATCACCTTTTGTTTTTCTATTTTTACTTTTTCTTTTATCTCTTCAATTAGCGACTCTTTTTTATTTTGATCCAGAGAATGGTTAATTTCTGCAATCATCATATCTGGATTACCGCCTAGCATGATATCTGTTCCTCGACCAGCCATATTTGTAGCAATGGTTACAGATTTAAACTGACCAGCTTGAGCAATAACAAAGGCTTCATGTTCATGCATCTTAGCATTTAAAACATTATGTTGTATTTTGTTTTTCTTTAACTCTCGGGAAATTTCTTCGGATTTTTCAATACTAACCGTACCAACTAGAACTGGTTGACCACGATCATAACAATTTTTTATCAGTTCGATTAAGGCTGCATATTTTTCTAGTTTTGTACCATAAATAATATCATCACTATCAATTCTAGTTATTGGATTATGAGTTGGCACAGAAACAACATCAAGATTATAAATATCTTTCAGCTCTCCGGCCTCTGTCATTGCTGTTCCCGTCATGCCAGATAGCTTTGGGTACATTCTAAAATAATTCTGAAATGTAATAGATGCTAAGGTTTGGCTTTCATTCTGAATAGGCAAATTTTCTTTTGCTTCAATAGCTTGATGCAGACCATCAGAATATCTTCTTCCGTCCATTACACGACCGGTAAATTCGTCAATAATCATTACTTTACGATCCTGAATTAAATAATCTACATCCTTATTAAAAATAATGTGAGACCTCAATGCTTGATTAATATAGTGTACCAGATTAAGATTATCAAAATCATACAAACTAGAATGTTGGGCAATAAAATTCTTTTCTGCCAACATAAGTTCAATTTTATTAATGCCGTGCTCAGTTAAAGTCACAGATTTTGCCTTTTCATCAACTTCGTAATCTTCTTTACTTAAAACACCAACCAAATTATTAATTTTTTCATGTAAATCTGTACTTATTTCTACAGGGCCAGAAATAATTAAAGGGGTTCTAGCTTCATCAATAAGAATTGAATCTACTTCATCTATAATCGCAAAATTAAATGGACGTTGAACTTTTGATTCACTAGTGAACTTCATGTTATCACGTAAATAATCAAAACCTAATTCATTGTTAGTAGCATATAAAATATCACAATTATATGCCCTTTTACGCTCTTCATCATCAGTAGTATTAGTGATACAACCTACCGTTAATCCCAAGAACCTAAAAATTTGCCCCATCCATTCAGAATCCCTAGAAACTAAGTAATCATTAACAGTAACAATATGAACACCTTTACCAGTTAATGCATTAAGATATGTAGGTAGAGTTGCAACAAGGGTTTTACCCTCTCCTGTACGCATCTCTGTGATCATCCCAAGATGCAATATTAATCCTCCTATAATCTGGACGTCATAATGACGCTGGCCTATAACTCTTTTTGCTACTTCCCGAACAACAGCAAATGCTTCATATTTAATGTCATCTAATGTGTGTCCATCAGCTAATTTTTGTTTCAATATAGCGGTCTTGCCTTTTAATTCTGTGTCGGTTAAATTTTGCACAGTATTTTCAAAGTCATTGACCTGATTCAGTTCTCTTTGTAATTTTTTTATTATTCTATCATTGGCGGTGCCAAAAATTTTAGTCAGAAATGGAAACATACTTAGCCAGTTATATTTATTAAAGTCAAACAGCGTTAATCACACACACAAGATATTGTATTTTATCTTTTTTTTCAAACAAATTATAAAATGCATTTGACTTTATTGCTACTAACTTCTAAAACGAAGATAATTAATGAAAACAAATTATATAGGTATAAAATGCAAAAAATAGCAGTTACTTTGTTATTATTCACTTTAATTAGCAATTCTGCATGCGCGGATTCTGATAACGTAGTGGCCACTTACTCGGGAGGTAAGGTAACAGAAAATCAGGTAATGAAACAATTCAAGCCAATGCTTGATGTGCAACCAGAAAGTAAGGGCAAGAAATTTTCTGAGTTAGATAAAAAACTTCAGGAAGAACTAGTGAAGGGATTCATTACACAACAACTTGTTGAGAAACAAATTGATAAATCAGGAATTCGTGATACAGATGAGTTCAAACAACAAATAAAGTTAGCTGAACAGAATTTATTACAGGAAGAATTGCTTAAGCGCCAAATAGAAGCTGCCGTAACAGATAAGGCGGTAAATGAAGAATATAATCAATTAGTTCAAAGTAAAAAAGGCAAGAAGGAAATCAAGGTAGGCCATATTCTGGTTGATAATGAGAAAAAAGCAAAGAAATTAAAAGAAAAACTTGATAAGGGCAGTAAGTTTGCAGATATTGCTAAAGAATCTTCTAAAGATGAGGGGTCGAAAAACAATGGTGGAGAGATTGGCTATGTGTTAAAAGGTCAGCTTGTACCAGAGTTTGAAAGTGTTGCCTTTGCCATGAAAAAAGGTGAAATTTCAGCTCCCGTTAAGACTCAATTTGGCTGGCATATAATTACAGTACTTGATTCTCGTGATGCAAAAGCACCAACGAAGGAGGAAGCAGACCCAATGATCAGAAATAAACTTTCTCGTGAGGCGATAAAAAATTACATTACTGGTTTAACTAAGGATGCAAAAATTGAAATGAAAACCAAATAACCTTTTCTTAATCTTTAACAAGACAGTTTATTACCTTTATAATAAATTGTCTTGTATCCTAGTTTTTGTGCCGTAACTAAGGCAGAGTAATCTTCATCTGTATCTATAATTATTTCTTCTATCTTGTCTGAAAAACTTTTAACTAGAGTTTGAAACATGTAATCTAGAACACGCATACCATAATATTGTGTACTACCTTTTTTATTAGTAAGAATAATTTTACTCTTAGTAACTAACAAAAACTGTTGCGCCTTCTCTAAATCCTCTATTTCATAAACTATCTTATCTTTAAACATAATTCCGCTTATTTAAAACTAGTTATGATTTTCTGGATAAACTTACTATACTTGCAATCATTAAAAAATTTGCCCATGTTTGTACTAACCAAATTACATAATTAAGTTCTTGAAAAGGTAGCAAGTCTGCAAATTGTAACAATGTATAAAAACCGCTGGAAAATAAAACAACCCTAACGCAGTCCGACAACTTTTTTTGCATATTGATCATTTTAACAAAGACAAACAAAATCAGAATAATAAAAGCTTTATCAAGAATTGTGTTGAGAAATATCATTCCTGATATCATAGGAAAGCCTAGATAGGTAATTAATCTTGGTACTTTATTAAATATTAGGGCAAAACTACTTTTTATCTCCTCTTGATTTAGGATTCTGGGTTCGAAACCAAAGATATCAATATATTTAATTGGGAATGTGTTAGTAGGCTTACCTTGGTCATTAAATAGACTTATATTCATTTGATCCTTATGGAGTAAAATAGATGTCTTTATCCGCTCTTGAGCAGCTAATGTATTTTGTGTATCAATCGCCAGTATATTATTACTGTTATTATCAGCAATATTAACAATAGTTGTTTGGTTATTTTCAACAGAAATTGTTCTACCATTATAATGCAAAGTAGGTAATTGTTTTAACACCTGATCGATAATTATCACCTGAGATGAAAGAATATCATTCTTTAAATACTGTCTAAATTTCTCTACATGATCTAGAAATAATATTGTACATGCCAATGCAGAAATTATAGATAAGGTCAAAATATATTGCATACCATACCCCTTATGGCGCAAAAATATATCCTGATAAAACTTAATAGAACTCACAGATAACCATAAATAACTAGCAATAGTTTTTATAAAATCCAAAAGTGATAAAAGTATAGTTGTCATAATGTTACACTTAGTTTAGTATTTTAATCAAAATAATTCTCTGGACATTATAATGAATTTAAGCAAAAAACAAAAGGATTCGTTGCAACAACTCAGCGATTGCATCAAGATATTATCAGCAGATGCTGTTGAGGATGCCCAATCTGGCCACCCCGGATTGCCGCTAGGTTTTTCACAGGTACTAACCTGCCTTGCTGCACAATTTTTAAAATTTAATCCGCAAGATGCTCAATGGTTTAACAGGGATAGACTAGTATTATCTGCGGGCCATGGTTCCATGCTTTTATATTCATTTTTTTATCTCACTGGTTACAAAGGCTTTTCCTTGGATGATATTAAGAACTTTCGCCAACTTGGATCTAAAGCTGCTGGCCACCCAGAAAAAGATTTATTTGATGCAATAGAAACGACCACTGGTCCATTAGGTCAAGGGCTTGCCAATGCTGTTGGCATGGCTATCGCAGAAAAAAAATACCAGACTGAGCTTGGCACTAAAATTTGCAATTATAAAACATATGTAATTGTTGGAGATGGATGCTTAATGGAAGGTATTTCCTATGAATCATTATCACTAGCTGGACATTTAAATCTTGATAACTTAATAGTATTATTTGATGATAATGGTATTTCTATAGATGGCAAAACTAGCCTCACTATCTCAGAGGATCAAAGCAAAAAGTTTGAATCCTTTGGATTTAATGTATTACAAGTTGATGGCCATGATTTTGATCAGATCTCTTATGCTCTCGGCCAGGCACAAAATGCTACAAAGCCATGTTTTATTTCTTTTAAAACCAAAATTGGCAAAGGAGCAAAAACTAAGGAAAATAGTGAAAAGGCACATGGTTCACCTTTAGGATCGGAGGAAATTAATTACCTTAAAGAGAATATAGGATTCGCTGGAGGAAAGTTTTACATTCCTGATGATATTATAAATATGTGGCGTCAAATATGGACGCGAAATGAAGCAGAATATCAACAATGGCAACAAAATTTTCTTTCCTTACCTACAGAGAAACAAGAGTATCTTTCAATACCCAGCATTCCATCACCATCGGTGAATACGCCAACGAATAATGCAGAGGCAACTAGGGTATCCTCTAATAAAATTATATCTGCCTTAATGCAATCCAATAATAAAATCATCGTGGGTTCAGCTGATTTAGCGTCATCGAATGGTTTAATGAATGCTGTATGTAAACCTATCACCAGGGATGATTTCAGTGGTAATTTTATTCATTATGGCGTACGTGAGAACGCTATGGCAGCCATTATGAATGGTCTTGCATTATCATCCTTTCTACCGATCGGTGGCACTTTCTTTGTTTTTTCTGATTATATGCGCCCTTCTATAAGACTTTCAGCTTTAATGCGGTTGCCCGTTATATTTGTGATGACTCATGACTCTATTGGTGTTGGTGAAGATGGCCCTACTCATCAACCAATTGAGCACTTAGCTTCGTTTAGAGCAATGCCTAACATAGATATTTTGCGTCCTTCTGACTTTATTGAAGTTAAAGAATGTTATAAAATTGCTCTAACTAATAAGACAAAACCATCTATGCTAGTTTTATCAAGACAAAAATTACCGCAAATAAGACAAGAAGAAACTAATAATCTTTGCATTCATGGAGGTTATATTATCTCTCCAGAGACACATAGTAATTCAATTGATATAACAATCTTTGCTACTGGCTCAGAAGTACATATTGCCACCCAGATACAGACGATCTTAGCAGAAAATAATTTATCTGTCAGAGTATGTTCAGTACCTTGTTTTGAATTATTAATTGCACAAGGTCCGGAATATTTAAAGCAATTGCAGGGTAACGCTAAAAAGTTAGTTGCAATAGAAGCGGCAAGTAGTTTTGGTTGGTCGAAGATTATTGGTGATAATGGTCTGTTTTTTGGGATAGATTGCTTTGGCGATTCAGCACCTTGTCCTGAGCTTTATCTTAAATTCCATTTAGATGCAGAATCGATTGCTAAGGTACTTTTAAAATTATAATATTTATTATTTATTCTGCTTTCTACAAGATATAATAAATACGAGTGCTAAGCATATTGCTAAACTATACCATGTCATAGCATATTCTAAATGGTCATTTCTTACTTTACTCAGTTGATTAGCCGATAAGGACTTTGCACCATTTGGTAATAATTGATTATTAATTTGCATTAAGTAATATTTTGTTTCAGTAACCCCGAGCAAATTATGAGCCATTTGCAAATCGATAGTAAACCATATATTATTATCATTATCGTTCTTAGGCATCATGAAGCTTCGATGTTCGCTAGGCAATGTAAATGCCTCTATTGTTTCATTGTCATGTGGTAAAATAAAGTTATAAAAATTATCCTTAAGACTTTGGGGGATCCATCCCCTAGATACTAAATATCTTTGACCATTTTCTGCTTCAAATGCGGACAGCATATAATATCCATCTTTTTCTGGATGAGCAGATCTTCTTCCGTATAACAATATATTCTTGTTTGGTAAAAATCTACCTACTATTGCTACCTTACTATAGGTTGGTGTAGGCGCAGCATTAGAACTGATTGATATTGCTGGAGAGGCAATATTATGCTCAATAGTTTTAATAAAAACATTCTTTTCTGCAAGCCTTTTAAGCTGCCAATTACCAAGTAGAACTAAACTTAACACTCCTATAGAGACAAGAATTAATAATAATTTAGAGTTGTATATATTAATTCTATTCTGCATTTTCATATTATTTACGATGTATATCTTAGGTTTAATAATATATTACTTATGTCATACTGCATACAATTTACTGCCTGGCGGCAAAAAAACCGGATAAACATTAGACTAAATAAGCAATCGACCTTATTATATCTTATCAGAGCAAATTTTACATATAAATTATGAACGACTTTCAAGAATCGCTTAATGATCAACAATTACAAGCCACTAGGTATACAGAAGGACCTTTATTAGTCCTAGCAGGCGCTGGCACTGGCAAAACCAAAGTGTTAACTAATCGTATTGCTCATATAATTGAACAAAAATTAGCTAATCCATCTAATATTTTAGCAGTAACTTTTACTAATAAAGCTGCCAAAGAAATGCAGGAGAGGATAAATAATATTATACATGCTGATGGTTTAAACATCGGGACATTTCATTCAGTAGCAGCTAGAATATTACGCTCACATACACAACTACTTGATCTTGGTTTAAATAGCCATTTTACTATTATTAATCAAGATGATCAGATAAAATTGCTTAAAAACATCGCCCTACAGCAAAATATTGATATTAAACAATATATACCAAAAATCCTACACTCCATTATTTCCAGATGGAAAGACCAAGGGTTATTGGCTAATAAATTAAATGATTCTGATTTAATCACCCCTATCCATAACATCGCAAAACACCTTTATACCCATTACCAAAAACAAATGCATGACTCAAATGCTGTTGATTTCGGTGACCTTCTATTGTACTGCAATCAATTATTAATTAATAATGTTGATATTCTAGCCTATTACCAAAATAAATTTCAATATATTTTGATAGACGAGTATCAAGATACTAATGCTGTGCAATATGTGTGGGCTAGGATGCTTGCAAGCCAGCATAAAAATATTTGCTGCGTAGGTGATGACGATCAATCGATTTACAGCTGGCGAGGAGCTGAAGTAAAAAATATATTACGTTTTGAAAAAGATTTTCCTAAAGCCAAAATTATTAAGCTAGAACAAAATTACCGCTCCACTGCTCATATCTTGAATGCAGCATCTAATATTATTAGTCATAATAAAAACAGACATGGCAAGCAATTATGGACCAACCAAACTACCGGTGAAAAAATTAAAATTGTATCTTGCTGGAATGAAAAAGAAGAAGCAAGATTTATTGCGGCTGAGGTAGCGGCAATAATTAGCTCCAAAAAATATCAAGCGGGTAATATAGCAATATTAGTCAGGGCTGGTTTTCAGACTAGATCCTTTGAAGAGGCTTTTATTAGCAATGCACTCCCCTATCAAATTATTGGTGGTTTACGCTTTTACGAAAGAATGGAAATACGCGACCTACTTGCCTATATTCGCCTTAGTATCAATCATGGTGATAATCTTGCTCTAGAAAGAATTATTAATGTACCTAAGAGATCGATTGGCAATGTAACTTTAACAAAAATCAAAGATTTCGCCTCCCAGCATCAAATATCCTTATTTGATGCACTAGTACAGATACTGGATCAAAATATAATTAAAGGAAAAGCAAAGGAGCATCTAGCACAATTTGTTAGTTTAATTTCCTTAGCAGGACAAAAATATCAAACTGAATCATCACTATCCGCAACAAAATTCATTTTAGATGAATCTCTCTATCTAGCTGCTTTGAAAGAGGAGAAAACAGAGGAATCAAGAACTAGAATAGAAAATATTAATGAAATGCTGCAAGCTATTGATGAATTTGATAATATTACTGAATTTGTCCAGCATGCAAGCTTAGTCATGGATAACGACTCATTAGAAACGGATTTCGGTGGCACGGTTAAAATCATGACCTTGCATGCTTCTAAGGGGTTAGAATTTTGTCTAGTCTTCTTACCTGGTTGGGAGGAAAATATCTTTCCTCATCAAAAAGCTTTAGCCGAAGAAGGAGGACTAGAAGAAGAAAGAAGAATAGCTTATGTCGGCATAACTAGAGCCAAAAAAGAGTTATTCATTACCTATGCAGAAAGCCGTAGGATCTTTACTGAATTTGTAAATTCCATTCCTTCTAGGTTTTTACAGGAAATCCCTGACAAATTATGCATACAAATCTCTTCTACCAATAAGCTAAATTACCTTGGTTCAAGGCACAGTGTTTCTATGCAACCTAATCAACAACATAAATTAAATAAAATAATAGCCGTTGTAGATAATAGACCAGGTAGCCATGTGCGCCATCAGAAATTTGGCACGGGCATTGTGATCAAGAAGAATGGTGATACTTTAGAAATCGTTTTCGATAAGATTGGTCTTAAAACAATAAAGGAAGCTTATATTGAATCAGTATCTAAAACTAACTCAGAATAATATTCTGTATATCAAATAGCAACCTTCCACTTAAGTGAACCTCCACGGGATAACCCCTATGGTATCAAGTCGGCTTTAAGACGAGTACAAGCTGCGCTTGCCTCATGTCTACCGCCCCCTGTTGCTCCATATATTTTTTAATGATTTGCTCGTTAACATCTACCGTAGAAACAAAATATCTATCAGACCATATTCCATCAATCCCCCAATAGGCTTTACGCATATATTCAAATTTCCTTTTTAGTAAAAAAGACCTGTTGTAGAATTGATTCTGCATACTACATCACTAATACGCATCTTAGGTGGAATCGACAAAGCATATGTATCTCTGATACTTATCATGGTTAATCTCTAGGAGAACGGTTTCCTATATATCATCGTAAATCACTCCTTTCATCGATTCGCAAAAATAGTTAAAAGATCCTTCTTGAAATATTTTACAGCGATATTTTGCAATTATCACAAGATGGTACTCACATTTATAGGCTCAATGCCCTTGTTTTCTTAACTGCATAATACAAACTGTAACACGAAAACATGGGGATTACTACAGCCACGGGACAAACCACGTTGTTTTTCAGTTGCCTTATAAAAGATGTTCTGCTTGTTACAAAACTGATAGGTACTGTATAAACCAGGAATGCGTTCAGTACAGTCAGAACACGCTAATGTAACGCTTACTTTCTTTGATTCAAAAGGAATTCTGTGGGAGAAAGTATTAATAGCTATATTAATACTTTCTCAATAGAATGAAACCTTTGACATATCAGATCATCGTACTATCTGATATGTCGTTATTAGATAAAAGCCTAGTATGCAACGTCCTCATCAATTGTCCACAGGTCACCTACTATATCAGTTAACTTACTCTCTGCTCTATCGTCCAACTGGCCCTCACCGGCCAACGCTCCGTCTATTGCATTGGTCGAAAGAGGTAATATAAAATCTGTCCACTTGTACCCTCCTTTTCCACTGTTTGCACGATAAGTACTTAACATTTTCATAGCCGCATTTGGATCATACTCAAGGCACGCTAGATCATTCATCCAAGAGGCGTTTTGGTTACTATCGGAAATGACTATTACATCATCATCGAATGGCGCAGTATCTACATCATTGTTTTGCTCAAAATCAGGTTTTGGCGGTAATATATAGTTATTAAATGGATTGCCATACGGAAAATTTAATGATTTATGATAATCAGGAATATTTTCAACTTTTACAACTGTAGTGTTAATATTACAACTTGGCTTTGGCGCTGCTCTAAAGCAGCCAAGATAATTCTTCATAATTTGCCTGTACTTGCTGGTTTAAGGATTGTGGCGGATTATACCTTTAATCAACTTGTTGTCAAGTTATTAGGTTAAATTTTATTAAACTTTTATTTATGAGGCGGATACATTAATAACACAGGAGATGTTATTAAAATTAAAATATTTATATTCTGTTTTTACTGATAATATTCATAGCAACACTTGTTGAGTTAGTTAATAATAGGAATATGTATCAGAGTGCAGTATACAATATATAGGTAAGAATTAGCAAAAAAGTGTATTTTAGATAGCATCGTCAACGAGTTTATACAGCATAGATTTAAAAACCAGAAGGTTGTATAAAGCTACTTGCTTGAACAGGATCTTTCTTCCGCCTTGCTTCTCTAATATCAATCATTAAGAACAATTCTCGCCAGCATGCTAATATAAAGAAACTCGCCTCTCAAATTTTGGATATTTAACGGTGTTATTTTATAACCATTTGACCACTAGATAAAATAATTAAGCATGAATCAACGGATTCTATTTTGTATCAAGAAAAAAATATTGAATATCATGTAATCTTGAGATATTATGTACCAAGATAATCCTTAAGAGTTTATAGAAGTATATGCGGGTTTTTTTAGTAGCTATTGTTATATTCATTAGTCTATCTGTTAAGGCAGAGAGACTAGCAAATGCAGTATCTATTGAAAAGCAGAGAAAAAAGCAATCCACACTTACAAATGATCTATTTAAATCTTACCTTGAAATTAGTTCTTTTAGAAATAAGATACTATCGCAAAATGTAGCTAATATTAATACCCCTGGTTACAAAGCTGACGAAGTAGCTATGCCAGAATCACTAAATGACCTTGCCCCAACAAATAGGTCTGTAAAAAAAATTCGTATGTTTATTACCTCAGATCGGCATATAGTCAACAAAAATAGAGAAGATAGTAAATTTGCCAGTCATAAATTAAAAAATCCTGACGAAATTAAAAAAAATGGCAACAATGTTTCATTAAGACAGCAAATGACTAAAATATCGCAAAATAAAAATGATTATGCCACAGCTGTAAAAAGTTACGCAGTTACTAATTCCTTATTTTCTTCAGTGATTGGTAAATAGGTTAATATGAAAAGCAGCACATTATTTACATTTATAACTAGTATACTACTTTTCAATCCAAGTTGTTTTGCTGACCATTTAAAACAAGCAGTGGAAGTATCCGCTCACGGCAGTAAATTCCAGGCTGAGAGATTAAAAATAGCGGCTGAAAATTTGGCAAATGAAGACTCAACAGGTGTAACACCAGGAGCTGATCCGTATCGCCGTAAGATTATTTTTGCTGAAAATAAATACAACAAAAAACTTAATACACGCACTATAATAACAAAGAAAATCGATGAAGAAAAGTCAGATTTTATTATGAAGTATGAACCACATCACCCAGCAGCTAATGAAGATGGATTAGTTAAGTACCCCAATGTAATCAGAGAAATTGAAAGGGCAGATGCTAGCGAGGCTCAACGAGGTTATGAAGCAAATTTAAGCGTC
Organism: Rickettsiaceae bacterium; assembly: GCA_045106605.1. Lineage (GTDB taxonomy): Bacteria > Pseudomonadota > Alphaproteobacteria > Rickettsiales > Rickettsiaceae > Megaera_A. Next base: position 34,153 of record JBGCEV010000007.1, on the reverse strand, counting down.
ATTGAAGTCAGCAACTCATTAATACAAAAAACAATAGAAGCAATTAAGTAGGCAAAATTATATGACAATTGATAGTATTGGATTATTAGCACAGCAAAGTTATTTACAGATTCAAGACAGACCAAAAATGCACGTGTCACCATCAGAAACATCATCTGGACAGGCGGTGAGCTTTCACCAGATGGTCGATAAACAATTTAATAGTTTTGCTAAAATGACTCCAGAGCAGATATTAAATCGTATTAAGTCTGCGGGCCAGCAAAATTCATTTGTTAGCAATAGCTCCTCTCGTAGTGCATCAACTAATATATTTAGCAGTGCTACTAGTGCTTTACGAGCAAAAATTGCACAACAGGAAAATACAGCTAGAAAATCATTGATAGGCCAGGCCTCTCTGGTAGATTTATTGACTACTACTACTGAGGCAAAAAATGCAATGGATGCTACAGTACGTGTTAGAGATAAATTTCTGGAAGCTTTTGATAAAGTAATGAATATGAATATGTAATGATATATAAGTTCTTAATTAAAATTGGTTTGTATATTTATGTCAGATAGTGTTAACATTGTTCTTTTAGTATTATTGGCTGTAGCAGCTTTATTCATAATTAAAAAATTGTACCAAGGAACAAAGGTTATTAAGAGCAATGGAGCTCTTACCGCACCCTCTCAGTTTGTACAGGAGACTAAGAAAAAAGATAAGAATGAAGAAAAAAATCTAACTTTAGAAGAAAAAATAGAAATGTCTTGGACATTTTTAACGAGCATTACTGAAAAAGTATTGAATTATTTTTCTCCCCAAGACCAAAAAGTAATACACCAGGCAGGTAAAGTTCTAGCGCAACATGGGGCAAAGTATCAACATAATATTCATGCAGAGGCAAAAATTACTTTGGAGAATGTGAAATCAAAGGAAAAAAATCAAGACCAGTCTATTTCAAGATAGATTCTATTACTGATTTGGCTAAATATAGCAACTTTAAGGCATAACCGAATTTTTAATAACTCAAAATCATCAGACCGACTAAACAGGAGTTTAGGATAAGTTTGCAACAAAGGGTAGTTATTTGCTGCTTTTAAATGGTATGGGTATTGGTTATATGTATATTGACGAAAGTGTTATAGAAGAACGACTTGTTAAGGATAGAGACCATATTCTAGAGAGCCAAAGGGTTGCAGCAAAGACAGGTAGCAAATATTCTAACAAGAGTAATATTATTGTGCTGGGTATGCAGATATGCAAATTATAGCTCCGTGAATTGTTTGTAGTTCATACAATAGAGGATTATTTTGGTCTTGATCAGAACAATTCTTGCTAAAGGAGTTGACACAAGAGCTATATGTGAATGTAGGTAATGCATCATTTCATTGATTAACAAGCATAAAAGAATTAGTTGAATCGGTTAGGTGTAGGATTATTCATTTATTTTGATAGATTATAAAATGCATTAGCTAAGTTATTCTCTTACGCCAATTCAGCCTAATTTACTGTAGATCTTGTGACCCACCTAACAACACTATGTATCCTGGCTACAACGTGCTTTGACAGCTTTACAAAATTTAATTTTTTGTCTCTTATAGACAATACTTTACTTCTTATATCTACTGAACATGCATAACTATTTTATATCGATTTGGCTATATATAATGCAGTTATAGCAAAAAAGCCGTTTTTTGTTTTGCTCACCCTTGAATATTCTTTTGATTTTAAATGTTTTTCGATAAAAATGTTTAGCATACCATGTGCAACAAGAACAACATGTTGTCCTTCCTTAGCGTGTTTATATATAAGTTCTGCACATTCCTGGGCTCTTTTCAGTTCGCTTTGAATTGGTCTATCAGATTTCAGCAATCTCAAAAACCACAATATTCTTGAAATAGTAGCCCAGGTGCCGAATTGTAATTTTAATATTGGTAAAGGTATAATATTAAGGTCAAATTCTATAAATTTACTATCAAAAATTATATCATGCCTATCTTGAAAAAGGCTTTTTGCAGTCATTAACGCTCTAGGCATGTTAGAAGAAAATATAACAGATCCCTTATCTTGTAAAAATAATTTCACTTGATTTACAAGGGGGAGCATCTCATTCGTTTCAATATTTTTTGTAGCATTATATTCCTTAACTCTATTTAAAACTTCTTGATAATTACACTTCGAATAATCTATGTTCGGCTTACAGTGTCTAATAAGTAAAATCATATATTTCATAATTCATTCAGATTTACCCTTTATAAAGTAGATAGGGTGCAGTATCTTATCATTTTTGGTGGTTTGATATTTCTAGCCCGCTTTATTTACCTGACTCATATTTTTTTGTAATAAAAGGGCCGTTGCTCTAGTTATGATATCAGTCTGGAACTGTTTTTCAAAACGCGCATCTATTACATGCGCTTTTAAAGTAAACTGTAAGCACAATAGATCCTGTTTCCAGCAATTATCGATTACTATTACAATTGGTTCATTAAGGTACACATATCTGATTGTAACCGTCGTTTCATATAAAATTTCTTTTACTTGAGCAATATTAACATCGTGAGAAAAATAAAAGTCCATTATTACATTAAGATTAATTTGCCCCTTGCTGGCACATAATACATAATCTTTAATAAAGCTAGAATTTGGAATAGTAACTGTTTGATTATCCAAGGTATTTAATCTTACAGCTCTTAAACCGATATGTTTTATTTCACCATAAATATTTTGAAACTTAATACGATCACCTACTTGAAAAGGAGTGTCAAGAATAATAGTAATACCCGAAATAAGAGAAGATACTAAATCCTTAAGGGCAAACCCTAGCGCAAATGTAGCACTACCTAAAAAAGCAAAGAGCAATTCTTTCGGTGGTTTGAGAATGCTGTAAAATATATAACAACTACCAATAATATTAAAAATAAAAGTAAATATAGTTGAAATTTGAAAAATTAAGGTTTTTCTAGTAGGTATATAGGTATATAGACGCTGTGATAACCAAGCAATTACTTTTGAAATGATAATTAAGCAACCTATGCCTACCAATAGAAGAAATAGCCTTTGAAGCCTAAAATTATTTGAAAATGCTATTAGATCATCAAGCGATAAGGCGTCAGTAGACATAATTCTTTCTTTTGAGTGTTCTGATAATGTTATTAGATAAATCTGGATTTAATCGCAAATTATAATCTGAGTCTTTTAGTAATATTTTCTTCTCATGACATATTTTTAATACCCTAGCAATGACCCCTTTATCCTGATTCATGATTTCTTGTATTTGTAGGCGAGACAGAACTTCGTGTCGAATAATTGCAGCACAGACAAAATGTACTTCATCACCCATTTGTGATAAGTTAATTGGGTCTAGCTCTGGCGGCAGGCACACATGTATAGTATTTTGTGCTTTATAATGTAACGATTGCAGCCATAGTCTTATTGCATGTGATGGGTTGCCATTAGATTGCTCCCATAAAATTTCAAAAAACTTTATTTTCATATCTTCTATAGTATTATCAATATATTCCTTGTCCAGAGCAAAGAAAATATCATCAAAAGATAATTCGTATTTAGTTTCTTTATGATAATTAGTAATTAGAGTTTGGATATTTTTAGCAGACCATGGTTCTAATTCTATAATTTCATCAAAACATTGGTAACGGTCTAATACGTTACTAATGTATGACCAAGAATAACTATGAAAAGTTATACACCAGAAGATATTTTCAATATCTGCATTAATAATTTGCATAAGTGTTTTTATGGCATCAAATCCTTGAGATTTCGATAAAAACAAATGATGCGCATCATCGATACATAATATAATTTTCTTATCTATTCTAATTCTCCATTCCTTAATTAAGAGGTCAAGTTCTGTTGAATCACCTCCTAACACTTGTTTAAGTTGACTAATTAATCCATTTGCAGAAGTAATTTTTGAGGTCAGCTTAATTCTAACACAGGCATTTAAATCAATTTTCTTTATTAGAACATTAATAAAAGAAGATTTACCACTACCATTGATTCCGTATATTGCCATGGAATGAACTGCACTTCTTCCCTGAAGCCAATTACTTATATTCTGGTAACATTCTTCAAATTCTTGACTTGTAATAATGATGTTAGAGCCAATTTCTTGATTATTAAAATGTTCAGTATAATCTTCTGGCAACTGATTGTTAGTTTTGTTAGGAATACCATTTCTAGTTTTTTTGATCTGAGCAAGAAAAATTTTAGCTGATAACCTTTTAGAAAAATCAAATTGATTAAGCCAATCTATCAAATGGACATATATGTAATGTATTACGATTATATTAAAAAATATAAAAGAGAATACGGGGGCAAGAAAAAAGTTTAGATACGGAGTAATTAAGTTTAATATTTTAATCGGTAAAATAGAATGCACATGATCAAGTATTTCCTGGCGCCAGCGATCAGTAATAGCAACCATATAAGAAATACCTATTATCAGAAATAATTGTTGGCACATACCATATACAATAGCCTTGCCTACTACCGTTTCTACCGTATGCGAAATGACCATATTAAAAAATATAAAACGGTAAATACTGATAAAAGATCGTAATAATTTAGCTTGTTTTATATAGTTGGTAGTTAATATGTTTTGCATTTTTGCACGAGTAATAGTGCTCGTTGTAATCAGTAAAAGAAGTTGATAACAAGTATAATATACTATGTAAGGCAACAACTCTGACAATTCTTGTAAAGTAGTTGTTTCTAGAATCACTGTAAGTATGTGTATTCCCAATAATAATAACAACCATGGAATAGATTTATGAAGGATAGTTAGGCAATATTGTAATATCCAGTGGTTATTCAAACGGTGGACTTTGCGTAAATTCACCTCTGCTATTCTTTCACATCGCAGTACTAGCTTTTTAAAGAACCATATAAAACTAATAAGAAAGATAATGAAGAATGTAAATTTCATTATTTCTTTAAAAATTGCAAAATAACCTATTGGACCAGCATGCAAGTTGCTTCTGAATTCTAGAATTTTTGAATAAAGGGTGGCGGTCCATCTTAGGGGAATAATGTGTATTTCCCGCCAAAAATCAGCAATGAACTCATTAGATAATTTTGCCTCTAATGATTTATCTACTTTACTAAGTCGTTGATACAATTTAGATCTTAATTTCCCGGAATAGAGTAATATTTTTGTATATTGTATAGAATCTTGTTCTTGGGCCAGTTCAAAGCCAATAGCTTCCTGCTTTAACCTATTGGTGAATTTTTGTCTTACAGAGTTGATGTATTTTAGTTTTCCTTCTGTAATGCCATGTCCTAGCTCAAACTCTTTGTATGGAATTGCCATTGGAATGGTACGTTCAATTATTGCACCTGAAATATTGTCAAAAGAATCTTCAACAAATGATCGCCATAATTTTAATACATAGAGATAATCTGTATGTATAGAATAATAAATTTTATTCTCCCCTAATTTGCGATCTATTTCTCCTAATCGCTCTAAGATTTGCTTAAACTTAACAGATCTTTGCCTAAAACTATCTTGCCATAATTGCTCGGAACTGCTTAGCGCTTTTTGCCGTTCTTTAGTGGTGTGTAAATAATCATTATATCTTTTTATCTCCTGCTTGGCACTAGATTCTGCTGCAATCTCAGCCCTACATTGCAGGCTAAATACAAGGCAACAAGTGAAGAGCAAAATGTAAATATGTCTATGTATCACGATATTTATTGATTGTTTGATATAAAGAAATCAAAATCCAAGATTAAGAGAATACTCTCGCACTTTTATCATATCAATTTATTATTATTTTTACAATATATAACCTCAGACCGGCTGTATCACTGATCAATAAAATTTGAACATTTCCACTATAACATTGATTTTTCTTTTAAAGATTTTTGGGCCTTCTCTTTTTTAAATTTATTGTTACGCAATGCTTCTAATTTTTTTGTGTAAAATTCCAACTCTGTAGTATACGATAGGTGCAAAGATTGTAGTTCAATCATACTATTAAGTGTTTCAAAACAAACCAACTTATTTCCTACATAAGGAATTTCTTTATATACATTAATATATTTTTCTTCTAACCCAACAAGTAGGTCATTGAATTTTGATTTATTAAATGTAGCAGTTATTGCTTGTAGTATATTATTTTCATCAAAAACAAGAATGACTTTCTGGATACCATGAAAGTCAATTTGACTAATAGGTTCAACACTATACATTGGTTGATTAGTCCATTTATTTTGGCCAATTTTAGACAAATTATATAAGGCTTGAACTTGTTCAAGGCTAATATCACCAATTTTTAGGCCAAATGGTTTAGCAATTTGCAGTGATTTATCTTTTATGTTTTGTTGAGCTGTTACATTACCCTGATCAGCTGCTTTTTGAATGAGTGCTGCTGCTTTGAATAAATCCTGTTTAACTCCTATCCCATACTTATACATCAACCCTAAATTATTTTGGGCAGAAGCATCACCCTGATCGGCGGCCTGTTGGTAATAAAATAAGGCTTTAGCGTAATCCTGTTCTACCCCTGAACCTTGAGCATACATATTGCCTAGATTATACTGGGCAGAAGCATGATTTTGTTCTGCTGCCTGTTGGTAATAAAATAATGCCTTAGCGTCATCCTGCTCAATACCTTGACCTTGATCATACATAACTCCTAGATTGTACTGTGCATTAGCATGATTTTGTTCTGCTGCCTGTTGGTAATAAAATAAGGCCTTAGCGTCATCCTGCTCAACACCTTGACCTTGATCATACATAACCCCCAGATTATACTGGGCAGAAGCATGATTTTGCTCTGCCGCTTGCAGGTAGTACGATTTTGCCTTAGCGTAATCCTGCTCAACACCTTGTCCATTACGATACATATTGCCTAGATTATACTGGGCAGAAGCATCACCCTGATCGGCGGCCTGTTGGTAGTACGATTTTGCCTTATTGTAATCTTGCGCCACGTTATTACCTTGTGCATAGCACAGACCTAGAAAGGTAGTGGCAGCGGCGTCTTCATTATCACTTAATTTCTCAAGCTTTTCTATATCATCACATGAATAATTAGGTTTTGACTCCTTACACGAACAAAGCAACAATATTGTTGCCAATAATATAAATTGATTAATTCTAGTGCTTATATTCATCTATTATTCTCTCCCAAAAAATTACACACTGAAATATATACATAAATTGAACAAAATGTCTAAAAAATTATGAAATTTCAATAGTTAGCCTACAATTATTATTTATTAACTTAATTTAAGCGCATCTGCAGGGCTAGAGACAATGAGAAGTATAGAAATAGCAAGTTGTTGAACATCAATACTAGTTTAATAAAAAATCCCCTAAGAAGGTATAAAGTTATAACCATCTTAAGGGATTTTTATTAGACAATAATATTTAGTGTCTAGGTGATTAAATTTCTAATTTAGAAACCCATTCCACCTGGAGCAGCTGGAGCATCTTCCTTCACAGAAGGATCAGCAGTAATAATAGCTTCTGTTGTAATAATTAAGGATGCAACTGATGCAGCGTCAACTAATGCAGTACGCACTACTTTTGTTGGATCAATAATACCGGCCTTAAACATATCAACATACTCGATCTCTTGAGCATTAAAACCAAAAGTCATAGATTTTGATTCTGCTAACTTGCCTACAACAACTGCGCCATCCATACCGGAATTTTCAGCAATTTGGCGTAATGGTGCTTGTAGAGCTCTCTGTACTAAATTTATGCCGGCTTGTTGGTCAGCATTGGCACCTTTAAGATTTTCTAAAATCCTAGAAGCATAATACAAAGTAGATCCACCACCAGCAACTACACCTTCTTCTACAGCAGCTCTTGTAGCATGTAAAGCATCGTCAACTCTATCTTTTCTCTCTTTAACTTCAACTTCTGTTGCACCGCCTACTTTAAGCACAGCAACTCCGCCGGCTAATTTAGCTAATCTTTCCTGCAACTTCTCTTTGTCATAATCAGAGCTAGTTTCTTTAATTTGCTGGCGAATTTGAGCACATCTTGACTCAAGATCCACTTTTGCACCGGCACCATCAACAATTACTGTATCTTCTTTTGAGATTTTGACTGTCTTAGCACTACCTAGCATTGACAAGTCGACATTATCAAGCTTCATACCTAAATCATCACTGATTAGCTGGCTGCCAGTTAGAATTGCTAAATCTTCTAGCATGGCTTTTCTTCTATCGCCAAAGCCTGGAGCTTTAACTGCTGCAACTTTTAAACCACCTCTTAATTTATTTACAACTAAAGTAGCAAGGGCTTCACCTTCTACGTCTTCTGCAATAATAAGCAATGGTCTTGAAGATTGAACTACAGATTCAAGTACAGGTAACATTGGTTGTAAACTGGATAGCTTTTTTTCAAATAAAAGAATGTAAGGGTTTTCAAGCTCAGCAATCATTTTTTCTGAATTAGTTACAAAATATGGAGACAGATACCCTCTATCAAACATCATACCTTCTACTACATCGACTTCAAAACCAAAATTCTTAGCTTCTTCAACAGTGATCACGCCTTCTTTACCAACTTTTTCCATTGCTAAAGCAATTTGATCACCAATTTCTTTATCGCCGTTAGCTGAGATAGTTCCTACCTGGGCTATTTCTTCTTTTGAACTAATTGGCTTGCTGGCTTTTTTAATTTCTTCTGTTAATTTGCTAACCGCAAGATCAATTCCCCTTTTTAAATCCATAGGGTTAAATCCAGCTGCTACAGCCTTATTGCCACCTTTAACAATTGCTTGAGTTAAGATAGTAGCTGTTGTAGTACCATCACCCGCCACGTCTGCTGTTTTACTTGCTACAGACTTAACCAGTTGCGCACCAAGATTTTGCATTGCAGGTTTTAGCTCAACTGCTTTAGCTACTGTTACACCATCTTTAGTCAGTCTTGGTGAGCCAAAAGACTGCTCTATCGCTACATTACGTCCCTTTGGACCAAGAGTTACTTTTACTGTATCTGCCAAAATATCAATACCTTTTATCATCTCTTCACGAGCTTTAGTACCATATCTTATTTGTTTTGCCATAATCTATTCCTCTAAATTTTTAATCATTTATACTTTATTTTGTAATAATACCTATCACGTCACTTTCCTTCAGGATAATTATATCCTTGCCATCTAATTTGATTTCTGTGCCGCCCCATTTGCCATACATTATAGTATCACCTACTTTTATCTCTAAAGGTATAACTTTACCTTCACTATTGCGCGCTCCTGCACCAACTGCGATGACTTTGCCTTGTATAGGTTTTTCTTTTGCACTATCTGGAATAATAATTCCCCCGGCAGTTTTTTCCTCGCCTGCTAGCGGCTCTATAGCAATACGATCTTGTAATGGTTTGAAATTCATCTTTTTTACCTCATAAAATGATTTAATTGAATTTGCTTTTGCATTTGTTATATATGATTACTTCAAAACTACTTCAAGTGTAAAACAATATTTTTTATAAAAAATTCTATGTTTTATAAATAATCTCTACAATATTATCTAGGTTAATTTTTAATATGATCATGTGTTGTTTGGTTATTTACTGTAGTCTGATTAAAATTAAAAAACTCAACCATGAAATATTCGTTCTTAGGAAGCTCTTTATTAGGAAATATTGTACTATAATTTGATACATAGGATTTAAATACATCTCCCTTAGCAATAACCGTTCTAGCGCCTATAGGAATTTTATTATGTAACGCATGAGAAAAAATCATCGGATAACTTAAATTACCGATTTGCATATTAAGTTTTGTACCTGTATCACGAGAGTCATATAGCACCTTTCCATCACTCAGTTTAGTGATTTTAGCATCATAAATTGCCTTTCCACCACATAGTAATGGTACTTTATAAGCAAGTTGATCATCAAAAATCTTCACGTCATTATTAATACCACTAGCAGGAACTATCTCCTGCAACAACACATTCACTTTATATGCACCCGCTTGATCCTTAGGTGTTTCTGGAAAATACTTACTTGCAATAGTTGCATGACGTGTTTGTCCAACTTTCATACCTACAATAACAGCATCGAGCCCCTGCGCCACTTTACCAGAACCAAGTGGAAAAGTAGCTGTACTTTCTTCTAATACTATATTATTTAGAGATAATATTTTATACTGTATAGTAACTAGTGATCCGCATGATGCAGGACCGTCTTCTCCTTCACCAAATGTACTAATTTTAAACAAGGAATTAATAAAATTATTATTATTCATTTCAAAACCAGCTCCAGACCCTGCAACTGATTTATTCATTGGTTGCAGCAAACTTTCCAAAAATAATCTTCCTTCATCAGTCTTTAAAACATTTAACAAAACCTTAGAAATCGTTTTTTCAACAAAATTCCCTGTCAAACTTGTTGTTTTTGTCTCCTGATCCGATTCTGTTTCTTTACGAAAATCGTCTGGTACGCTCATAGAATTAACGCTTTTCTGAAAAATCATATAAATGATAGCTCCCATGATAATCAAGGTCAGAAGTTTTTGCATAATTTATCTTAAAACATTTTGTGTTTAATACGAGATATGCTAACTATAGCAAGCGAAATAATAAAATTCAATCTTGAAAAACTTTATAAATGCAAATAAAAAATACAAAGCCCTATGACGTGTTAATTATTGGTGCTGGTGGCTCTGGATTAGCAGCAGCTATTTTTGCTGCCAAGCAAGGTTTAGAAGTAGCTGTTATTAGTAAAGTGCACCCTCTAAAAAGTCATACCATAGCGGCACAAGGAGGTATTAACGCAACTTTAGGCAACATTACACCAGATGATTGGCACTGGCATGCGTATGATACTATTAAAGCTTCTGATTGGCTAGCTGACCAAGATTCTGTTGAAGAAATGTGTAGAACAGCTCCTGAGATTATCAACATGTTAAGTGAACTAGGGGTAAATTTTGATAGAAAAGACGATGGGCGCATTGATCAAAAAATATATGGAGGCCAAAGTACTCATTATGGCCAAGGAGAGTTAGCATATAGGGCCTGTTTTGCAAAAGATCGTACAGGTCACTCAATAATGCACAAACTGTATCAGCAAGCCCTTGACTTAGGAGTAAATTTCTATAATTTTTATTTTGCTTTAGATTTGCTATACGCACAAAATAAATGCAATGGCGTTCTTTGTTGGAACATAGAAAAAGGAGTTATACAGGCAATCATTTCTGCTAATACTATTATTGCCACAGGTGGCTACAGTCAGGTATATGCTACTGCTACTTCTGCAGCGCCATGCACCGGAGATGGTAATGGCTTAGTAGCCAGGGCTGGCATACCTTTACAGGATATGGAATTTGTACAATTTCATCCAACAGCTTTAACAAGAATCGGCATATTGATAACAGAAGCAGCTAGATCCGCAGGTGGCACCCTGTTAAACTCAAAGGGCGAACGTTTTATGGAAAAATATGCCCCTAAATTTAAGGAATTAGCTGCAAGAGATGTTGTTGCTAGGGCTATTGCAAATGAAATTATTCAGGGGAATGGTTGTGGCGAATTAAAAGACCATGTGTTACTGGACCTTACTCATTTAACTAGGCAGTATATAATCGACACTTTACCTACTGTATTTGAAAATTGCCATCAATTCTTAAAACTTGATCCGAGTTGTGATTTAATTCCAATCGCTCCCGCTGCTCACTACACTATGGGCGGAATACCGACTGATAGCAACTGCCAGGTTGTTAATTTTACTACTGGTAATGTTGAACAAAAAATCTACTCATTATATGCAATAGGAGAAGCTGCTTGTATATCAGTACATGGCGCAGGAAGATTAGGTTGCAATTCATTACTTGATTTAATTGTGTTTGCCAAAAAAGTTATTCAACATCTTGAACCAAACCTACAGCATCCTACAGTGACATCTAAACCAGTAATAAATCATGATTATATACAACAAATCTTTGCTAAACCAATAGTCAATATCACAGCATTAACTGCTACCCTACAAAATATCATGAGCCAAAAAGTAGAAGTATTTAGATCGCACAAGCTTCTGCAACAAGCACAGCAAGATTTACAATATCTAGAAACACAATACAAATCAGCTGGTATTGCTGATAATACATTACAGTGGAATGTAGAATTACAGCATTATCTTGAACTAGGCAATATGATTATCTCAGCTAAGGCAACTATTAAATCGGCTCTATGGCGTATGGAAAGTAGAGGAGCCCACTGGCGAAGTGATTTCCCTCAAATTGATGACCAATATTTAGGACATACTATCTATACGCAAAACTTAAACCATGATATAATGCTAAGATCAGTACGTAAAAGCAAAGAAAATGTGCATTTTTACCAACCACACAAAAGAAATTACTGAACTAACATTAAATCATACGTGCTATATAATCACTCAATTGCTATAGTCATAATCGTAATTAATATTTGATAACATGAACATTTTAAAACAATTCGTTATTTATTTAACTATATTTACAACTTACAGTGTAAATGCCAGCAACCCAAGAGTATCTGATTTTGATTTTTGTAATGTAACTCCAGTTACTATCAATAATTATGAACCAGAAAAATTTGAAACCTCCAATAATTTATTAAACAAAGCAGGTCAAGAACCTATTATATGTGGAGAGAAAATCATCATTTATGGTACGGTTCTTGATCAACATTGTGTACCTGTTTCTGATGCTAAAGTATATATATGGCAAACAGATTGTCATGGTAAATACCCCTACACTCCTCTTAAAAATAGAATAGATAAAAAGCTTATTAATATAGATAGCGAATTTACCTTTACTGGTAATGGTACTGCAACAACCAATAACAATGGAGAATTTGTATTTATTACTACTGCTCCACCAAAAATGAATGGCTTAGCTCCTCAAATCAATATTAGAGTTGAACACTATATAATGGGATCTTTGCAATCTAGTCTAACAATCAGTAATAAACATTCCACAAGAGATGTATTTAATACAAATAGCGGGAAGGCTTATACTTATGAAATCGTACTGCCTGGACACAATACACTGGAGCATCTTAATCATTTCAACACGAAGTAATATAGCAATAGTAAACTATTTGCGTGGGAAAAGATCAGCTTTATTGTATGAATAATTGATCTACAGAAAATCTAGCCAGATCATTGTATTTATTGATTTATCTCCATTGACACATATCATTATAATATAAGGCACTACGTTAATAAATCTGCGCCTCTGTGCTTTCTAGTTTTTCCTATTTCCAGTATGGACTGGATATTATATCTGTGAAGACAGTTGCTATGTCTTAATAATTTCAATCAGATTTTTGTGCGTATGCAAAATTGGCAAAATAATCTTGCTAAATTCTTAACCAGCATAGCACTTATTAGGCTACTGATAATTTGTCCTTTAGCACATTGATCAATTTTTCGGACGCTTCTACGGTGGATATTTTTTCTAGCACTGCTATTTCGGAAGCAAGACGGTTTAAAGCATATTCATAGATAGTTCTTTCACTGTAGGAACGATCATTATCAACATTTTTATAAAGATCCTTGACCACCTCAGCAATTGCTTCAATTTGACCTGAATTGATCTTCATTTCATATTCTTGTGCGCGTCTGCTCCACATCTTATTGCCGCGTTTAGGCTTTTCATTTAGTATGCTATAAACTTTACTAACATTAGTTTGAGTGGATAGGGGACGAAGACCAGATGCAGTCGCTCTTGCAACAGGTACGCGTAGTACCATTTTATCATGCGGAAAGGAAATAACGTATACTTCAAGTGTTGTACCTGCAATTGACTGACTTTCTATTTCTACAATTTCTCCAACTCCATGAGAAGGATACACAACTCTTTCACCAATTCTAAACTCTGTTTCTTTTGACATGCATTACCTCATAACAAACATCAATTATAATCTTGGAAGGCATTGTATCATATTCAGCTCAGTAATTAAAGATATAATATATTTAGTGTATTATATCTTTTGACTAATGTGGTTAACTCATATATTACAGCGAGTTATCACCTCACAAATTATTTGGTAGGTTCTGTTTAATTCTAAGGAATTAACGGAATAAGGGGGTAATAAGTAAATAGTATTACCTAACGGCCTTATTAGTAACCCTTGTTCAAGGAACGCTGTTTTTAACCACGAATTTTTATTTATATCTGAGTTCAGAGCAAAAGCTGCAATAGTGCCCTGAATTCTAGTCTCTTTTATTTTATCACGACAATTTTCATTCAAGAACTTAATACCATTGCGATGCACCTTATTTATATTTTGTATTGCATTTTGTGTCTCTTGGTGCAGCAATAACTCAAGTGATTTTACTCCAGCGGCGCAAGCTATAGGATTAGCGGTATAAGAATGACCATGAGCAAAAGCTTTATCCCATTGTTGGCTTAAAAAAGCTTGATAAATATGATTGGTAGTGACCGTTACAGCTAAGGGCAAAAAACCTCCTGTAATGCCTTTGGATAAACAAATAAAATCAGGAGCTATATTAATTTGATCACATGCAAAATTAGTACCTGTACGACCGAATCCTGTCATAATTTCATCAAAAATGACTAAAATATCATATTTTTTGACTAGTCGTACAACATCTTGAATAAATTGAGGTCGACACATACGCATGCCACTTGCTCCCTGGATTAGTGGTTCAAGTATGATAGCAGCAACTTGCTGGCCATGCGATTTAAGTTGTGTATCTAGCTGATATAATGCTTGTTGTTCTTTAATTTGCAACTGTGCATCATTATCCCAAGTTGCTGGATAAGGAATAGTTAACACTTCAAACAATAATTGATTAAACTGATTATGAAATCCGCTTTTTTTACCAACAGACATTGCGCCAAAAGTGTCACCATGGTAACCACCATCAAAACTCATGAAAATTGAACGTTGTTTCTCACCTTGATTATACCAATATTGGTAGGCCATTTTTAATGCTACCTCTACAGCTGTAGAGCCATTATCAGAGAAGAAAAATCTCTGTAGATTAGAGGGTAAGATGTTTTGCAATTCTTCGCAAAGTTTTACTGCTGGCTCATGTGTAAACCCTGCAAATATAACATGTTCTAAGGATAAGGCCTGTTGATAAATAGCTTTAGCAATTTCAGGATGTGCATGACCATGTAAATTAACCCACCAACTAGAGATTAGATCAAGATATGATTTATCCTGATAATCATATAAATAAGAACCTTGTGCCTTTTTGATCGGAAGCGGCAGCTGCGCGGTTTGTTCTTGAGTAAAGGGGTGCCAGATTATCTTTTTATCTCTCGTGCTTAGATTCATTTTTTCTCTCCCAAAAGTTCGTTGAGTTTTTGTGGTAGGGGATAATTTAATAATGCTCGGTTATTTATACTATTAAGAAGTGGTAAAAGGCCAAGGATATTTACATTGCCATAATATTCTATAGCCTGAATATTATCCATATTTACATTACCTGACATAATCACCCCTACATTGCTTATTGACCTAGCTCGCAAAGCCTCCAAGCTTAACAGAGTGTGATTGATTGTACCAACCCGAGAGCTACATACCAAAATCACATAGGCTTGCGTTTGTTTAATCAGGTCAATCATAGAGTGTTGTTTATTAATCGGCGTTAATAATCCGCCAGCTCCTTCTATAATCAAATTACTTTTTTGTGGCAGCTTAATATCCAAAAGGTCAATTTGAGTATTGGTACGCTGTGATGCTAAATGAGGGGACACTGGATCTTTAAATAAATAACTTTCTGGGTAAATTTTTACTCCAGCAAGATTAGCTACAGTCTGACTATCTGTATTATGAATACTACCAGTTTGAATTGGCTTGAAATAAGCATAGTTTGTATGGAGACAAAGCCAGCTTGACACTAATGTTTTGCCGATATCTGTGTCCGTACCTGTAATAAAATAATTCACCTATTTATCTCTCTAATAAAACAAACATGACTTTATACTCTAAAATACATTTATGCTCCGTGTATTTTGCAAATTTATGCAATGCAGCGACATCTGTCACATTGCTAGTATAGGTCGCCCCTAATTTTTTTAAGTATCTCATTAACTGCAAAGGGTTGCTAAATGTCAGGGTGAAATCCTTAGTTATTACATTTTGTCGCTTAGGCTGTAATATATTAATAGCATGAGTAAACTCTTGAACAGATGGATATTTTTTAACGACATTAGCTATATTATAATCCGATAATAATTCACCCCATTGCTTAAATGTACCCTCTGTTAAACAAGAGAATGCTAATAAATTTGATTTTGCATATAATTTTTGTATAAGTTTTTCTATATTATCAACCCATTGTATACTTAAATTACTGATAATTAATTGATATGAATCAATTGGCAATGTTTCAATATCACCTAAACGAAATGAAAAACTTGGGTTATTTTTAAATTTCTCCTGCACGACATTTAACATAGCCTCAGATAGATCATTTAAAGTATATTGCGATGCTGACCATTGTTTTTGTAAAATTGCTGGTATGTATCCTGTGCCGGTACCGACATCAAGAATAGATGTTATTTGATAATCATTATAATACATCCTTAACATCGATACTAATTGATATGCACATTTTTTTTGTATGGAAGCAACTTGTTCATAACTATGACTAGCTAGGTCAAAACGTTTTTTTATCTGTTCTTTCATTATCTGATGAATCTTTGTATTTTTTGATAAATTTTTGCTGGTTGCAAGAAGCCAAGCGCATGTTTACCTTTTATCATTCTATGTATTCCAATATTAGGTATGTCAGTAAAATTATCATTTGTTAAAACAGGTGGTACAATTTTATCATCAAGGCTGTTAATGATAAGGGTATAACAATTTTGCTTAATTGTCACTGATTGAGTCATTAATTCTAGATCCTTCAATAATAGGCTAAGATTAAGATTTGATAAGTTTTCATAATGACTTATTAAACCACAACGGTTATAAAAATTGCTTAAAGTTCTTTCTGGATCAATGGTCAAGGACTTTTTAAAAAAATTATACTCACGATATCGAATGTGCTGTAAATTTTTATCATGACCTAAGAAATTAATAAAACTATTTAGACCAATCAGGTATTTAAAATTAATGCCTGATTGTATAAGCTTGATTAGGCCGAGTGAATGACCGACCCCTATATATTCTACATTATTTTGTGAATTGTTTGAAGTAATCAATTTATTTGGACCAAAATAACCTAAATCAATGCAATATGTTTGCTCATGATGAAAATAACTTAACAGTGAATGCCAAAATTGACTTGAGAATCCAAAGCCATGACAGAAGATAAAAATTTTTGTCATACTCTTTTCAACACAGCAATCAGTTTGTCAATATCTTGCTTGGTATGCTTGGCGTTTAAAGCTACACGCAGACGAGATGTGCCTAAAGGTACAGTAGGCGGCCTTATACAAGATGCAATAATGCCATCATTTAATAGAAGTTGGTTGGCTTTAATTACCATTTCTTCCTTACCTATAATGATGGGGACAATATTAGTACTGGATAAACCTATATTGAGACCTAGTTTTTTTACATTATGTCGTAAATAATCTGCATTTGATGCAATTAAATCTCTGGTTAACGATAAAGTTTTGATTAATTGCCAGGCCTTAAAAGCTGCACCAATAACTAAAGGTGAATTAGCCGTAGAATAGATAAAACCAGGCGCTCTATTAATAATATAGTTTCTAATAGTTTGACTACAGGCAATATAACCACCACTGACGCCAAGTGCCTTGCTAAAAGTTCCCATCACTAAACATGGTAAATCGTGCAAATTTACCAACGTAGAAATTCCATAACCATTATGTCCAACCATGCCTGTAGCATGCGCCTCATCGAGATAAAGAAAAGCACTGTATTGACGAGCTAAATTGACAATATCTTTAATTTGTAGCACATCACCATCCATACCAAATATTGTTTCAGTGACAATAAATTTAGGGCGGTTTTTATGTTGATGCTTATGTAAAATATCTGATAAATGCTGCATATCATTATGTCGATAACGAATAAGTTCTGCTCCACTTAAAAATATAGCTTGATAGAGGCTAGAATGATTTAGGCGATCAAAAAACACTATG
Source organism: Rickettsiaceae bacterium (assembly GCA_045106605.1). Classification (GTDB taxonomy): domain Bacteria; phylum Pseudomonadota; class Alphaproteobacteria; order Rickettsiales; family Rickettsiaceae; genus Megaera_A. The sequence goes on along the minus strand of JBGCEV010000007.1, from coordinate 16,120 downwards.
GGTTTAGTGTGCAACACTTTCTGGTCCAATAAACTAGATAACACAGAGAAATTTGTCTGAAACCCAGAATTAAAGATTAAGGCAGATTCCATGTTTTTATCTTGTGCTATTCTTGATTCGAATTGCCTGAACAGGTCAAAATTACCAGATAACAACCTAGAGCCTGTTGCCCCAACACCATATTTGGTTGCAGCTTCTGTAGCTGACAATAATAACTGCGGATTGTTACTTAAACATAAATAATCATTACTAGCAAAATCAATATACGACTGTTTTGCATCAAAATTGTTTACTAACTTGCGATATTTATATGTATGCTGTAGAGTATCTAAGTATTTTTGATAAAAAATATTAAACATTATAATCAATTATTAAGTTTCAAGCACATTATATGAAAAAAACATGGCTCCTAAAGGAAGCAAAAGATCTTTTTTTTCAGCCCCTTATTTCTCTGTTATACAACGCTCAGAGTATACATAAAGATCACTTTGATTCAAATACTTTACAAGTAAGCACACTACTTAGTATTAAAACAGGTAGTTGCCCTGAGAATTGTTCTTATTGCCCGCAATCTGCTCATCATAATACTGGCCTAAAAAAAGAACCTCTAATGAAACTAGAGGAAGTTATGCAAGCGGCAAAGCGAGCAAAGGAAGCAGGCAGCACAAGATTTTGTATGGGTGCAGCTTGGAGAGGGCCTCGTAATGATGATTTACAACTAGTTTGTCAAATGGTTGAAGAAGTCAAAAAAATGGGTCTAGAAACATGTGTTACTCTTGGTTTACTCAACGATGAGCAAGCAAAAATGTTAAAAGAAGCTGGTCTTGATTTTTACAATCATAACATAGATACATCACCAGAGTTTTATCAAAAAATTATCACTACTAGATGTTTTGAGGACCGTATTCAAACTTTAGAACATGTTAGAAATAATGGCATTAAAGTGTGTTGTGGTGGTATTTTAGGCATGGGCGAGACAAATGATGATAGAATAAAAATGCTAACAATATTAGCAAATCTTGCTGAACCGCCAGAATCAGTACCAATTAATCAATTGATTAGAATTCCAGGCACTCCTTTACAAGATGAACCAGAAATCGATCCCCTAGATTTTGTCCGCACTATAGCAATAGCTAGAATACTAATGCCAAAATCATATATTCGTCTGTCTGCCGGACGTGAAAAAATGTCGGACGAGTTGCAAACTTTATGCTTTTTCGCAGGGGCGAATAGCGTATTCTATGGAGAAAAATTGTTAACTGCTAACAACCCAATTCCAGAAAAAGATAATATGTTGTTTCAAAGATTAGGTCTAAGCAAGCAACAATAAATTGTATGCTGCCTGTTGTAAAAGTAATCAATGATCATTACTAATCTAAAAAGATTTTTTTGCTAGTTTTAGCTGTGATGTCACCGGAGTGTTGTCTTGAGGTTTGGGTTATTTCATTTAACAAAGTATTATGTAAATAATCTTCAATTTCCTCATTAAGCAAATCTATCTTATTTCTAAAAAAGTGATCAGCTCCAGTAATCAATTTATATGATACATCTATATTTTTCTGTTTCATAAGACGTTGAGCCAATTCATGCACTGATTCTTCTGAAACTACAGTATCTTTGTCACCTTGGATTATTAAACCAGGCGCAGGGCAAGGAGATAAAAAGGTAAAGTCATACTTATTAACGGGTGGAGATATCGCCAAAAAATGAGTTAATTCTGGTCTGCGCATAATAAGTTGCATAGCGATCCAAGCACCAAACGAAAACCCAGCTATTAAGTTAATCTTGCTCATTGGATTATTATTTTGTAGCCAGTCAAGCGCCGCTGAGGCGTCCATCATTTCACCTATACCATTATCATACTCACCGAGAGATTTACCCACACCGCGAAAATTGATTCTTAAAACTGTAAACCCTCTGTTGTATAATGTCTTATATACATTATATACAACTTTATTGTTCATAGTACCGCCAAACTGGGGATGGGGATGCAACACTAAAGCAATAGGGGCTTTAGGATTAGCTGATTCCGCATATTTCGCTTCTATTCTTCCGGCAGGTCCGTTAAAAAATACTTCTGGCATTTTATTTAATTATCAATTTTTGCTAATAACGCATACTACTAATTAAAATTGAAAAAGACAATTAAAATATATTTCAACATACTTATTTTGTAGGAGAAGTCGCAGCACTCGGGTGAGATTTCTCATAAACAGACTCTAGGTGCACTTGATTAATTTTAGTATATCCTTGAGTAGTAGAAAGACTTTGATGGCCTAGTAATTCCTGTATGGATCTTAAATTCGCCCCATTTTCTAGTAAATGAGTAGCGAAACTATGTCTAAAAGCATGTGAACTTAAATGCTCCGGTAAACCTAGAAGGCGGCGTAAATTTATAAGCTCTTTGTTAAATACCGCTCGTTGTAATGGCCCTCCTCGTTTTCCACGAAAGATAGGCTCACAATCTTCAATAATATAAGGTAGAAATTGCAGATATTTTTCTATTAACAACCTAGCCTCTACAAGCCAGGGAATTACTCTTTCCCTTTTACCTTTACCTAATATTTTAATAAATTGATGATTTTGTATATGTAATTTTGTAATTGATAAAGCTTCGGAAATTCTAAGGCCACTAGAATAGATTAATGTGAGTAGAGCTTTGTTTCTGAAATGAATCCATTCTTCATCACCCAGTAATATGATGCTCTCTATAGCTTCAGTTGTTTCTATTTTAGTTAAGGCTTTTGGTAGAAGTTTAGCTTTTTTTGGAGTACGCACTGTATATATTGCATGACAACTCACATTATATTTTTTTTCAAGATATCGATAAAAACTTTTAATTGAGGATAAAGCGCGAGCATTTGAGGATGAACTGTATGTCTGCTGATGGCGAGATGAAAGCCAACTTCGGATTAATCTTATATCTACAACTTTTAATGTCTCAATTGTGACACAAACAGATTGATAGTTATATATAAAATCGAGAAAATTACTTAAATCGCTGCGATAAGAAAGAAGTGTATGCTCAGAATATACCTTTTGCTTGATTAAATAGTCAGACCATTCTAAAATTATCATACTAACGAGTTTATCACAGTTTAACATGATTTATTAGTCCTCATTTGCCTATACAAAAATTACTAAAAATTTCACCTAGCACCTCATCTACTGTAATTTTACCAGTTATGTTACTGATAGATCTCACAGTCATACGCAAATCCTCAGCAGCCAATACTAAGTCATTTTGTATCATAAAATGTGATAGATATTCAACAGCCCTCTCGAGCTGAGACCTGTGCCTTGCTCTAGTAAGTTGAGGTGACTCAGTTGGGCTGGCTAGATTACTCGCACTAGAAATAATAGCCCCTATTAGGGCGGTTATACCGTGGCTAGTTTTAATTGAAGTACTGATCGTAGTTATGTTATGCACTTTTTTTGGTATATTCTGTAAAGCTAGATCCGCTTTATTAAAAACTACTATAGTATTATTGTCCGCTAGATCAGAAAATCTGTGCAGATCTGGATTAGTTTCAGTGGAATCATACATTATGATTTTTATATCTGAATCTTTTGCTGTATGCCAAGCTTTATTCACACCCTCTTGTTCAATGATATCTAATGTATGCTCATTAATACCAGCAGTGTCTTGTAATATTATTGGATAGCCTCCTATATCTAAATGCCCTTCTATTACATCTCTTGTAGTTCCTGCGATATTAGACACTATCGACATTTCACGCTGCATTAAATGATTTAACAAGCTGGATTTGCCGACGTTAGGTTGACCTATAATAGCTAATTTAATACCGTTTCGTAATCTTTCCCCACGATTGTTATCATTAAGGTGATTTTTTATTTCTTCAATAAGTCTTTTTGTTGATTTTTGGATTTCGTCCAATGTCTCCTCTGGTATATCTTCATCTGGAAAATCAATATAAGCTTCGATAAGGCCAATAATACTTATAAGTTGGGTTCTCCAATTATCATAAATATTTTGCAAACCACCTGAAAGTTGAATAATTGCTTGCTTGTGTTGTAATTCTGTCTCAGCATCAATAAGATCTGCTAGACCTTCCGCTGCGGTTAAATCCATTTTACCATTGAGAAATGACCTACGTGCAAACTCTCCAGGTTCAGCTATTCTCAAATCTGGTAGAAGAGACAAAGCCTCGCTCAGTAATTGAATAACCGCTAAACTTCCATGCGTATAAATTTCAACAGAATCCTCACCTGTAAAGCTTTCATTGCCTTGAAAAAAAACCACCATAGATTCATCAATAATTGCCGCGTTTTTGGGACGATATATCTTTCTAAGATATAGTGTACGAGGCATCAATGACGTCAGTGATTTATTCATTAAAAGCTCCAGTGCTTTAAGTGCGTTTGGTCCTGATATTCGAAATACAGCCACTCCTGCTTTTCCTCTAGCAGAACATTGAGCAAAAATAGTATTCATTTAATAATCCAATTGTTGAAACAAATCAATATTTCTTATATCATAACTTTAATTTGTCATTTATACAAAATCATTCTTGGGAGACTCGTATATGAATAAAAAAACAGATCATAAGGAATTATTACCTTTAAGCCAATTAAATTGTAATATTAACAATTTTAGCGCAGAACTGCTAAATTTAGTAAATGCCGAAGATAATGGATCCTTATATACCAAATTTGTACGCAGGTTTCTTACCTACATACCAGTAGATTATAGATCTATCGATAAATTAAAAACTTTTGGTAATTTTACACAAGAGGCTTTTGATTTTTTTAAAAATAGAAAACCTGGCCAAAGTAAAGTAGAGTTTATCTCTAACGGAATGCAAGATAATCCCACAGTAACGATTTTTATAGCTACTGACAATAGACCTTTTCTTATCGACTCCCTTAATAATATGGTTAACACCTTACCTCTACAGATGATTGCCAGTATTTATCCTGTGATAAATACTGTTAGAGATGATAAAGGTTTGTTAAAAGATATTGCAGAAGAAGGTGTAGAAGAGGTTTTAGGCAATATAAAAGTCGTGGGCACTTTAAATGACCATAGTATCAAAAAAATCACTACCGCTATTCATCAAATAATCGAGCTTGTAAATAGCACGTATGATGCATGGCCAGTACTTTTAAATAAAATAGTTAACATTACCAAGCATATTGAAAATCATACTAAATTATATAAGATTGCCAATTTACCTTATGAAGAAACAACCCAATTTCTTCATTGGTTGCAAAATGATAATATGACTCTGCTTGGAGCTATAGATTTTGATTTTGAAACAGGAAAAATAACTAAGACAAATGGTATAAAGGAAGTTTGGCATGATAATAGTGCGGAGATTTCTACTATTATAGAACGATCAAATAGTGAGTATTATAAAGACAAACTGATTATGCTGGGCAAACTTAACAAAGTATCACCAGTGCATCTTAATACTTTAGTGGATTATATCTTGATCAAACATTTAGATAAAGATGGTATTTACAAAACCGGTACCATTATTTTTGGTTTATACGGGACTGCAATATATTTTCAATCAATTCATAACGTACCTATTTTGTGTGGCAAAATGGAGCATGTATTGGATAGATCTGAATTTCCAAAAAATGGATATAATGCAAAAAAAATTAAAAATATAATTGAATCACTGCCACGGGATCTCTTAATTCAAATTGATCAAGAAGAGTTATATTGCATTTGTATACATATATTATCAAGTATGCGCAGCCAAAAATTAAAACTATTTGTACAACAAGACTGGTCGGGCGCCTTCATTAATATCATGGTGTTTTTACCGAGAGAAGCACTAACGCCTGAAGTATATAATAAACTACGTCGTTATCTAGAAAAGAAATTTAATAGTAATATTATTTCGGACCAAATTACAGTAGTAGCACATAATTTTTGCCATTTATTTGCAACGATCACTATTAAGGACCGAGCAAAGTTGGATTTTTGCCAAGAAGAGATGCTGCAAGAATTAGTTCATATTACAACTAATTGGTCTAATAGTTTATTACAGGCAATGTGTAAGAAATTCGGGGAATATGAAGGAGTTATAAAACACCAGCAAATGATTGATGCATTTCCTTTTGAATACAAACATAAATTTGATGCTACAGTTACTATCGAAGACACGCATTATCTAATGCAGGCAACAAACTCTAATGTCCTTGCTTCCAATTTAATACGATCAGAAAATAACGGATTTTTGTTAAAATTATATAGTCCTAGCGCCAGTTTAACCTTGTCAAAAATTCTGCCATCAATAGAAAATTTAGGGTTTATAGCCATTGACGAAAGAAGTTTTGAAATAAATGCATCGCCCTTGTTTGAAAAAAGTTGGTTGTATGAGTTCAAGATTACTAGTCCTATTGACATTGAGATACCATATGACACACTCAAACATAATATTGAAGAAGCGATAGAAAAAATTAATACTAGTGAATTAGTAGGCAGTTCTCTAAGCAAATTGATTGTACTTGCAGGATTTAATTGGCAACAAGTCAAGATTTTAACTGCACTTACTAGTTACCTACGCCAAACAAATTTTGCTTATGGCCAATTATATGTACAGCAAACTTTAGTCACCCATTATCGATATTCATCTATGTTAATGGACTTATTTGAAGCCTTATTTTGTCCGAAAAAGAAATCAAAGTCTAAAGTTGATTCTTTGTCAGTATTATTAGATAATTACTTAGACGGAGTAGATTCTAGTATAGAAGATAAAGTACTTCAAAATATGCGCCTGTTAATTAAAGCGATTGTTCGTACGAACTTTTACCAGTTAAGCGCTACTAAGCAAGTAAAAAAATACCTATCCTTTAAGTTTAATTCTACAAAAATCCCTGACTTACCAAGACCAACCCCTTATGCAGAAATTTTTGTATATTCTAATGAGTTTGAAGGAATTCATTTACGTGGTGGCAAAGTGGCTAGAGGTGGATTGCGGTGGTCTGACAGGGGAGAAGATTATCGCACGGAGGCATTAGGTCTGTTAAAGGCTCAAATGACTAAAAACCCAGTGATTGTACCAGTGGGGTCTAAAGGAGCCTTCTATGTTAATACTCCTCAGGGTACTATGAATCGAGATCAATACATGCTGAAAGTACAAGCCTGTTACCAGGATTTTTTACGAGGTCTTCTTGACCTCACTGATAATATTGTGCACGGAAAAATTATTCACCCAGATAACACAGTTATGTATGATGACGCCGACCCATATCTTGTAGTAGCTGCAGATAAAGGTACAGCAAGTTTTTCTGATTTCGCTAACGCTATATCAAAAGAGTATAATTTCTGGCTTGGTGATGCTTTCGCTTCTGGAGGGTCGTTAGGATATGATCACAAAAAACTTGGTATTACAGCGAAGGGGGCGTGGATATCTGTCCAATCACATTTCCTTGATAAGGGAATAGATGTACAGAAACAGCCCTTTACAGTGGCTGGCATTGGTGATATGTCTGGCGATGTATTTGGTAATGGTATGCTTTTATCACAGCATATCAAATTAGTTGCTGCGTTTAATCATCAACATATATTTATTGATCCTACTCCGAACCCTAAAACTAGTTACCAAGAAAGGCAAAGACTATTTAATCTGCCAAGAAGTAAATGGAGTGATTATAAAACAGATTTAATCTCAACTGGCGGTGGTGTATTTGATAGAGCATCAAAAACACTTACACTAACACAAGAAGTTAAAGATCTCCTAGATATTACTGTTGAACAGGTGACTCCAGATGAATTAATAAGCTTTATCTTAAAATCGAAGGTTGATCTACTGTGGAATGGGGGTATAGGAACTTATGTAAAATCCTCTGTAGAAAATAATATTGATGTAGGTGATAAGGCCAACGATAATTTACGGGTCAATGGCAATGATATAAGAGCAATGGTTATTGCTGAAGGAGGGAATTTGGGAATGTCTCAGCTTGGCAGAATTGAATACGCCCTAAAAGGAGGTGCTATTAATACTGACTTTATCGATAATTCAGCAGGTGTGGATTGCTCTGATCATGAAGTAAACATCAAAATTGCTTTAAACTTAGCAATGACAAAAGGAAAAATTACTTTAGATGAGCGTAACATATTGCTTGCACAAATGAGCAAACAAGTAGAAGAATTAGTGTTGGTCGATAATTACGATCAAAATTTAGCTCTGACTATCGCAGCATTATCCACTACTGTTAATATTGAGTCTTTCAGCCAGCTAGCAAAGGAATTAGAAAAAAAAGAGCTACTAGACGGCGAAGTAGAATTTTTACCTAGCCAAGCTGAATTGTCACGTCGGGCAATTAACAATGAAGGCGTTACAAGACCAGAATTAGCGATTTTGCTGTCATACAGCAAAATGGCCCTAGATCTAGATTTATCAGGAGCGAAATTAACACAAGATAAGTATATGAATGAGTATTTATTACAATATTTCCCTCAAACAATGCGTGAAAAATTTGCTGATGAGATACATAACCACCCACTCAAGCAAGAAATAATTCGTACAATGGTTACTAATAAATTAGTTAATCAGCTGGGTGGTTCTGTGATTAGCGCTATCAAACGTGAAACAGGTGGTCATGCATGTGATATTGCTCGTGCTTATGAAGTAGTTACCGCAATTTTTAATTTACAAGATTTATGGCAAGAGGTATCTGACCTAAACACTAATGTTTCGACTAAAGTTAAAGTTGAGATGTTTTCTGATCTCAGCAAAATTATGCGTAGAGGCATCAGCTGGTTTGTCAAAAATATAAAACCGCCAATTATTATCTCTGATACAATAGACGAATTCATGAAGCAAACAGAGGATCTGATTGCTATTATTAGTAAATTGTTAGTTGGTACTACTAAAACAAGATTCTTTAGCCAGATTGATTATTATACTACCGCAGGAGTAGATAAGAAACTTGCAAAACGTATAGCTACCTTAGAAGTTTTAGTGTCTGCGTTTGATATAATATATATTTCCAAACATACTGGCGCTAAGAGTCAGGATATAGCTAATATTTATTTTGAATGCGGAGATTTGTTACATATAGATTGGCTTAGACATTCTTGTGAGGCGCAAATTAATGATTCCTATTGGAACAGATTATCTATACAATCCTTAAAAGATGATTTTTACTACAAACAAAGAAGGCTAGTCAAAAAGATAGTGTCGTCAAATATTGCTAAAACTAATATTAAATCTTGGTTAATCACTAATAAAAAACACGCAAGTATTTTTACTGATTTTATTGAGGATATAAAAATGCAAGATAGTATTAACCTTAATATGCTAATCTTAGCTAATAAGAAGTTGGAAATATTTTTAAGAAAGTTGAAGGTAATACAATGACCTCAAAATTAAAAGAAGAAAGAGAAAAAGCAGGGTATACAGTAGAGCAAGTTGCCGAAAAACTTAAGATTAGACGGCAATATATTATTGATTTAGAAGAAGAAAACTTTGAGAGTTTACCTGGGAAAATTTATGTTAAGGGTTATATAAAAATGTATCATGAATTTCTTGATTTAGAATTACCGGCCGATCAAAATATTTCTAAATGCTCTAACAAGGTAATTCATCCTGTGCATAGGAACAAGCTTAAAAGAAATATTCTGGCACTTGTTACTTCGGTTGTGTTAATTCTTACTATTCTCTTTTACTCTCATATAACAAGGCCACCAATTATTGATAATCATACCACAATAGAACATCAAAAAGAACAGAATGAACATTCAGATTAGACAACTAACGGATATTATCGCTCAGATCAATAATAAAGTAGAAAATTTGTTAGCAAAGCTTACTACACAAGAACAATTGATTTTAGAACTTAAACAACAGAATGCAATTTTAGCCAAAAAAAATCAGCAAACTGTAGAGCAGGTAAAAGAATATATTCAAGAATTAGAAACAATTAGAAAATATTATGCCAATAGTAACAATCAAGATCCACAATAAAGAGTTTCAGTTATCCTGTGAACAGGGAAGCCAAAATAAAATCATGGAACTAGCTGAGACAATTAATTCTAAACTTAAGGCAATGGCACAACTAAACCCATATGCTTCCTGTGAATTATTATTGGTTATGTTGGTCCTCAGTTTAATGGATGATCATCAAGAAACAAAAGTTCATTCAGATAGCAAAGGATTTGAAGAAGATTCTAATAAATTTTTTCAACAGCAGCTCTTAACCATTTTCTCTGAACTGCAAACATTAAACAAAAAAATATAAATATCCTTCCTAAAAATTATTGACATAAAGTCGCTATTTATGCTAGTATGCGTACAGCAATTTTATAAAGTATATTTGTTATGAAGCGTACATTTCAACCTAGCAACTTGGTAAGAAAAAGAAGACATGGTTTTAGAGCAAGAATGGCTACTGTTGGTGGTAGACTTGTAATAAAAAACCGCAGAGCAAAAGGCAGACAAAAACTGACCGCTTAGTACATGTTGCCGAAAATACGGATTGTTTCGTTACAGAATCAAAAACAGTTTGATTATATCAATAAGAGCGGTATAAAATTACATAGCCCGGATTTTATATTTGTTTCCGCTTCTATTCTCCCTCCACAAATTATAGCGCCGAAAGATTTAATAATCACGGCTTTTGGTATGAAGGTCAGTAGAAAATTTTCTAAAAAATCTGTGTTACGCAATAAAGCAAAAAGACGTATCAGACACCTTGTGGCAATGCTAGTAAAAGATAGTGATATCAACACCGGAAACAAATCACTGATTATTATTCCTAAAACACAATTTAATAAAATAAAATTTGCTAAACTATATGCAGACTTAAAACGCCTTTTCGTCTCTGTACTAGCTAAAAATAATCAGCGTTCCTACTAATTTTATAATACAAGTCAGCACAAGGCTAGTGAACTTCTACGGGACAAGCCCCCGTGGTTTTGCGTTTGCATTATAAAATTAGTTATTTCAAGAACCTCCCATACCATTGGATAGATTAATACATAATCTTCTTAAATATTATTATGAATACTATTGCTGAACTTTATCAAACCAATTGTTAGTAGAATTGTATCTATTTATACAACTCTTATATTGAAATAGTTTTGATATTGCAGTGTATTAATAGCCACAATGACTTAATAATACAGATATATTATATACAACTATCTAGTAATGTTATTATATTAACGTAAGCTAATTGTTGGGTGAAGGTGAATGTTAAGGGATTGTTGTGTCAGAAAATTGTCAATATTCGATTAGATTAATAAACAGACTGAAGGAGCTTGATCAAGCTAAGCAGATTGATTATGCACAAGTAGAAAAAGCCATATACTGGGCTAAAAAATACCATGCCGATCAAAAACGTAAAAGCGGTGAGCCTTACTACACCCACCCATTAGAAGTAGCTTATATGGTTGCTGAGTACAACCTGAAAACAGATGTCATTGTTGCTGCTATCCTGCACGATATTGTTGAGGACACTGAAGTAACCTTTGGCATGATTCTCGATAATTTTAACGAAAGAATAAAGCAAATGGTTGATCGTCTCACCCGCGATAGACCAGATGGCACTAAATGGAGTATAAAACAAGTACTTAATATAGCCTATTTAGCAGATGATACGGAAGTACTATTAATTAAGATTATTGATAGAATTCATAATTTGCAAACTATGCAAGTTTTTACTAAGCATAAAGCTGTACTATTTTCTAGGGAAACTGTGGAAGAAATGATCCTGGCTGCAATGTATATAGAAAATCAAACTTTAGTAAAAATATTATATCGTTTTAGTTTACAGGAACTAGGCACATTCGAGGAACAGGTTTTTTCACATATTAAACTACATTAAATAATTACCTTTTACGATTTCCCTCTTCTTAAAGAATTGCATTGCAAAAAAGTACCCTATGTTAATTGGGACCAATAATATTAACAATCCAACGTGATTAAAAATCTGATATAAATAACTGACCCCAAAAGCAGTTACACAATATGTAATGGCCTTAGCTATGGCAAAAGCGAAAGTTGAGTATGTAAATCTTTGCAAGATAGGAAAATGTGTAAAGATAACTGAATTAGCAGGAAAAGCAGTACAACATAAAAAAATACTTAAAATCTGGAGTATATACAGTTCATTTTCTTGGGTAATATATTCAAACATAAAAGGCATGAAAAGTATGAAGGGAACAAAGAAAATAAATTTGTATTGCAATATTCTAATTGGATGAATTCTTGATACAAGAAATGTTAAAAGCATAGCGTTAAATACATTTATACCAGAGAGTAAGAAATTGTGTTTAATAATTTCATGCGAGTCTAAACCAAGGGATTTCAGGATATCAGCACAGTAAATATAATTTATATAAAAATAGACAGGAGATGTACATTCCATAAAAAAATAAGATATAACTACTCGTAAATCTATTTTCTGCGCCCAGACTGGATTTGTTGAAAGGTTGCTAGTACAAATATTATTTTTTTTGAATGTATTTTTAAGTTGTTTTTTTGCATCAACAAAATCTCTTGATTCTCTTAAAGTAGTACGAGCTATAACTCCAATTAATGCTACTAACGCACCAAACCAGAAGGCCCAACGCCAATTGAAATTCTGTGCAGTGGTTAATGATGCAATTCCTAGCGCAGCAAAACCGCCGAATGCACTTGCTACTACAACCATGCATACCATTGGATACATAACAGGGCGACTCAGATTTTCTACTAAATAAATTTCAGCTGATATAATTTCTCCTAACGATGATAAACCTTGGCATACTCGACACATTGTTACTATCCATGATGCAGCAATGCCGATTTGTGCATAGGTGCCAACGTTTGCCATTACTAGACAGGAAAAAGCCATTATTGTAGTCGAGATAATAATCGTAACTTTTCTACCATAATTATCACCGATATAACCTAATACTATGGCACCAAAAGGACGTAAAATATACGTAGAACAAAAGGCAAAAGCAGATAATAAGGATGTAGTAAATGGATCACTGCTAGGGAAAAATAACTCATTAAGCAGTACAGCCATGTGCACATAAAGCATCAGGTCAAAATATTCTAGGAATGTACCAATAGATAATAAGGCAATAGTTTTTTTTTGTTCCTTTGTAAGACTATGTGTGCTTGCTGCTGTTTTTGACACAAGATAACCTTTCTACATTAATTTGATACGTTATTTATTAAATCATATTTTTGCCCCTCAGTGCAAGTATTTTTTTATTTATCGCATTCTACATACAAAATAATTTTTCTAGAATCCCTAACACTAGAGTGAATCACTGAGTATTAGATTTATTGAATGCTCCCTATGTGCGTTTTGAAGATCAGATCTATTATGGCTAATAACTCAATGATCGTCTATCTTTACTTATAGGTCCTGTTCTAAATACATTTACCAAACTACTTGATTTAACTTATCCTTGTTGCTAAAATATATGATAAATCTACCGCTACATTTATTTTGGATACTTCTATATTCTGCACCATATTATTTCTCTTCTAAAGAATAATTTTGTTCTTTAGAACTTGTGAAAATTCATACAGTTTATGGGCAAAACCTGGTTCACTTTTGGGCAAAATTTGAAGGTAGCGTGGAGCATTTTCAATTAGCGTAATAGTCCTCTTGCCAAGCTTGGGTTTTTGCAGCCTGCTGATTTAGGTGTTGCTCTTCAGGTGAATAGATCCTAAAAGCTCTCTTACCACTGTTTGTTCCTGAAGATAATATACCGTAAGTAAGTAATGTTAGTTTGGGCAATGCAAAATATCCTTTAATTGATGATTCTATAACTAATAAATCAAACTTATCAGTAATGCTATATGGCTCAATACTTCTATCTGTTCTCCTCTTATATAAAGTAACAAACTGCCCTGCTTTTGTTGGAGTTATTTTGGCTTTTCTAAATATTATTTTTTTATTATTTAATATAAAAGTACAACCATTATATAATAAACTAGTGCTGTCTACAGCTATGCTTTGTGGTATTCCTAATTTGTATATGAAGTCAGGAAGTTTAAAATTTTTGATCTGTTTTTTTTTGCCTTGTTGCATCTGATATTTATCCATATGTATTTAAAACTTTTGAGTAATAAAGGGGTCCAATTTGTCTAAACTCAAAATCAGAAATTTAGAGACCCACTGTGACTCATAATTTGCTACAATATTTTTCTTAACCTACACTATATTTTAATCGTATTACAACAATATTAAGACTATATATAAAATTAGAACACTATATCATCTCCTTCACACCGCATCTTAATTTTTGCATTATCAGAATATTTACCTTCTAATATCCTTTTAGCCAATTTATTTTGCACCTCTTGTTGAATTACTCGTTTCACAGGTCTTGCGCCAAAAGACGGATCGTACCCCTTGTCGGCTATATAGTTTATTGCAGATTCATCGTAATCAAGCTTTATATTTTGTTCAAGTAACATAGCTTGTAATTGGCTTAATTGAATTTTTACAATTTTCTGCATGTGAGACTTATTCAACCTGTGGAATAAAATAATTTCATCAAGGCGATTCAAAAACTCAGGTCTGAATGCAGCTTGTACGTATTTCATAACACGCGTTCTTACGACATCTACATCCTCACCCTCCGCTTGATTAATTAATACTTCTGAACCTAGATTGGAAGTAAGGATGATGATTGTATTTTTAAAATCGACGCGATTACCATGACTATCTGTTAAATGCCCTTCATCTAATATTTGCAGCATAATATTAAAAATATCAGAATGTGCCTTTTCAATTTCATCAAATAATATAATTTGATACGGTCTTCTTCTGACAGCTTCAGTAAGTACTCCCCCCTGTTCATATCCAACATAACCTGGAGGCGCACCTATTAATCTTGCTACAGAATGTTTTTCCATATATTCAGACATATCAAAACGTAATATGGCATTCCTATCACTAAAAAGGAAATCAGCTAGTGCTTTTGTCAATTCAGTTTTACCAACACCAGTAGGACCAAGAAATAAGAAGGACCCTAATGGTCTGTTCTGATCCTGAATACCAGCTCTGGATCTGCGGATAGCATTACTAACTGCCTCTATAGCTTCTTCCTGACCTATGATTGTTTCTTGTATTTTCTTCTCCATCGTTAACAATTTATCTTTCTCACTAGACAGCATACTATCAACAGGAATTCCCGTAATTTTGGATACAAGATTTGCAATATCCTGATCCGTTACCTTTTCTTGTAACAATTTATTGCTTATTTGTTCTTCTGCTGACTTTAGTTTAGTCATAATCTCTGGAATCACACCATATTTTAATTCACTGGCCCTAGTAAGATCACTACTCCTTTCAGACTTTTCTAGTTCTAATTTCGCTTTTTCTAGTTCTTCTTTTAATTTTTGAGATGATAGCATTTTGTTTTTTTCAGATAACCACCTTGAACTTAAATCCATTGATTTTGACTCAAGTTTAGCTAAATCGGTTTCAAGTTTCTTCACCTTCTTCAAGGAATGTTCGTCCTTTTCTTTTTTTAAAGCAGATAATTCTATTTTCATCTGAATAATCTGACGATCCAATTCATCTAATTCTTCTGGCTTACTAGAAATCTGAATTTTTAAGCGCCCCGCAGCTTCATCTAAAAGATCAATAGCTTTGTCTGGCAAAAACCGGTCAGTAATATATCTATTAGATAATGTTGCAGCTGCCACTATAGCACTATCTGAAATAATAACTCCATGATGCAACTCATACTTATCTTTAATACCGCGCATAATATAAATTGTGTCTACAACACTTGGCTCGGCTATGTATACTGGTTGAAAACGGCGAGCAAGCGCTGCATCTTTTTCGATATATTTTCTGTATTCATCAAGTGTGGTTGCACCAATACAATGTAATTCACCACGCGCCAACATAGGTTTTAGTAAATTAGATGCATCCATTGCACCATCAGTTTTTCCAGTGCCTACTAGTAAATGCAACTCATCAATAAATAATATAATCTCACCACTTGACTCTTTTATTTCCTTTAATACTGCTTTTAATCTTTCTTCAAACTCACCACGAAATTTTGCTCCTGCAATTAGTGCTCCCATATCAAGCTCAAAAATTTTACAATGAACCAATGAATCTGGTATATCTCTTTGGTAAATTCTTTGTGCCAACCCTTCTATTATTGCTGTTTTAC
>JBGCEV010000006.1:0-31499 GCA_045106605.1 Rickettsiaceae bacterium | reverse complement strand
ATACTCTTTAGTTGCATTGTTATTTATTATTTTCATTAGTACAATCATATGGACTAGGTCTATAAAAGAAACAAATGCTGTTACTATAATATCTAATATAGTAATATTTAGCCTTCTTGCCTCTATAAACTTTGTACAAATACTTATCAGTGAATTTGATCAAATTCAACTAATAACTTGCATGTTAAATTTAATGATATTAGCGTTGCTAGTGCCCTGGCAATTACTGATTTTAATTATATTTTCAAGTTTAATCGCTGGAGTGCAATTTTATAATTACCACTCAGAAACAAATTTTGTTATTGAAGATTATACAATTCATTATTTACTATTTTCAATTAGCGTAATTGCCTTTGCCTTTCTTAAACCTCAACAAGAACATCAAATACAAACTAAAAAACAAATCACCCATCTCAAACATAAAATTAGAGCCTCTAAAAAAGAATTTGAGCATATTACACAAGGTCTTCTGCATCTAAGAGATCAGTTCACTCAACAGGAATCTTTACTCAGGAACAAAGAATTATATCTAATCAACCAATTGCAATTTAGAAATTTAGAAATCTCAAATCTCAAAAATTTAGAAGAGAAATTCATACGCAATATAATGCATGCATCCAACACCCCGCTTACTGGAATTTTAAGTTTATGCGATGTTCTACATTCGTGCTATGACACACTAGACCACAATAATATCAAGGATGCTATTAAACATATAGTACTTAATGGAGATCGTCTTAAATCTTATGTTAATAATATTTTTGATCTATCCAAATTATCTTCTATTGCCCATAAGCTTGATAAACAATTAATAAACCTTAGTGAACTAGCCAAAGAACGTACACTATTATATAGAAAATTATTTACCGATGAATTAGATAAGCAAAAATTCATTCTTAATATACAAGATAATATTACTGTGACGTGTGATCAATATTACTTATCAAACACCATAGATAACCTAATTAATAACGCAGTAGAATACGGACAAGGACATGACATCCATATATCGTTACGTATTATAGATAATGTTAATGTACAATTCGATATTACAGATCAAGGTATTAGCATACCTGAAAATGAATTGCTTAGCATCTTTGATCAATTTTCTGTAGGCTCTAAAACATGTACTCCAGCGGGCGGCAGAGGAGTGGGACTGGCGCTATGTAGAAGTGTTATTCTAGCGCATAATGGAAAAATCAAAGCTAAAAGCAATGGCATTAAGGGCTCTACATTTACTTTTACTTTACCAATAATTGTAAAAACTTAAATATGTCCATAGTAATACATTGGTTTCGTCAGGATCTTAGACTATTTGATAACCCATCTTTATTTGAAGCTGCAAAGTCAGGGGCAATTTTACCCATCTATATTCTAGATAATTATAACTCAACAGAATATAGCATCGGATCTGCTAGTCGTTGGTGGCTATATCATTCTTTAAAAAAATTGAATAATGCACTAAATGGCAAACTGATAACTTGCCAAGGTAACCCCGAAAAAATTCTATTAGAGTTAGCACAACATCATAATGTACAAATTGTACATTGGAATAGGTGTTATGAACCATGGCAAATTAAACGTGATCAAAATCTCAAGACAACACTTATAGACCATAATATTCAAGTAAAAACTTATAATGGCTCGTTACTATGGGAGCCTTGGGAGATACTCAAATCAGATGGTTCTCCTTATAAAGTGTTTACTCCATATTATCGTAATGGGTGTTTAAGAAATATTTTACAAAAAAAAACACTACCAAAACCTACTTTACTATTTGCCCAGTATAATCAAACAAGTAACATAGAAGATTTAAAGTTATTACCAGAATCATCTTGGTATAAAAAGTTAGACCAGTATTGGAATATAGGAGAAAAGGCTGCCACTCAACGAATAGATAGTTTTATTCAAAAAGGACTAGTTGGCTACAAGGAGGGTCGCAACTTCCCAGCCAGACATAATGTTTCAAAATTATCACCACATCTGCATTTTGGTGAAATATCACCAAATTATTTGTGGTATAAAATAACATCACAAGAATCTATGAGATACAATAGTGATATAGATTATTTTTGTAGAGAATTAGGTTGGAGAGAATTTTCTTACTATTTATTATATCATTTTCCAACACTGCCAAAGCAAAATTTTAATACAAAATTTAACTCATTCCCCTGGGAGCAAAACTTAAATTATTTAACACTTTGGCAACAAGGTAAAACTGGAATAACGATTGTAGACGCAGGTATGAGAGAACTTTTGCAAACAGGATATATACATAATCGGGTTCGAATGATTGCAGCCTCTTTTCTGGTAAAAAATTTACGTCTGCATTGGTCTCATGGAGCCTCATGGTTCTGGCAGTGTTTGGTTGATGCCGATCTTGCTAATAATAGCTTCAATTGGCAATGGGTAGCAGGATGTGGCACAGATACAATGCCTTATTTCAGGATTTTTAATCCTGTTACGCAGGGACAAAAATTTGACCCTACCGGTGAATACACACGCAAATATGTACCAGAATTACAAAATATTACAGATAAATATCTTTTTAATCCTTGGGAAGCTCCAAAACATATATTACAAAATGCAGGGATAGAACTTAGTATAACCTATCCTATGCCAATTATTGATCTTAAAAAATCTCGTCAATCTGCATTGGATGCCTTTGCATTGATGAAACGCGCAACCGAAGATAACCCAATTATATAAATAACTGAAATCATTTAATTTTTACATTTTTCAATATCGCTTAGTAGATTCTCAATTTCGATTATTAATGATTCTGTTTGAAAAGTTTTTATTATAACTAATTTATTATCTGGTTTTATTTTTGCCTGTCTTGGATATTTTTTGATAAAAACAAACACCATGTCAGCTACATCAAAATGCTTATTAAATTTAATTACAACCCCATTTGGACCACTATCTAAACTTTCTATTTTCAATTCTAAGCATTTATTACGTATTTTAACCATTTGAAGTAAGTTATTAAATTCCTTAGGAATAGAGCCAAACCTATTTTCCATTTCATAGTAAAATTCTTCTATTTCTTCTTGTGAACTTAAATTACCCGCTCGTCTATAAATAGCTAACCTTAGAGATGAATCCTCTATATATTCACTAGGGATAAGTACCGGTATGCTCAAATTAATAGTTGGTGCAAATTCTACTGTTGATTCCATCTTGTTTTTAATATTATTTATTTCCTCATCCAACATTTCTTGGTAAAGTTCAGAGCCAACCTCTTTAATATGACCAGATTGCTCATCACCAATTAAATTACCAAACCCTCTTAAATCCATATCATGGCTGGCGATGGTAAATCCAGCACCCAATGAATCAATATTTTGCAATACCTCTAATCTTTTTCGAGATTGCTTACTAGTTTGCTTATTGTTTAATGTTAGGTATGTGTAGCCTCTAACTTTCCCCCTACCCACTCTACCTCTTAGTTGATAAAGTTGACTCAGACCTAGCATATCAGCACAATGAATAATCATTGTATTAGCAATAGGTATGTCTATACCAGATTCAATAATAGTAGTAGAAAGTAATATATCAAATTTACCATCACAAAATTCATTCATCACATTATCAATTTCGTTAGGGGTCATTTGACCATGTGCTATTCTGTATTTAAGATCTGGCACAATTTTGGTCAATTGTTTTGCCACCCATTCAATATCCTTAATACGAGGTACAACATAAAAACTTAATCCACCTCGAAAACGCTCTCGCATCAGAGCATCACGTATTATCACAGCGTCATAAGGTAATACATTGGTTCTCACTGGTAAGCGATCAATTGGCGGTGTGGCAATAATACTTAAATCTTTAATACCAACCATCGACATTTGCAATGTTCTGGGTATAGGGGTTGATGAAAGTGATAAAACATGAACACCAGCCTTCAATTGTTTCAGATGTTCTTTTTGTGTTACACCAAAATGCTGCTCTTCATCTATAATTATCATTTTAAGATTACAAAACTTAATGTTAGCCGCAAGTAAAGCATGTGTACCAATAATAATATTGATTTTACCATTTTCTAGCTCTTGCTTGATTTTTTTTGCTTCTGTTAATTTAACCAACCGTGAAAGTTGAGCTATTTTCAGTCTCATACCCTCAAAACGTTCTAAAAAATTCCTGTAATGTTGTTTACATAAGATTGTTGTTGGAGCAATTAAAGCAATTTGTAATCCCCCTTGGTTAATATCACAAGCGATCATAAAAGCAGCCCTCATTGCTACTTCTGTTTTACCGAATCCTACATCTCCACATACTAATCTATCCATTAATTTACCTGATTCTAGATCAGTTTTTACATCCTTAATGGCTGATAGTTGATCCTCTGTTTCATTATAAGGAAATTTTTGGCAAAATTTATCATATAAACTTTGCTCAAAGCCTACGGGGGTTGAGGTTGCTAGTTGACGTTGCGCAGATATTTTGATTAATGCTGCAGCTATATCTTTTATTCTATTTTTCAAACGTGCTTTACGTTTTTGCCACCCTGCACTACCTAATTTATCTAAAACAACTTCATTGCTACCATATTTTTTAAATTGGTCAATATTTTCTACTGGTAAGTACAAAATATCATTATTAGCATAAATTATTTTTAAACAATCATGAGCGACCCCATCAACATGCATTGTTTGTATTTTTTCGAACATACCTATGCCATGCTCTTTATGTACGATCAATTCACCCCCGATGATATTATCAAGCTCAGTTAAAATATTCTGTAATTTCTTTTTAGCTGATTTATGACCATGAGTAGTAAATTTACTACCTAATATCTCTGTTTCAGAGATAAATAAATAATTGCCATAAACAAATCCACCAGATAATGGAACAAGGCAAATATTGATATAATTCTTCTTTGCCATTAAAAGATTACTAACTTCCAAACTAGAATAATTATAGTTAGTTATTAATAATTTAATCCGTTCAATATTGCTCTTAGACTGGCAAAAAATTATTGGAGTTTTAGTTTTATTTGCATTAACGAATTCAAACAATTTATCAAATTCTGTTTTATTATCTGCTTTTGCTTGTCGCACCAAGTCAGGAATCCTTGTAATATTATTATGGTCACCTGCCTCTAATAATATACCATTATTTTCCAATAACATTGTCTTTATATTATCACTGCTACTAATCATTCGATCTGGGGGCATTGCTAAATAAAAAGATTCTGGATTAGCTTTATTAGAGGCCAATCTAGATTGATAAAAATCTTGGTATGTATTCTCGTATTCTAATAGAGCCTGAATACACAAATTATCGTATATAATTTCATGCTCACCTAGATAATCAAAAAGTGAGGCAGTTTTTTGATAAAATAACGGCATTAAATGCTCATAACCATGAAATTTCAAACCTGACATAATAGAATTATACAATGGGTTTGTTGTATGATTTACTCCAAATAATTGCAGAAAATTATTTTTAAAAGTAATGGTAGTATCTGAATTAATTAAAATCTCATTGGCAAGCGATATCACTATTTTATCAACAGGACTTGTTGAAATTTGACTATACACATCATATTTTCTTATTGATTCAACTTGATTCCAGTTAAAATGCACCCTGTAGCCTTGATTATTTGTTGTAACAATATCAATAATTTCACCCCTAACAGCAAATTCACTACTATCAACTGCACTTGCTACTCTTGAAAAACCATTTCTCACTAAAAATGAATTTATTGTTCTAAGGTCTAATTGATCGCCAACACTAATTTCTAAAATAGAGTCAGCAAAAGTTTCTAGTGGAGGTACTTTTAAAAGCAAATTTGCCGCAGCTGTGACTATTATTCTTGAGTAGTACGGATCATTAATAAGCTTAGTAAGCACATTAGCGCGTTGTGATAGGATACTTGTATTCGGAGAAACCCTGTCGTACGGTACTGTATCTAAACTAGGAAAATGCAAGACATTGTCATTACTTTGTGCATTTTCAGTAAAAAACATTAATTGCTTATATAAATTAATGGCTGATTCCTCATCGGCACAGCACAGTAAAATGTTTTTATTATTTTCTTTTGAATAATGCCAAGTGTAAAACGCCTTAGACACCAAGGGAATTCTTAGCTTTTTCATTTTGTTGTTGGCTGGAAATTTAGTATTTGCATTAATAAAGGAGATATTTTATCCTGTGGCACCATTTTCTTTTTTGTATACCAATCATAGATATCAGCATCTGGTAACTGTAAAATATTCTCAAACAACACCAACTCCTGATCTGTCATATTTGATACATTTTGTCTAGAAAACATACCAAGGATAATATCTGTTTCTTTACAACCACGATTGCTACTTTGATAAAGCAACTTCTTTATCAATAACTGTCTGGTTATATTATTCATTATTTATAAATCTTGCAAAAAAAATATATGTTAATATTATTATAAATATCAGCAAAAAAGCAAGCTTAATCTATAAGCGTACTTTGATATTTGTGTTAAAGCTTAAATACCTGAAATATTTTTTGCATATTAGTAAAAGAATTTTTGTTTTATACATTAGTTAATTTAAAAAATGAACCAATTACCTACAGCGAATCTTGCGCCTAAAGACAATGCTTATTATAATAAATTATGGCAAGCTGTGAGCCGAGACTTGACATCGCATTATGGCCAGGACCTTTATAATAACTGGTTTAGTAAGATTAATTTCTTTGAAGCAACAGATGGAGATAAAATTCTGCTTGTTGCTCCTAGTAACTTTATTAGGGATTGGATAAAATCAAATTATTTTGATATTATCTCTCAACTATGGTCTCATCATGATTCAGCAATAAAATCATTGGATATTATTACTAAAAAAACTTCTACACAAGCAAAGAAACAGACCAATAATACAGAGACTCTTCCTGATGCGTCAGTACTTAGTACCCAGCTAGAACAATCATCTCACTTAGATTCAAGATTTACTTTTGATAATTTTGTTGTTGGTCCACCTAATGAACTTGCTTATGCAGCCTCACTATCAGTAGCCGAGGCTAAAAAAGCAGCAATTAAGTCAAACCCTCTTTTCCTATATGGAGGAGTTGGTCTTGGCAAAACACATTTAATGCATGCTATTGCATGGCACAGTCATAAAAAAAACCCAAAACGTAAAGTTCTCTATATGTCTGCTGAGAAATTTATGTATCGATTCATTAAGGCTTTACGGAATAAAGATATTATGTCGTTTAAAGAGGAATTCAGATCGGTAGATGTATTAATGATCGATGATATACAATTTATTTGTGGCAAAGAAAGTACACAAGAAGAATTTTTTCATACTTTTAATGCAATTATAGATAATAATAAACAAATGGTTATTTCTTGCGACCGCTCACCAACTGACCTTGATAATATAGAGGAAAGAATTAAATCTAGATTAGGTTGGGGGTTGGTAGCAGACGTACACAGTACAACCTATGAGCTACGTGTTGGCATTCTAGAATCAAAACTAGAAAAAATGAGTTTAACTATCCCTAAAAATGTCATTGATTTTCTTGCTTCCAAAATAACTTCTAACGTAAGAGAACTTGAAGGCGCTTTAAATAAGGTGATTGCACATTCAACTCTTATAGGAAGAGAAGTCACATTAGATAGCACTCAAGATATTTTGCGTGATTTACTACGTTCCAATGAAAGAACAGTTACTATAGAAGATATACAAAAAATAGTTGCTAATAGATACAATATCAAAGTATCTGATATGTCTTCCTCTCGTAGACAACGATCCATCTCAAGACCTAGGCAAATTGCAATGTTTTTATCAAAAACTAAAACTTCCAAAAGCCTCGCAGCAATTGGCGAAAAATTTGGCAAAAAAGACCATTCAACCGTAATACATGCTATTAAACAGGTGGAGAAGATTATGGTCACAGATGTAGATTTCAGAGAGGAAATCACTTTACTGACCAGGATATTACAAAGTTAATTATAATTATAGAGAATTTATGTCTGACAACGCACAAAAAACTATCTTTGAAATCTTAATTCATACAAAGGATTTAACACGTGCATTAAGCTTTGCAAATTCGATTGTTGAAAAAAGGAATGTTTTAACTGAATTAAGTAATATTAAGTTAGTTGCTAAGGCTCAAATGTTGGCAATTGGCGCCACAGATATGGATTTATATTTGAATCAAGAAATTGGAGTAGAAACCTTATGCGAAGGAGAAACAACCGTTTCCACCCAAACCTTATCAGAAATAATACGCAAAATCCCTGACACTACAATCAAATTAATTCAAACTGACAATTCTAATACCTTAAAAATTATTGGCAAAAATTGTTACTTCGAATTGATAACTTTACCTACAATTCAATTCCCTGCAATGGAAGAGATAGATTCCTCTGTTAATTTAACGATGAAATGCAGTGAACTTGCAAAAATTATTGAATATACTAACTTCTCCATATCTACAGACGAGACACGATACAATCTCAATGGAATATATATGCAGGTGGAAGCTAATAATTTTTTTGGAGTTGCAACAGATGGCCATAGATTATCAGTTGCTCATGTTACACTTGATCAAAACATTGAAAAATTTGGTGTAATAGTGCCACGCAAGACAGCAACTGAATTATCTAAAATATTAAAAGACTCACAAAATATACATTCTGATATTTCTTTGTCCTTATCTAATACAAAAATTAAATTTCAGTGTAATAATTTAACACTCATTTCAAAACTTATTGATGGCACATTTCCTGAATATAATTCTTTTGTGCCAACTGACAACAAGCATATATTAACAATTAATAGATCGTTATTAGCTGAATCTATAGAAAGAGTGGCCACTATTACAGTTGATAAGTTTCGCGCTGTCAAATTACAAATCAATCCAATTGCTGTAGAAATTACAGCAATTGGCGAGTCAAAAGGATCAGCAAAAGAAATCTTAACTAGCTCAGATAAACAGGATAGGTTTTGTCATTATGCTGGATCTGATATTTTAATTGGTTTTAATCCAAAATATCTTAACGATGTGCTGTCAGCAATGCACGCACAAATGGTAGAAATTTATTTTAAGGATGTCTACTCTCCCATACTGATTAAAGCCCAAGACAACCCTAATGACTACTTTGTTGTCATGCCTTTTAAAGTATAATGTTTTAGGTTAGTCTGCAGCGGCCTTCATTAACCTATCGTTGATTGCAAGCCCTACTCCCTCTTGTGGGATATTGGCCACAGCGATTGTTGATATTCCGTGCTTTAAACAATAATCATCAAGTATATGTAAACATTCGTATAGTTTTGCCGCTGCTTCTAATAAGTTAGCACGTACAGATAGATTGATAGAACCTGTAGCAGTCAATAAACTATCGCCGAAGTTCAAACCTACTTCATTAGTCATTAATGAAGTAGCATTTAGTCTTAAATTGGTTTTAGGTGCATAATGCTTTAACAACATACCTGGAGCTTTTACTACTGATGTCTTGGAGGCTACAGCAACTGTTTTTCCTAAGATTCTTTCTAGCACTTCTGGCGTAAAAAAACCTAGTCGTAATATGGTGGGTACTGAAGTAGTTAAATCTAATATTGTTGACTCAAGGCCATATGTACTTTTACCAACAGAATTTATTGTAAAAAGATCATCACCAAAATTTTTTCTTACATGTGCGGCCGTAGTTGAACTTAATGTTCCAGATTTATTAGCGCTGGGAGCTACAATTGGTTTACCAAAAGCATTAAGTAATTTTAAAGCAATCGGTTGAGCTGGAATACGTATTGCCACGGATTCAAGACCAGCAGTAACACAATCCGCAAGCATGGCTCCTTTGGCTTTAGGCAGGACCAAAGTAATGGGACCAGGCCACAATTTTGTTAATTTTTTAGCATCCTGATTAAACTCAACAATGTCATAGGCATCTTTAATCGATCCAACATGCACTATCAAAGGATTGTTCAGCGGTCTTTCCTTGATTGTAAAAATACTTAAACAAGCTTGTTGGTTCGTTGCATCTGCTCCAAGACCATATACTGTCTCTGTTGGAAAAGCTACTAATCCACCATTTTTTATAATCTCTACAGCCTCTGTTATATCGCTCATTTACAGCCTATCAAAATTAGTGATTTTATTAAAAAAGTTTTTTATTTCATACAACAAAGCTAAACGATTAGCTTCTAATACTTTATCTTCAACGTTCACCATCACTTGGTCAAAAAATGAAGATACTAAGGGTGTTATCTTAGACAATATATGCAATCCCTTAGAATAATCATGTACGTGCACAGCATTAGTGAGTTCTAATTTATAATCTTGTATAAATTTATACAAAACCTTTTCTGCTGTACAATCAAGTAATAAAGGATTTACAGACGTCCTAATTTTAGTATCCTGCACTATATTGTGCACTCTTCGATACACAAGTAATACATCATTATTATTACTATTAGTTAAAAATAGCTTTAACGAATCAAGCTTTTTTTGTACTACGACTAAATCAGATATGGTAGTATTAGCTAAAACTGATGCAATAATATTTTGAGAATAATACTCTTGAAAAAAATATTTCATCCTTTCTTCAAGAAATTTCATCACTAACTCCTTAGAACATTTTGTATCTAATGCATATTGACCGAGTATAAACTCAACCAACTCAACTAGATTACATGATATCTTATTTTCTAAAATAATTCTAATAATACCTAATGCATAGCGACGTAAGGCATATGGATCTTTTGAACCAGTTGATTTTTCACCTGCTGCTATCAAACCACATAAACTATCCATTTTGTCAGCTAAAGCTAACAGAGCAGCATTACCCTGTGGGCAGTGATCTGATGGTCCTTGTGGTTTATAATGATCACGGATAGTTATTGCTACATCCTCATTCATGGAGTCTAATTTGGCATAATAATAACCCATAATGCCTTGCAAATTAGGGAATTCTCCGACCACCTCAGACACTATATCTGACTTACATACTATAGATGCTTGCTTCAACACATCATTTTCTGGACTTAAAAAATTTGTAATTTTACCAAGCCTTGCTGTTTTGTCCTTTAAACTACCAAGTTTAGCATGGAATATTACCTGATCTAATTTAGTTACTTTAGTTTGGAGTGATGTCTTTATATCTTGGTTGTAGAAATATAGGGCATCTGACAATCGAGCTGCTAATACTTTCTCATTCCCTTCAATCACAATTTGTGGTTCTTGAGATATAATATTTGCAACAAAGATAAAGTAAGGAGCGAAATTACCATTTACATCATACAAGCTAAAATATTTTTGATGACTGCGCATAGAACTGATTAAAACTTCATTTGGCACAACTAGGAACTTTTGCTCTAATTGACCAATCATTACTCGTGGATATTCCACCAACCCTACTACTTCATCTAATAAATTTGGGTCTTCCTTAATTATTAGATTCTTTTCTTTAGCTAATTTCTGAGCTTGTTGCCAAATATAACCCTTTCTCTCCTTGGAAGATAGCATAACAAAATTTTCAGCCATCTTCATTTGATAATCAGTAAAATCAACTATTTGCAATACATCCTTGCTCATAAATCTATGACCAAAGGTTTTATTATTTGCCACTAAATGCCCATACTGGAAACCAATAACGTCACCATTATATATACACATTATATTTCTTAAAGGTCTGACCCACTTTATCTTTGACTGACCCCAATACATTGACTTTGGCCAAACATATGAGGAGATTAAATCTGGTATGATTAAGGCTAGTAATTCTTGTGTTGGTCTAGCATCTATTATTTGTTCAAAGATAAAATGCTCTATTCCTTTTATATTCTCACGCTGCAACTGATTGATTTCTATATCATTTGAGTGGCAAAAACCTGCTAATGCTTTCTCCGGTGCATTAGTTTTAGGTCCTTTGATTTTCACTATTCTATCCGGAATAGTCGATGGAACACCTGTAACATGAATGGTAATTCTTCTTGGTCCTACATATACGCTTAATGTATCAAAATCTAAATTTTGTTCTTGTAACCCTTTGGTAAAAATATCATGATAGCCCTGTGATGCTTTTTTTTGCATCAACGCAGGTATTTCTTCAGAAAATAATTCTATTAGTAGCTCGCTCATAGTTTTACAGTTTCTTGTTGCATTAGCACCCATTTCTCACAAACAAGCTTAGCCATGTTTCTTACCCTAGCGATATAAGCTGCTCTCTCTGTAACACTAACCACGCCCCTAGCACAAAGTAAATTAAATAAATGACTTGCCTTGATACAATAATCATAAGCTGGTATTGGTAAATTTTGCTCTACTAACTCTAAACATTGCTGTTGCATGTCCTCAAAATGACGTAATAACATCTCAGTGTTAGCAATTTCTAAATTGAATTTAGAAAATTGTTTTTCTGCTTCAAAATCAACCTCTCCATACGTCAATGCCTTTGCTCCATACTGACCATTCCAATCTAAATCTTTTACCGCATCGACTCCTTGAATATATAGAGCCAACCTCTCAAGACCGTAGGTTAATTCTCCCGCTATAGGTCTGCATTCTATACCACCTATTTGTTGCATATATGTAAATTGCGATACTTCCATACCATTACACCATACTTCCCAACCAAGGCCAGAAGCACCGAGGGTTGGGGATTCCCAATCGTCTTCTACAAATCTAATATCATGCTTTTGTAGATTTATATCAAGCATTTCTAGGCTATTTAAATATAAATCTTGAATATCATCTGGTGAGGGTTTTAAAATAACTTGAAACTGATAATAATGTTGCATTCTGTTGGGATGCATAGCATATCTACTATCAGTTGGTCTTCTAGAGGGTTGAACATAGGCTACATTCCAAGGTTTAGGGCCGAGTGATCTAAGCACAGTTGCCGGATGAAATGTTCCTGCACCTACCTCAACATCGTATGGTTGCAAAATTGCACATCCATAATCCTGCCAATAATATTGCAGCTTTAATATTATTTCTTGAAATGATAATTTTTTCATATCCTAGCAAATATTCTATAAGGAACTAACAGCAGTGTATATATTAATTTAGACAGCAAGTATAATAGTATTTATTTGTTTTACCAACTAAATTTAACAAAAATCATTGATACCGCAAAGACTAATTCAACAAAATATTACAATACACAAAGTAGTATTCATATTTATTTGCTTCTACGTTAAGCTATGTTTATAATATTGGCCATTGATTAATATAATGAATAAGGTATGGAAAATTATAAAGACACATTTAAAGCAAAGATCAAAAAAGTACCATTATCAATAGCTTTGCTTGTATTCTTAATATGTCTTTATGGCTTTAGTTTGCTTTATTCAGCGGCAGGAGGCAATGTAATACCTTGGGCCTATAAGCAAATTATTACCTTCTGTATTTTTATGCCAATTGCTCTACTGATTGCCATTGTTGATATTAAAATAATATATAAGTTAGCATATATATTTTATGCTTTTACCTTAGCTTTATTAGTTCTCGTGCATTTTTTTGGTAAATCAGCTATGGGGGCAACACGATGGTTAGATCTGGGAATCTTCTCAATACAACCTTCAGAATTGGTTAAAATTGCACTCGTATTACTATTAGCTAGATATTTCCACGATAATCAAAATAAAAATAGTTCTGATTTCTTTTATATTATGCCAGCCATAGCTTCAATCATTCCAATTGCTCTCGTTATAAAACAACCTGACCTTGGGACTGGTATGATAACGTTAATGGTAGTAATATTAATGTTTGTGTATGCTGGTATAAGATTGCGTTATCTAGTATTAGGTGCCATCTCTGGAGTAATATTGGCTCCTGTTATTTGGTTTATGCTGCATGATTATCAACGCAATCGTATTTTAACATTTATAAATCCTGAAAGGGACCCTTTGGGCGCTGGATATAATATCATTCAGTCTAAAATCGCCATAGGTTCTGGCGGCCTATTCGGTAAAGGCTTATTTAGCGGCACCCAGAGTCATCTTAGTTTTTTACCAGAATACCAAACCGATTTTATTTTTTCCTTTTTAGCAGAGGAACTAGGTTTTATTGGCGGTATAATTTTGTTAATTTTATATTCAATGCTTATTTTTAAATCATCATTAATTGCAATCAATTGTAAATCTAAGTTTGCATTTTTAATGGCATCTGGTACTATCACTTTGTTTTTCTGTCACGTTTTTATTAACATAGCTATGGTTATGGGTCTTCTGCCTGTAGTAGGAGTGCCATTGCCCCTAGTATCTTATGGCCGCACTGTTATGGTTTCAATGTTGATTGGATTTGGACTAATTATGAACGCAGCTGTTAATCAACGCACGAAGATTTTATAGATATGTATAAATATGCTATAAAAAACCTAATACGCCTATTAATTATCGTATTCTGCATCATAACCTTTATGTTGCCATATGAGCATTTTTTGTTCCATACTTACTGTACAATATTTCCGGCATTAGATTTGGCAATTATCTACTATTACAGCACCCATAACAAATTACATTACTGGCAGCTATTTATCATTGGAATATTATTAGACCAACTTCAAACAACACCAAATGGATTAAACTCTTTAGTTTTAATTTTAGCACAAATGAGTTTAATATACTCTGGTAACTACTTGTT
Organism: Rickettsiaceae bacterium; assembly: GCA_045106605.1. Taxonomy (GTDB): domain Bacteria; phylum Pseudomonadota; class Alphaproteobacteria; order Rickettsiales; family Rickettsiaceae; genus Megaera_A. The sequence goes on along the minus strand of JBGCEV010000006.1, from coordinate 16,922 downwards.
ATTTAGCGATTATTTCACGAATGTGCTTATGTTTTGCTCCTACAGTGCTTTCATTATTTTATTAAAATACTTAATGATTACTGCTACTAGTAATCATTATATTGAATTCTTACCAGTGTTGTTTTACTTTTTTACAACTATTCTTGTTTATCCTACTATGTATATTATGCTGGAATATATATCTACTTTATTGAAACGACATGCCTAATAAAAAGTTATTACATAAACAACTGATTACAAGACGGACTTTTATCATTGGGCTTGGTAAAATCGGTTTATTATTCTTATTAGCCGGTCGAATGTTTTATATGCAATTTATAAAAAAAAATGAATATAAAATTCTCGCCGATAACAATCGAATCAAAACAATATTAATTCCACCAACTAGAGGACAAATATTTGATCTTAATGGTCAACGACTTGCACAAAATAATAATTGTTTTCGTTTATTGTTAGAAAAAAATGCTAACCGTCACTTCCATAAAGAAATAGAATTAATTATAAAATTACTTAATCTTGACCAGGATCAAATCATAGAACTACAAAAAAGAGTCAAGCGTGGTGGTTACAAGGTTGCTGCAGTGATCTTGGATTATCTAGAATGGAATCAATTAGCTATCATTGAAGAGCAGAAACCAGCTCTTAAATCACTATTTATAGATACTGGATTTGATCGATATTACGCTTTTGGTATAGCAACGGCTCATTTAATCGGTTGCCTAGGCAGACCTAACAATTCAAAAGGTCAAAAATCAGGTCTCTATGACGAAACCTTTAAAATTGGTAAAAGTGGTGTTGAAAAATTTTATGAAAATTCTATACAAGGAGAGTTTGGCTTTAAAAGAATAGAAATAAATGCATTAGGCCATTATGTCAGGGAATTAGGTGGCCAGTCTAGTATATGCGGACAGAACCTACATTTAAATATTGATGCAGAATTACAAACCAAAACTATGCAATCATTAAGCCCGAAAGGTTGTAGTGCAATAGTTATAGACTGTAATACTGGAGGCGTACTAATTTGTGCATCATCGCCATCTTTTGATCCGAATCAATTTAAAAGATTATCTCATCTTTATTGGAATGAACTCTTAAATAACCCATATAAACCGTTAATAAATAAAACTGTTAGAGGGGTGTATCCACCTGGATCAATTTTTAAAATAATTACAATTTTAGCGGCATTAGAACATGGGATTGAACCAGAACATCGAGTCACCTGCACAGGTAGAGCAATATTAGGTGGCAACAGTTTTCGTTGTTCAAGTCATAGAGGACACGGTTCATTAAATATGGTTGAGGCTATCAAACATTCTTGTAATAGCTATATATATGATATTGCACATAGAACCGGAGCTAATAACATTATTAATGTTGCTAGAACGTTTGGCTTTGGTATGCCAACTGGCATTGATTTACCTAATGAGTTGTCAGGATTTCTTCCCACACCAAAATGGAAAAAGAAAAAATACGGTAGCAAATGGAGTCTGGGTGATACTCTTAATCTGGCTGTAGGGCAAGGTTTTTTACTTTCAACTCCTATGCAACTAGCGCGTTTTATTACTGCCATTGCAACTAATGGTAAATTATTTACTCCTCAAATAGCAATTAATACGCCTGAGTACACACAGTTAAATATTAATCATAAGCATCTCGAGACAATCAAAACTGGTCTGTATTACGTTATGAATAAAGCAGGTGGTACAGGCTATTTAAGTAAATTAAAGTACAATACAATACAAATGGCAGGTAAGACTGGCACAGCACAAGTACAAGCAAAAAAAAATGCCGCAGATAACCTAAACAGAGATAGTATTGCCTGGAGCAGACGTAATCATGCAATCTTTAGCGGCTATGCACCTCATGACAATCCACAATATGCCATCTCTATTTATTTTGATCATGGAGGAGGAGGAGGTAGAGCAGCGGCTCCAATAGCTAAAAAAATTATGCACAATGTACTAGACAAAAAACGCCTGGCACTAGAGAGTGTTTAATTCACTTCTAATCAAGGCTAAAGATAGAGTTTGATGCGAACACACAAGGTTTTGTTATTATACTATTTTTACTTAATTTACTACAGTAGATGCATTGATAATATTAAACTCGTCAAGTTTTTTATTCTCAAGTATTTGCAAATCTATTTGCTCTTCCTTTTCTTTTTTTGCTAGAGCTATTTCAAATCTTTTTAGATCTGAATACTGATCCTTTAATGCACCCCGCAATTTTTGAATGATACCTTCTAATTGAATGTTCTTAGCCTCTAATTTTTTTGTTAACTTACGAGAATTTTCTAGGTATTTTTCTAGCATAAAACTATACTCACTAAGGCAATATTTTTCTGTTTCTAGTTCTATTTCTGTTTGTAATTGCACTTGTTTATCAATCACCTTTTGCAGTTCAGATTCTCTCAACTGTATTAACTTTACAATATTATCTAGTTTGTTTTTATTAAGCTTAATTAAGGTTTTTAGGCTTTTCTTCATGAAGAAATACCTAGAATTGCACCGAGTTGCTTGTAACTTTCAATCATTGAACAACTCTCCTCGGGTTTCTGGGTCAAAAAGGCTTCAATTTTATTAAAATAAACTATTGATTTATCAACTTCTGGATCAGTTCCTTTTTTATAAGCCCCAAGCCGAATCATTTCTGCCATATCCTGATATGTTGCTAACATTTTTCTGGCGTAAGTAACTTGTTTATTTTCTAATTCATTATTGCATTTCGGCATAGATCTAGAAATACTTTTAAGCACATCGACAGCTGGAAACCTGCCCCTTTCAGCAATAGACCTATCTAATACTATATGACCATCTAGTATTCCTCTGACAGCATCGCTAATTGGTTCATTTTGATCATCTCCCTCAACAAGAACTGTAAATAACCCTGTGATATTACCTTTATTTACTCCAGGCCCTGCCCTTTCTAATAATTTCGGCAATTCACTAAATACAGAAGGAGGATATCCTTTTGTTGTAGGTGGCTCTCCCGCTGCCAAGCCTATTTCGCGTTGCGCCATGGCATATCTTGTTACTGAATCCATAATACAAAGCACTTCTTTACCAAGATCACGAAAGTATTCTGCGACTGCCATAGTTACATAAGCAGCCCTTTTTCTTAATAAAGGTGATTCATCTCCCGTTGCAAGAATGATGACCGCTTTCTTAAGCCCTTCTGGGCCAAGATACTCTTCGATAAATTCTCGTGCTTCTCTTCCCCTTTCACCTATTAAACCAATTACTTTAACATCAGTATCAGCATATTTTGTTAACATTGAAATTAATACTGATTTGCCAACACCACTACCAGAAAAAATTCCCATTCTTTGCCCAACACAACAGCTAGCAAAAGTATCAATAGATTTTACCCCAAGATCAATTTTCTTACCAATTCTATTTCGTTTATGAGCTGGAGGCGGAGAATTTCTTAATAAATAGGATTTTTCTCCATATTTAATCGAACCTAAATCATCAACTGGTTCAGCAAAGGCGTTAATGACTCTGCCAAGCCAACTCGCATCTGGACAAATAACATTTTCATGTTGATACACCTCTATTTCAGCGCCAGACTTTACTCCATCAATGTCTCCAAAAGGCATTAATAATACTTTACTATCATTAAAACCCACTACCTCACATAAAATTGACGATGAATTCAAAACATTCTTAATTTTGCAATGAGATCCTATTGAAACAAAATCATTAATGCCTTTTGCTTCAATTAGCACCCCTTTGACTGATACAATATGACCGGATACTTTAATTGCCTTTATGTCATTAATTTCAGCGTTTAAATTTTCTAAGTAAGTATAAAAAGTCATAATTTATTATTATCTTTATAAAATTATTTATTACCATCAACAGGATACATAAGATTTAAACGGTGATCTACAGCAGGTGAAAAAAAGTTACCTTGCATCCCGTCAATTTTAAGAGTGGTAAGCATTTCTGCAATTTCTTTATTTTCAACAAACTCAGCTACTGTTTTGATACCAAGATCGTGAGCTAAATTGATTAAATTTACTACAAAATACTCACTCTGCTTGTTCACTAAAATATCACGTATATAATTACCATCAATTTTAATAATATCAATAGGTAAATGAGATAGTTGTTTAAAAAAAGTAAACCCGGAACCGAAATCATCTAGGGCAAAACGACATCCATGTAAGTGTACATTATCAATAAAATACTTAGTTGCTTCAAAATTTTGATTTAAACTAGTTTCTGTAATTTCAATAATCAACCTGTGAGCCACATTATATTTATCAAGTAGTTTTGTAATTGTCTGCAGCAATCTTCTATTTAATACTCCCATGTTAGAAATATTAATAGATAATACTGCTATTGGATCTTGTATAAGTTGATCTATTACCATTTCAACCACATTATGATCTACAATAGTAATGAGCCCTTTTGATTCTGCATCCTCAATCATCGGACCTATAGAAACAAATTGACCATTTTGGTCTAGTACACGCAATAAACATTCATGGTAATCTATATCTCCAGTATCGCTATTAATCACTGGTTGGTACATAAATTTTAATTTTTTTTGCAACAAGGCTGTTTTTAATAAATACAAATTATGATTGTCATGCCTTAATTGCTCAATATTTACTGGATGATCTTCGTAACAATAATAATTATACGAGTTGAGAGATTCCATATTATGTAACAAATAGGAAATTAATTGCTCTACTTTCAATTGATTACTTTGATTAAAGTTAATACTACCTGAAATGCACTTCAAATATATTGTAGGAAATTTAACATTTACATAAAGTTGAGTATGGTAAAATATAGAATATGCTAAATTCTTAATATGCGTCTTATCGTTACCTTTCACCACTATATAAAATCTTGTAGAATTATGCGTAGTAGTGGATATAGTTTCACCAACTGTATGACACGCTTTATTAATAATACTGTACAATTTATCAATAATTGATTGGTTATCTGGCAACAATATATTCAACTCATTTTTATTTATAAGTTTTACAATAAGTAGTGAACCATTTTTGATTTGTTCAATTTTATTTTGTAATATAGAGATGTATTTTGTTTGATTAGATGTCATATCTTAGTTCTCGACTTCAGAAAAATAAATTGTTATGCTCTACAGATTGTATTCAATATATAACATTTACCACTACAGTTATGCATAGAAAAGAAATTATTCAACAAAAACTAAGTGTATTACAGCCAAATTTCCTTGAAGTGATTGATCAAAGCCCCGATCATGCAGGCCATGCGGGTGTAAAACCAAATACTGAAGGTACACATATTAAAATCATTATAACCGCAGATCAGTTAAACAATTATAGTAGAATTGAGCAACATCGCATGATTAATAATCTTTTGCATGATGAATTTGATCAAGGGTTACATGCCCTTTCAATCGTAATTAATAAAAGTAATTGAGACATACCATGACTCAAAAGCAAATAGTGCAAATCCTAGCCGGAGCAACTAAAATAGCTAAACAATCCCAGCAGATGATTACTGATTCTAGTAAAAAATTTATAGAGGAGGAGTTATTACAAGGAAATTATGTAACAAGAGAAGAATATAACCAACTAAAAACATTAGTCCTGAGACTTGAACAAAAACTATCAACACTAGATTCAGCGCAAAATAAGAAGTAAAATGCTAGAGATTCAATATAAACACTTTGAAACAACGAATAAAAATTACCATACCGCACTTTTATCAGCCCAATACGCTAGCGAAAAAATTAAAAACTTTATTGCTAGCGACTCTATTCCTTATAAAATATTTGATCTTAAAAACAGTAGAAAGCAAATAGAAGAGTGCAAACAACTCGTAAAACAAATTCAAAATAATTATTCCCATATAATAGTTATTGCAATGGGTGGGTCGATCCTAAATCCACAAACTCTTATCAATCTCTGTAATAATAAAACCTCTAATATTAAAATTCACTTTTTGTGCAGCACAGATCCTTATTATTGCCAAAATTTACTAGATAGCTTACCTTTAAAAGATTGCGCTGTCCTGGCGATTAGCAATTCAGGTCAAACACTAGAAACTAACGCCCTTGTTGGTGTTTTAATAAACGCCTTCACGCAACATAATATTCAAGATATTGGTTCACGATTCTTTTTTATTACAACACAAAATTCAAGTATCATGCGTAATATAGCAGATACACTCTCTGCTACAATTATTCCGCATCAAGAATCCATTAGTGGGAGATTTTCTGGACTTACTAATGTCTCTACTTTTATTGCTGCTATTGCCGGCGTAGATGTCGAAGAATATATTACTGGTGCAGAACAAACATTAGAACGATTTTTATATAATCAGCATGATAATGATCAAATTACTGCAGCAGCATCTATTGTCAGTATGCAAAAGCCAATAATAGTCAATATAGGTTACTTGCAACAATTTGCTGCATTTTTGGAATGGAGTTCTCAAATTATAGCTGAATCCTTAGGAAAATATGGTATAGGTATTACTCCTATCCATGGTCTTGGACCAAATGATCAACACAGCATGCTACAATTATACTTAGATGGGCCAACTGATAAACTATATAGCTTATTTTATATACAAAACATCGATCACCCTCTAGGTACAAGTTCATTAGACCAGCTAAATTATATATCAAGCAAAAAATTAGATTCTATTCATACTGCTAATTTTCAGGCAACAAAAATAGCTTTGGAAACAAGACAAAGACCAACACGCTCTATTATATTACAAGATTTATCAGCCAAAACTATCGGGGCTCTGATAACGCATTCAATGTTAGAAACTATTATCCTTTCCTATATGCTGAAAGTTAATCCTTTTGATCAGCCTGGAGTAGAACTAATCAAAGTAGGAGCAACAAAACTACTTTAATACAAAGCATATTATTTTGACTTTACTAATAACATAATTTCATCTACCCTTAATTTAAAAACGGAGCAGTTATGTGTGATACTATGATTATGCTGCAACATAATCATATATTAACTCTGTAACATCTTCGTCTACATCGCCTATTACTCTTAATATTTCTTGCTTTGTATATTGCTGAACAAGATCTGGCTCAGCGTGTGATGTAAATATATCGCTTTCCCCAAGTGACCTTGAGATGCTCTCTTTTAAATCATTCTTCTTTATCCAAGTATTTTTATGAGTAATAACAGAAGATATATATTGTAGCATTAATTGATTTTCATCATAGTGTTTTGATTGTATTAATTGCTTTAAGGTCGGAAGGTTACTTATCATATTATAAGACGACCCTATCAAAAATAGATTTTCCCCGTGTTTTATTAATGCCTTTCTAATAATATCTTGTTCCTTCCATGATATCACAGGGGTACCTTGGGGACGACCTAATGCCAAAGCTGGATTATTATAACCACCATACTCGCCTATATAATCAAAATCTGCATTATGTTGTTTTAAGATATATAAGGTTTTCCTTATCTTTGATATAGCGTCGATATCATATCTCAGAGCTGGGATATGGGCAGCAGGATCTGTTGCTAAATGGAGCTCCCCATTGTTGTCTATAACCTCAAGCATTAACTTGATCACATGTTGTATATTGCAAAAAATACTCTAGTATTTCCTTATCATGTAACCAAATAGCAATAGATAGAGCATTGGTTTGATAATATTTCTCTTTGATTTTATATAAATCCGAATCTGTATCTTGTATATTATCAATAAGGCCTTGCTGCCAACCTGCAACTGAGGTATCAACATCAGATAATGCTGGATAATATACAGGTCTTAAAATTAATTCCGCCTCTTCCGAATTTGATACTTTTGCCAATTGCGCTACTGTATTGACATAAGTTTGGTATACGTGTTTACTAATTATTCAATACTAATTTAATTTTAACCTGTAATAGATCTCGGTGTACAATAATCTACAAAATTAGTCAATATTTAGAATCATTATTCGTCCATTTTCATACCCATTAGTATACATGCCACCTCCTGATTAGCAATTGCTTCGGCATCGGATAAATTGTCATAGCTTGCAGTTCTAGATAACGTATTTGGTGTGTTATTTGGTACAACCTGAAATGCACTATCTATGACTGCTTCTTTGTTATCATTTTCATTATTTTTATACAAAACTTTATCTTCGTAGATAGTACTTAACTTTTTCATAATTAATGGATTTTATTTTGTTAAATTAGTCTTGGTAAATAATATGGTCCTTAGAAATAATACAACCTATATTTATCTTTCCTTAGTATACGCGCCAAAAAGATGCTAGTCATTATGCTAATATTAATTTATATGTCAAGATAATATTTGAGATGCACCTAGATTAAACTTAAGTAACACCTACTTGATTTGTAGTAAGTAGGTGTTACTTAAGTGCATATTGATTAGGCAGTTAAGTGGATTCTGGGATAAAACCGTCTAAATAATTACATATTAGAAGGTAATTTTCCTTCTTTATCAAGCATATATAAATCATCACAACCACCAATGTGCTTTGTGCCAATAAAAATTTGTGGCACACTTCTTTTGCCACCTGTTTTTTCTAGCATTTTATTACGTTCTTGCTCATCATCAACATTAATTTCTTGATATTTAAGCTTTTTTCTATCTAACAAAGCTTTAGCCCGCACGCAGTAGGGACAGGTGGTTGTCGTGTATATCACAATATTTTGCATGGCAAATCTCCTTTTATACGTTATACTAGTATAGTGTAATTGGACTAAAAAATATGTCAATAAAAGGTTTTAAGCTAAAATCAAAATACAAACCAGCTGGAGATCAGCCTAACGCCATTTCTGCCCTTGTTAAAGCACTCAACAACAAACAAAAAACACAGATGCTCCTTGGTATTACTGGCTCCGGCAAAACTTTTACTATGGCTAATGTAATTGAACAAACCAACAGGCCAACACTTGTCATGGCACATAACAAGACATTAGCGGCACAACTTTATTCGGAAATGAAAGATTTGTTTCCTGATAATGCAGTAGAATATTTTGTTTCCTATTATGATTACTATCAACCTGAGGCTTATATAGCAAGGACTGATACTTTTATAGAAAAAGATTCTTCAATTAATGAACAAATAGATCTATTAAGGCACTCGGCTACTCGCTCCTTAATGGAAAGAAGAGATGTCATTGTTGTAGCTTCAGTATCCTGTATATATGGGCTTGGATCACCAGAATTATATTACCAAATGAAATTAAATTTTTCAGTTGGTCAGAACTACCCAAGGACAGACTTCTTAAATCAATTAGTAGGATTACAATATACACGTAATGATATAGCTTTTGAGCGAGGAAGTTTTAGAGTTGTTGGAGAAAATATAGATATTTTCCCATCTCATTATGCAACTAGAGCGTGGAAATTATCATTCTTTGGTGATGAGTTAGAAAATATATGCGAGTTTGACCCTCTAACTGGTAAAAAATTCCGTAAATTCGACAATATCACTCTATACGCCAATTCGCATTTTATTATGCCAGAATCCATAATTAAAGAGGCAATAACTGGAATTTCTGCCGAATTAGAAAAACGCTTAATTACCTTAAAAGAGCAAGGTAAATTATTAGAAATGGCAAGGCTAAATCAACGTACACAATATGATATTGAAATGCTACAATCAACTGGTACATGCAAAGGAATAGAAAACTATTCCAGATTTTTAACAGGTCGCCCTGCTGGCTCGGCTCCACCAACGTTATTTGAGTATTTACCTAAAGATGCATTATTGTTTGTGGATGAATCACATGTTATGATTCCACAAATAAGAGCAATGTATAATGGTGATAAGGCTCGCAAAAGTTCTTTAGTTGAACATGGTTTCAGATTACCATCAGCTTTAGATAATAGACCTCTAAAATTTGAAGAATGGCTTGCATTAAGACCACAAACAATTTTTGTTTCAGCTACCCCTGGCCCCTTTGAACTTGAGCAAACCCAGGGAGAAGTTGTTGAACTTATCATTAGGCCTACAGGTTTATTGGATCCCGTGTGTGTTGTCAAACCAGCATCTACTCAGGTGGAAGATTTAATTAATGAAATTAATATTACAATTAAAAATGGTTTTAGAGTATTAGTTACTACATTGACTAAAAAAATGGCCGAAGATTTAAGCAATTATTTATCTGAGTTAGGATACAAAGTCACTTATTTACATTCAACCATACAAACACTTGAAAGAATTGAAATCATACAAAGCCTGCGTAGTGGTGAGATTGACATAATTATCGGCATTAACTTACTTAGAGAAGGATTGGATATACCTGAATGCAGCCTTGTTGCTATATTAGACGCTGATAAGGAGGGGTTCTTACGCTCTGAAACATCATTAATTCAAACTATTGGAAGAGCAGCCAGAAATAAAGACGGCAGAGTATTACTATACGCTGATAAAATGACAAAATCCCTTGAAAAAGCTCTATCAGAAACAGCAAGAAGACGCGCTATTCAAACAGAGCATAATACGCTACATAATATAGTGCCAACAACTATCAACTCTAAAATTCATATTATAGAAGAATTTAAAAAGATTGAAGCAATTGCCCTTGATAAATCATCGGTAAAAGAAGTCCTATCAACCCCTGCAAAGCTACAAAAATATATAGATAGCCTGCATAAAGAAATGATGCAAGCTGCTAAAAATCTTGATTTTGAACAAGCAGCAAAAATTCGTGATCAAATGAATACTCTAAAAGAGTACAATTTATAATATATGTTGAAGAATAAGCTAGTTGATAATTGTCTGATGTTGTATTTTAATACTTTAAAATAAATACAAGGTTTATATTGAGCAATTACTGCGCCTCGTGAGTAATAATTGTATTTAACTTGACCATCATATCGAAGTTTTATAGAGTACTCGATATAAAAGAAAGCTCTGTTGGGAACAGTTTGTAAAATTCAAATTAAGTTTATCAATTTACTTTACCTTTGAGCCTAGCAAAACCTATATTTCATCACCCTTCGTAGGATGATTGCGTAATAATTTAATGAACTGAGAAATTTAATATGAACATCATTGACAATGAGTACCCTGAAATTTTACCAATAGTGCAAGTAAATAAAAAATTACTAGTCATGTTGCATGGAGTTGGTTCAGATGGTGGTGATTTAATTAGTTTAGTTCCATTCATGCAGCAACAATTAGATAATTACCATTTTATGGCACCACATGGTATTGAACAATATGATATGGCCCCATACGGAAGACAATGGTTTAGTTTGCAGGATCGTTCAGCGCCCACTATAAGAAAACTTATATACAACAATGCAGATAAGGTGCAGCAAATTATTACAACAAAGCAGGACGAACTCGGTTTAACTAACGCAGAAACGGTAGTACTTGGATTTTCTCAAGGTACAATGATATCATCGTATTTAACATTCACCCAAAAAACACCATATGCAGCAATGATAGCCCTATCTGGTATAGTATGTCCACCAGATACTATTAACAACAATACAACACCTATATGCATTGTGCATGGCGTTGAAGATCAAATAATACATGTTGATGAAAGTAAAAAATTTGTAAAGTATTGTAAGGAGCATAATATACCATACCAGATTAAATTAATCGATAATTTAGGTCACTCAATTGATATGTCTGGTCTAGAATTTGTAGTAAATTTTATTAAGAATCTATAAGCAACTTTAAATGAACAAAACACTGATTACTCAAGATCCGATGATCTTTGATACTATAGCAAAAGAGAAATTTAGACAAGAAAATAGCATTGAGCTTATAGCCTCAGAAAATTTTGTTAGTTCAGCTGTACTTGAAGCTCAAGGATCAATTATGACCAATAAATATGCTGAAGGCTACCCCGGTAAACGTTTTTACTGCGGTTGTGAGGAAGTAGATAAGGTAGAAATGCTAGCAATTGATAGAGTAAGGAAACTATTCAATTGCTCATATGCTAATGTGCAACCACATTCTGGATCCCAGGCTAATCAGGCTGTGTACTTAGCTCTACTTCAACCAGGAGATAAAATTCTGGGAATGTCTTTAGATTGTGGTGGGCACTTAACACATGGAGCGACCCCTAATATTTCTGGTAAATGGTTTCAATCTATTTTGTATGAGGTTAATAAAGAAACTTATTTAATTGATTATGATAAAATTGAGAAGCTGGCTATAGAACACCAGCCAAAATTAATTATTGCTGGTTATTCTGCTTATACCCAGCAGTTAGATTTTGCTAAATTCCGTATGATAGCTGATAAGGTGGGAGCTTATCTACTTGCCGATATCGCTCATATTTCAGGTATTATAGCAGCTGGTGAGCACCCTACCCCCTTCCCTTATGCACATATTGTAACGTCTACTACGCATAAAACCCTACGAGGTCCGCGTGGTGGTATAATACTGGCAGATGATGAAGAGATTGGCAAAAAGATCAACAGCGCTGTATTTCCTGGTTTGCAAGGTGGCCCTTTGATGCATGTGATCGCAGCTAAAGCTGTAGCTTTTAATGAAGCGTTGGCTCCAGAATTTAGGGATTATATTAAACAAGTAATATTGAATGCTCAAACCTTAGGTGATACTCTTAAAAACAGAGGCTATAATATATTAACAGGTGGTACTAAAAATCACATGGTGATACTAGATCTAAGAAAAAATCAGATTACAGGAAAAATAGCATCTGGGTCATTACATAACGCAGGTATCACTTCTAATAAGAATACTGTTCCTTTTGATACAAAATCTCCCTTTATTACATCGGGAGTGAGGCTAGGTACAGCTGCCTGCACTACTCGAGGATTTAAAGAAGCAGAGTTTGTAGAAGTTGGTCATTTGATAGCTAATATATTAGATAGCATAAAAGAGAATCAAACCAATAGCAAAATTGAGCATCAAATATATGCTGAATCACTGAACCTAGTTAAAAGATTTCCTTTATATAAATAATTTATGAGATGTCCTGTTTGTCAAAATGCTAGTACCAATGTCAAGGACTCAAGAGAGACGGATGAAGGTAAGGTAATACGCAGAAGAAGATTATGCATAAAATGTCAAACTCGTTTCACTACATTTGAAAGGATTCAACTTCGGACATTAACGGTCATTAAACGCAGTGGAGCAAAACGCGCCTTTGATCGAACTAAAATATTCAAATCTATTAATACAGCTCTAAGAAAAAAAAATTACGCTGTAGAGGAGATTGAAAATATTACTGATAAAATTTCTCTTACGTTAGAAAGTGCAAATTCACGTGAGATCAAATCTACAACAATTGGTAAGCTAATTTTACAAGAATTAGCAAAAATAGATCAAGTTGCCTATATTAGATTTGCCTCAGTATATCAAGATTTTACTAACGCTAAAGATTTTGCTAGATTTATTAGCAAAATAGATAAAAAATCAAGATGATACATAATATAATTAATTTATAAAAAAAGCATAATGAAGCTAGAAATAAACAAACCAGTACCAATTGCAAAACAAGTTAAATATCAATTTGAATTACATAATCAGATAATTGAAGATAATTATGCCTGGTTAAGGAGCAAGGAATGGCCGAATAAAATTACCAATACAGAGATATTAAATTATCTGAACGAAGAAAATGATTATTACCATAGCTTCATGCAACCACTCGATCAACAAAAGGAGGATTTGTTTGAAGAGCTAAAAGGTAGGATTCAATTGACGGATCAATCAACCTATGTCAAACATAATGATTATTATTACTACACAAGAACAAAAGAAGATCAAGACTATACGATCTATTGTCGTAAAAAAGGATCTACTACAGCTACAGAAGAAATTTTGCTTGATGTCAACAAATTAGCCCAAAATAGGAGCTTTGTCTCAATTGGAGCTTTTTCAGTTAGTCCAGATGATCAGTTACTTGCCTATTCTGTTGATTATACTGGTGGAGAAAAATATACTATAAAAGTATTAGAGATTACTTCACAAACTTATATTGACTCAGAGATTACAGATACTATTGGCGCTATAATATGGCACGAAAATCAAACTGGGTTCTTTTACACTCCTACAGATGAACAATGGAGACATAACAAAGTTAAATTTCATCTATTAGGCAGTGACAATCAACAAGACCAACTAGTATTTCACGAACCAAACAATCTTTACTCTGTTAATGTCAGCAAATCCTCGAGTAGGCAGTACATTTTTGTGCATGTCGAAGGTCACGACAGTAATGAAATTTATTTTATCAACCTGAATAATGATAATTTTACTCCGACATTAATAACAACAAGAAAGGATCAAGTGCATTATTCGATAGATCATAATGACAAGTATTTTTATCAACACACCAACGATAGCGCTAAAAATTGCCATATCTTACGTGCACCTGACCAAAATTACACCATAGAGGATAAATGGGAGATATATATCGCTGAAAGCAAAGATAAGTATTTATCCAGCTTTGATTTAACCAAAGATTTTCTATTAATGAATTATCAGTTAATGGGTACACCTGAATTGGTAGTAAAACAAATTAGCACTGGCTCTGAACAAAAAATCAACTTCTCTGATAGTTCATATACAGCAAGTATTTATTCAACTAATTTTGACGAGAATGATATTAGAGCTAACTACTCATCACTAGCAAAGCCAAGCACAGTATATAGTTATAATTTTGACAATAATAAATTAAATGTTCTCAAGACACAAACAATACCAAGCGGCTTTGACAGCGAGGAATACCAGGTAGAAAAATTATTGATTAAAACTGATGGTGTAGAGGTACCAGTAAGTTTATTATATAAAAAATCATTTTTTAACAAAGATGGAACAAACCCTTTATATTTATACGGTTATGGATCGTATGGGATTAGCATAGCTCCTTCATTTAGAAATAGTGCTATCTCGTTAGTCAATAGAGGCTTTGTCTTTGCCATATCTCATATTCGTGGAGGAGATGATTTAGGCTATCATTGGTATGAAGCAGCAAAATTCCTGCAAAAAAAGCGTACGTTTAATGATTTTATTGCCACTGCAGATGCCTTAATACAACAAAATTATACCAGTAGCGGCAATATAGCGATAGCTGGCGGTAGCGCAGGAGGAATGCTGATTGGTAACGTAATTAATCAACGTCCTGAATTATTTAAAGCTGCAATAGCTCATGTACCTTTTGTTGATGTATTAAATACTATGCTAGATGATACCCTACCCCTAACACCTGGAGAATATAAAGAATGGGGCAATCCTCAAGATAATGAATATTTCGATTATATAAAATCATATTCACCTTATGATAATATTGCAGCAAGCAACTATCCACATCTATTTGTTACTGCAGGACTTTCTGATCCAAGAGTGGGCTACTGGGAAGCGGCAAAATGGGTGGCAAAATTACGACAATATAATATTGGTAATAATTTAATTTTATATAAAACAAATATGGAGTTTGGCCATCAAGGTGCTTCTGCACGTTTAGATTATCTGAAGGAATCCGCTGAAGAACTGGCGTTTTTAACAAAAATTTTTAACAGAACTTAGTAAGATATATAGAAATTATAAATTGATATATCTGAGCTATTATATTTAGCTCCTGTCATTACTACTTATTAGGTCCAGTGCTAAGAACAAGAATGTTTGAGACATAAAAGAACTAAATTGGAAAAGCTTTAATCCTTTTTTATACTTAGGTTGGCAACCCCTGAGTGATAATTTGGCATACATTTCTAAAGATACGCGGCTGTCATGACCTGAATAAGGCTGTATGTTTGAGGAGATCAAAGAAGAACTAGAAGTTATCGCAGTTAAATTTATATAAAAAAACCTTAGTTTATACGGTTATCAATCAAAAAACTGAGGTTGAAAAGAATTTATATATACAAGCTCTGTTAAAAAACAAGGAGAAGAAAAAAGAATATACAGTTTATCCTGATATTTCAGGCAAGAAACAAGGCCTATAAAAATTATTCTTTCTAAATTTATCTAAAAATTAGATTATCGAATTTTATTCTGCACTATCAAAGCGTTTATTTATTATAGTTTCAGGCTAATTAACAATTATGATATAACAACCAGATTAGAGAGCGGTTTCTAAAATGGGGTACGTAAAAAAGATAAAATGAGTTATATTCACTAGGTAGTGACATACAATACTAGACTCGATTTTATTCTTAGAAAAATAGTAACAACTACCATATAGGATGGCAGCTATAAATGCTAAAATAGCAAAATTAATACCTGCAAACTGTATATGTGCGACTGCAAAAAGTAATGCAGTTAAAATGATGCCAGTTAATGCATTTGTATACTGTACTAAATTTTTCTGAATAAAACCTCTCCAAATTACCTCTTCGTAAAAACAAGTGAATATTAAATTTTGAAATACAAAAATAAGTGCAATATATGTCAGCTTAAAGTCCCACCTTATGAAGCCCAGTATCAGGCTCACAATTATTAAAATTACAACACTTGTAATGCCGAAAATAACACCAATTTTTATACTTCTTTTAATTTCGTAATTGGAGTGACTTTTTATTTGGAAGTTAAAATACAAGATAACTAGCCCGGCAAAAAAACTATCGTAATTTAAATATAATGAGTAAGGGACAGCATCTTTGGAAATTTGAATGTCTTGAAATAAAAGATAATTATTAATTCCTGGTACTAAATGAGCAACTATAAAAAGAGCACCAAGCATAACTAATAGTTTGCATACTATAAGTAGCAAATTAGTTCTAATTTTATTATTTCCTAATGATAAAGTGCCCATTTTTGATGTAATCATGCAAAATACTAAATGTATGGCAAAAGCTACAATTGTAGTGAAACTGGTGTTGTGCGACTATTAAAAATGCCGATGTGCGCCTATTATATTTACCTATAAAAAAAGAAGCGAAATAGGCATTAAATTGCTTCACTATGAATTGAAAATAATTCAGTGAAGGCGAGGTAATGATCACAGATCAACAAGTACAATTATTAAGGTTTAGCATGAC
>JBGCEV010000059.1:0-10848 GCA_045106605.1 Rickettsiaceae bacterium | reverse complement strand
GTTGATCTGTGATCATTACCTCGCCTTCACTGAATTATTTTCAATTCATAGTGAAGCAATTTAATGCCTATTTCGCTTCTTTTTTTATAGGCAAATATAATAGGCGCACATCGGCATTTTTAATAGTCGCACAACATCAGGCGTGACCGCAGTTAAAAGAAAAATCATAAAACAACCTAGCTACTTACTATATTGTCCTTTGAGGTATCTTTCAAGCTCTCCATCGCTGAAATTTTCCATGAATTGGAGCAATCAACACTGATTTTAACTCAAACTCAAATTCCTTAAAATGAAATAACTTCTTGAATTTACGACATTGACGCTTCTGGCTTACCATCGTAACTTAGGTGAATGACATAATTATAACCCCAGAGTATAACCTGTCTCTGTTTATTAAATTATATCACTTCCCGATCATCTCGCAACGGTCCCTGGATAGAAACAAAACAATTATTGATACGTTTTCTTCAAAAAAGATGTTCAATCTTATCCAGACTTAAATCATTGTCGCCATATAGCCAAAATATAAATTAATTATGATGCGCTTTTAGATTTTTATAAATAATTTCAGCCATGGAGGTGTTAATACCTTCAACTTGTTCAAGTTCTTGCCTTGTTGCATCTGCTATAGAAGCAAATGAACCAAAATAGTTTAGCAATGCTCTTTTACGCACTTGCCCTATGCCTTGAATTTGATCTAGTGACGAAACTTTGATTGCTTTAGACCTCTTTCTTCTATGGCTGGTAATAGCAAAATTGTGCACTTCATCACGTAAAATTTGTAAATATTTCATTACTTGGCGGTTTTTATCGATGGTAAAACTGTCCCTACCTACCTGATGAAAATATTCTTGACCACTATTTCTGTCCTTACCTTTTGACATACAAACGAATGGTATAGTCATATTAAAATTCTTCATGATCTTATTCACAGTATTCAGGTGACCCTTCCCCCCATCTATAATCATTAAATCTGGTTTTTTTTCTGGTTCTGCTAATAATCTTTTTAATCTGCGTTGTAAAACATTGGTTAACATTGCATAATCGTCACCACCTAAATTATTGGTTAAAGATAAATTATTAAAATTAAATAATCGATATTCTGGCTTTTCAAAGCCATTTAACCCGGCTACTACCATAGCGCCAACCGGAAAAGCCCCTTGAATGTGGCTATTATCATATAACTCAATTCTAGTAGGTAGGCTATCTAATGCAAATATCTCTTGTACTTCTTGTAGAACTTGATGATTTTTAACAGAAATTTTCATATGCTTATCTAAAGCAATCTCTGCGTTGTACAAGGCATTGCCTAGAACTTTACTTTTCCCTCCAAACTTAGGTGTCATAATATTAACCCTAACATTGTGCAATTTATATAAGGCTTCAATATATAAATTTTTATCCTTAAGAGCATGACTTAATAATATCTGTTTTGGAGGAGTTTTGACTTGATATAATTGCATTAGAAAGCAACCCAATAGTTCTGCGACACTATCTTCATCACCATCAAGAAAATAGGCTTGATTACCACATGGCTGACTAGACCTATATAAAAACAATTGAATACAAAACATTCCCTTACTTGATGCAACTGCCAAAACGTCAGCATCTTGTAGGTTATGTGCGTTCTGGGATTTAAGTTGAACATAACTAATTGCCTTTATTCGATCACGAATTAATACTGCTTTTTCATATTCCATCTTATGGCTCAGCATTTCCATTTTAGCTGATAACATTGTTTGTAATAATTGATTCTTACCTTCTAAAAATGCTTTTACTTCCTTTACTAAATCATCATATTCTGCTTTAGAGACTTTCTGAACACAAGGTGCGCAACATCTTTTGATTTGATATTGCAAACATGGTCTAGTGCGATTAGCGAAAAAACTATCTGTACACGATCTAAGGCGAAAAATTTTTTGTAGTTCAGATAATGTAGTATCAACATGAGCAGCAGATGCAAAGGGGCCGAAGAATTTCCCCTCATTGAGGTTTTTTCCTCTAAATTTTATTAATTGCGGGTATTCGTGATCTAACCTGAATTTAATGTAAGGGAAGGATTTATCATCCTTGAGTAATATATTAAATTTAGGCCTAAATTTCTTTATTAATTGACCTTCTAGAAGCAAAGCGGAGGATTCAGAATCTGTTACAATATATTCAATACGAGTAGCAACGGATACCATCTTTTGATTTTTATTAGACAGCTCCAAATTATATTGACTTAATCTTTTTTTCAGGTTCTTAGCCTTGCCAATGTATATTATATTATCACCAGCATCAATAAATTTGTATATACCCGGTAGCATCGGTATGTTAGGCAAACAGGATTGTACTAATTTTTTATTTAACAAAATATAAAGTCTTTTATTTAATAATTTTAGTATATCTTAAAATTTATCAATGACAATTACCTCCTTGCATACTACTATATCCATGCCTAGTTTTATTTAGGTTATATTGAATGTTTTTAAGATTTAAATATTAAAATTTATGCTGATAATCAAGGTTTTACTCCCTAAAGTTCTATTATTCCCATTAGATTATAATACTAATAAGGAATATGAAATTGGTGATCTAGTTTTAGTACCTTTTCGTAATAAAGAGATTACAGGTATTGTCTGGCAAACACATTGTACCAAATCCGATAAACCACTAAAACAAGTTATAGAAAACACGCCTTTTATCGGCAAAGTAGCATATTCATTAATAGAATTAATTAGCAAAACTAGCAGTTACTATCTGATTCCACTTGGTACTGTAGCGAAGTTAGTACTACCAGTCGACATAAATGAACTGCCTATTAAAACAAAAGAACAGGATGTGAATGTTAATATTAAATTGCCACAACTTTCACCAATACAAAAAGATTGTTTAGAACAAATCAATAATAATCCGAATAAACCAATATTAATAAAGGGTGTCACCGGATCAGGGAAAACTGAGATTTATTTTCATGCCATAATAAACCAATTAAAATCAGGGAAGCAAGCTTTAATTATGCTACCTGAAATCGCTCTCAGCAAGCAAATTATCACTAGGTTTAGTCAACGTTTCGGCTTTGAACCAGCTATATGGAATTCTACTGTTACTAAGGCACAGAAAAAAAGGATACTTAGAGGTATAATTAGTGGCTCAGTACAGGTGGTTATTGGAGCAAGAAGTGCCCTATTCTTACCGTATAAAAATCTTGGTATTATTGTTGTGGATGAGGAGCATGATCCATCTTATAAGCAAAATGAAGGTATCTTGTATAATGCACGAGACATGGCTGTATTGCGTGGATCAATTGAATCATGCGCCACTTTATTAGTATCAGCGACACCTTCTATAGAATCAATATATAATACGCAATTAAATAAATATCACCTCATCGAACTAGGGCACAGGTTTAATAAGGCTGTACTGCCTAAAATTCGTATAATAGATATGAGATATGAGTCATTACAACAAAATAACTGGCTATCTGAGCAAGCAAAAAAAGAAATATATAATACTGTTCAAAATGCTCAGCAAGTATTAATATTTCTTAACAGAAGAGGATATGCGCCTTTAATGCTATGTAAAGCTTGTGGTTATAAAGTACATTGTCCATACTGCTCTGCCTCCATGGTAGTACACCAAGCCCTCAATAGAATGGAGTGCCATCATTGCTCTAGAACATCCCCCATCCATTCTATTTGTCCAGAATGCAAAGAAACTGATAGTTTGATTTTATGCGGCCCTGGTGTTGAAAGAATTGCCGAAGAAGTAACAAAAACATTTCCTGATTGTAAGGTTGCGATAGCTAGTAAAGATCAGTCATCATTGGATGGTCAAATGCAAAATTTACTTGTACAAATGGAAAATAGCGAAATTGATATTTTAATCGGCACACAAATTATTACCAAGGGATACCACTTTCCTAACCTTACACTTGTAATTGTGGTAGATGCAGATATAGGCTTTTCTGGTGGTGATTTACGTACTTCAGAGCGCACTTTTCAACTTTTGCATCAAGTAGGAGGAAGAGCAGGTAGAGAAGATAAAAAAGGACAAGTAATTCTCCAAACATATTTACCCAATCACAAAGTCATTTCATCCTTTGTCAATAATGATGAAGAATCATTTGTTAAGTCAGAATTAAAGGCAAGGCAAAACTCCGGCATGCCTCCTTTTACTAAAGTAGCCGTAATGACAGTTACTGGTAACGATTCTACTAAAACAAAAAAAATAGCACACGAATTATTATCCTGTGCACCTAAAAGTTCAGCACGTATACTTGGTCCAGCTGAAGCACTTATGCACAAAATATCGGGTAAATATAGATACAAATTATTAATTATAGTTAGTAGAAAATTTAACCTACAAAAATACCTCGAATTATGGCAAAAACAAATAAAAATACCCTCTTCTTATCGTTTAAGAATAGATATTGATCCACAAAATTTATTATAAAAAAGCATGAACTTTGTGCACAAGATGACAGAATTTTTCTAAATTCTCTCCTTTATCACAAGCTTTTGACAATTGAGGGTTCATAGGAATAGTTGTAATCAATGGCAAATTAAAACTTTGAGATAACGCTACACCACTATTACCAGAAAAAATGCTTATTTTTTCATTATTTATAGGGTTAATATAATAACTCATATTTTCAATGATACCAGTAATCGGAATATCAAATTTTTGGTATAAATTAATAGCCCTACTCACATCTATTTTTGAGATTTTTTGTGGAGTAGTAACCATTAACACTTGGTTAACTATATAATTTTCTAATATACTTAAGTGGATATCACCTGTACCTGGCGGAGAATCTATAATCAAATAGTCAAGCTCACCCCAATCTGTTAACGATAACAGTTGATATAAGGCTTTAGAAGCCATTGGACCACGCCAACTAACAGAGGAATTGGGCTTAATTAAAAAACCAATAGAGTTAATAGCTATTCCATAATTTGCAAGAGGAATCATCCGATCATTTTCTAATTCAGGCTTGCCTTGAAGTGCAAAAATATTAGGAATGGATGGACCATAAATATCAGCATCTACTATACCTACTTTCTTACCCATACTTTTAAGCATATAGGCAACTAATGCTGTAATTGTTGATTTACCCACACCACCTTTACCAGAAGCGATTAATAGGACTTGTTTTACCCCTTTAATATGCAATTTTGGCTTCTCTTTTTTCGATTGAGGCTGAGAATTGCTACTACTAGTTAAGACAATATTTATTTTATCAAAAATCTGTAGAGCCTTGATCTGGTCTATAATTCTCATACGCACCGACTCAGCTTCGGCTAATACTAAACCGGTGATATCAATGGAAAACCCAATATTTGAATTTTTAATAATTGCCTTAGAAGATCTAGATTTCACAGATGTATTATCCGCAAATAATTTATCTTTAAGGATATTATCAACTATGTCTTGCCTTTTATCTATCATGCTTGCAAATTCTGATAACTACATTATAGTATACATAATTAATTCATTTTTCCAAAGTTAAATTGCTCAAATTCGTATGATTAACACAATATACAAGAATATATTCATAAGATCACCTTGGGATGATCTTGAACAAACTGAGAATATCTTTACAAAAAAAAGAAATGCAAATTTTGATTTTAATGATTTTCAGAAAGGGTTTAATCCAAAATTATTATTCTTAGCATTTGCAGCTCTTATTGCACTGTGGTTTGTATCAGGATTTTATAAAGTAAAAGAAGGAGAGCAAGCTCTAGTAATGAGGTTTGGTAAATTTAATAGATTAAGTGTAGCTGGGTTAAACTACCATTTACCCTCACCTATAGAAGACCCTATCATAGAAAGGGTTGATACATCTAGAAGGTTAGAGATTGGTTATCGCTCCACAGGTCAAACCAGAGTTGGAGGAGCTAAATCTTCTAATGACGTGAAAAATGAAAGTATTATGCTTACTGGTGATGAAAATATTGTTAGTTTACAAGTAGATATAACATGGCATATCACCGATCTTAAAAAATATGCGTTTAATTTACAGAATCCTACAGAAACAGTTAAGGCCTCAGCAGAGAGCGCTATTCGTGAGGTAGTTGGTCATACCCCTATTACAGCTATTTTATCAAATCAAAAACAAGCTATTGCAGAAAAGATTGAAGGGCTAATACAAAACACATTAGACCAATATCAAGCAGGAGTAACTATAGAGCAAGTAAAATTACTTAAAGCCGAACCTCCAGAAGAGGTGATTGCTGCATATCGAGATGTGCAAACTGCAAAAGCGGATAAAGAAAAAGTAATTAATGAAGCTGAATCATATAAAAATGATATTTTACCGAAGGCTCGTGGTAAGGCAGCAAAACTTACTGAGGAGGCTGAAGGTTATAAGGCTGAAATTATTGCCAGAGCGAAAGGTGATGCATCAAGATTTAGTGCACTTTATACACAATATGCTGCTAATAAAGATGTAATGAGAAGTAGGTTAGCTCTAGAAACAATTGAATTTGTATTAAAAAACACAAGCAAAGTGGTAATGGGTGGTGATAACCTGTTACCTCATATGGCCGTCCAACCAAAATCTAAATCTATCAAATAACACCATAAAACACAGTATATAGAATAAGTTATGAATAAATTATACATTACAATTATTGCACTATTAGCATTTATAATAGTTGTTGCTAGCTCATTATTTATAGTACCCCAAACAGAAATTGGTATAATCTTTCAATTTGGCGAAGCAAAACGAATCATTGAAAAACCTGGCTTAAACATAAAAATACCTTTTATACAAAATGTACAATTATTGGATAAACGTATATTGAATGTTACTGCCGAGGAAAAGGAACTAACTGCATCTGACGAAAAAAGAGTTATAGTAGATGCTTTTGCAAAATACCAAATTACTGAACCTGTTAAATTTATTAAAACCGTGCATAACTATGCAGGCGCTAATTTAAGATTGAATAAGATTTTAGAATCTGCAATGCGTACAGTCATCGGACGTCACCCACTCAATACATTATTAACCGAACAAAGATCTAACTTAATGCTACAAATTAGGGACTTAGTTCATAATGAATCAGATTCTTTTGGCGTAAAAATAATTGATGTAAGAATTTTAAAATCTGATTTACCAACTGAGAATAGTGATGCTATTTACCAAAGAATGCAAACTGAAAGAAATAAGGAAGCAAAACAAATTAGAGCAGAGGGCGAGGAGGAATCAGCAAAAATAACTTCTAGGGCAGACAAAGACAGCCAAATTCTCTTAGCTAATGCTTATATGCATGCAGAACAAGTGAAAGGTGCAGGTGACGCTATTGCTGCAAAATTATATAACCTGGCATATTCTAAAGATCCGGAGTTTTATAAATTTTATCGTTCTTTGCTTGCATATAGAACAACTTTAAAGCCAGATAATACAGAGTTTGTAATATCACCAAAGGCTGATTTCTTCAAGTATTTACAATTAGGACAATGATATAAAAATGAATAAAATCCAGGCTATTATACTAAACATTATTATAATAGTTAAAGCTTGCAACGCTGAAGCTGCATTACCTAATAATGTAGCTAGCTTTGCAGATATCGTTGAACCATTACTACCTACAGTAGTAAATATATACACTGTAAAATACACTAACAACAATACCTCCAACAAGTCCGTGCTACCGGAAATTGTACCTGTAGACAAATTGAATAAATTTCTTGAACAATTGAATATTCCTTTTTTATTTGATGAATCATACGCAGATCATAGTACCTTTTCTCTTGGATCTGGCTTTATAATAGATGAAGATGGATGTATTATTACTAATTATCATGTTATAGATGGCTCAGATGAAATATTCATTAAGCTTTTTGATAATATTGAATTACCAGCTATAATTATCGGTACTGACCCAAAAACAGATTTGGCCTTATTAAAAATAGACTCCGCACATAAACTACCATTCGCTACATTTGCAGATTCTAGTCAATTAAGGATAGGAGATATTGTAATAGCTATTGGTAACCCTCTTGGATTTGGTGGAAGCGTTACTACAGGTATAATATCATCTAAAGGTCGAGATTTAGGTCTAAATAATGATGAATTAGTAGATAATTTTATTCAAACAGATGCTGCCATTAATACAGGCAATTCTGGTGGACCATTATTTAATATAGAAGGCAAGATAATCGGTTTAAATACTGCTCTACCAGACATTAGTGGAGGCACTAATATCGGTATTGGTTTTGCAATTCCATCAAATACAGTACATGATATAATGCACCAGCTAAAAGCAAAGGGCAAAATTCACCGAGGTAAACTTGATATATCTGTACAACAAGTCACTGAAGAATTAGCAGAAGCATTATCTTTATCACAAAATGCCGGCGTTTTAGTAGTTGACACTACGCCAGACGGAGCTGGTGATAAAGCTGGATTAAAAATAGGCGACCTCATTACAGAGTTTAATGGAAAAATTGTGTTAAATTCAAGAAAATTACAACTATTTGTAGCAGATTGTCATATTGGTGATGAAGTACAACTTTCTATTATTAGAGATCATGAACCAATAAAATTAACAGCACAAATAGTTGAGTCTCAAAATCTAGAAGAGCAGCAATTAATACTAGATAAAGTAATAGAAAAATCAGGAATTAATTTTGCTGATTTTTCACAACAACTAATTGATAAATTTAATTTAGATAGGAACACAAAAGGCATAGTAGTGGTAGATATTACAAAATTACCTGAAGTCAGTTGTGATTTACAAGTTGGCGATGTAATAATGACAATTGACCAACAAAATATAAGTGATATTAATGAGTTTGAAGATATTTATACAAAGATTAGTAACTCCGATAAACAGAGTATTGTGTTATTGGTAAAAAGACGTAATACAACAATGTTTATCGCCCTTCCCTTATGATCAAAATAGATACTATGTTTACATATGTTATAGACAGATTCTAAGCTAATTTTACCAGATTTAGATAGTTATTTTTATTTTGCTATATAAACCTACATATGCTACGGTATAAAAATGTTCAATTGAAGATAGGTTTAATATATGAAAAAATACCTGTTACATACCTTAGCGGCTGCGACATTATTAATGCTTAATTTTAGTTCAGTGGCTGGGAATGTTAGTTCGGCTAGTACTAATACAGTAACAGCTTCTACACCTAGCTCTACAACTGCTACCGTAGCTGCTCCTAGTTCTACAACTGCTACCGTAGCTGTTCCTAGTTCTACAACTGCTACCATAGCTGCTCCTGTTGGAAAAAATAATGTACTGACTTTAGAAATTAGTAATGCTTGGGCACGTAAATCAACTTCAGCAAATAGTAATTCTGCTGTTTATATGAAGATAAACAATCCCACTGAGAAGCAAATTTCAATTATAGGTGCTTCATGCCTTACAGTCGCCAATAAGGTTGAGCTTCATAAAAGTTTTGTTGATGAAAAAGGAGTCAGCAGAATGACGGCAATTGATAAGATTGTTATTCCAGCTAGTAGTGAAGTTGATCTTACACCTGGAGGTATTCATATCATGCTATTTAATCTAAAGAAGAATTTATCAACAGGCGATAAATTTAAGATTACCTTACAGCTTGATGGTATGGATCCAATCGTATCTGATGTAATTGTAAAATAGTTGAGAACTAATTTACAAAAGAACTCAATCACGAATCACTGGTGTATTTAGCCCCGGTGATTCCTTGTTTTGAATTAATGATAATATTATGGGCTAGCACTTTTGGCATTATTGTTTCATGAGCATCAGTTTTCAATCAGCACTTCACTAAAGATCTCCTTCAAAGAATATTTGATATAGTGTTTTTAATATACAATAATCATTCATATGTGATATGTGGTACACTCGTAGTTATGGGTACCTTTAGATAAATAATACAATTTAGAATTATTACAGATAGGGGATAGGAGGAGCACTTCTTATTCAAAGCAATTTCTATAGATATGATTACTAGAATCTCAGGATGAGTTTGCCTATGTTTTTTTATATTCCTACAAATTGTATCAAAACCATTTAGAAAATTTTTCTAAATCTCCTTCAGTGAAATTACCTTCTGCACCTAATTCCAAGGATATACTGAAATCCCAAACATTACAAAATACAGGATTAATTATTTAACATTGTTCATTTGTTATTTTACAATTTAATTGCGTGTTTTTGTGTGTATCTACTTCAAAAACTGCTGCAGGGCTACCAGATCCTGATGATAAGGATAAACAAGGGCAGTGCGACCAGGGAGTTAGCTTAGTTAAAAGACAGCTTCAGTCAAAATATAAACACGCAGAAGATTTTGGTGTTTTTGGTAATTATAATAAAGTCAGAGCACAGGAGTTTTTCGACGCCATAAAAGATTTTGTTACTTCTGATTCAGTTTACAAAAAAGAAATAATTTATCGTGGTGAAGAGCGCTGTATATATATTGACAAAAATACGGATCGAGGTGCATTAACAAAAGATGGTCAGTTTGAAAGCGGCTGGCAGCTTGATCCAAAGCAACTAAATGATATTTTAACAAAAGGTAGATTATCATGAAAATTATAACGCATACAGAATGGATTAAGTTCATTACCAAAAGTATAGAAGATTATATAGAAAGAAAAATAACTGCAAAAACTTTTCAAGCAATATTTTTTAAGTGGTGGGCATATAAAGAAGAAGCAAAAAACGAAAAAGAAATGGCAGAGTATTACATAATGTATGATTTATTTTATGATATGGTGTTGTGCGACTATTAAAAATGCCGATGTGCGCCTATTATATTTGCCTATAAAAAAAGAAGCGAAATAGGCATTAAATTGCTTCACTATGAATTGAAAATAATTCAGTGAAGGCGAGGTAATGATCACAGATCAAC
>JBGCEV010000058.1:0-20597 GCA_045106605.1 Rickettsiaceae bacterium | reverse complement strand
GTAATACAAAAAAGCCCGTTATAATACAATAACGAGCCTTCTTATCATTTTTATCGAATTGCTTCAGTTTGCAATTATCTGTCTAGAGTACTACTCATAAATCTTTGAGTTGCTTCAACTGATTTATTACTTCCTTGTATTGCACTAATAGCAGCCATTAATGCCTTTAATTGATCGGAAAATTCTTGAACAGTTTTCAAGTAATCCGTCTTCAAATATGAATCTGCTGATTTTTGCGTTACATTGATATTGTTTCTTAACGAATCAGCAGCAAAAGTAATATGATCTTGCTTACTATTAATAGTAGCTTTTGTCTGACGTAGAGTATTCGCTGCATTAGTTAATACATTTTCGCTTATCAACCTATCTCTTGCTAACGCATCACCATCCCCTCTACTGATATTTGTTGCCATATTATCCTGTAACAAAGCTACGACTTCAGCTTTGGAGGGAGCGTTACCTATCATAGCAGTTAATTGAGCTGCGTCTGCATTGACAAAAGTAACGCCTGGATTAGCATTTGTTAAAAAGGCTACAGATGTTGGAGCCATTTGATCCAATAATTGCTTTGACTTAGGAGTTAATGCTAACAATGCATTACCAATTTGTTGGTCAGTCATGGCACCACCACCGGTGCCAGTGCCACCTGCATTTGCTATAGAGCAAGCAATTAAGTTAACATTATTTTTGGCATCAGTTTCAATTTCTCCAGCATTTGCATAATATGTGGTCTGGCCAGGATTAGCAACAATCCACTTGTTAAGCTCAGTAGTAATGGATGTTCTATATAATTTACCATTTAGCAAGTCTGGTAAACTAATTTTGACCGTATCAGTGATTGATGTGCCAACTGGAATTTCAAAATTTTTTGCTTCTCCACTAAACAGGCCGATACTATCGAAATCAGCTGATCTAAGCATTGTGTCTAATTGAGCTTTAGATGCATCTAACTGTTCTTGTAGTCTATCTAAATGCCCAGGATTGCCACCTGAATTACCGATTATTCCTAATCCTCTTGTTAGGGCATTAGAGCCTTCTACTATTCTACTTTGGCCAATTTCTAACATATTCGTAGCATTTGTAGTAGCTTTAAGCGTTGACCATGCAATTGCACATGTGTCATTTTCTGCACTGCCAATTAAGTCTTCTATCACACCGACAGATTGGTTGATGCCAGTAGCAATACTTTCTCCGCTTTTCTGTAATAAACGTGATTCATACTGCGCTTGTGAAACCGCAAAAGGTGCAATACTATTATTCAATGTCATAATAAATTTCTCTTTATTTTAAATTGTCTTAAGTTAATTTTATTACAAGCAAATAGCATACCATAACTAAACAATATGAATTATATTATTAAAAAAAATAAATTATTCACGCCATAAATAACTCTTCTTATTTAGAGGATTATTATCAATAACAAAGCTAGTTAATAATCTATAAGTACCCCCTTATATTTAATTTAAGCTAATACGCACTAGGATAAAAGACAGAAATTTCCATACTGACAATTATTAAGGTTCATAGATGGACTTCATAATATAAAGTCTATTGAATTTATGAGCAAGGCAAAGTAAACCCAGATGGCAATAGCAACTATTTATAAAATGCAGGCTGGAGATTTTACACCCTAAAAACCAATCAAGTTGGCCTATCAGCGTGACCCAAAGAGAATAGAGACATGGCTGATCAATACCTATCCTACAGTCAAAACCTGAGCAATAAAGGAGGGAGCTAGGATTTATTGAGGAGACGAGATGAGAATACAATCAGCAAATAATCGTGGTAAGACATATGAAGTTCGCGGCAAGACTCCAATAATCAAGAAAAGTGGATCAAGGTTTAAATGTAATATGCTAACAGCTATTAGTCCACAAGGGTATATGAATTGGATGGTCTTTGAAGATAACTTTACTAGTAAAAAATGTATTGAGTTTTTAGGTCGAATGATTAGATAGATAAAAAAAAGGTATTTTTAATACTAGATAATCACAAGGTTCATCATAGCAAAAAGGTAAAAGCTTATATTGAAAAGCACAAGGATAAATTAGAATTGTTCTACCTACCTGCATATTGTTCAGACATAAATCCGCAAGAACTAGTAAATCAAGATGTAAAAGTTAATGCTAATAATTTCGCGCCTTAAAATCCTTAAAGGATCTAACAATTAATGTCAGATATTACTTAACACAAATTCAATTTGATGAATTAAAATAAGAGGTTATTGCTCTCGCTTCTCAACAAAATCACACGCCTCGATCATTTGGACTATTTAATGCCACAGTGGCTAAGCTCAACCCTCGTATTTGTCCCAATCTGGGTGATTTCTATATGGAAACCTGTTTTTTAAATTTTTATTTACTTTTTGTAAATCTATACTTTCAATTGGTATAAATTCTATAGGTTTAAAATCATAATTTAGATATTCTTTGTACACTTCCAAACACCCTGACATGTATGATTTAAAATACAATTTATCTTCCTTTGGTAATTTGGTATCTTTATCTATTTGTTTCCAAGCTTTCTTAAACAAAACTATGCACTCTGCATCTTTGTGTAAATTAAATTTTATCATTCCCTTCATGATTAAAAATTCATACATTAAATTATCAACATATTTTTCTCCCTGTGCGAATTTTTTTTCAGCCTCATGACTTTTACCTCGTGCCAATAAATCCCATGCTTCTACAAAATTATACACTGCAAAAGGTAATTTGATAATTTGATATATTTTTTTCATTAATTACCTGTTAACTTTGTAATGGTTTTAAGAATTAACCTAGATACTTCAATTGCTTTGTGAGAGTTCTTATTTACACTTGGGTTCCTTTGCCTTGCTTTTACATTCCTTGCAGTATTTAGTTGATCAAAAAATTGCTTATCTTTATAGTCGAGTATCCAACGTTTCCTTCTTAGTGCCTTCAAGAGGGTTATTTTTAATTTTAAAAGGACCTCCTTTTTTTACTCTAGTTTAGTATTTGACACAGTTCTTATCAACATTCCCAATATGGCTTTTTATGTGTTCTTTCCATACCTTAATTAGCTTGCTAACAAATTTTTGCGTATGTTTTTTATCCCCTGATAGCCCCATATGTTGTGTTTCAATGAACCAAAAATAATCAAAAACTTGTTGCTCCGAAGCCTTGCTGCTAAGTAATTCTATAATGGTTTGTATATAATTATCATATTCGTCATCATCAGATGTAGATTCATTAAAAAAATATTTTATTCCTATAGGATCCTATTCTTGTAATAATTGATTTCTAATAAAAATAAACTTATTCATTTTACTTGCCAAATCTTACTGTTTACTTACTTTTCATGCCTAAGAACTGCAGCTAAACTTCCATTACCAATATACTCAGCTTCATCTATTTCTTTGTATGCTTCCCTGGATTTCGGGCCTAATAAATGCCCCCATTTTGTATAAGGAAATTTGCCTATCACTATGTGAGGATGACCAATTTAGGCTTTCTAAGAACATCATATATGCTGCGTATTCTGCGGCTTCATCACCTGACTTCAGCATATCTTCTACTAAATCAAAAATAAATGGCAAATATTTATCCCTACCCTCTTCAATCTCATCAACCATAAAGTGTAGTAATGTACCCGTTTCTGTATTAAGAGTTCTTTTGCTTGGTAACCAGCCGTCTATATCATTTAGCCAATATTTTTTATATTCTGGTATGTTATTGATCAAATGTTGAATAAATAAATTTTTAGTATATTTCATATGTATGGTCCTCTATTCGCATCAATTAAATCTAATAAAACATTTTCTGCTGCAGCTCTATCTCCTGCATCAGATGTGGGATTATGTTTCAACCATCTTTGTAATCCATTGATATTATCCCCAACTTTTTGTGCATGTGCTTTGCCTTTAACTAAATTTGCTTTTGCCAGCATCACACATTTCAACCAGCTAAGTCTATAATCCAAAATAATCTGAGAAGTTTTCTAGGAATGCTTTTTTTTCAGAAGAATACATACTGGACAAATTCTTAATTTGTTTCAATAATTCTTGTTTATCTTCTTGTTCCAAATCTTGCAACTCTGCCGCCACTTCTTCTAAAATACCTACTGCTGCATCTTCATTTACGATATCTTCGTTAGAGAACTCTATAAATATTACCAAATCTAACAGAACTTTTATTAATTTATTACTTAATGAATTATTCATGTTTTATCCTGACCTGTATATTATTAATTTTTAATTCTTGCATCATCTTTAGGGCTCTTTTTCCTTGAGATGCATCGGGTACTTCCCATACACCTTGCATATTATTTTCTTTTAAAGCAGCTGATTGTCTCAAGATTTGATTTTTTACCTTAGGTGAAGTCACAACCGCAATCTTCCTATCTATTAATACGTTATCTTCTAAACCATCAAATCTAACTATTTTTGATTTTCCGCTAGAATCTATATAACTTAAAGATAGAGCTTGCCCCTTCCTCGTTATTACATTTGATCTAGCTCCAGTGGCTGAATCATTATATTTTTGTGCTCTTAGACTCATACTAGCATTTTCATCTACCCATGTTACTAAATTTCGGTCATTGTTTCCAAACTTATTTTTACCAGGATTATTTGTTTTTGGTATTGTAGGTACTTTAGGAGCAGGGTTTTTGCCTATGTTTTTATTGATTTTGTTGGTGATAAGAGAGGCGGTAGAAACAGCTTGCAGACGTTTGATATTATTTGCTGCTCTAGTAGCCAATATGTATTCTCCTGCAACTGGTATGGCAAGACAAGCAGCCGTTATACCTATCTCTACGGCTATTTCCGGATTTTCCTTCAGATATACCACGCTTTCTGTGGCTACTTCCTTAACCTTTTCATTAACCTTTTCTTACGCCTCAATCTCTGGTTGAATATTGTACAGTTGGGCGTCATATCCTGAAAAGTGTAAGTTGAGATTATTCTCGATTACACTTTCAGAGACAGTAGCTGCGTTGTTGATATTGCTGGCATTGCCACCGGCTAGCATGGTGGCTGTGGCGGTTGTGAATTTGGTTATTGCCTTGATTTGTCTTTCGCCACCTCTGCAAAATTACATACCTCGATCATTTAGAACTATTCATATAATTTTATTTCATTCAATAAATCTTGTTTGAGCTGAGCATTACTAGGACAAACCCCATAATCAGCAGGTGTTAAAAATACACAAACTGAAATATTATCCCGTTGTATTTCCATAAGAAATTCATCAAAAAACGATGCTAATTCTATAACTTTAGGGCTATAGCCTGACCAATCACCAATTTGGTTTATTTTAGCAAAATCACTGTGTGACCACAAAGGTATATACTTTTTAAATCGATCAGAAACTAATGCCCAGCCATTATTATATAATCCCCATAACTCTTCAGTATCAGATACTCTTTTTATAAAATAGTCATACCTTTTTGCCCCAGCTAAAGCAGATACATTCTCTATTTCCTTTTTATTCAACTTCATTTGCTCTTACCCTTTTTCCTAAATTAGGATTGTTTTTTCCTTGATTATCATACTTATGTTGCAACCTATGCAACTTTTTATCTTGTAGATTGGATTTATCATAACCATAACCTTTGGATGCTTCAAATCCTCTTTTATGCGCTAATTCCTTGCCAAAAGGGACTCTAAGCTTTTGACGTTTACCACGTTTGATTTGATTATTATCTTGCTTTAACCAACCTCTATCTGCAGAACCGACCTTATCATTGTTCATCAAACCTTTTAATCTTTTTTGTTTTCCTTGCCGTCCCTTTTTTTAACAGAGCACGAGATCCTGTTACTTTTTGTTGCTTATTATTTTTAAACACCACGCTTGGTGTGTGGGTTTTTGGTGGTTGTAGGTTTTTACCGAAGTTATTGACGGTTGTGCTGATTGTGCCACCAAATTTACCAATTGGTCGTAAGTTATTAAGCAGCTTAGCATTATTAGCTGCTTTACTTGCTCGCCACCCTTTATATAGAGATTGCCCTATTTTAGCTGCTAGTACTAAATTCCCCCGCTGGGTTGAACAGACATGCTAGATCAACAAGAAGTCCTGGATTGTTCCTTATAATTTCATCAGCATCTTCCTGAGCTTTGATGGCGCGCTCATCACCGTTCATTTGTTCAGTAAATTGCCAGTGCAATAGATCATTATTATCTATGAAATTATTTGAGACACTATCGGCATTGTTGATATTAATAATAGAGGCGTGCTTCAAAGATGGATAATGAGATTTGTTCCAGTGCTTGATAAGTAGGTCAGAAAAAGAAAGAAGCCTGTTGGTTCAAGTGGGCGTATGGATGAAACCTATATCAAGCTGAATGGCAAGTGGATTTATCTTTACAGAGCTGTGGATTTGCTTGATAGCATCATAGAGTTTCTAATGAGGAACATAGGGATAAAGCGGCTGCTAATTTTTTTATCCTCTTATAACGCATCCTCTATTCTTAAACAACAGATGCGACAGAACCAGAAAAAAGAGTCAAGTATATAATTCCATTTTTTTAAGTATCTGAATTCATTTCGTTTAACCGAGAAATAGTACGGATAAATTCATTTTTTTTCTGCCCATTATATAGCGCATTAGGTGGGCATTCGATGGTCATAAATAACATAACTTGATTAAAATAAATATTATCAACAAAATTGATAAAACGAGTTGCAATATCATTTTCGTTTGCATGAATTTTTCTTATATCTTCAACGACAATAATCTTAAAATATTCACTTATGTGAACATAATCTACATAACTAATGTTGCGTTCAAATAATTCACTAAAATTGGTGTAGAGAATATTTTGGTAAGCTGTGGCAAATTTTAATTCCCTACCTACAACTTGAATACTAACTTCAGCTAACTCGTCTTCTGAGCATAAAGAATGCTTTATTTGTTGCAATTTCTGTACATTATAATTGTTAATGGGGTGTAAAATTTTTTCTTTAACTTTTGATATATTTCTGTATCTGTAGTCCACTGTGTTATCTAAACATAATACTCTGAAATGCTGTTTAATGTGGCCAATAAAGGGTAAAAAAGACTCTCTCTGTAATCCATGTTGGTATAAGGAATCAGGCTGAGTATTAGTAGTAATAAAAATAAAGACATTATTTTTTTTTAAATATTTGAACAGGTGCATAATAATCATTGCATCTGTAATATCTTTCACTTCAAATTCATCCATACAAATAACCTGAAAATGTTGGGCAAGATCGGAGGCTACTTCTTGGATAATTTTATGGTGGGATTCATTTTGTAGAGAGTGTAGTTTCTGATGAATAGAATACATGAATTTCTGATAATGAACAATGTGCTTTGGTACCGCTATTTGCTCATAAAACAACTTCATTAGCATAGTTTTCCCCCTACCAACTGCACCATACAAATAAATCCCTGCTGGCAATCCGTCTGTAGAAAATGTCTGTTTGATTCTATTAAATAATGTATTTGGTTGAATTAATTCAGCTGTATCCTGTAAAAGCTTCAGTAATTTTTGTTGTTTTTTATCAAGAATTATCTTGTCATTAGCTAGTTTTGAATTCATTGCATTTCTATTTAGGCAAGAAACTTACTTTCTTTAAGTTGTGATATTTTATCATATAATCCAAGATAGGCGGCAATTGCTAGAAACACAGTGGGGTGTTTAATCGGTGTAGAAATGCTAGCGAGCGTAGTATAGATTTCCTCTGGTGCATTGTTCGAACTGTCTGCATAAATTTTGGCTATTTCAAAACAAGGGTTAGAACTGAAAGCAGATTTTAAAAGCTTTAATATTGCTGATGACTGATTGGTATTATTCAATATTTCAATTAATAAATGTAGTGCCTCTATGTAAGATGGTTCAAATTCTAAGGCTAATTCAAGGTATTTTTGTGCTTCATTGTCCTGCTCTTGCTCTAAATAATGCTTTGCTGCTGCGTAATAGTAAGATGCTATTTCATTGACATAAATATCTATATTGTATCTGTCAGTGCGTTGCAATTTGGATACTATCAGTATTAGTTTAGACCATTGTCCAAGTTTAGCATAAATTCTAATGATCAAAAGCATTAGAACAGCATCTGTGTCATTTTGGTTAAAAGCTCGAATGGCAAAATTTTCTGCCTGGTCATATTGCTTATTATGATAAAAAATTTCAGCTAATTTTTTAGCCGCAAACATACCATAATATTTGTTGTCAGTTAGAGTATTATAATATTGTATTGCTTTTTGGCGATCCATCTCTGCCTCGGCCATGATGAGATTAGCTATTTCTTTGTTATGTGCTGATAACTCTGGCGCTATATTATATATATTTTTGATAGCCTTTATTTTTTTATCTATCAACAAATAGGCTAAAGAATCAATAAGTCTTTGAGTAATCTTATTTTGTTTTCTTTGTTGCCATTGTTGGCGCATAATGCTGGGTAGAGTTATAATAGAAAAGATACATTTTAATACAATCATCAACAGTAACTGTGTAATCAGGAAGGTAATGACAAGTACAAACAAAGTAGTTGTAATTTGATAACCTGATGCGAGCAAATTGACGGGGATATCATATTGACCAACAAAGCTAAACCCTAAATATAGCAAGAAGAAAACAGTACATAAGATTATAAATTTTACCATTGTTAAATACCTAAAATTTGCTTGTAGTCTTGGTATTGGTCAAAAAACTATTTTGCATTTGTTGTGAGTAAAAATAATTTTCTAGTATATCTAATTCATTTAAAATAGACATTTTTAGCACAAACGCTTCGCTATCCTTATCTGGGATTTTAGTAATTTGGATAAAATGCGCTATAATAGAAGAATTAAAAGGACGAATAGACTCACCATAATTGATTTTTCTATCATGCAGTAGTTGATTGTACTTACATAAATGTAATAATATTGCACTGATATGATTTGGATATTTTAATTTTTCTAATGTTGCCAGTTCTTGATCATACATTTCATCACGATAAAATTTACTTATCATTTTTTGTGTACTAGCTAGAAATAGTCTATAATTATTGATTTTTACCAATGTTGTATCAATTTCTTTAGACGGATTAATCGTCTGACTGGCACTAGGGGGGGAAGGATCATCATGTTCTATTTCTGGTTCCTGATATGTATTATCTGGAGCAAGGCTTGGTAATTGTGTTTTTGGCGTATTTTGCGTTGTCTCAATATTTTGATCAGGTTTGAGATGAGTGCTGATTGCAGTTATAATCTTTTGCCATTTTGGCTGTAGCGTTATTGCAAAAACAGTCAATGATAGTAACAAAATAATCGGAAAGAGAATAACAAGTTTTTTTACGATCCCATTATTTTTAGGTGCTAGTGTTTTTTTTGCTTTTTCTTTATTTTTTGTCATTTATTTTTTGTCTCCATAGATTGCAATATGGATTCTGGTTCATAGCTTACTATTATATTTGCGCGCTGCTTTTGAAATACCATCCCGACTTTCTCACTTATAGCAATAATTGTAGAGTTGGCCATATATTTTAGTAAATCATTTTCTGTCATCAATTGCAGTAAAATTTTAGCACAATTTTGTGAATATAACAAAATATAATCTATGCCTTGTTGATATAACTTAATTTGGTGACTAGATAGTGACTTTAGATAAATGACCTCATAGATAACTTGTCTTGTGATGGCATCTGGCATGTCAACGGTAATATTATTTCCAGATAAATAAAGCATATTAGAGTGTAGATATAGTGGGATTTTGGCCTTTAGCGTTTCAGCATCACGTTCCTGCATAATAATTTTATACCCTTTTTTTGCTAGAATCTCGGCAGATTTATGGCCGACTACAAAAGTTAGAATATCATTATGTGGTGCTGGTGGTAGTTGCCCTGCAGCAAAATAACTAGTAATTAACAGGCTAGAAAAATTGTTGATGAGATTTTTATTTATTGGTATTGCTTTATATTCAATTAGATTACATTCCAGCAATTTAAAATTACGCCCGGCTAACTGCTTTTTTAATTTTGCATTAGCTTGTTTTGACCTAGTGAGTAAAACAGTTTTTTTCATTTTTTCTTTGCATAGGGGTTATCTGATTTAATAAAATAAAACCTTATAGGTACACCCATCATGCCAAAATCATCACGCAAAGAATTAATTAAATACCTTTTATAAGCATCTGTAATGCTTGAAGGGTCATTGCTAAATAGTTTGAATGTGGGAGGCCTTGTTTTTATTTGTGTTATATACTTGATTCTGATTCTACGCCCAAGTTTTTTATGTAATGGAAGGGGGTGACGATCAAGTGTAAATGATAACCAATCATTTAATTTGCTCGTAGAAATTTTCTTATTCCATAATTTATATATTTCAATAGTTTTATCTAACACCTCTAGAGTTTTGGTGTTATCAGTAGCAGATAAATACACTACTGGAACCCCTTTTACTTGCGGCAATAAATTTGATAATTTATATTCAAATTCTTCTTTATATTCATTTTTTTTGCGAATTAAATCCCATTTATTAACAGCAATTACCAAACTTCTACCTTGATCTATGACATAGTTAGCAATAGTTAAATCTTGATGTTCAAGCGCTATAGTTGCATCAAGCATCAAAATAACTGTGTTAGCAAATTTTATACTGCCAATGGCATCGCCCGTAGACATTTTTTCAAGACTGTAGGTTACATTAGATTTCTTTCTTAAACCTGCTGTATCAATTAGTTTTATTTTCGTGTCTTTGTATTCCCATTCAATTTCTACTGATTCTCTAGTAATTCCAGCTTCTGCGCCGGTCAGCATGCGGTTATCACCAATAATTGAATTAACAAAAGTTGATTTACCTGCATTTGGTCTGCCTGCAATGACTATTTGCAAGCAATCTCCGGTAATAGGGTCAGATATCTCTTCACCATCCTCAGTGTCAATTTTTTCTGCTACTGCTTCATAAAGATCAGCTAACCCTTGCCCATGTTCGGCAGAAATCGGCACTGGCGTACCAAAACCTAATTTATAATACCCTTGATCGTGAATAAATCGTCTTTCTGATTTATTGGCAATTAATATATGATTCTTACTGTATTTTCTTATAAATTCTGCAAAAAACTTGTCTGCTGGGGTAAGGCCTACTTCGTTATCCACAACTAAGCAAACAAGGTCAGCCTCGGCAATAGAAATCATAGTTTGCTGCATCATTCTATGTTCAAGTTTACCTTCTTCTGCCTCTTCTAACCCTGGAGTATCGACTACAGTAAATTCCATTGGTCCGATTCTAGCATCAGAATATTTTCGATCACGGGTTACGCCTGGCTTATTATGAACAATAGCCTTATGGCCAATACTTAATCGATTAAATAAAGTTGATTTTCCAACATTCGGGCGGCCGACAAGAGCGACTATTTTCTTTTTCATGACTACTATAAATATATTTGACAGGATATTATTAACACGATTTATCATCTATATAAATATAAATTATTAAACTCCTCTCAAACTGACCTATATAAAGAAAGAATTAATTTGCTCTATGTGGGAACAAAGTATAAAATATGTTTTGATGTTTTTCTAAATTATATTAATCAATATTATGAATGTTTCAGAAACTGCTGAGAAAGTAGTAACTACTGCTTCAACAACAACCGACATGTCCATGTGGTCGCTTGTTATGTCATCGGATTTTATTGGTAAGGCGGTGATATTAATGCTTATTTGCGCCTCTATCTGGAGTTGGGCTATTATTATCCATAAATTACGATTATTTTATGCAACAAAAAACAAGATGCGTCATTTTGAAAACTTGTTTTTATCAGGCGCTATGCTCGATGATTTATGTGCAAGCATTATACAAAAAAATGATAATCCGTTAGCCTCAATTTTTCTCAATACAGTTAATGAGCACAAAAAAAAGGCAATACAGTCTAATGATATAATGCGGACGAATCACAAAGAGAGATTATTAAATATAATGCATCTGATTCGCAACAGAGAGATGGATAGATTGGAAAGTAGCTTAGGTTTCTTGGCGACGGTTGGCTCTTCAGCCCCTTTCATTGGTTTGTTTGGTACTGTGTGGGGTATCATGCATAGTTTTCAATCAATTGCTGTGTCAAAAAATACTACACTAGCGGTTGTTGCTCCTGGCATTGCAGAAGCGTTGCTGGCTACGGCAATTGGTTTATTCGTAGCTATTCCTGCTACTATCTTT
This sequence comes from Rickettsiaceae bacterium, assembly GCA_045106605.1. Classification (GTDB taxonomy): domain Bacteria; phylum Pseudomonadota; class Alphaproteobacteria; order Rickettsiales; family Rickettsiaceae; genus Megaera_A. Next base: position 8,467 of record JBGCEV010000058.1, on the reverse strand, counting down.
TACAATTATCTGTCCTCAGACATTGATAATATTAATAACAAGATAGATGATTTTATTATGCAATTAAATAATTTGCTATCTAGGTCAATTGATGAAGGTAATAAATAATTATGGCAATATCTATACAAAAGGGTGGTAATAATCATCGCAGACGGAGAAGGTTGATTAGTGAAATCAATGTTACGCCCATGGTTGATGTCATGTTGGTATTGCTCATTATTTTTATGATTACATCTCCTATGCTGGTGGCCGGCATAGATGTTGACCTACCAGAAACAAAAGCGAAACCAGTCTCCAGTGATCTACAACCATTAGTAATAGGAATCAATAAAAAGGAAGAAATATTTTTATTAAAAACAAAAATTGCGCCTAATCAATTAGTTGATAAACTAAAAGAAATCACCAAAGAAGATAAGGAGAGAAGAATTTTTGTTAAAGGAGACAAAAACATTTCCTATGGTAAAGTGGTAGAAATTATGGCTCTTATACAAAGTGCTGGTTTTCATAAAGTAGCTTTGATTTCAGATATTGAAAAGTAAATGATAAGAAAGGACAAAAATTTTCAAAGATCACTAGTTATCTCTGGTATTTTACATTTAATCATATTAGTTGTTTTTTTATTTGGATTACCTAGTGTGATAAAAAAATTGCCTGAAGAGCAAAATATTATGACTTTTGATATAGTATCTATTCAAGAAATAAATAATATTAAAACAGAAAGGCCAAATGATAAAATATCTACCGAGCCAGAACAAGCTAAACAGGTAAAAAAGTCAATTAAACCCAAAGAAGAGAAACCTAAAAAAGATAAGCCTAAACCGGAGATCAAGAAGGAAATAAAGCCTAAAACACCTGCGGTAACAAAAGTTAAGAAAAAAATAGAAAAAGTTGAGAAAGTTGAGAAAGTTGAGAAAGAAACAACAAAACCAGAAAATACAACAAAGCAACCAAAAGATAGTATTGATTCAAGTTTAAAAAATTTAGAAAAGGAATCCACGGGTCAAGATAATCAAGCAAAAACAATGAGTACTAGTAGCCCAAAGGAGGGTAAAACATTCTCTCAAGGCGATGAGTACAGTGATGAATTACCACTTTCAGCCACAGAGAAGATACATATTAGGGAAAAAATCCGCAAACATTGGGCTCCACCATTAGCTGCTCAAAATTATGATAGAATAATTATAATGTTAACTATTGAATTAGATAAGAATGGAGTAGTCAAAAAGGTGGAGAAAAAAGGGCAGGAAGAATGTCCAGTTGGGGCCGAGACAGTCTGTAAACTAACAGCAGAAACAGCAATACGCGCCGTCTGGAAGTCTAGCCCTATTGCAGGTTTGCTTCCTGCAAGGTATGATGTGTGGAAAAAATTTACAATACATTTGGATCCTTCTGATATTGGTCTATAAATTAACTATGAAATTAAATATTATGCGTATTTTTCTATTAAACTTGTTGATGTTTTGTTTATTACCTTTGGTATCTCAAGCTGAGGATATAATATATATTAACAAAAATACTGCTGAGCCAACACCAATTGCTATTAATCATTTTGCTGGCACTGATCCAGCAGATGTGAAAATGGCAAAAGATATTGGGGCTGTTATTCTACATGACTTAAAAGGTTCTGGAGTTTTTAGGCCCATTTCGCCAGCTGCTTTTATTGAAACTAAAGTAGGTACTAATCATAATCCACTATTTGCTGCTTGGCAGCAAATAAATGCTACATTGTTATTAAATGGCTCTGTAACTCGTATGGAATCGGGTAATTTACAGGTGCGGTTTATTTTGTGGGATGTAGTTCTTGAACAAGAAATGTTGAGAGAGTCATTTGAATTGCCAGAAAGGCTTTGGCGTCGGGTGGCCCATAAAATTGCAGATAATGTTTATTACCGTATTACTGGTAACGAAGGTTATTTTAATACGCGTATTGTTTACGTATCTGAGCATGGACCGTATCTAAAAAGAGTTAAACGCCTGGCTATAATGGATCAAGATGGAGCAAATCATCGATATTTAACAGACGGGTCAGATCTGGTATTAACTCCTAGATTCTCGCCCAGTGGTAAAGAAATTATTTATTTATCTTATAAAAATAGAATACCACAAGTACACACTTTGGACTTAAGATCAGGTAAAAGCCAATTATTAGGAAAGTTTCCAGGTATGTCTTTTGCACCAAGATTTTCGCCAGATGGTAACTATGCTATTATGTCCATTGCTAAAAATGGCTCAACGCATATATACGAGATGAATCTCAAGAATAAACGGATGAGGCAATTAACGGAAGGTAAATCCATCAATACTTCACCTTGTTATTCACCTGACAGTACAAAAATAGTCTTTAACTCAGATCAGAGTGGTTCACGTCAATTATATGTAATGGAGAGAAATGGTGATAATTTACAACAAATAAGCATTTTTGGTGGGGGTTCTTATGCTGAACCTACTTGGTCTAAAAACCACTTTATTGCTTTTACCAAGATGAGTAGAACTGTTGGTTTTACTATCGGAGTAATGCGACCTAGGTTAATTGAGGACCAAAATAAAGAGCGGCTAATCGCTAGCGGATACCTTGTTGAAACTCCAGCTTGGGCTCATAATGGCAGAGTCATGGTATTTACTAAAGGTATACGACCAAAAGATAACAATACAAAAAAATTAAATAGGTTATATACAATAGACATTACTGGTTACAATGAACGCATTATCCCCACTCCGCATGATGCATCCGATCCAGATTGGTCACGGCCTATTGATTGATAAGGTTCTGTCTCATCTATTGAGCGCAGAAATCTTATAACATTTGAAATAAGTAACACTATGAATTATAATGGACGGATATATTATATAAATAAATGGATATATTATATAAATAGGTTAAGGCTAAATATCTAATTATCCACCCTTTTGTTGCAATCTATTGCTCTACTTCTTACAAAATACAGCGTAATAATACTTTACTATAACAGTTCAGTTTTTGGAGATCATCACACAATAGAAAATCATTTAGTATGGAGTGGATTTTTGATATTGACTGATGGATGATTGATTCAGTAGTGTGATATCTACCCGGATATTTCTGGCGTCACCTGGTGAAAGGCCGTCTAGAGGTTCTCTATCTGCTAACCCTATAATTTTTACCACCTGCTCCTTATTACTCAGTGTTTTATTCATTAACTTTCTTACTTCATTTGCACGATCTGCAGAAAGTTGCCAATAATCCATTCGATTGTTTCTTGCAAAGGCTGTATGTCCACTGATTGAAATATAATTAGATTGTTTATTAATCATTTTGCTTATAATGTTAATAATTGTCTCCATATATGGTTGCAATTTATGGGTATTAGGCTTAAACATAGGTCTATGGTCATTATCCATAATTTGAATACGAAGCCCTTCATTACTCATATCTATTCGTAAGTTATCAGCAAATTGCTTAAGTTCACTACTATTTTGCATGGTATTCATTATATTGAGAAAATGTTCCTGCTCTATTTTGCTCATGTTGCTTGGTAATTTTGCTGGATCCATCCTATGCCCTGTTGAAGGGGAGCCGTAAATTAAAGAACTTGATGCTGTGTGAGTTGCTGCAATACCATGTGTAAGATTTTCATTCACTCCGCCATCAAAACCTAAGCCTGCATTCTTGCTAATAGCCTTTGTTGGAGTAAAATATTTGGCTATTCCTTCTAAGGTAGCTTTATTCGAAACAGATACAAGCCATAAAAGTAAAAAAAATGCCATCATTGCTGTTACAAAATCAGCATATGCTACTTTCCATGCACCACTATGGTGCTGCATCTTCGTGTACGATTTTTTATTTTTTCTGATAATGATAGGTTGAGTTTGCTTCATCTTTAACCCATTATCTTCATTGCATGTTCATTAATATAAGAATCTAATTCCTCAAAGGATGGCCTGAGATCTTCAGATATGTTCTTGCGCATAAATTCAACAATAATAATTGGTGGGTTACCATTTAAATAGGCAAGAAAACCCGTTTTTGCACAATCTACAAATTGAATCTTGTGATGTCCGTATTTATGTAAAAAATGTCCCATAGGTCCAAATAAACCGTATGCGGTCAGGACTCCAAAAAACGTTCCTACAAGGGCTGCTCCAATCATAGCTCCAAGCACATCTGGTGGTTCCATAATGCTTCTCATTGTTACGATTACACCTAGTACGGCAGCAACAATTCCAAGTGCTGGTAATGAATCGCCAAGCGTTGCATAAACGTCTCCAGAAGATGAGGTATTTTCTCTATAGAGGTCAACTTCTTTTTCCATAACATTTTCAAATTGATAAGGGTTATCCATGCCCATAGTTATTAGACGCAAATTATCTGATATAAAATGTTGAGCAAACATATCCTTTCTCAGTGAAGGAGCGAGACTGAAAATTTCACTTTCCTTTGTATTTTCAATATGCGATTCCACTTCTAGCATACCTTTGATTTTCATGAGCTTGAAAATATTAAAACTAAAAAGTAGTAATTCCATGTAGTCTTTTTTTGAATATGGCGTCCCTTGGAAAAAATACCTGATACTCAATACCGCCTTTTTTAATTGATCTTTAGGGTAAGCGATAAGTACTGAACCCAATGCAGCTCCGAGGATAATAATAAATTCACTCGGTTGGTAGAGGACTGCTAAATTACCTCCATGAATTGAGTAACCTAATATAACTGAACCAGCTACGGTAATTATACCTAATATATACAACATATTAACACTTCGTCTTTTTTAGTTATGCTCGATTATACTAGCTAATGTAAACTTAGCCAAGTAATTATCTACTATTTTTTTCTTAAATCAACAAAGAATTTTTTCATTAACTTTGCAGATTGTAATTCAGATAAAGCAGAATACACTTCAGGTTTATGAAAACAACATTTTTGTGTAAAAAATCTTATGCCATTTTCTATTGCTCCCTGTTTACGATCTAAGGCACCATAATATAAGCTCTTAATGCGTGAATTAGAAATAGCGCTAGCACACATTACGCAAGGCTCTAAAGTAACATACATTTCGCAATCTGATAAGTTTTTTCTTTGTAATTTTTGGCAAGCTAAATCAATAGCCATCATTTCTGCATGTAAGTTAGGGTTAAGGCCCTGTTCTGACATGTTATGAGATTGTGCTAATATTCTCTGTTCTGCTGGCTGCACTATAATACACCCTACGGGTATTTCTTTTTCAGCATAAGCTTTGTTTGCTTGCTCAAGGGCTAGTTGCATGTACTGATTGTCAAAATGATTTTGCATAGCATTATTGCGAACCTATAGTGGATCTTGATGTATAATAATTTCAGCATTGGGGAATAATTCTATTAATTTGTCTATAATATTATCAGATATTTGATGAGCCTCAGCTAAAGTTAATTTGCCATTTAATTCTAAATGAAATTGAATAAATGGTTTATCACCAGCGCACCTTGTTTTTAATTCGTGCACCCCTTTTGCTTCTGGAACGCTATTAATTATGTTAATAATTTTATTACGATCTTCTAACTGAAATTCTTCATCTGCTAAATTGCGAATAGCCTCACGAAACAATAAAAAGGACCCTCGTACAATGTATAGAGAAATAGCAATGCCTGCAACAGCATCTATATACCAAAATTTATTACTTAAATATAAAGATACAACTACAGCAACGTTAGTTAATAGATCGGAAAAATAGTGTAATTTGTCAGCTGCTATGATTTTAGAATTAGTTTTTTTGATTACATAGCTTTGAAAAATCACCAGTCCCAAGGTTAGAACAATACAGAAATACATAGTGTCTATCCCTAACTCACCATTATCTGGTACTCTATGTGCATATAATGCTTTGGTGGCAGAAAATAACGTAAATAGACCGGACAAGAAAAAGAATATCGATTGAGAGAATATTGCTAGATCCTGAAATTTTTCATGGCCGAATCGATGATTTTCATCAGGGGGTGTCAACGAAAAGCGGATAGCGATTACATTTATTAAGGATGAAGAGATATCTAACAAAGAGTCAACAAGGGTAGCTCGCATTGACTGTGAATCTGTCAATGCCCAACCATAAATTTTGGCTAGCATGACAAAAAATGCTGTGATTACTGAAATATAAGATGCATACCTAATTAAAGTTTCATCTTTTGTTTGAATCATAACATTTTTTTGTTTGCAATAAATATTAGGAGTGGTTATCTTAGCAACTGGTATTAAAATGTCAAAAGAAATCACAGGAATGTTATGCACAAGATATTAAAATTCTCTATATACACTTTATCTCTGGTGTTGTTAGCAAATTGTCAAGGTCAGTTTAACAAGCAAAGTGGTGGCACGTTAATTGGCGGAGTAACAGGAGGTCTTCTTGGTGCTCAATTCGGCAAAGGCGAAGGAAAGTTAGTGGCCACAGGAGTTGGGGCATTGGCTGGTGCTTTAGTCGGTGGTCAAATTGGTAAGAGCCTAGATGAATATGATCAGCAGATGCTAAAAAAGAGTTCTCAACAAGCTTTAGAGTTCGCTCCTGCAGGCAATAGCGTAGAATGGCGTAACCCAGATAGTGGCAACCATGGTTCTATCACACCAACTAGGACCTTTAGGGAACAAGGTCAATATTGCAGAGAATATCAACAACAGATAATAGTAGGTGGTGAAACAAAGAACGCATACGGTAAGGCGTGCCGTCAACCTGATGGATCATGGAAAATAATCAAATAACATTATAATTTATTGCTATACAGAAAATTCGCTGTTTGATATGATGGACGTACTTTCGTAATATTAAAATCAACATATCAAGCAGCCTAGTATTTTCCATATGACCAAACTCGTTGAGTTTACATCCCTATCAAAAAAATTTGGCAACAACAGACTGCTTGAAAATATAAATTTTCAATTGCAACAAGGTGAAATCACAACCTTAGTTGGTCAAAATGGTGCTGGCAAAACTACGTTGGCTAAAATTATTCTTGGGCTTGAAACCTACGATTCAGGACATTTATATTTAGCTAAGAATATTTGTATTGGCTATGTTCCTCAAAAACTAGATCTCAGTTTTAATTTGCCCATGACGGTTGAATGTTTACTATCTGCTCTTTCTGGGCGAAAAGCGTCTAATATCGATGCTTATTTACAACGTTTTGTTAATTTGGAACTCATTGCCCACAAAGATGTATCTGCAATTTCTGGCGGGCAATTACAAAAAGTGATGCTTGTTGGCACTATTCTTAGTAACCCAGATTTAATAATTTTAGATGAACCAACACAATATCTAGATGTGGCGAGTCAACAAGAATTTTATCGCATGATTAGTAGGATAAAAAAAGAACTTGGAGTAACTATATTTATGATTTCACATGATTTGTTTACAGTGATGAAGCAATCTGATCAGGTTATTTGTCTCAATGGTCACGTATGTTGTAGCGGTAAGCCAGCCGATTTAAACAATAACATTACCTTTAAAAATGCTTTATCTGAAGTTGGAGTGTATATTCACCATCATGATCATCAACATTAAGTAGATTTGCATGATTAACATTCTAATTGTATCTATTTTAATTGGCCTCATATTTGCTCCACTTGGATGCTTTGTATTATGGAAAAGATATGTATATTATGGCGACGGCTTGTCGCATGCGAGCATGTTAGCTGCAGTAATTAGTGTCATTGCTGGATTACCTGTATTTTATGCTGGAATTATTAATACTATATTCTTTGCTTTCATAGTATTTAAGGTGCAAAATAACTCAGGCAACAGTGCCGCAGTTGGCTTAGTATCGAGTATCATGATTGCAATTGCATTGATATTATCACATATTTTTCCCAACCAATTTTATCTAAATCATATTTTATTTGGTGATATATTCGCAGTTAACAAACAAGATATTATTGTTCTCAGTGCTATTTTAGCTGCTACTATGTTATTCATATTATCAACCTATAAGAAGTTGGTATTAATTATATTAAGTAAGGATATTGCTCATTCTAAAGGAGTAAAAGTGAAGATGCTTGACTTTATGTTTCTGTCCTTGTTGTCTTTTGCTATAGTCGCTACAATTAAAATTGTTGGTGCATTACTTGTTACAAGTATTATTGTAATCCCAGCAATGATTGCTCGTCTTATATCTAGATCAGCCTTGATAATGATTATCAGTGCAATTTGCATTGCTCAATTGATGAATGCAGGTGGAATAATCCTATCTTTCTTTTTTGATTTACCTTTTGCGCCTGTTATTATTTTATGTGGTGGAACATTATATAGTATTGTGGCTTTTTTAAAGAGATTATATACTTGAGTCCCTTTTTCCTGTGCTATATTCTGAATTGTAATCAGTAAAAGGATAATTGTTGTGCGACTATTAAAAATGCCGATGTGCGCCTATTATATTTGCCTATAAAAAAAGAAGCGAAATAGGCATTAAATTGCTTCACTATGAATTGAAAATAATTCAGTGAAGGCGAGGTAATGATCACAGATCAACAAGT
>JBGCEV010000057.1:0-10588 GCA_045106605.1 Rickettsiaceae bacterium | reverse complement strand
AAGAGAAAATACTCTATCAAAACTTTCTTTGAAGGGCTAGGGCTTGAGACCAAGCTTGCTTGGGCTATTGCCTGCTCTCGAGGAAATTGGTGGAAGAAATCTCTATCTCACCCTGTGCACCAGGCTCTTACTCTTAAATGTTTTAAGCAGTTTCAACTCTTTTCCATTTTCGACTCTTTTGTTAAACACAAATCTGAAACCGCCGTATGCGACATCGCACGTACGGTGGTGTGAGAGGGAGATTCTGTAAGGGGTCTCTCTACTCGATTCTGAGAATTTAGCAAATTTTATTGCTTCCGGATTAACTACATCACCCCCTACCCTTTTAACTGCATAAAAACGGATAAATGGTTTTTCAGTATAAGGATCTCTTAGCATCTGAATACCAGATCTATCAACAATTTTATAAGCAGATTTAAAATCCCCTACAGCAATTGACAATGCATCATTGCCTATGTCTGGCATATTTGAACTAATTATTACAGGAATACCAAAAATATTTTGTTGCATCGAATCAGTTAATGATTGCTGCCAGATAAACCTGCCTGTTTGATCTTGAATGGATTGAATAGCAGATAAAGTATTGCGATTCATTAAGAAGCTTGCATTAGATAAGTATCCTTCATTAACAGAATTAATAAGTTTAATTAAAATATCGGCAGTGACCACCTCGCCAACATTAATTCGCTCCACGTGTTCGTTAGTTAATAAACCATGTGGTTTATCTTCACCATTGCCATTGATGAAAGCTTCATTTTCTAGCTTAACAAAACTATCTACCAACCTTTCTTTTAGCCAATGTTCTATACTATTTTCAGCATCATCTAGCAAACTTTGAGTTGCTTTTGGCTGCGCAAAAGTTTCATGAAGATGAATAGTTTTTTTGACTAAGGCTGGAGTCTCAGTTTCATCTCTTGGACTAACTTCACCAACCCAACCAGAGGAAAATTTACCATCTTCAATTATGATATCAAGAGACCTGGTTGAAATTTTCTCAACAGATGCTAGTTGTCTCATAGGTGATTTTGCGTTAATAGCTGAAATAATATTTTTGCTTAAAGTTGGAGTAATTAATATTCCTGCTTCTTCTACCTTGCCGCTAAATGACTTTGTCTGCAAGTCGCTGGTTATACCTTTACGAACAAAATTATTCATTACTGATTTTTCAGCATAGTCTGTAGCAGCATCTATTGGTGTGTTGACAAAATATGAATTCATTTTATTTAATTTACTCTCTATTTGATTAATCTTTTCACTAGTTTTTGACTCTCGGGCGAGAAATTTTTGTACATTTACTGATATTTGTTGGATTGGATTTTCTTGCATGTTATGCCTCTAATGATTTTCTAATTGTTTAATTAAACTTTCTAGTTCTTGCACGGAATGGTTGCAGAAGTCCTGATCTTCAAGATGCTTTTGTTTGATATGGCTTATCAGAGCACTAGCGTTAGCTGGAAAGGTAACAATGCTGATTTCTTTTAGCTCTAACTCATCAATTATTTTAACCCCTTGCTTGTTATAACGCATTGGTGCTTTAGTTTGATAACCAATACTTAAACCACAAACAGCTCCTTGTTTTATAAGGGCAGTAGCTTCCGCTCCTGCGATCGTTTTAGTATTAATTTCTGCTTCTATTTTGAGCCCATACTCATCTTCTTCCAAATGATTTATAATACCAATTGGTGTTGCCGAGTCATGTTGCCAAAGTAATCTGATATCATGAGCCTTGGCTAACTTAAAAGCTCCCTGATTGATAATATCATTATGGTCGTCAATAACACCGAAAACACTAGCATAACCAATAATAATAGTATGATCTGCCTTGCTAGATTTAATACAAAATTCTGGACTAGCCCAACCTCTATTCAAAATATACCCCCTGTTTTTTATTATAGATTTATTATCTATAACTGATCCGTGAGCTAGCACTAAGGGGAATATCGGTGTTTTTATTTCATTGAGTCAAAATACATTACCACTTGTTTCCTCTATAAGCAGCGAATACTTACTATTCCGTATTTGCTTAATCAGCATATTTATGATATAAAAGCAAAAGTAATTAATAAAAGTTAATAAAATAAATACAATTATGGGCAGAACATGAAACGAAGAACAGAGAGAAAAGATAATAGAAAACCTCATAGTAAGGATAGCAATAAGGATATGAGCAAGCTAATTAAGGAGACGCTCGAACAATCTACAGAATATGCCATCGTAGAAAAAGAAGAAATAAGCTGCTATACAGTTTATACAAAACAAAAAATGGAAGCTGATCCATATTACAAATATATAAAAACATTTTTTCAAAAAAACCAAATTAATGTTTTTGTCATTGAAAAACAAGAGTCTGGTCCTACAAATATAATTGCAAAGTTTGGTAATCGAAATTTGGGTGAGGATGCTGTAGCAGCAGCTTTAAGAAAACTAATTTCATTATTAGAAAAAGAACAGTCAGTGAATTTGATAATACAGATAGATGAAACACACTCATCTCTTACTGAAGCAATATACAAGCAAGTATATAGTGCACTACAAAATGTGATACCAACATTATCGTTCTCTGAATTTTCTATTGGAATGCTACGGTGGGAATCAACATTGATTTCGAGCGACTTTGCTGATAGAGAATCATTGGGTAACAAAACTATTCTAGATCTTTATAAGTATAAGGACGAGATTGGCCATCTCCTAAGTGAAATGCCATATATGGATATTAAAGGCATAATTGCAATTATTTTTGATTACGCAATACCAACACTTGACGATATGGTGATGGCCACAGGTGATGTAGCAATAGATGATATAAATGCATCTGACCTGTAATTATATACAATTTATTAGCTAGGCAAGACTTTCTAATTTGAAATTATGCCTAGCTAACCCCCCAAGCAGCTCATCAAACAAACATTAGTTTCTATACTAAGAAAAAATAGGCTAAACCTAAGAAGCTTAAAAAGCCTATAGAATCAGTACAAGCTGTTAAAAATACACCAGAGGCCGCAGCTGGATCTATATCTAATCTATTTAATATGATAGGTATAAACGAACCGAGAAAGCCAGCAACTGAAAAATTAATTATTACAGCGCTAGCAAAGACCATACTTAAACCTATACTGGAAAATAATAAATATGTTAATAAAATACCAATGAGAGCTAATATTAAACCGTTAAGTGCACATACATAAATTTCTTTTGTTATAACACGTATTGTACTAGCATTATTAATTTCTCTATTGGCTATAGCTCTAACCGTTACTGTCATTACTTGTGTACCAGCATTACCTCCCATAGATGCAACAATCGGCATAATAGTAGCCAAAGTCACTAATTGTGTAATAGTTTCATTAAATTGATTAATAATAAGCGAAGTCAGGCATGCAGTAACGAGATTCACAAATAACCAAGGGAACCTTCCTTTAGCTGTAAAATATAAATTGTAAAAAATATCGCTATTGCTTACGCCACCTAAATGCAAGAATTCCGCTTCTGTTTGCTCATCTATAAGATATAGCATGCTATCCATGGAAATACTGCCAACAAGCTTTCCTTGTTTATTAACTACAGGCACTAGAGTTAGGGCATACTGCTTAAATAAGAAAGTTAGCTCATTAATTTCAGTACTAGTGTCTGCTACCATGATTTCACGGTTCATTAATTCTGATAAAATCGCATCCTTATTACTTCTTATTAAGGTGCTTAAAAGCATTGTACCGACTGGTTTAAATCGATTATTTACTAGTATAATTGCATGAAAATCAGTTATCTCGTTTTTATGTTTTATGAAATCAAGAGCCTGCTCCACTGTGCAATGCTGATCTAACGATACAAAGTCCTTTTCAAGGATACGCCCAGCAGTATCCTCTGGATAGCGGAATCCTTCAATAATTTGTTGTTTCTTATCAATTGGCAACTCTGCTATTAACAATTCTTTTGAATCTATATTTAAGGCCTCAATTACTTCTATTGAGTCTTCAATATCAAGATTTGATATTAACTTTGCACTCGCCTTAATCCCTAAGGCTTCAATTGCCGCTTGTTTATTACCATCATTTAGGCAAAATAATACATTGGCATCAATCTTAGATCCAATAGCTGGTAAGATCACTTGATAATCTTTGTGGCTTGTATGATCAAGAAAGTCAGCTAGATCTGCATAATGCAGTCCTAGTAACAATTCAATAGCACTATCTAGCTTATCATTATCTATTAAGTAGGTAATATGTTCAAATTGCTGGTCTAGCTTTTCTTGGTGGTCAGTTGATATGCTGTGTTGTATGTTATGCATAACGTTGCGCTATCCTTATAAAAAATCTATTTTCAGAATGGTACATATATCATAATATAACCATTGAGCACCGTAACTTAGAAGTTATAGTAATAATTAATTACCGAACATATTTATTTAATAAGCTTTATCTTATCATGGTGCGGCCGAGAAGATTTGAACTTCCACTCCTTAACAGAACAGCACCCTCAATGCTGCGCGTCTACCAATTCCGCCACGACCGCTTGTGATTAATTGATTGTTATAGCAAATAGTTTAATAACAATCAATTGTTCTATTATAAATTATTATATAGCAATCTTATATCTGCAGATAACCCGATATATAATGCTTATCCTATGATATTATTACGACCACTTCTTTTTGCACTATACATGGATTGATCCACACGCTGAATAAAATGCTCAATTGATTCATTTTGATTGTATTCTCCCACCCCAATTGAAACAGTGATTTTTAATGAATTGCTATTTTTAATATCAAATACTGCATCCTCAACTAATTTCCTAACTTTTTCTGCTATTTTCTTGCCTCGTGTAAGATTAACATTCTTCAATAAAATAACAAATTCCTCTCCACCATACCTAGCAATTAGGTCAACCACCCTTACTGAAGATTTTAATATGGATGCTAATTTCCTTAATACAATATCACCTACGGGATGGCCGTATGTATCATTGATTAGCTTAAAATTGTCTATATCAAGCATTAACAAGCTTAGTTTATACTCACTGGCATTATTAATTAATTGCTGTATATGAATATCAAAATAACGTCTATTAAATACGTTAGTTAAGCCATCTTTGATGGACAAATCGAAACTTTCCTCTAGTGATGTTCTAAGATTAGATTGATATTGTTGTCTTCGAAGTTGAGTTTTAACTCTTGCCTGCAATTCACTCTTATCCACAGGGTAAAGAAAATAATCATTTACTCCAATTTCCATTGCCTTAATAACCATATTCATATTTTCTTCTTCAACCAACAACATCAACACAGAGTCCTTATAACGCTGATCTGCTTTTAATCTAACCACGACTCTAAGAGGATCTTCGAAATCTATCTGACAACTTATGATAATTACATTTGGTACGAAAGCTCCTAAAGATTCAATTTCAGATAAATCATTAAACACAACTATACGGTCTGTTAATGAATTAAGTTGAAATTTTATATTTTTAACTTGAACGGCATCATCATCCAAAATAAGAATTTTGCTCTCTGAAAACAAGTCTTCTGTTTTAATTAATGTACTACCAATAGCTGCACTAGTTTTGTTACGTTGTTTTAACTCATCAAGCACTGCTTTCATACGTGTTAAGGATTTAATTCTAGCAAATAGAGCTGTGTCATTAATTGGTTTTGACAAAAACTCGTCTGCACCAACCTCAAGTCCCTGCACCCTACTTTCTATATCTGTAAGTGCAGTCACCATGACAACTGGAATATGAGTTGTTGTTGTATTATTTTTTATATGCCTACAAGTTTGAAAACCATCCATTCCTGGCATCATGACATCTAAAAGAACAATGTCTATTTGATTATTATGTAGTAATTCTAATGCCTGCTTACCACTGCTTGCGGTGAATACATTATAATACTCAGCTAATAATTTTGCTTTTAATAATTTTATGTTTTGTTCAAGGTCATCTACTATCAATACTGTTGTCATGACTGTGATATCTTTATTATGATGATAAAATATACTTTATATAACAAGTTTAACCACACAGGAGAAATACTTTTAACCGCAGAACGTTTTGTATTCATTAATTAATGTGATTAATACTACCTGAATGAATTCCATACATTTCATCCAAAAATTGCCAAAGTAATTTAGCGCACCTTGGCGGGCTAAAATTTGATCTTTTGCATGCATTTTTTGTAATAATTTTGCACATTCTTCTGTATGCCACTCATCGGCTACCATATGCACTTCAAAAAACTCTAAAGTACTTGGGTCCGTTATATTATAAAATTTCTTTAGGCCTTCGATTTTTGATTTTGCAACTTCCGGTGTTTGTTTTTCATATGCATATAAAGCGCCAAGACCTTTAGCATAACTATCTCTAGTTATGTTAAAATATTCATTGACTAATTTTTTTGTTGAATTTAATTCCTGTATATGACAATCTTCTCTATTACACCCTACCCCTTCTGCAAACCTTAACCACAATTCTGGATGATTATTACTGCCTTGTTCTTCATCGATTAAATTCTCGAGCAATATTTGTCTGTCTTCAATTTCAGTGCACATAGAATGTATGGTGCTAATATAACGGGGAAACGCTGCAACATGACCATAATATTCTTGTGCATACATTTTTAAAGTATCAATTGATAATTCTCCATTACTCCAAGCAACATAAAATGGGTGCTGCAGTAAATTATACTTATCTAATTCATCATGTAACTTGCTTAGATAGTTCATCTTACCTGCTCTGATATTAAATTTTGTCAGTTTCTATATGTAACTTATTGACTACTTTATCAAGGTCACCTTGAAGACATAAACCAAGTAGGACAGGATCACGTTGGCGAATATTAGCCATATTCCAGTGAGAACGATCTCTGATTGCAGCTAAAGTTGATTTTGTTGTACCAATCAATTTTATTATGCTGGCATCTGTTATATTAGGATAATTCTTAATTAACCAATAAATAGCATCTGGCTTATCTTGCCTTCTGGCAATAGGGGTATACTTCGCCCCTTTTTTTGATTTTTTAGAGCTTAATTCATAAGCTGTATTTGTCTTTAACTTTAAAGCTCTACCGGAATCCTGTGAACTAGCTTCTATTTCGCTCTTATCAAGTTGCCCAGAAGTGATAGGGTTAATACCCATAACATTAGTAGCTACTTCCTCATTAGCAATACCTTTAACTTCTAATTCATGCAAGCCACAAAAATCTGCAATTTGTTTAAAAGTTAGCGCTGTGTTGTCAACAAGCCACACCGCTGTCGCTTTAGGCATTAAGGGATATTGTTGTTTCTTGTTCATGCTAAAATATTAATCTTCATATGTAAACTTACCAAAGTAAAAATAACTAAATGAGAAGCTAAAGTCAAACATTTAATATGCAGGGCGCTAGCTAATTAAGGTTATCTAATCTAATTTTTGAAGCTACAAAATTTACCTCTAACATAAACAATGTTGTTCTTATTGGAAGAATGATATACATAGTCGTAAATCAAACTTGATCTGAGGCTCACGTTTTTTAGAAGTTTGAGACTCCCCATTCAATGATATAAATTCTCATATAAAGCCTGAAATATTGTTATATACTCTCGCTTCAATATATAATTGAAAAAGTGAATTATAACCTAATACTAATTTTAAACAAGGTTGCACGTTTTACACTGATGCAACAAATTATATTATACTAAGCACCGACAAAAAAATATAACAATCACCTGATAATTAATTTGCTTTTGTATAAACTTACAGTATAATGTTTGTCGTTATTTCTGAAATGGTTGATACACGTGATCATTTCATTATTATTTACTATAATCATGTATCACATACATGAAAGATGTATGCTCTATGTTTCTAAAATAAAATAGGTTATTTATTATGAGTAAACTTGTACAGTCATATCAAAATACTATCTAGCAGAATTATTAAAATCACAGAGATTAGGTCATCAAAACGCTAATTATTTTTATGAGTTCGGCTGTAGTTATTTTAATTTTCAGAAATACCCAGAGGCTACTAATTGCTTTGCCAAAGCAACACAGCTAGATTCACAAAATGTCAATCCTGGGTCATTCAGCACAGAGGCACTAGCTGACTATGAAATGCCTATAATAGACAATGACAGTACTACGCAGCAAAACTGGGTCTCATTTCTGTTATAATAGCAGGCCTTATGCCTTTCACACTCGCTTCATCTGTTAGATATGTTAGATAGTAGAAGAAGAATTCAAACAACAGCATACTTAATTATATCCAAAATAACGCATGGGCGTTTGCGTATAATAACTACAAGACAAATGAGTTCAATAGAAAGAATCACAAAAATACCGAATTACTAAATATATTGTAAAAGTAAAATACTAAATTATTTTTGATTAATGCACCTAATAAATACGCTGCTTAGTTGCTACCTTTTATCTTTTTAATTTTATATAGGAAGATAAGCTTGATCGTTCCAACCAAATAGATTAGCTTATAATAATAAGGACATTATGGTCATATTATTAATAAAAAATATCAAAATAGATGACAAATCAAGATTCTGCTGAATTAATAATAGATAATAAGAAGTATAAATTACCTATTAGAAAAGCTACAATTGGACCTGACGTTATAGATGTTTCAAAACTATACAACGAAACCGGATATTTCACTTACGACCCTGGGTTTATGTCTACAGCTTCTTGTACATCTGCTATAACATATATAGATGGAAATCAAGGGGTATTACGTCATAGAGGTTATGATATCAAAGACCTAGCTGAACGTAAAGATTTTTTGGAAGTTGCATTTTTACTTCTGAACGGTGAATTGCCTACCTCCTCTGAATTTTCTGAATTTAATGCCAATATAAAACATCATGCCTTAATGAATGAGCAGGCACGCAATATTTTTGGTGCATTTCGCCATTCAGCTCATCCAATGGCTGTAATATTATCTGTTGTTGGATCATTATCAGCTTTTTATCATGACTCGATAGATATGACGAGTTCATCAGGCCGTGAACTGGCTGCAATACGGATGATAGCGAAAATACCCACAATTGCTGCAATGACATACAAATACTCTCAAAGCCAGGCATTTGTATACCCTCAATATGAACTGTCTTTTACAGAAAATTTTTTGCACATGATGTTTGCCACACCCGATAGAAAATATAAAGTGAATCCTTTATTGGCTAAGGCTTTAAATACTATCTTTATACTCCATGCAGATCATGAGCAAAATGCATCTACCTCAACAGTACGCACGGCTGGGTCGTCAGGGCCAAACCCATTTGCCTGCGTTAGTGCTGGTATTGCTTCTTTGTGGGGCCCCTCGCACGGAGGTGCAAATGAAGCTGTAATTAATATGCTAAGAACTATTGGAAATGTAAAGAACATACCTCAATGTATAGAAAGAGCTAAAGATAAAGACGATCCTTTCAGACTGATGGGATTTGGTCATAGAGTATATAAAAATTACGATCCAAGAGCATCAGTACTAAGAAAAACATGCCAAGAAATATTAGAGGAGCTAGGTCAAAAAGGTAATCCTCTTTTAGAAATCGCTGTAGAACTGGAAAAAATCGCGCTGAATGATCAATATTTTATTGATCGCAAACTGTATCCTAACGTAGATTTCTATTCCGGAATAATATATGAAGCCATGGGCATTCCATCTCAAATGTTCACCGTACTATTCGCCGTTGCACGAACTACTGGATGGGTTTCTCATTGGAAGGAAATGTGGGAAGATCATGAGTACAGAATAACTAGACCAAGACAACTATATAATGGACATGTTGCAAGAACATTGAGCTTATAAATGTGAGTACCATCTTGTGATAGTTGCAAATATCGCCGTAAAATATTTTAAGAAAATCTTTTAACTATTTTACCAATTCTACTTAAGATGTATATTAGCGATGTAGTATACAAAATTAAGTCTATGTCAGGTTTTGTACTAAACAGCAAATTTTAACATATGCGTAAAGCCTATAGGGACGTTGATCATTAAAAATGATATATGAGCATCAGGAGAAAGAAGACATGAGACAAACGCAGCTTGTACTCGCTTACACCCTACTTGATACCATGGAGCTTGCCCCGTGAAGATTAACATAAAATCACTTTTCTGAATTTGTTTTACTAAACTGGAAAATACTGTCTAGTAAGTATCGTAGGAAATTTTATGCAGCTTTATTCTTTAGGTGTAGCTATCCACCAACCCAAGGATTAAATCCTTTCGAGTTAAACGTGTTGCATTGGTGTTTAGGTAAGTTATTTTGCGCGTAATGCAATTTCGTAGTAATTTACCTCAAATTAAGGGCATGTAGTAAATCTAGATATATGTGAATATATAGTAAATAAACATTAGTTATATAAATAATCACATAGCGACATCAAGTTAGCCCTGTCAATGCAATTAAAAGTCATGAGCAAATTAAGCAAAAATAGTAATTTTAGTTCTCAATAGGTTGATTTTGTTGTGCGACTATTAAAAATGCCGATGTGCGCCTATTATATTTGCCTATAAAAAAAGAAGCGAAATAGGCATTAAATTGCTTCACTATGAATTGAAAATAATTCAGTGAAGGCGAGGTAATGATCACAGATCAACAAGT
>JBGCEV010000056.1:0-21920 GCA_045106605.1 Rickettsiaceae bacterium | reverse complement strand
CTGGTAGCGCATCTGGTTTGGGACCAGAGGGTCGGGAGTTCGAATCTCTCTGCCCCGACCATACTTCTACTCTAAGGATATCTCTTGATTATAGGTAAAGGGATTTAATCCTCTAATAGTCTAAGCCCAAAGGCACTTCTATAATCAATCCAAGGCACATAACACCATTAAATTTAGCATAGTTTAACAAAGATTCATAAACATTAGTGTCTCTGCTGTAATTTCCCTGAATTGTTAATGAAATGTACATCCTGATCACAATTATTTTTTAACAAAAACGTCTACAGAGTATGATGTATGGCATCAACACATAATTTAATATATGATAGGTTATTACTAATAATCATTGCTTAGCAACTATATTAAATACATACTAGTATAATGTTTTGATTAGACAATAAAAGCAATGGAGAATAATAACACAACAGAGCAATCTGAGTTATTCGATGTTGTGGAAGCAATGAAAAAGGATGATGATTTGGGTAGTGCAATTGATAAGGTGTTTGAATCTACTGACAATATTCATGAAATTCAGGCGAAAATTATTCTATTAATCCAAGAAAGCTTAAAGATAAAATGCAAGAAAGACATTTCTGTAGAGAAAGATCTCATACAAGATATCGGCGAATTATCCAGGCACTTTTTAGATACACATATCCAACCTGATGAAATTGATCACGCTCTTGAGCCTGTAGAGGGCATAGTTGTAAGTAAAGGTCGTAGAAAAAGAAAAGATCTACTTGATAATCTTTCCAAAAAGAACCTAAAACGTTTGTTAAAGAATTTTGCAGTGTATGAAGTATATAAGGTAATGAACCCTAAAAGAATAGCTGGAGAAACAAAGAAAGAGAACTATACTTATAATATGATGGTAGGAGGGGAAAAACTTGCAAGTAAATATGAAGGAGGTAAGGATTCTGATCTCAAGCAATATGGAGAAAGTGAAGTCTCACGTATAAAAAACCAAGCCAATTCTTTTAAGAAAGGAGGTGGGGGAATAGGATATTAAATCACCCCTGCAATTGTTAAAATAAATCTCCACAGAACAAGCCTCGTGGTTTTGCATTTATAGTATTAATTAAACAACAAAACCATAATTAATACTCAATAAGTTGAACTACCTATTGTAAAAGCAACTATTATGCGTTTATTGTCAATTAATGGTAGTTGATGCTTCAAAATTTTAGGGAGGTAATATTTATAATGTAACGAATGCTCTTTTTCAATTAGCCAACACACGTATAACACTAGATGCACAAAAGACTATTATGCAAGCCCATAGCAATATGCAACATGCTGAGCGTAGTTCTATAAGGACGCAACAATTGGCAACTTTTTGATTCTTTATCTAAAGAAACAGAGGGTATAAGGAAGCCTTTCTCGGACAAGGTAGGTATGTTAAACGACAGAGCTTCTTCTGTGCCAATGGGCAATAAAGCTTTTCTACAAACACTATATAGAGAAATCTATAACGCAATAACTGCTCATAGTAGCTATATTAATTATATACAACAGATCACATCTAATGCTCAAACTCTTATGAAAGCGCATGAAATATGGAACGAATTAACGTATAGACACGCAGAATTCAAATCAACACGCATTACAGATACAGCAAGATTTTTCAAAGATTACACTAGTAAGTTGGATAAATTACAACATGCTGGTATATAAGATAATGAGAGTCAGAAGCATCATCCACAATTAGAAAAACATAAACAAAAGCTACAACCTAATATACCAAAAAGCTCAAACTCCTCACAAGAGCAAAAGTTAAAGGCGATGATAGAGCAGTTAAAGGCGACTATGTCACAGAGAGAAAAGCAATTATTAGATCAGGCGGATCAACTAAAGGAGAAAGATGGTGCAATTAATGAATTAACTAGAGAGAAAACTCATGTCCAGGAAATGTTTGAAGTTTCAGAAAAACAAAATAGTGAATTGCGACAGGATAAAACAGACTTAAGAGAGCAAGTATCTGAGATACGTGATATAAATACTGAAAAATCGGCCCAAATAAAAGAGCTGCATGAGGTTATAAATACAAAAACATCTGAGTATAACACAATAAAGGAGCAATTGGATAGTTTGATAGGTGTAGAACTATCTCAATTAAACGAAAATGATCATGGTAGTCAGTTATTAGGTTCTGAAGCTAGTAGCTATGTCAATATAGATACTCCATCAGCTTCGGATATATAATTAATTAAAAAGGAGTTTTAATATGAGTAGTGCAGTAAATTACATACAAAATAACATCTCTGTATCTAATTATGATAATGCTAGACAAAGGCAAATAGCAAACGCAGAAAGGCAAATAACTAAAATCGATGAAAAAATAAATAGAAACAATGAGCATATGGGTATTATTAAAAAACGTATGCATAATATTAATGAATTAATTAATACGGTAAATGAGTCACGCGATCTACAAGCACAACACATAACAACCCTAAAGGAGTTACATGATACGGCTTCACAACTAATAGATTGCTATGAAAAATTATTAAAAATAAGACGAGAAAAGAATAATAAAGTAGATGCACCAGAAAAAACTAAAATAGTAATAGAAGCAATAAAATCCTAGATGCTCTTATAAAAAATAATGTAAGGTTTAATGCTGTGAAAGAAGGAATTAAGGTGGATGGAAAGTAAGATATTCAAACAAAGACTATGATTATCCTCTTTGGACTTATTTGCTAAAATTGAAAGAGATCTAATATCAGAGCGAACAAAACAGGCGTTAAATGCCACTAGAGCAAGAGGTAGGGTACTTGGCAGGCTTAAAGGTAGTGGCAAAGCTAAATTAAACCCATTTAAACTTGAAATTGCAGCATTACTTAAAAATGGTAGCTCTAAAACATTTATTGCTAGAAGGTATAAAACTACTTTACCTAATTTTGATGAGTGGATTAAGAAGTATAATATTAAATTTTCTTGAATAAATTCCATTATGAACCAAATAATACTATCAAAATACAATCCAGAATGGACTTTGAAGTTTGAAAAAGAAAAGGAATTTTTAATGAATATTATAGGTCAATGGCTATGTGGTAGTATAGAGCATGTAGGTAGCACCTCAGTTGTAGGGTTAACTGCTAAACCAGTTATTGATATAATGTTTGGTGTTAAATCATTAGAGAATTCTATGCCAGCAATAGAAATACTTAAGCAAAACAGTTATCATTATTTTCCATATAAAAAAGATGTGATGCATTGGTTTTGTAAACCATCTCCTCAATTGAGAACTCATCACCTTCATTTAATACCTCATGAAAGTGATTTATGGAAAGAAAGAGTAAAATTTCGTGATATTCTTCGCGCAGACACCAAAATCGCTAGTGAATATGTTGAACTAAAAAAAGAATTAACTATTCGCTACAAAGAGGACCGTGAAACATATACTGAAAAAAAATGGAATTTTATTCAAGAAGTTTTGAGCAAATAAGTTGTCAAGAGGCTAAAACTACAAACGGACTATTTGTAGGGGTGATTAAATAACCCCTTTTACCAATTATTTTTTCAAAGAAGCTGATGATGTTGCAGGTGTGTCATCGAGCTTCTTCTTGAGATATACAAGTAATATTAAGCCAGGTGCAGCTAAAAACACAGTCATTAAAAAGTAATAATCCCAGCCTATCATTTTTAATATAGTGCCACCAAAACCTACGATAGTATGACTAAACAAACCAGAAGAGCTGCTTAATAGGGCGTATTGAGTAGCAGAAAATTTCTTGTTACATAAATAACTCAAATAACCAATTAAAGCGGTATCTCCCATACCAGAGGCGACATTTTCGATAGTAATAGCAATCATTAAAGCATTAGTATCATGGCCTTGATGATTTAACCAAATAAAAGCGACATTGGTAATACTTTGGGCAATTCCACAAAAGATTAAGCCTTTGATATAGCCATAACGATACATTATCATACCTCCGATGTAGGTGCCACATATCGTTGCTATAACGCCAAAGATTTTAATAATTGAAGCTATTTCTTTTAAAGTGAAACCAAGTTCCATGTAAAAAGGAGTTGCTACCACGCCAAGCATTGCATCACCTAGCTTATAAAAAATCACCGCTGATAAAATTATAATTGAATGATCTCTCCGAAAAAACTCTAAAAAAGGAGTCAACGTAGTCTTCATCCAGGATTGTATATTCAGTGGATTAAATTTTATTGATTCTATTACAGGTTCTTTTAAAGTAAGCATAAATATCACCGCCCCTACATATAATACGCTAATAGTTAAGAACACTATGCTCCAGCCATAATCTGCAGCAATGTAAAAGGCTCCAGCGCCAGCAATTAAGCCACCAATTCTATAACCAAATATTGCATTAGCCGCTGCAACAGATAATTGTTCTTGTTCTATAACATCAATTCTAAACGCGTCAATAACAATATCCAAAGTAGCAGAAGCAAGGCCAAGTAATAGGGTTAACGCATAAATCTCTGCAATATGCTCTAATGGGTTTAGCCTTGAATAACAAAATAAAATTACAGCAATGATACTGGATAAAAAACACATCCAACTCTTGCGTCGCCCTAAATGATGAATAATTGGTAGTTTTACGCTATCCATCAAGGGTGACCAGAAAACTTTGAGTGAATAAAACACTCTAGCAGCTGCGAATGATGTAATAACCGCTATATCTACATCAGCACTTTTCATCCAACCAGAAAGGGTTGCATATATAATAAACAAGGGCATACCACTGAAAGCGCCAAGAACAAATATTTGAAATTGTTTGTAATTAGTAAGGATAGATAGGGCTGATAATCTTTTTCTCCTCATATTAGTGCATAATTAATTAATTGTTTTTAGTAGTGTAATAAAATCACTAGCCTTAACTTCTTTTTTAGGTTTAAAAATACTGCCATCAATGTTTATCTGTATTTTTGCCGGCTTATACTCTACTCCCTTTTTGTCAAACTGCGATTTAAGTAAGTAAAAAGATGCGATAGAAGACGCATCCATGCTAAAATCGTAGATATTAAAGTTCACTGCTCCGGAAACAGAAGCATATTTAGTATTAAATAACACCGATTGCATCTTTGTCAAGCCGTGTGACACTTCAACATCAGATTTTAATGTGCTAATATTAGTTGAACCAGAAGTTACCATATGATGTAAATCTTTCTTTATATTGCCAATATTATAGTTTTTTTTCCTTACAGCATCTATAAAGTCATCTAATGCAATACCAGTGAATGATATATTTTTAGCAATTAAATTAGATTGTACACTAAGATTATATAATTGTTCATCAAGCTTGTCTCCATGAGTAGCCCAAGTACCGCTGGCACTGATCATGCCATCAGAATTGAACATGCCTTCTGGTAGTAATTTAGTAATTTCTTTGAGGTAAGCTGAGTTTAAAGCATAAGCACAATTAATGCTATATGGATTAATTAAAAGATTACCAGATGCGGTAATTTTACCACCAAATAACTCTGAAGCAAATTTTGAGATCTTAAATAATTCTCCATTGCTTTTTAAGGCAAAATCCACTCTCTCAAATACTATATTCGGATGATATAAATTTCTTAAATGACCATTTGCAATAATATCTACCTTATTTAAATCATAGGTATCTAATATTTTTTGTCTTAAGGACAACATGCCAGGAGCGGAAAGAAAATTAGCAGTAATAGAGCCATTATGTATTACTAAAGTCACTTTGGGTGTTACGTGACCAGTTTCTAATATTATATTAGTATCAAGCCAATTTTGGTCATCTAGAATATAAAATTGTTCGATTGCTACTTTACTGGGTGTAAATTCAAGATAAAAACGAGTATCTTTATAAACCCGATTGTTAAATTTGAGTGTATCAAAGGTGAAATTGAAACTGTTTCTAGAATGAATTTTACGAATCGGAATAAATTTACTTAAATAAGCTTCATCCTTCATATCGGTAATTAAGCTACGGGCATAATTCAATGCCCAATCCAATAGTGGCAATTTTGGTTGATCAAAGTCAACGTATGAAAATTGGAGATTTGCGGCAGTTCTAGGATGAGTGCCGATAAATTTAACTGAAACATTTCCGATGATTGTGCTATCAACAGTTTGTAATAATAAATTTTGTAGAAATAAATCAACAGCGCTTAGTTGCACATCAGATTTTAAGTGAAATGCTACAGGGGCACTACTTACTGCTTTATCACCAATTAATACTGCAAAATCATTTAAGTTACTATGCTGTAGAAAAATCGAGCCATGAAAAATACTTCTAAATGAATTGCGGCTAATTATACCAGATATTTGAAATTTACCAGTCACGTCTATCTTGCCAGACAAATCCTGTATGTCCATCTTACCATTCTCGATGTGAGTTTGGAAGTTTATATCTTGCAAAGTATTTTCATTAATAAGCTTCATTTGTGCTACTGAAATATTTACAAAAATCTTTTTGTTATCAAAATCAAACTGATTATCAATTATATCACCTGCGTCTTCACGTGCAGAATGTAGCCATTGAGATAAATCTATTTTATTAAAATTGAACTTTATATTCGTTAAATCAGATGAAACTTTTCCACATTGTATCTCGTCTGTTCCCTCTAGAGAGGCAGAATTAACGATAATATTTTGTAATACCAGACCTTGATCGTCTAATGCAATATCAAAGTTGATATCAACCTGTTCATCATTATATAAATAGTTAGGTAGACTAGCAAAATCTGGAATGAATTTTATTAACTTATGGGATAATTTTGTGGTTTTAATATCAACCTTGCCAGAGTTAAATAAACCATTTTGATAACTCTCTTCGATATGAAAATGGTCATGTGGATTTTTTACATCCAGCACAAACTGCACAGATTGACCAGATTTAATAAAATGCCCTTCTAGTTTACCAAAATCATCTATTGTGCCATCAAATATAGTTTTATCTTGATGATGGTCAAAACTAAAATTATTAATAATTTTAGGGATATCATTATCTGATTTTCTAAGGCTCAACCTTTGAATTTTAGCTTTTATAAACAAAGTATCATTAGCTATTAATTCTGAAATAAGCTGATGATGCTGCAATATGCCATCGTCATTTGGTAAATATATAACAGCATCTTCTACGGTAACATTAGTTATTTTGGGGTTGAATGTTAGAAGAGACATCAAGGAGAAGTTTACTTTTACCTTACTAAGTTTGATCTTACCTTCTTCAATTATTTCATCAATCACCAGATGTGGTAATGGGAATTTTCTTAGCTTGATATCCTGTGTCTTGATCGTAGAAATATCTATTTTAGTACTGTTAGCAAATTCCTGGTATATTTTATCATAATTTATAAAAACAACTGATGTCAGCATCACAATGCCAATCAGTACAATTTTTATTACTAACAAGGCTAATAATTTTTTCATACATTCGATATTTTAAAATATTTTATCTTTACAAAGTATTTGCTTACACAGACAATAATCTTTTTTTAACAATATAGCAATCCACTGACTGTAAAATGGCACAAGAAAATAATTTAATTCTAGTAGGCATAATATCTGGGGCACATGGTATACAAGGTAATGTGCTGATTAAGTCATATACTCAGCCTAAAGATAATATTTTGTTTCTCAAATTAATAGATGTTAATGATTCACAGGTTAAAATAAAGAGAGTAAAAACAAATAATGCCGGGGCTTATATTTGCAAACTAGAGTCTTGTCATAACCGGACTCAAGCAGAATTGCTTAAGGGGACGCAATTATTTTGTATGAGATCAGATTTTCCTGAGCCTGAAGCAGAAGAATATTATTGTAGTGATTTGCAAAATATGGTCATATTAGATAATGAGGGAGCAAAAATAGGTAAAGTTATAAATGTAGTAAATTTTGGTGCAGGCGATATTATAGAAATTAAATTGAATGATGATAGGGAATTCCTGGTCGCTTTTACTAAAGAAAACTTCCCTGTAATCAACAAAGAATACATTATGTTAAATAATTTGGATAAGCTTATATGAGTTTGGAACAAGACAAGAATTTAGAAGAAGAGGAGAAACTAACCCCCGCAAAAATGTTAGCGTTTTTTGCTATGATAGTGGGGATGTTTATGGCAGTATTAGACGTACAAATTGTCTCAAGCTCTTTATCTGTAATTGCAGCAGGTTTATCTGCTTCTGGAGATGAATTATCTTGGATTCAAACTGCTTATTTAATTGCTGAAGTAATAATTATTCCAGCTACAGGATTTTTAGCACGTCTATTGTCAACCAGAATTTCCTATTTTCTTGCTGCCTTTGGTTTTACCCTCATGAGCACACTTTGTGCATGTGCATGGGATATTAACTCAATGATTATTTTTAGAGCTATTCAAGGTCTATTTGGTGGAGCTATGATTCCTACGGCCTTTAGTGCTGTTTTTGTTATTTTTCCTAAAAGCATGCATACTAAAGTCACTATGGTAATAGGAATAGTTATAACAATGGCTCCTACCCTTGGGCCTACTCTTGGTGGTTATATTACTGAATATACGTCTTGGCATTTTATGTTTCTATTGAATCTAATTCCCGGGATATTTGTCTGTATTACTGTTCTCTTATACGTAGATTTTGATAAACCAAATTACAAATTAATGAATAATTTTGATCTTAAAGGCCTGATATTAATGGCAACTAGCCTTGGTTGTCTTGAGTATGTCTTAGAAGAAGGAAACAAAAAAGATTGGTTCGATGATACTAATATTATACTTTTAACTATTATTGTTTGTGTAAGCTTTGTTTGGTTTGTTATACAAGAACTAACATTTAGGAATCCAATAATCAGTTTTAAGGCCTTGCGGAATAGAAACTTTTGTTTTGGTTGTGTTTACTCATTTATTCTGGGCATTGGCATATATGGCAGTGTCTATAGTATTGCCGCTTTTCTTATATACTGTAGCTGGGTATGATACTTTGCAAATTGGTTTCACTATGATTGTAGCTGGACTTTCTCAACTTATATCAACACCTCTTGCTGGTAAAGTATTTGATACTCGGCCTGATAAAAGAATCATGCTATTAATAGGATTCTCTTTATATGCGGCCGGATGTTTTACCAATAGCTTTTTAACGGCTGATTCTACATATTGGGAAGTATTTTTACCGCAGGTGCTAAGAGGTTCAGCAACAATGTTTTGTTTCATGCCAATAAATAATCTAACCTTGGGGTCAATGCCTAAAGAAGATATACAAGATGCCAGTGGCCTTTATAATTTAACAAGAAATCTAGGTGGTGCAATTGGACTCGCTGTATTGAACAATATAATTGCAACAAAATCAAAACTTTTTGAGCAAGCGATAAAAGATAAAATTGCATCAACGTCCACCCTAGTAGCGGATTATATTAACATGTATACTCAAATGTTAACAGGCAAGGTAATTTTGCCAGAAAAAGCAGCGTACAAGCTGTTAATGGGCGCAATAGAAAAAGAAGCCTTTATTATGTCAATCAATAATGCATTTTTTGCTATCGGATTGTCATTTTGTATTGGTATCCTCCTTATACCGTTTGCTTCAACTAAAAATTTACAGAAGGTGTCAGTTGCTCATTAATATTAAATTATTGTGTTTATTGTTACTCATTTGGGTAGGTTTAACCGGGATGAGTGTGGAGTTGCCATTACTTATATTTATGGGGGTAGCTACTTTAAGCACCTTGTTCTTAGCGCATAAACTACGACTAGTTCCTAAACAAAATTATCTTAGACCACTTAATAGCTTAATTTATTGTTGTTGGTTATTGAAGGAAATTATATTATCTGCAATAGCAGTTAGTAAAATTGCTTGGAGAAGAAATATTCAAATACAACCACGTCTTGAACCGATCCAAACTATTCAAAACACTGAGATAGGTGTAGTAATCTATGCCAACTCAATTACTTTAACTCCTGGCACTGTTACTATTTCAACAGATCAAAATTTCCTACTAGTACACGCACTAGATGTGAAATTTATGGCTGATGTGCAGGAAGGGGTTATGGACAGCAAGATAAAAAATATTATTAAGAATTAGGTAGCAAAACAATGTTGTTGAATATCTGTTCATTTTGTATTCTATTATGCGCAGTAGCAGTGATTTATGGGGTTATGATAAATCGCGATATATTTACTAAATTATTATTTCTTAACACTGGAACTAGTTTAGCCTCATTATTTATTTGTCTATTAGGTTCGTATCAGGTTAATAATTCATATATTGATATTGCATTGATATATTTTTTGTTAAGTACTATTGCTACAAGCGCTTACCTAAAATATTTTATCCAAAAAAGTAAGAGGGGGAATAATGCACCATAAAATCACCATTGCTGGTTGTGGTTTAAGCGGCATGATTTCGGCGCTTGCTTTGGCCTCATATAATATACCTGTTACTATTGTTGAACATCGCAGCACCTATGACAAATCATTTTTTAATGATATTAGAACTACTGCTATTACTGCATCTTCAAGAAAGTTTTTAGATAGTATTGGAATTTGGTCAAAGCTACAGCGCCATATCGGTAGGATAAAGGATATCTATGTTGTAGATAATAAATCACCTAACATGATACATTTCGATTCGTCCGTTGTAGGTAATGGGGACGTCATGGGATTTATTATAGAAAATGCAATTTTTAAGCAGAGCTTGCTTGAGCTTGTATTAGAACATGAACTAATCACATTAATTGATCATACACCTTATTCAATTAAACATAACAACCTAGATTATTGTACACTACTCCTAGCTGACGGCACTGAAATGCAATCTGATCTTGTTATTCTATGTAACGGCAGCAATTCTAATATTAAACAACAATATTTTAGTTGTGATGTTGAGAAATCCTACTCACAATATGCCTTAACTTTTATTGTACAACACCAAAAAAGTCACGAATGTACTGCTGTTGAACATTTTATGCCTAATGGACCATTTGCTATTTTGCCATTAAGAGATCAAAATTCCTCTTCCATCGTGTGGACTGTTAAAGCAGAAATGCATAATGCTTTGCTCAATCTACCAAAGGAAGAATTCCTTTATCTAGTACAACAAAATTTTGGCGAGTTTTTAGGCGAAATCTCAATAGAGAGTAAAGTAGCATCTTTCCCGTTAAAGGCTCAGCATGTTCGTAAATATTTTAATAAACGAATTGTTTTAGCTGCGGATTCTGCGCATGTTATACATCCATTGGCTGGACAAGGTTTAAACCAAGGAATCAAGGATATTGATAACCTAATCACTAATATTATCCAGTATGGTACAAACAATACAGCCCTTGTTAATTACGAAAAGTCAATGAAGCCGGATAATATTGCCATGTTTGAAATTACAGATCACTTAAATTTATTATTCTCAAATAATTCTTGTATATTACGTGATGCCAGAAAATTAGGTTTTAAAGCAATAGAAACAATGCCTATACTAAAGAATTTATTAATGAATTATGCTATGGGGAGGCGGTAATATTAAGAAAATTATACCACGCTATTATAAATTATATATTACCTAATCGTTGTATTTCATGTGCAACCCTAATAGATGATGGACAGGGTATATGTGGCGAATGTTTCCATAAATTAAATTTTATCAGCGCGCCTTTTTGTCATCAATGTGGTTTTCCTTTTGAATTTTACATTGAAGGGAAAAATTTGTGTGCCGGCTGTATTGCTAAATCACCATATTATGATAGTGCAAGAAGTTTATTGAAATTTGATATTCACTGCAAAAAAATAATTCATGCTTTTAAATATAGTGATAAGACAGGTCATGCCAAAATATTTGCACATGCATTAGTTGCTCAATATGGGTTGGAGTTGAAAAATATTGATTTTGTAGTACCGGTCCCCATGCACAGGCTAAAGCGTATACTTAGATATTATAATCCCGCACAATTATTGGCACTAGAATTATCTAAAATACTGAATATACCTATGATTCCTGATTTATTAATCAAAACTAAATGGACTAAACCTCAAAGTGCTTTAAGTCGAGTCCAAAGAAAAACAAATGTAATTGGATCAATTAAAGTTAATCCTGCGAAAATATGCCGTAAGAAAAACCTCTTACTTATAGATGACGTCAAAACCACAGGTGCAACTGCTAATTATTGTGCAAAGTTGTTAAAAAGATCTGGTGCCAAATATGTAGCGCTTGTCACCATTGCAACAACTTAATTGTTTGTTTTCTTGATTTGGTTGAGTTCAGATAATGGATGGAATTGTGTTAAAGTTTCTTGCAAATGTTTAGTTTGAACATGTGTATATACTTGTGTTGTACTGATGTCAGCATGCCCTAATAATTCTTGAATCACTCTTAGATCAGCACCTCCCTCAAGTAAGTGACTAGCAAAACTGTGTCGTAGCACATGCGGCGACACCGAAATGGGGTCAAGACCTGCTTTCAAAGTAATCTTCTTTAGATTTTGGGCAAAATTTTGTCTTGTCATATAACCATTAGCAGAGTGACTGACAAATAAATATATTTTGGCCTTAGCTGCAATATTTTTGCTATAAAAACTATCCCTGATTTTTAAGTATTGTCTAATTACTGTTTGGGCTTGGTTGTTAATTACTACAATTCTTTCCTTATGCCCTTTGCCTTTGACTAAGAAAGATTTTCTAATATCTAAGCTATTATTTCCTTGAGTTATATCAACTAATTTAAGCGATACAAGCTCACTAACACGCATCCCACTTGCATACATTAAATGAATCATTGCATTCATCCTCACTCCGTCATTAGAATTATCCTGCTGGCAACAATCTAATAAAGTTTTTATCTCTTCTATGGATAATAATTGAGGAAGCTTATTTTGATATTTTGGCAAATCAATATTGAGTAAAGGGTTGTAATCTAAATATTGTTCACTAATCAGAAAATTATAATAATTTTTGAGCGTAGAAATTTTACGATTTATAGAACGGGGGAGCAACGATCTTTGACTAAGCAATTGTATATAATTATCGATATCATCTGATGATATTAATAACTCATCCTTGTTATCAATCTTTAAATATTCCTGAAAATCCAATAAATCACGTTTATAACTTACTAATGTATTATTAGAAATACCTTTTTCTGCGAGAGACATTTCTAAAAATTGTTCGCTATAAAGCATATTTTATAACGCAATAATTTATATGTGGAGGCCAGAGCCGGAATCGAACCGGCGATAGAGGATTTGCAGTCCCCGGCATTACCATTTTGCTACCTGGCCAAGAATGTTAATAGACTTTGTAATCAAAAATGAGTAAAAAAGCAATAATAATTTTCCTTTCACTAGGTTTAGTGACTCTATTATATTCAGGATTTAATTCTCCAACCACTATCTATAATTTTTACTAATACAGAAAATAAAATGATATTTAAAGTTAGTAATACTGCTATACCAGTCATAATATTACCATCGGCATGATCTGTTAAACAATATCTAAAACCATCAATCATATAAAAGAAGGGATTAAACAAGTTAACTCGTTGAAATATTAGAGGCAAGGATTGTACAGAATAAAAAGTGCCAGACAAAAATGACAAGGGGACAATTAAGTAACTATTAATTGCTGCATTTTGATCAAATGAATTAGCTATTAAGCCAGACAGCATACCTAGTTGACCTAATAGCATACAAGAAGCTAATAAATAAAAGCACAGTAAGATAGGGTGTACAATATTATAATCAATAAATGGATATAATGCTAAGGATACCACTAATCCCACCAGAATACCTCGTAAGATGGAACCCGCAGTAAAGGCAATAATTATTTCTATACTACCAAGAGGTGGTATCAAAATATCGGATATATAACCAATGATTTTACTCATGATAAAAGAAGAAGAACTATTGGAAAAGGAGTTTTGAATAATACTCATCGCTATTAAGCCATAGCCCATAAAATCAATAAATTTTATACCGGAAATATCTGATTTATTAGAGCCCATTGCCAAAACAAAAACCGCCAAGAATATTAATGCAGAGACAGCTGGTGTTAATATTGTTTGGTTATATACTCTTAAGAATCGTTTAATCTCACGCAGAGTAAGGTAATATGCACCATACCAATTAATTTTTTCTGTCATTAATCGCAAATTATTTTATATAAATTTTGTAATATACATGATATATTGCCCCTATATTTTTAGCAATAATATTCAATAATAAAATAGTTAACAAATGTCTAAGAAGCTTTATATTAAGACATATGGCTGTCAAATGAATGTCTATGATTCACTTAAGATGCAAGAATTGCTCTTACCTTTTGGCTTTGAATCGACCGAAATATTAGATGATGCAGATATGGTGATCTTAAATACTTGTCACATTCGGGAGAAGGCCTCTGAAAAAGTATATTCTGAGCTTGGTCGCATTAAAAAAATTAAAGATCAGCGACTGGCGCAAGGTCACAATGATATGATTATAGTAGTTGCAGGTTGTGTGGGACAGGCAGAAGGAGAAGAGATTTTTAGACGAACTCCATATGTAGATATTGTTGTTGGGCCGCAATCATATCATACTTTACCGGATCTTGTGGCTAAATTAGCCAGATCAGAAAAACATCTAATAGATTTGGATTTCATTGAAGAGGCTAAATTTGATAATTTACCTCAGGATTACCAAAATCAAGGAGCTAGTGCTTTTGTTTCTATTCAAGAAGGTTGTGATAAATTTTGCACTTTTTGTGTAGTACCTTACACTAGGGGAGCAGAATTTTCACGCCCAGTAGAGCAAATTTATCGAGAATCGATGAGCTTAGTTACTACAGGGGCAAAAGAAGTTTATCTTCTTGGTCAAAATGTTAATGCTTATCATGGTCAAGCCGCTGACGAAAAAAATTACTCACTTGCTGATTTAATCAGTCATGTTGCAACAATTAATGGGCTTGAACGTATCAGATATACAACTTCTCACCCTAGGGATATGGATGATGCACTTATATCATTACATGGATCAGAATCAAAATTAATGCCATTTCTACACCTACCTGTACAATCTGGCTCCAATAAAATTCTAAAAGCCATGAATAGAAAGCATACAAGAGAAGAATATTTCACAATTATTGATAAATTGCGCGTAGCTCGTCCTGATATTGTTATGTCATCCGATTTTATTGTTGGTTTTCCCGGTGAAACTGATGAAGATTTTGCTAACACATTAGATTTGGTAAAACATGTTAAGTTTGGTCAATGCTTTTCTTTTAAATATAGTCCAAGGCCAGGTACGCCAGCTGCTTCTATGCCACAAGTCCTGGAAGAGGCTAAAACTGAACGTTTATCAGTACTCCAGCAAGAGTTATCTAAACAGCAATTTGAACTTAACGAGTCATATATTGGTACAATATTACCTGTTCTTTTTGAAAAAGATGGTAAATTTGAGGGGCAAATTGTCGGTAAAACTCCATACATGCAATCTACCTATATTGATAATGGTGATAAAACTTTTATAGGTAAAATAGTAAACGTTAAAATTACCAAGGCCTTAGCAACAAGCGTCACAGGAGTTGTTGTATAGCTAGAATTAGTAGGCAGTATATATGTTATTAAGATTGATTATTTTTTGTGCTAAATTAGGTGTGCTGTTAAGTTTGGTAGGAGCTGTAATATTAGCTTATATAGTATTTTATTATAGTCGAGATTTACCCAACTATTCACAGCTAGAACGATATTATCCAGCCTCCGTTACTAGGATGTATTCTGCTGATGGTAAATTAATGGAGGAATTTGCTAAAGAACGACGTGTATTTGTGCCAATTAATTCCATACCAAAAACACTCACCAATGCTTTTATTGCTGCAGAAGATAAGAATTTCTACACTCATGAAGGAATAGATTTCTCTAGTATTGTAAGGGCTGCTATTACCAATATTTCACATATTATGAATAATAGACGTTTTGAAGGCGGGTCGACAATAACGCAGCAGGTAGTAAAAAATTTCCTATTATCTTCTGAACGTTCTTTTGAAAGAAAAATTAAGGAAGCTATTCTTTCTTATATGGTTTCACAAACTTTTACTAAAGATCAAATACTTGAATTGTATTTAAATCAAATTTATCTAGGTAAAGGGGCTTATGGCGTGGCCGCAGCGTCTCTGTATTACTTTAATAAATCTATTGAACAATTGACTGTTAATGAATGTGCAGTATTAGCATCGCTACCAAAGGCGCCTTCAAAATATAACCCAGCGCAAAATTATGAGCGTGCCTTGCAGCGCAAAAATTATGTAATAGGTCGTATGTATGATGATGGTTATTTAACTGAGAATCAAGCAAGACAGGCTATTGAAGAACCTATAACACTTTATAAATATGAAAAAGCTCGCACGATAGATGCTAATTATTATGCTGCTAGAGTTAGGGAAGAAGTAATAAATATGTTTGGTGAAGATTATTTTTATACCGCAGGGTTAACTATATTAACTTGTGTTAACTCAGAAATGCAACAAGCAGCTACCAATGCTCTCAGATATGGCATACAAAAATATGACAAGAAAAAAGGCTATAGAGGAGTACTTGGCAATATAAATACCAATGATTGGCAAAAGGAGCTTAACAGTTTTACAAAACCAATTGGCATATTAAATTCCCAAATAGCTGTAGTGTTAACTATTCAAGATAATGAAGCCAAAATAGGTCTAGAAAATGGCTCCTTGAATAAAATTTTGTTAAAGGATACACATTGGGCCGCCAGTAATCTAACATCTATGAAGAAATTATTCAAAGTAGGAGATGTGGTAATAGTTAACAAGCTAGGTGACCATCATGCTTTAGCTCAGATACCAGAAGTTAATGGTGGTATTATGGTCATTGAACATGGTACAGGACGCGTCTTAGCTGCAGAAGGAGGTTATGATTTTTACTCTAGTAAGTTTGATAGAACCACACAAGCAAATCGCCAACCAGGTTCTTTGATTAAACCTTTTGTGTATATGGCTGCTCTAGAAAATGGGGCTAAACCAAATGATATATTTGATGATGCGCCAATTGAGATTCAGCAGAGTCCTTATATGCCCAATTGGCAGCCAAAAAACTGGGATAATAAATTCCTTGGGCCAATTACACTAAGAGCTGGATTAGAAAAGTCTCGTAATACTGTAACAGTTAGAGTAGGTCAATTTGCTGGATTAAGTAACATCAGTAAAATAATTCAGCGTTTTGGTATTAATGAGCAACCACCAATGGTTCATTCAGTTGTGTTGGGGTCTGTGGAAACAACATTGTCAAAAATGACTACAGCCTATAGTATGATTGCTAATGGAGGTAGGTACGTAGAACCCCAATTTATTGAATTCATAAAAGATCGCAAGGGTAATGTAATATATAAAAGAGATTATACTGAATGCCCTCAATGCAGCACATTAGAACAAGATAGTGAAGGTAATTTTGTTTCACCTCAAATTACACCACCAACAAGGCAAAGGATTACTGATGCAGCAACAAGTTATCAAATGATTTCTTTATTAATGGGAGGAGTATCACGCGGTACTGGGGCAGCGACAAAAAACTTAAAACAGATTATGGCAGGAAAAACTGGCACCACCAACAAAGCAAAAGATGCTTGGTTTATAGGATTTACACCGCATATTACTGTAGGCACATATATTGGATTTGATAATCCACGAAGCCTTGGTAATAAGGCCTATGGCGCCACAATAGCTTTACCGATATTTGTACATTTTATGCAAAATGGTTATAAAGACGCTCAATCAGTAGATTTTATTGTCCCGGATTCAATAGAATTGGTTAATATTGACTACGATAGCGGGTGGCCTTCAAATAGCAAGGGGACAATCATTGAGGCTTTTAAAAGGAACCCTGATAATCCGTCGAATCAATTAAATAACCAACCAATTGGATATAGCATTGATCCCATACTAGAGTTATTATCGGATCTTGATGATTCTGATGAAATATATTAAATCAAATATTGATTGACGATATTTTCATTATGGTATATAAAACCAGCTAAACGTTATTCATTTTGGGGATGTAGCTCAGTGGTAGAGCGGCTGCTTTGCATGCAGAATGTCGTGGGTTCGATTCCCTCCATCTCCACCATAGTCTAAGACAATGATCGCACTTGGGTCATCAATATGTAATCTAAATTTAGCCTAGCCGTAGATGCATTATTTTCAAAAAACTACTTCACTTTACAGTGCTGGTAACTGCAGTAAACCACTGAAAATTGGAATATAACTTAATAAAACCTATAACAGTAACGACGTTTTACATCGAGAAAATCAATGGATTATGACCTAATAAACAGCGCATCAAATGAGTCAGCATCCGGACTTTTTGCTGTGAAAGTATATGCTGAAATCGTTGGTGGCACCATGAGACTTTTGATTGATCTGTTTGGTCGTGTAATATATTCAATGAGTCCGGAGGTGACATGCGGATTAAGTGCATTTACTGGCATAGTAGGTGATGGAGTAGGGTATGTAGCAGAAAGTGCCTTCTCAACTCTTCTGTCCGAGGAAGCTCAGGACTCACTTGTCAACATTTATGGGGCTTTTAAGCGTCACTTTCCAACGGACAACCAGCAATATCTTTTTAACGCTGCAGCTGGGGCTGCGTTATGGGAACTAGCACTAGCGTTAAGAACGAGGGTGTTTGGGACATCGGAGAATTAAAATGAGGTTTATAGTGGACTGAAAAATCAAGACAAACTTTTGCAGATTTT
This sequence comes from Rickettsiaceae bacterium, assembly GCA_045106605.1. Classification (GTDB taxonomy): domain Bacteria; phylum Pseudomonadota; class Alphaproteobacteria; order Rickettsiales; family Rickettsiaceae; genus Megaera_A. Next base: position 3,276 of record JBGCEV010000056.1, on the reverse strand, counting down.
GTGTCCCATTATTATGCTGCCTTTTTAAATGCATTTATAGAAACATCCATATGTGTACATATAACATTAAGTCAAAATATTCCAGAAACGTACCTATAGATAAGAATCATATCCCTTGTTTCTGTTCCCTTGAAAGACTAGTTTGAATATTTGCTGTTGCTCCTTCCTTATGCAGACATTTTGTTGTTATTTTATTGAAAATCACTTAAAGGGAATTAAGGGAAAAATTAGCCAATTATAGCACAAGTCCTGTAGAGAATACTTTTGGTAAAAAGACAGTGGAAATTAAACCAAATAAAGTGTAATTACATTATGGAAGAAGAGCAAAAATCTAAACCAGCACTACGTGCGAGAGCCAATAAAATTAAAGACTTTAGAAGTAAGAATTTAATCGCAGTAATTGAGAATCCTGATAATATCAAAAACATGGTACTGTCGTGCGCAATGTTAACGCTCTTGGCGTGGAGAAAGCCTATATTGTTACTGACAAAACATTGTTACCTGCAACATGGAAAAAATGCGTGTTGAACGAAATCTCAATGCCCTATCTGCTTCAGCGATAAAATGGGCTTTATAAAATTTTTAAGGACACAAGTAGTTGTTTGGATCACCTAGAAAAGAACAACTTTATATCAGTTGTTACTTCACCTCATATGAAAGGATGCAAAAATACAGTATTGCATGAGCACAATTATACTACATATAAAAAGCTTGCAGTTTTGTTTGGAAACGTAGGAACGGGAATTAGTAAGATTGCTATAGACAGAAGCAATCTTTGTATTAATATTCCTATGTGTGGAATTATTGAAAGTCTTAATTTGGGTGCATCACCCGGCATCGTAGTATACGAGGTCGCAAAGCAACGACGTGAATTCCAGCTTAAGAGAAAAAAATAACACTGTAAATTAGAACAGAAAATAAAATATAAATTACCTTCTGTGAACCTCCACGGGATAGGCCCCGTGGTTTTTCAGTTGCATTAAAAAAATAGCAAAATCTAATGACTATACATTAACTTAATAGGGCTGTATTGAAATCTAAGCAGATCATCACTCCAAAAAAGCCTGCCATCTTTATTGCATAGATTCATAGACAAGACCTCAATATGAGTATGAATGCTTTTACTGAATTTCATCAAAAACAAATATTGGTTGCACTCTATCTATTTATATAATCTGTAAGTTGAAATAACGTTGACATTGTAGTGTTTTGATAGCCACACTGAAATAATAGGGCTGCCTGTATAGTATATAACTATCTGGTAATGTCTTATGAAATTGTGTTAGCTTTTTTGGTGAAAGTAAATGTTAAGAGTTGTATGATAATGTTAGAAAACTGCCAATATTCGATTAGGCTAATAAACAGGCTGAAGGAGCTTGATCAAAAAAATCAAATTGATTATGAACAAGTTGACAAGGCTATATACTGGGCTAAGAAATACCATGGCGATCAAAAACGTAAGAGCGGCGAGCCTTACTACACCCACCCGTTAGAAGTAGCTTATATGGTTGCTGAGTACGACCTTAATACTGATGTCATTGTTGCTGCTATTCTGCATGACATCGTTGAAGATACTGAAGTGACTTTCGGCATGATTCTCGATAATTTTAACGCAAGAATAATGCAAATGGTTGACCGCCTAACCCGTGATAGACCAGATGGCACCAAATGGAGTGTTGAACAAATACTAGAAAATGCTTATGAGAATAATGATAATGAAGTTTTATTAATTAAAGTAGTTGATAGGTTACATAACATGCAGACTATTGGAGCTATGTCGCCTGAAAAACAAAAACAAATTACTATAGAAACACTTGAGCATTTTTTTACATTAGCAATATACTGCGGCAGTAGACAAATGGAAGATACTTTTTATGAATTATGCCTTAGCAACTTTTCCAATAAATTAACTAGTTCTCTGATACTACAAGATATTCACGATCTTTTTAAGCAAGCAAAAGAGATCTAAGTTGTTTTATCCCGATCTAATGATTCATAATAATATACTGACTTTGTCCAAAAGAAAGTGACTGGGAATGCTATTACCCAAATACCATAATAACCAAACCATTCTGTTAAATAAACCAAGCCGAACGAGATTAAAATATACATTATAGCTCTTGATAATGCATATCCAAATGTTACAGCTGTAAAGCGTTTAAATACTGGGAAATATTTAATAAAAATAGCATCAGCTGGAACGCTTTTTAAACAAAATACAGTAAGTAAAGTTTGAATAGCAAAGATTTTATAATTATTAAGATTTGTATTAGCAATGATAGGTATGAGTACTAATATAAAAAAGAAGCACACAGAGCTGATTTTTAATATAAGAAGAGGATAAATTCTTGTACTTAATACAGTTAAACCTATAGCTACAAATATTTGCACAATTGATACAATTAAATTATGAAAAATTACATCCTCTGATGTATAGCCACATGAGGTTTTGAGAATAGGGGTAAAATATATATATATAAGGTAGAAAGATAAAGGCCAACCACAATATATACAAAAGAAATTAAAAAAATCTTTAAGAGGAATTTTCTTATGTAATACAGGTCCAGACATTATTTTGTTAATGTCTCCTTTGTAACCATATTCCTGTACTTTTTCTAGCATATTTTTAAGACGTTGCTTTGCATTGGCAAATTCTGGAGTCTCATGTAATTTTGAGCGCGCGGCTGTTCCAATAAGTGCGATTACCATTCCAAAAGCAAATGCATATCGCCAATTAAAGTTCGTCTTTAAAGTAATAGAGGCCACTGCAAGAGCTGCCATAGAACCAACAGATGAAGCAATTGCTATTGATGAAACAAGGGCATATTGGGAAGGCGGCTTTGTTATTTCACTTAAATAAATTTTAGCTCCCATTATTTCTCCCATAGAACTCATACCCTGTACTATTCTTAAAATAGAAACTATAATTGCGGCAGAAATACCAATTTGGTTATATGTAGGTAGAATGACAATGCCACAGCAACAGATGGCCATAATAAGGGTTGTAAGAATGAAAGTTGGTTTTCTACCATAATTATCACCGATATAGCCAAAAATTAATGCGCCGAATGGTCTCAATGCATAAGTAGAACAAAACGCAAAGGCTGCTAAGATAGTTTGTATAGAAGGATCAGTTTTAGGAAAAAACAACTCATTAAGTAATACCGCCATATGTACATATAGCATAAGGTCAAAATATTCTAGAAAGGTGCCTATCGACAGCAGACCTACGGCTTGTTTTTGTTCTTTTGTAAGACTAGTCTGTGTGCTTGTTGC
>JBGCEV010000055.1:0-5853 GCA_045106605.1 Rickettsiaceae bacterium | reverse complement strand
CTCTTACTCTTAAATGGTTTAAGCAGTTTCAACTCTTTTCCATTTTCGACTCTTTTGTTAAACACAAATCTGAAACCGCCGTATGCGACATCGCACGTACGGTGGTGTGAGAGGGAGATTCTGTAAGGGGTCTCTCTACTCGATCGTTGCAGTGTCGCTCTCAAGTTGCAAGTTATTCATATTGTCTACAATAACAGAATCATAATAGCTTGATGCGAGCAGTTGTTCTTGATTATTATTGCTATTACTTTTTGATTCTTGCTGCTTTATATCATCATAATCACAAAGTTTATATAGCTCCTTAATAGCAGAGGGCAAATCTATTCCTGTTAGCTTAAGTTGCTTATAAGATCTACCTACTTGATGATTATCACTTTGTTTTTTACCTATGACATTTTGTAGAATATCTTTATCATCTAGCAAAAGATATTGCATGTTTGGGTGGTCAATGCAGGCTTCAAAAAGAGCTATAAACCCTAAACTATCTATATTGTTTTGTTTTAAACTTAAGTAAAGCATGGCAGGGTTTTGACTCAACCCTTGCCCTAATGCATTTGCTCCCATATCACTTATATTGTTATTGCTAAGACCAAAATGAGATAGTGAATTATTGTTAGCTAATCCTTTACCCAGTGCAATCGCTCCTTCATCACCAATCTGGTTTCCATTTAAACCGAGATAACTCAAAGCCTCATTTTTGCTTAGACCATCTCCTAGTGCAATCGCTCCTTTGTTACCGATCTTATTACCATTAAAATCAAGGTGCTTTAGCATTGCTGCGTTAATTAATACATCCTTAAATGCAATTGCTCCTTCGTTACCAACCCTGTTATTCTGAAGATCTACATGTTTTAGTGCGCTCTTATTAGTCAGTGCATTTGCTAAAACAGTTGCCCCTGCATTAGTAATCATATTATTACGAAGATCAAGATATGATATTATACTATTTTTAGATAAGCATTGCGCTATTCTTGCACAGTCAGTATCAGTAATTAGTTGATTTCTTAAATCTAGAAAATTGCACTGGTTGGGAAATTGATATAGTTCTTTTAACGTATTTATTCTTTTTGATATAATTATTCCTTTCCTTATTTATATTGTGGTTTAAAGTCTATTTGATACGTTGAGTATCATTACAGAAACGCACCAAATTGTCTAGGTTAATATTGGGGTGTGTAATTGGGATTCTTATGCAAATTCTTCTGTTAATTTCTCACTTGGCATAAAGCAAACTATGTTACGCTTTGCTAACTTAGCAACGGCGTTATTCTGTAAGCATTGCAGGCCCTTAGGAAATAGCGGAGTAGTCTTAAACTCGCCAATCTCATCAATGTTAATTGAGTAACCAGCAACAACTAAATCATGCAGGGAATCAGTGAAAATATCTACCATTGTTTCGGCTGTATTTTCTTCAATTCCATATCTATCTGAAATGTATTTAATAAATCCTTGTTTGTTCATGCTAAACCCCTTTATATATAACGCTTACACGCCTGTTTTTACAATAGCACAAATACTATGGTAAATAAAGGGCAAATAAGCCTTCAACTCTATATATTTACTGGGTTTGTGGTGTTTTTGTTGAGGCAACCTTTTTATAGTATACCTGTGGCGTATTTATGCAAAACACTTGAGATCAGAGTCTGATAAGGTAACCCCTCCCTTGCCGCTATCCTCTTGATCTGATTTAAGTCAAATTCTGTCATTCTGATATTAATCTTCTTATTCTTTTTGAAATAGTTTGTTGCCGCCTCCTTTGCGTCTGCTTTTTCTTGCTCTAATCCCTCAGTTGATAAGGCTGTAAGGTCTCCTTTTTCAAAAGCTTTTAAAATCTCTATTTCTTCTTCATTTAAATTAAAGTCATTTCTTTTTTCTTTATTCATAATCTACCTCTTTATTTAAATATTTTTTAGTTTCTTTTCGACTAGATTCAAAACTGAAAACGGACTATTTGGACGATATGTGTAAGAAACCCAATTTAATTATCATAAACGGAGTCTCTCTTGCCAATACGTATGACTAAAACAGAAATTTCCTTATCTATGATTTCACAAATAATACGATAATTCTGTACTCTGTACCTCCACAATTTTATTTTATTAGTACCAACCAATGCTTTACCATAGTCACGAGGTTGATCTTGCACTTTTTGCCTTAAATAATTTCTTATAAGTATCTTGACATCTCTAGGTAATTTAGCAAATTCTCTTTCAGCACTTCTAGTAAAATTAATTTCCCAAATCATATTCCTGCTCTATTTCATCAAGGGATATTCTTTCTCCTCCTTCTTCAATACGAGATAAAGCAATTAAAATATCTGCCTTGTCTTGAATATATGATTCAATAGCTCGTTGCATTATATAGCCTTTTGATCTTTTTGTCTCCTGAGCGAGCTCTGATAACAACTGATTTATATTATCTGATATTTTTGTAGTAACTGTATGCATGTTAGTACCTTTAGTATGTATTAGTATATATGCATATTAACATACTAACTTATTCAAATCAACCCCCTTTCTATTGTTAGTTGCAGAGAAAAGCAAAAAATACGTGTTTTTAAGTAGTGTCCGAAATCGATCGGTTACGGACATACTGATTTAGCTGTCCATAAATTATATTGACAGTGTTTCGTACATACTTTATATTTAGTACAACCTTTTTTATACATATTATTGATAATTATGTCTCGTACTTTTGCTTATGTTCGCGTTTCTACGATGCAACAAGAAACAGATAACCAAATTAAGGAAATTGAATCATCTGGTTTTACCATTGAACCACATCGTATAATTTCAGAAACTATTTCTGGCGCTATGCCAATTAGTAGGCGTAAAGGTTTTTCACGTCTATTAGAGAAAATGGAAAAAAATGATGTTCTAGTTGTTACTAAATTGGATAGGCTTGGACGTGACGCAATCGATGTTAGTATCAACATTAACAACTTAGAAAAGATAGGCATCAAAGTTCATTGTCTTGCTCTGGGTGGAGTTGATCTAACTAGCTCTGCTGGAAAAATGACCATGGGCATAATCAATAACTTTGCACAGTTCGAGCGTGACCTATTGATTGAACGGACTCAGTCGGGACTTGCTAGGGCTAAATTAGAGGGGAAAACTCTAGGTCGTCCATCTGCTCTAACTCAATTCCAGCAAGAAGAAGCTCTAGAACAATTACAAAACGGCGTATCAATCTCAGCAATTGCAAGGCAATTTAACGTAAGCCGTCAAACCATCATGAGGGTGAGGCGTAGTAGTATCTAGTAGATTATTGCCAATCAATGACTTTTAAGCCCTTTACTCTATTAAATTCAGAAGCATTATTCGTAACTAACGTTAGTTCTTCAGCAAGTGCATGACTAGCTATCAATAAATCATTATTTCCTATTATAATACCTTTCTTTTTTAAGTCTGCTCTTAATTCACCATAGTAAAAAGCACATTTTTCAGAAAAGTCTAGCACGTCTAGCTTGCATATAAGTTGATTTACATTTATCTGATTCTGTTCCTTAAATTTACTATTAGAAACACCATATTGTAATTCAGCTAATACTATTGAAGAAATACAAAGAGATGAATTTTTTTCTAAAGCCTCTAATTTTTCTATATAAGATATTGGCTTTTTATTCAGTATATAAATGCAAATATTTGTATCAAGCATGTAACTCATTAAAAATACTCCCTATCTTGTGGCGTTGTATCTTCTCTGTTTGTTAGAAAGTCATTGTTTTGTATTATAGTAATATTATCAAATAATTGCTTCCATCCTTTATGAACGGGGCTTAATACCACGCTTTTTCCCAATTGATTAATGTATACTTCTTTTGTATTGAATCGGTATTTTTTTGGTAGCCTTACATCCTGACTCTGGCCATTTATAAAAATTTTTGCTTTTTCCATCTTTGAACCTCATACTCATATTAGTATATACATAATAATATATACTATACTAACTACATCAGTCAACGGCTATTCTTCAATTTTTTCTTCCTCCTCTTCTTCACCATTGTCGAAGTCTTCTGCTGGCAACTTAATATTGTACTGAAATTGTCCACTGCCAAAACGTTCCTGCCATGCTTTAGATGCAGATATTGCACCACGATCTATATACATCATGTCTATTTCGGCATGTGTCTTCTTGATTTGAGCAAACTCCTTTTCTGACGGCGTTGCAAGAGCTGGAAAAGCCCAATCCATAGTACTAGGCTTATTCTGCCACTGACTTTGTTGTTGCAACATATCTATTAACCATGTTAGGCAAGGCTCTAACTGATCTTCACGATAAGCACTAACGACATTATTCCAGTTCTTCTGGTCGCTCTCACCTGACGAGTTTAGCCCTGCTGGTGATCTACCGAACAATCTAGCTGCTGGTATTCCTGTAGTGGCGCAAATAGTTTCACTGAACCTATCCCACAAGTCTGCAAGACCCGCTATTGAACTGCTGCGCTTTTCGTAGTCCTCAGAACCATCACCATCTAACAATATTGTGTTTTGTCCTGATCTGCTTCTATCTATAATATCCAAACGGGCAAGTACTCTGTCCATTTGTCCGTTAGCCACTTTATCACTCAAGCCGTTCATCTTCATTATCACTTGTACAAAATCCTGTACTATCTCAACAGATGAATTAGCAATAATTCCGTAATGCCTTAGCGAGTCATAACAAGCCTGCAATACTGAATCATCCCAACCATTATTATTAGCCTTGCAGCTATTACTAATTCTCTCGCCGCCGAAAACAAAGCATCTTGACCTATGCACCCTGAAAAATATCTCTTCATTGTTAAAAAAGTCTTGTTTGTTCTTTGTTATTGTAAATATCTCTGGCTCGCCATAATAAGGCTGTTCTATATCCTGACATATATCAGTTATCTCCCATTTCACTTGATGGCGATCAAATACTTTTAATGAGTGCAACTTATTGATTCTATTAGTATTTAAAGGCAACTCTGAATCTTGCCCGTCATCGACAAAAGCAACTAATAACGCACCACCATACAAACGACCAAAACTCGCAGCATCAAACAGCATCTGTTTAGCACTGACCCGCTTTAACTCCTTAATTAACTCTGGCTCTGCCTGAATAAAGCCCCGCAAAGCATCATCAACAACAATATTAATGATTCGCTTGGTTATTCCCTCTGTTCGATACATCTGGGTTAATGTATGATGATCTAGCCTACTACTTTGCCTAAAGATCGTATTGTTGGTCCTACTATTTGCTGCTCCCAATCTTGTCAAAGGATTCTGCCAACCGTCATTACGTTTAAATAGTCGTTTAATTGTCTGCTTCATGTCAATTCTATTATTTAATTATTATATAGGTTTGCTAGTCCTTCCATATTCCAAGTCCTGTAGTCGATTTCACGCCTCTTCATGCAGCGTTCTAAACTGTAGCGTAAAGCATCTATACAATGGTTATTAGTATCTATGATCGCCGAAGTAATATCGCCGCTTCTAGCGTCCTCCTTGTAGGAATAAAGACCAAACTCTTTTATAGTCTCAAGGCATCTAGAATGAATAACGACACGGTCAAAGCTCTTGATATACTCAATGCCATCCTCAACCGAACCCTTGCCCTTCTCTACTGCCCTGATTGCCAAACCCTGACGCTTTAAAAATGATATACTTTCGGGGCGGGCATTATCTGCGTAAATTGTGTGTTTACTTAAGTCTGGCAAACGATCCTTGATATAGGAAAACGTATCATCTATCTCTAGCCCAATCTTTACCGCTTCATGCGTGATATACAAAACGTTATCATATACATAACATCTAATGTGCGCCGGGCATGGTGTAAGAGTTGGGGGTTAAAGTCCCCTATGGGCTGAATTAGAGCGGTCCATTAGCTGAG
>JBGCEV010000054.1:0-9322 GCA_045106605.1 Rickettsiaceae bacterium | reverse complement strand
ATATTTTTTAGCCCAGTATATGGCCTTGTCCACTTGTGGATAATCAATCTGATTATCTTGGTCAAGCTCTTTTAGTCTATTTATCAGCCTAATGGAATATTGGCAATTTTCTGTCATAATAATACCGTCTCTAACATTTACTTTTGTCTGAAAGTTAATATATTTTAATATTAAGGTACTAGCTAATTAGATGTAAACTAGACTATATTGTTATTTTATTGTGACTAAAATACTAATTTAATACAATTATAGCTTAAATGAGGAATGACAGCTAAACCTATAATAAATCTATTATGTACGGAGAATAGAGTTAGTTCATAACCATTTTTATGATGCAAACGCAAAACCACGTGGCTTGTCCCGTGGAGGTATTATACTTAATAGCCACAATCATTAACTTAGCGATACTATTACAAATCAAGTTCTGAATAGTGTTTTGGTGGAGGGAATCCTGCTATTCTGTCTGATAAAATTGGTTGGAATGATGGTCTAGATTTTACTATCGAGTACCATTGTTTTATCATTTCCCAACTATCCCAGTGAATTTCACCAAAATAATCTAGTACTGAAATATGAGCTGCAGCAACAATATCTGCACAAGAAATCTTATCTGATACCATACAGGAATGTTGTTTTAATTTAGCATTAAGCAAGGTTAAATGTTGTTGTAAATTAGATTTAGCTGCCCTGATAAAATTGCTCCTAGGCGAGCCAATACGCATCAATAATCTAACCATTTTTTCATCCAGGAGGATTTTACTTACCTCTCGAAAAAATTTCTCATTAAACCAACTAACATTGTTTCTTATTTCAGCTCTAATAATCAAATCTTCCTTTGGCATTAAATGAAAATTATCATTGGTGTCGTTAATATATTCAATAATTGAATAATTACCAATAATGACTAGATTGTTTTTTGCTTCAAGAACAGGAACAGTGCCAGCAGGATTTTTTTTTAAAAAATCTGTACGCCTGAGCCAATAATCTTCTCGAATTGCTGTGAAATCAATATTGTATTCTTTGAACAAAATCCGCACTTGTCTAGACAAGGGACACAGGGGATGATGATATAAAATGTACATTAGAACATATTGGTTTATAACAAAAAGATGGTCTATAAGCCGGATTCTGTATAGCTTGCGCTACTGCAGTTATTTATCTAGGATAAGTGTTACCACTTACCTCAAGCAACCTACCCACATGATATACAGCCATAGACAAACTGCAAACAAATTATGTTCAATCATGCCTATTTGGTCTTGCTCCCGATGGGGTTTACCAAAGCGACTCATGTCACCAAGAACCCCGGTGCGCTCTTACTGCACCATTTCAACCTTACCGTTAAAGTTCGATTCTAAAAAGTCGGTGTAATTTCTGTTGCACTAGCCCTTGAGATTAGCTCTCGCCAATCCCCGCTGGACGTTATCCAGCATCGTGTCTATTGTGGAGTCCGGACTTTCCTCATGAACCAGCATAAGCTTAAGTTCATGCAACTGCACGACCATCTCTTGTCTATATTATTATTTTCTTGCAATTAAGTCAATAAATTAAGCAATCATGATTAGTGGTATTCTCTGTACTAATCATTTACACATCTAGGTTATGCACATTGAGAGCATTGGTGTTAATGAAATCTCTTCTTGGTTCAACTACACTACCCATTAAAGTAGAAATTATTTCTTCTGCATCATCTATGTCATCAACTTTTACTTGTAATAATGTACGTTTATTGGAGTCAAGGGTTGTTTCCCATAATTGATCTGCATTCATTTCTCCTAGACCTTTAAATCTTTGAACAGTTAGGCCTTTTTTACTAAGGTCAATTATTAAAGATAATAGTTTAGTTGGTCGTAATACTGTATATTGCTGGTTTTTGATGGTAATAACGCAGGTATTGGTAAAGAATTGTTGGAGTTCTAAACCAATGTTATTAAGTTGCTTAAATTCTGGTGATTCAACTTGTTCGCGATATAATATTTTACTGCTACGTACTCCGCGAATCAACCTGAAGAACTCAATAGAATTTTCACGTATCGACGCTTCCCAATCGGTCTTGTCTGGTTCTAAAGCGCCTAAATTGAGGCAATTCACAGCGGAAATAATTTTGTGATGACTGTCTTGCACAAAAGACCCAGGACAAAGTAAATTATTAATTGCTAAACATTCTGCAATAGCAGGATCAAATTTTCGGGCAATAGAGGTAAGCTTATTATTAAATAAAGTAATTTTGTCTAGTATATTCTTTAAATCCTCTCCAGAAATTAATTGTCCGTTAGGATCTTGAAGATAGGTATCATTAATTGCACCATTAATTAAATGTTCTTGCAGGGCCTGTTCGTTTTTCAGGTATGTTTCAGAACTTCCCTTTTTTATTTTGTACAAGGGTGGTTGAGCAATGTATAGATATCCTTTGTCAATTAATGAATGCATATGACGATAAAAGAAAGTCAGTAATAAGGTTCTAATATGAGAACCATCAACATCAGCATCCGTCATGATTACGATTTTATGGTATCGAATTTTATCAACATCAAACTCCTGCCCTATACCACCACCAAGGGCGGTTATTAAAGTGCCAACTTGCTCAGAACCAAGCATTTTATCAAATCTTGCTCTTTCTACGTTGAGTATTTTGCCTCGCAGCGGCAATATGGCTTGCGTTTTTCTATCTCTACCTTGTTTTGCAGTACCTCCCGCAGAGTCTCCCTCAACAATAAACAACTCAGATAAGGCCGGATCTTTTTCTTGGCAATCAGCAAGTTTACCTGGTAGATTTGATATTTCAAGGGCTGATTTTCTTCTCGTAAGCTCCCTCGCTCTTTTGGCCGCCTCACGAGCACTGGCAGCTTCTAATACTTTATTTACAATAGTTTTCGCTTCTGCCGGATGTTCTTCAAACCATTCAAGCAGTTTACTATACACTGCAGATTCAACAACAGGTCGTACCTCAGAAGAAACTAATTTATCCTTTGTTTGAGATGAAAATTTAGGGTCTGGAACTTTTACTGACAAGACGCAAGCTAATCCTTCCCTTGAATCATCGCCAGATAAAGTAACCTTCATTTTTTTGGCTAATCCGCTTTTATCTACATAAGCGTTAATCACTCGTGTTAAAGCTGCTTTAAAAGCCGATAAATGCGTACCTCCATCACGTTGACGTATATTATTGGTAAAGCATAAGATATTTTCATGATAAGAATCATTCCACTGCATAGCAAAATCAAGTGTTATCCCTCTATTATCATCACTTGCTGTTAAATATATGCAAGGATGTATTGAGGATTTGCTTCGATTAATATATTCAACATAAGCCTGCACGCCACCATCATAGTGAAATTCTATTTCCTGCTTTTGATCGAATCTATTATCGATTAATAAAATATGTACTCCTGAATTAAGAAATGCTAGTTCACGGAGTCTATGCTCTAAGGTATGTAGATCAAATTCAATAGTTTTAAAAATATCTAATGAAGGCATAAAAGTGATTTCCGAGCCTTTTTTGTGAATATTTTCTTGCTCTATTGTCAGAGGCATAACTGAATCGCCATTCTCAAAGCGAATAAAATATGCATTAGAGTTACGCCATATTCTTAATTCTAACCAATCAGACAAGGCGTTGACCACAGATACTCCGACGCCATGCAAACCACCTGAAACCTTATATGAATTTTGATCAAATTTTCCGCCAGCGTGTAATTGCGTCATAATGACTTCTGCTGCAGAAATACCCTCTCCTTCATGTATATCTACTGGTATTCCACGCCCATTATCCCTTACTGTTACTGATCCATTTTTATTAAGTATCACCTCAACAAGATCACAATGTCCGGCTAATGCCTCATCAATTGCATTATCTAATACTTCGTATACCATGTGGTGCAAACCTGAGCCATCATCAGTATCACCAATATACATTCCTGGCCTTTTCCGTACAGCTTCTAGCCCTTTTAATACTTTAATGGAATCCGCGCTATAGTCTGCTGTATTTATTACTTCTTGGTTTGACATTAGTATCTCTATTATGATAAAAATTGATGCTATTGACTATACTATATGACCTAGCTTTTTAAAAGTAAAACTTAACGCAATAAATATGGAGAACTAGATGTTTGAGCTAAAATTAAAAAGACTTGAAGATACTCTGGATGAATATGATTTATTGTTATTTGATTTATGGGGGGTCATAGTAGAAGGAAGTTTTACATATCCTGGGGTTGTAGAAGCAATTAATGAAATTATAAAAACTAAAAAAGTTAATTTTGTAACAAATGCGCCAAGACCTAATTTTTGTATTGTAGACACCTTAAGAAGTTGGGGGCTTAAAAATATCACACCAGAAATGATTACTAGCTCTGGTGATATGGCAAGGCAGTTTATTAATGAACGTTATAATAAGAACCAAACCGGTATACCTAGAATATTTCACCTAGGTTCTGATAAGAATGATGATATATTAAAACAATTAGACCATCAAATAGTAAACAATATAGAAGAAGCTGATATATTTCTGCTCAGCCTATATCGCGATGAACCGGAAGATATTAATGAATTTAATGAGCTGTTACAGCAAGTAGCGAATAAACCGAACCTAGTAAAATTGTGTGCTAATCCAGATACAACGATATCACAGCGCGGGATTATACGTTATTGTGCTGGCCATTTTGCTAACATTATTGAAGATTTTGGTAGTAAAGTTACAAATACTGGTAAACCAGAAAAGATGATTTATGATAAAGTTTTTGAACAAAATCAGGATATTGTCAAAGACCGTATATTGATGATAGGAGATACATTTGAAACTGATATACTGGGTGCAAATAGATCCGGGATACATTCAGCATTGGTATTGACTGGCAATTCTAACAAAATACATCAGAATTATCACTCTATACAAGATAAATTAGGGGCGCTTTCTTTGCATTCTGAAAAGGTTGATATGAAGCCAACATTTGTTACGCAGATTGTTTAATCAATGTCAACAATAGAGGAAGTTTTTACCGTTAATACAGAAGAAGAGTCTAAATTATTAGCAATCAAATTAGCTAATAATTTAAAGCCTAATAGTATAATTGCGTTGCGCGGAGATCTCGGATCAGGCAAATCTTTTTTATGTCGACATATAATACATACTTTGTGTGGAGATGAAGTTAATGTTACAAGCCCTACTTTTAATTTACTGCAAATTTATGACAGATCAGAATGTCAAATTTATCATTATGATTTATATAGATTGAAGAGCATAGATGAAATTTATGAACTTGGTATTGAGGAAGCTTTTAATGACAATATCTGTTTAATTGAATGGCCAGAATTAATAAAGTCAATTTTACCACCAGATACAATTTATCTAGATATTAAGATAATAAATCACACAAGTAGGGCTATTAAGATACAGAATGCATATTCATTAAGTTATTAATTACAAAATATAGTTGAACACCACATTAAAAATTTATAGCATCATTTATTAATTGCTTAATTAATCTGTGAATTGTTTATGTCTAAAAAAAATGAAAAAGAGTCTAAAAGCCTAGAACGACCAAGAAATGCAGAATGGGAGGACTTAGATCAACAAAGGGATCAAGACTGGGAAGATTTAAATAATGAACAATGGGAGGATTTAACTAGAAACCAGCTAGATGATTGGAATATTGATGAAGTTGATGGTAGCGTGCAGGAACCACCAAATATGGACGCAAACTTAGAGCCGATGGCTCAGGATACCATAATATTCGGTGATAACCAGGTCAGTACAAATTTCCCTGAGATAAATCTTACTGAAGTAGTTGATCCTATTACACAGGCCATTCGTGATGAAATCATAATTAAGCAGCAATTATACTTACAACAACAACTTGCAGAAACGATGCAAGAGCCTGATAAGAGTACTTTTGCATCGCAAGATTTAGCAGCAATGAGAGAGTATTTGCGCACTGTGGATGGCAAAAATGCCGCAAAAGAAGTGATGCAAAAACCAGAAGTGCAAACAATGATGCATTCAATTGAATCTTCTGGTTATAAAACTGTTCATACCAAATTTCAAGATAGTTTTAAGACTGTAGATTGGGGTGCTATCCTTGGAGATAAAGTTCGTACAACTGAAATCAAAAATAGCAATGATGAGGTGGTGGCCACCTTACAGGAAACTACTATAGATACGCAACCCACTTCACTTATGCTAGCAGACGGTACTTTAAGGACAGTAAAAAGCTACAGACAAATAGATTTTCGCAAGGAATTAGAAAATGGCGCAGGTCCACTGCACCTTTCCATGGCCGTTAAAGATGAAAATGGCAAAAATATAGCAGCAAAAGACGCAGTATATTTTACTGCTCACTATGATGATAATGGTAAACTAACCGAGGTAAGTTCTCCTATACCGGTTAAATTTATGGGGACAGGACCAGATGCTATAGGGTATATTGAGCGAAATGGTAAAGTATACACTCTACCAGTTACACAAGGTAAGTATCAAGAAATGATGCAAGAGCTGGCAATAAATAACGGTATCGGCGTAGCTATGGAGCAAGCAATGGATATTGCCATTGCGCCAGATCGTGAGCTAGACATAGATGTTCCAGAGCCTAGAAGAAATCCTGCAGAGTTAGCACAAAATAATCATCAAAGCCTAGAAGAGCAGTTGAAAGCGCAGAGGGCAAAGCTCAAACCGATAGATAAAAGTCATTTGCAGGATCAACCATTACCACAACCTAGTCTAGAAGAACAATTGCAGTCACAGAGGGCAAAGCTCAAGCCCGTAGACAAAAGTCATTTGCAAGATCAACCATTACCACAACCTAGTCTAGAAGAGCAATTGCAGTCACAGAGGGCAAAGCTCAAGCCCGTAGACAAAAGTCATTTGCAAAGTAACCTCTCACA
Organism: Rickettsiaceae bacterium; assembly: GCA_045106605.1. Taxonomy (GTDB): domain Bacteria; phylum Pseudomonadota; class Alphaproteobacteria; order Rickettsiales; family Rickettsiaceae; genus Megaera_A. The sequence goes on along the minus strand of JBGCEV010000054.1, from coordinate 2,443 downwards.
GAAGCAAAACACACAAAAACTGGAATTTCAACAAGTGCGGGATAATCTGAAAAAGACTGATAAAAGCCATATAAAAGACTGGCCTGAGCAAAATCCACAGCCGATAGACAAAAGTCACTTGCAGGATCATCCACCGCAGGAACTAAGCACACAGGAACAGTTGCAACCGGTGCAAAGCAACCTGAGGGAGGCTGATCAAGGCCAAAACACCCAAAAAGTATCGTCTGCAGAAGTTATCCAACACGTCCAGAGAATCAGAGCAAGTTTAGAAGGGCAATCAATTCCTAATCAAAGTCAGACAATGTCAGACGAAGACAAAGCATTGTCAATGCTTAATGGCAAATCCACAGCCGAAGCGTCTCAAATTATAGCAGAGACTATTAAGCAAGGTAATGCCAAATTAACGGGTGCAATGATGGGGGTCATAGATAAACCACCTGAGGATAAGAACATACCCAAAATAAGCAAAGTGGGTTTAAACAAAATATACATAGATAGTATGTCGAAGGCGCAAGAGTTATCTCTCAATGATAAGACAAATGCACATAGAGCAGCTGGTGCTATCGCTGACAAAGCTGGAATTATTGATCATGCCAAAAGAGTATCTACGTCTCAAGGATCAGGAGGTATAAAACGATAGAAAAAGTTAACAATGGCTTAACTAATACTATAATAACACTATAGATGATGTTTTTATATCACAGTATTAAGATGTGCGCATAAAGCAACAATAATGTTGTTTCATAAACCTAATTTATGCTATATGATGAACTATGCTGAGCGCAGAACCATAGTGGAGATGTGTAATCGGAATTAAATAAACTGTTAAGGTACTAATTATGATAAAGAAAATTGTAACTGCTTTGTTTGCTATTACATTATTATCTGGGTGTTGTGCTTCTGCAAAGAAATACAACGACGGTAGTAAGCATATTGCTGAATTCGAGAAAGTTATAGGTGATAGAGTATATTTTGCTTTCAATAAGTCAGATCTGTCTACAGAGGCGAAATCTACGCTTAAGCACCAAGCTGATTGGTTAAATAATCATACCAAGTACAGCGTGACGGTTGAGGGACATTGTGATGAGAGAGGCACTAGAGAGTATAATATTGCTTTAGGCGAAAGAAGAGCTGAGTCAGTAAAAACAATGTTGGTCAAATCTGGATTATCTGCTGAGCGTATTGACACAATTTCCTATGGAAAAGAAAGACCAGCTGTGATTGGTAACGATGAAAAAGCATATAGTCTTAACCGCAGAGCAGTAACTGCTATAAGATAAAAGGGAAACATACTAATGTTTAGTCCAAAAAAACGGCGCCAAATTATTTTGGGGTCGTTTTTTTGTTTGTCCAGCTGGTATAATATGTACAACTCTAGACTTGATCTGATGAAGCGCAACAACTCAGACAGTAGAAAAATGTCAGATAGTGCGAGTCTGTCATAAACTTTGTGTAAATTGCAAAATAAATAGTATGTAAATACTATAAAAAGCAACTTAAAAACAGAGGTAGGACTGACTAAAACACCAGTAAAAAAAGAAGTCGATATAAATACAAAAATAGTAGAAGAATTATTATTAATAAGCAGATCCAAGTGATCTATTTGGCAGGGATGGATTATTCAATCAACTAAAGAAGCAAATAGTAGAGAGAGTATTAGAAAGTGAATTAAATCATGATTTAGGTTATTCCAAGCATAGTAAGAGTCCTAAATTAGCTAGCAGCCAGTAACGGTAGTTATGAAAAAACAATAATAGATGATGACGGGCACAAGCTATCAATAGATATTCCAAGGGATCGTGATGGCGAATTCACACCAAAGTTAATACCCAAAGGAGTAAGGAGGTTTAGTGGTTTTGATGAAAAAGTAATATCACTGTACTCTCGAGGGATGACAATGAGCGAGATACAAGGTCATCTAGGGGAAATATATCATACAGAAGTTTCTAAAGAGCTTATATCCACAGTAACAAATGGGGTAATAGAGGAAGTTACAAAATGGCAGAATCGATCCTTAGATATCGTATATCCAATATTATATCTGGATTGTATTCATGTAAAAGCTAGAGATAATAATCCAATAATAAATAAAACAGTATATTTAGCCCTAGCTATAAACAAAGAAGGTAAGAAAGAATTATTAGGAATATGGATAGGCAAAAATGAAGGTTCTAAGTTCTGGATGCAAGTAGTAACTGAATTAAAAAAACAGAAAGGTTCAGAAAATATATGTTGCATGTGTAGATGGATTAAAGGGATTTCCAGAGACTGTAGTATAGCTACTGTATAGTGCGTATGATAAGTGTTGTGCGACTATTAAAAATGCCGATGTGCGCCTATTATATTTGCCTATAAAAAAAGAAGCGAAATAGGCATTAAATTGCTTCACTATGAATTGAAAATAATTCAGTGAAGGCGAGGTAATGATCACAGATCAACAAGT
>JBGCEV010000053.1:0-38997 GCA_045106605.1 Rickettsiaceae bacterium | reverse complement strand
TTTCTTCCAAGTTATTTAACTTTGACCAACCAGCATTAGCTTTTAAATAAAAGTCACCTGTAGCAGCATATGCAGAAGCACTAGTCAGTATGGCAGCTGCAGCAGTTGTTAATAGTAGTTTTTTCATTATGCCCTCTAATTAATAAGATTGAAATTACATTAGTAAAAAGTGATCATTAATTACCAAAAACCCTAATTAATTTAATATGTTGTAGGTAAGTTGATCAATAGTTGAGCGATGATCTTATAAATAATTGTTAGGATGCGTTGTATTATTACAATGATTATTAATTGTCAAAAGATGGGAATATTACAAAAAGAGACAAAGCAAATTTGTTCTATCCGTTGGTAATGTAGGATAGAATTACGGGTTTGTTGCATTGGTTGCCCGCGTGCAATGATACGAGTATAATGATCTAAAAAATTTCAAATGCCATTCTCTATTGCGCCTAGATTACTCAAGTATTTTAAAAACTTTTGTTCCTGTCCAGAGGTAATAATGCTCTTTGCATATATGAAATGCGGATTTTCTTTAAGCTATCGAACTTGAAGAGATGGCATATACTAGAGGAGCTGTAATAGAGGCGCGCTTCAAAGATGGATAATGAGATTTGCTCTGTTATTTGATAAGCAGGTCAGAAAAGGAAAGAAACCTGTTGGTTTAAGTTGGCGTATGGATGAAACTTATATCAAGCTAAATAATAAACGGATTTATCTTTACAGAGCTGTGGATTCTCTCTCTAATACCATAGAGTTGCTACTGAGGAAACATAGGGATAAAGCGGTTACCAAGACTTTCCATTATTAACATCTCCTGATTTATACCCCAGTCCTTCGTTAAAATAACAAGTAGTATAGGTTGATAATAATGGATTAACATTATGACAAATATCCACCGCAAGGGTGGGTCATTTTTCAACGCACATTAACCCATTTACTGGGTCATTATTGCATGCGCATCAACAAACAACATCATGGAACAAGATCATCGATTCATTAAGAAGCGAATTAGGCCTATGTTAGGTTTTAAACACTTTCAATCTGCTAAAATTACTATCACTAGTATTGGAAATATTCGCATGATTCCGGGAGAGCAAATTGTTGGAGATGACTCTCATTTTTACGCTTTTGAGAATTTTAAAATGCTCATGGCTTCTTAACGCCTAAATCCTAACATTCGCTTAGGTTTTAGAACTGCGCTCAACAGATGCGACAGAACCACACCAACTAGTATAAGCACCCCGAATAACACGGATGAACTCAGAGAGTTGTCTAAGCCAGAAGGATTCACTCCGCACAAGGTGGATTTAGAAGACTTCATAGAAACATTCCCTGATATGAGTGATGTTATTAATGGTCATAGTGGAACAATTCTTTATAGAAAATAGATTTGGATTATCATAAGGCTATAACTTTCTTTTGAATGCAAGTTGATAATTGAATTTATAATCATTATATCGACTTCGCTATATTAGTTAATAGAGGATTAAACTCATTTAGTATTTGTTTGTATAATTTTAGTTTAAATGGAATGATATTAGACAATAATTCATGTGTTTCTACCCAACACCATTGATTGAATTCTGGATGCAGAGTCTCAACATTAATGTCCTGATCTAAACCGGTAAAACGAATCAGAAACCATTTTTGTTTTTGACCGCAATACTGCCCATTCCATAATTTAGGCACTAAAAATTCGGGAATACGGTAACTATACCATTGTTTACTTTCTGCTATAATTTCTCCCTTATTAGAGCCTATTTCCTCTTCCATCTCCCTTAATGCGGCCAAGCTTGGTGTTTCTCCTAAATCAATTCCTCCTTGAGGCATTTGCCAACCTTTAGCTTTTGTATCAATTCTCTTCCCCAAAAAAACTTGATTGTGCTGGTTAATAATCATCATACCAACCCCAAGTCTATAGGGTAAAAAATTAGAGCTATTCTTATGTTTTTGATACATTCTATAGAGCTCCCTTTGTTAATAATAAAGATATTGGTACTAATTCTATTTCTTTTTTATCAAGGTTATTTAACCAATCCTTAATCATTTCGATTGTGATAGTAAATCCTTGTGCATAGCCGAGAGCAACGCCATCTCGTTCTGCAATAATAATTAATGCCTCTAATTGTTTTTTGATGGCCTCTCTTTCGGGTTTGCTATCAATAATGATGTTGGTAGGTATAACATTTTTATATAATTTGGTATGCGATGATGCATTTTGGTCAGGATTTTTACCTGAAACAAAGGTCAATTTTTTCTGCAATAAATCATCAAAAATGATTTTAGAGTTGTCTAGGTTATCTGTAAATATTTCCTTATAATTAGAGTATAATCCTTTATAGTCTGTCTGGGAATGGAGAATTATATTAAGCCTAGAGAGATTTTCTTCATAGGAGTTTTTGCTTAGTAAAGAATATCGTCCTGCATTATCAAATTGATTATCTGTTTCCATTGGTAAATATAAGTATATTTCATGACCTTTACGGTGAGCTTGAGCCATTAAGGGTTTTAAACTTTTGGTGTAGGGTAAAAATCCAAGAGCGCATGCAGGTGGTAAAGTGAGAGCTAATTCTGTAGTGGTGTGATTTAATCCTAAATTGGTAATAATAATAGCTATCTTCTTTTTGTCTGCTTTTTGTGCCATCTGTTGTGTATGGCTAGGATTGTTATTTAAGTCGATGTTGTTTTGAAGATCAGATAGAGTTGGTGATATTGCGGTTTCCTCTTCTAAATCATCTTGAAATTGCTGATAAGATGTTGTTATTTCATCTGTAATAAAAGGTAAATTATCCATCGAGTACAGACGATATTGGTTGATAGATATAGCATATTCAATCTGGCTAGGTCTTACAAAAGCCACCCAATAAAGCATCAGGAACCCCAATATTGTTGCCAATAATATATTGGTTGCAACAAGATATAATTTAAATTTCGCTCTTTTTTTTAAATCCCTTAACATATGCTATTTTTGACTGTTTATTATCAATCCACGAATTAAATCATATGCTCTTGCATACTGATAGTCCTTTTTATATTTATCAGACATTAAATGCTTTTCTGGTTCATCAGCAATTTTATTATCTGTTTTTTCTTCGGTATTATATTTTTTTAAATAACTTTTAACCGACGAATTAGTAAAGGATTTGTTCTGTTCCTCCTTTTCTGCAAACTCTACTTTTGCATTTTCTATATATATATCAGGCTCAATACCTTTGGCATTAATAGACCTTCCATTTGGTGTATAGTATTTTGCTGTAGTTAACTTTACAGCTGCTCTTTTATTAATTTGGGTAAATGTTTGTACTAATCCTTTGCCAAAAGATGTTGTACCGACGACAATTGCTCGCTTATGATCCTGTAATGCCCCAGCGACGATCTCTGCTGCTGATGCGGTTCCTGAGTTAATTAACACTACCATTGGTACTTTTGGCCCTTTAGTAACAAAACGTCCAGCTGATATAGTAGCATTATTTTTATCAGTTCTGCCCTTTACTGACACAATATCTCCATGCTCTAGAAAATATTCACATACTGCTACGGCTTGATCAAATAAACCTCCAGGGTTATTTCTTACATCAAGGATAATGCCTTGTAATTCTTTATTATTCTTTTTTAATTTTTGAGTAATTTCTGTAATTGCTTTTTTTAATTCGGTGCTAGTTTGGTGATTAAAAGCAACGATCCTGACGTAACCGATACCAGCTGTTGTCGATTCTTCTATCTCGTATTTTATTGGTTGTATTTTAACAATTTCACGAGTAAGTTCTATTTCTTTAGTGACGTTCTCATCTGATTTGACGATCAATAGGTTTAGTTTCGTGCCGGGTTCACCTCTCATTTCTTTAACAGATTTATTAAATCCTAAATTTGATACAAGCTGTCCATTGACTCCAACTATATAATCACCAGCTAGAATTCCGGCCTTGTAGGCAGGTAAATCATCTATTGGAGTAATAATTTTTATAGCTCCGTTGTCATAAATAATCTCAATACCAATCCCGCCGAATTCTCCGTCAGTGTGAGTAATAAAAAATTCTAGATCGTCATCTGTAAAATAACCTGAATATGGATCAAGTGATCTTAGCATGCCGTTAATAGCCTCATCTGTCATCTCCTGACGATTTGGCACTTGCATATAGTCCTTTTCAATTATTTGGAATACATCTTGAAATTGTTTAAAGTAATAGCTATCAGATAGCGGCTCACTTTTTTTGATTTGGTCACTACTATCTCCATGCGCAATTGCAATAAGAAATATCATAGAATAGATTAAAGCTGCAACTTGTATTAATTTAAACATATATCTCTACATGTTTTTTGGCTAGAGTATTTTCTTGAATGAATTCAAACCGTTTTTCAGGTTTTTTCCCCATTAAATTTTCAACTATTGTACTGATATTATTAAAATCTTCCATAGTTACTTTATATAGGAGACGAGTTTTTGGGTTCATTGTAGTCTCTTTTAATTGTGTTGGGGTCATTTCTCCAAGACCTTTAAAGCGTCCCATTTCAAATTTCTTCTTTGTTTTAGTTAATTTTTTCACTAAATTATTTTTTTGTTCCTCATCTGCAGCATAAATAGTATTACTACCCTGTACTAGGCGATAAAGGGGAGGGCGAGCTAAATATAAATGGCCATTCTCTATTAATTTTCTCATACGTATATAAAAGAATGTCATTAATAATGCTGCAATATGAGCCCCATCAACGTCAGCATCTGTCATGATAATAATTTTTTCATAACGTAAATTATCCTCCTTGTAATTGTGCATTGATCCACAATTTAAAGCTATATCAAGATCTTGAATTTCTTGGTTAGCCAGGATTTTTTGAATCGGGGCGCTTACTACATTAAGTATTTTACCGCGTAAAGGTAAGACGGCTTGTGTATGCCGATCTCTTGCCTGTTTTGCTGAGCCACCGGCAGAATCTCCTTCTACTAAAAATAGCTCAGTATCTTTTGCCGCTGTACTAATACAATCAGCTAATTTCCCCGGAAGGCGCAATTTTTGTACAGCAGTTTTACGATTAACGCTGCGCTCGTTTTTACGTCTTAACCTTGATTCAGCGTTATGAATAAAATGTTGAATTAAAATGTCTGATGATTTTTTGTTACCACTGAGCCAGTGATCAAAATGATCTTTAAAAACATTTTCAACATGTTTTGTTATACCATTTGAAACTAATTTGTCTTTGGTCTGCCCTTGGAATATGGGATCCTTAATAAAGACAGATAACATTAAACAAGATGATTCAAGTATGTCTTCTGTAGTAATTTGTACAACTTTTTTATGGTTAGTCATTTCACCATAAATTTTTATTGCTCTTAGTAAGGCCGCTCTTATACCCTGTTCATGTGTTCCTCCTAAGGGAGTAGGGATTGTATTACAATATGATTTAATAAAATTTTCTTTTTCATGCCAGCATATAGCCCATTCAATTTTAATATTTTCAGTTTTTATTTCAGCACTACCAGAAAAAACTTCCTCACCGATAATATGGTTTTTACTCAGTTTAGATTCTAGATAGTCGCTTAAACCACCTGGAAAATGTATTATATCTGTAGTTGGGATGTCATTGGTAATTAAATGTTCTGGACAGCTCCAATAAATTTCTACACCCTTATATAAATAGGCCTTTGATTTTGCTAAGTCATATACTTTTTGGGGTTTAAAGGTAATATTATCTGTAAAGATAACTCTGTCTGGTTTAAAGGTAATCTTTGTGCCTTTTTGCTTTTTGTCACCTGTGGTTTTTTGCAATTTAGTTACAGGTGTTCCTTGAGCGTATTGTTGTTTGTACAAATTACCATTTCTATGAACTTCTATAGTTAAAGTTTCAGATAATGCATTGACAACGGATATACCTACACCATGCAGACCACCAGAAGTTTGATATACTTTGTCAGAAAATTTACCTCCGGAATGTAAAGTAGTTAGTATGACTTCGAGCGCTGATTTGTCCGGAAATTTAGGGTGATTATCAACTGGTATACCACGACCATTATCACTAATTGCAATAGAGCCATCAGATAGCAACTCAATGGATATTTTAGAAGCATAACCAGCGACTGCCTCGTCCATTGCATTATCTAATACCTCTGATACTAAGTGATGCATTGATTCTTCATCGGTACCGCCGATATACATACCAGGCCGCATACGCACTGGTTCAAGTCCTTCCAGAACTTCTATATCACTAGCACTATATGTATTATTCTTTGCACGCTTGGTGTTAGTCTGTAAATCAAATAAATCTGACACTGAGTTTAATATTTTTTTATTTAGCAAATCTACTGAATTTCTGCATAAAAAGCAAGCCTAGGGAATTGTATAATAATTGTATAAGCTTGGTTACGAGCATATTTATGATTCCTTTTTTCTTATTTCATGCTACTATACTACGGATATTAAAATTATCCTAATTTGCCGTGTAATAGACAGCGAGTATTAGTAAAAATATAAATAAAATGAGATGTATAAGATGTTTAATGAAATAATAAAACAAACCGACTGGAATGGTGAAACACTGGAATTATCAACTGGCAAAATTGCAAGGCAAGCTGACGGTGCTGTCATAGTGAAGATGGGAGATACTATCGTGCAGTGTACTAGTGTGTCTGCAAAGGAAGCAAATCCTGAGGCTAGCTTTTTTCCACTAACAATCAACTATCAAGAAAAATCTTATGCAGCTGGTAAAATTCCAGGTGGTTTTTTTAAACGTGAGGGAAGAGGGTCAGAAAAAGAAATTCTAGTTTCAAGACTAATTGATAGACCTATCAGGCCATTATTCCATCCTGGCTTCCTCAATGAAACTCAGATTTTGTGTACAGTACATTCATTTGATCCACGATATAGCCCAGATATTCTAGCTTTAATTGGTGCTTCAGCTGCTTTAGCTATTTCGGGGGTGCCTTATCTAGATATTGTTGCAGCTAGCAGAGTTGGTATGATTGATGGTGAATTTATTTTAAACCCAACTCATGAGCAATTGCAAAATAGTTCGCTAGATTTGGTAGTTGCAGGCACTAAAGAATCAGTCATGATGGTAGAATCAGAAGCTGATTTCTTATCAGAAAAACAAATGCTAGATGCGGTGCAATTTGGGCATGATTCGTTTCAAAAAGTCATAGCTTTAATAGAGGAGCTGAAGGCTGAAGCTGGAAAACCAGCTTGGTCAACTGTAGAACTTTTCCCAGCAGCGTTAAAAAATACAATTGGTGATTTGGTTAAATCTGATATTACAAAAGCATTTTTACTACAATCAAAAGCAGATCGTCAGTCTGCATTTAAAGAAATAAGTACTAAAGTAAAAGATCATTTATCCACTAATGAACAGGAATATACAGCAAAACAGATTGCTTCTGTATTATCTGAATTAAAGTCTGATATATTGAGGGCGGATATGATGCAGCGCCAAGCTAGAGTTGATGGTAGATCTTTTGAACAAATTAGACAAATTGCTTCTGAGGTATCGATATTTCCTGGCACTCATGGCTCATCTCTTTTTACCAGAGGAGATACTCAAGCCGTTGTAACTACAACACTTGGTACAGGGCAGGATGAACAAATTATTGACTGTATAGAAGGGGAATATAAGGAAAGCTTCCTATTAAATTATTTATTCCCTGCATATTCAGTTGGTGAGGCCAATCCAATGCGTGGCCCTAGTAGAAGGGAAGTAGGGCACGGAAAATTAGCGTGGCGAGCATTAAAGCGCGCTCTGCCAACAAAGTCAGATTTTCCTTATACAATTAGGGTGGTTTCAGAAATTTCTGAATCGAATGGTTCATCCTCTATGGCAACAGTATGTGGTGGTTCCATGGCAATGATGGATGCAGGGGTCCCTCTTAAAAGTCCAATAGCTGGTATTGCCATGGGGTTAATCAAAGAAGGCGACCAATTTATAATTCTTTCAGATATTATAGCTGATGAGGATTATTTAGGTGATATGGACTTCAAGGTGGCAGGTAGTAGTGATGGCATTACAGCCCTACAAATGGATATCAAAGTAACGGGTATTGATTTTAATATTATAGGACAGGCTCTGGATCAAGCCAAATCTGGTCGTGTTCATATTTTAGGTAAAATGAACCAGGTAATTGCATCTAATTCTGCAATTAGTGGCAATGCTCCCGTAATTGAATCATTTATGGTGCCAAAGGAGAAAATTCGTGAAATTATCGGTGCTGGAGGTAAAGTAATTAGAGAAATCTGCGATACTACCGGTGCTAAAATTGATATTACAGATGAAGGTTTAGTATCAGTATCAGCAGTTGGTCAGGATAAATTAGATGCCGCTGTATTAAAAGTTAAAGAAATTGCCATTGATCCTGAAATAGGAGATATTTTTGAAGGAAAAGTAGTAAAAATTCTTGATGCTGGAGCTTTCGTAAATTATATGGGCAGCCGTGATGGATTTGTGCATATTAGTGAAATATCGCATGAAAGAATTGCTTCTGTCTCAGTAGCTTTAACCGAAGGGCAGCAAGTTAAAGTCAAGCTAATAGGGTTTGATAGAGGGAAAGCAAAATTAACTATTAAAAATATTGATAATGAAGGCGCTCCACAAAAGGAGGTTGAGTCAAAGAAAGAAACTCAGGCACCAAAGGAGGATACTAAAAAAAGGCGTAATGAACAAAACGATAAAACGGAAACTAGCGCACGTAATAAAAAATGGAAAAGTAATAATGCTGATTCTAAAAAAGCAACAGATGTTGTAGAACGCAAATATTTTTCATAATTTTTTAAATTATAAAAAGTTCTTTTCTAACTTTATAATGCAAACGCAAAACCACGGGGCTTATCCCGTGGAGATTCCCCCAATTGATTGTATAAAATAGATAAAGTTAGAAAAGAATATAAGAAACGATATACAACCCTCTAAAATAAGTGCAGCAATATCTCTGCTAATTGAAGGTGTTATAACATTGATTTAGCAACCTTCCATCCAATTGGGTAAATTCATACACATATATCCTAGATATTGTTATGAATATTATTGCTAAATTTCAGAAAAACCAAACATTGGTTGTATTCTACTTTTCTATACAACCTGAAGATTTAAATGATATTGATTTATTGTGTATTAACAGCAACAATGAAATAACTATACAGACTATATTGTATATAAGTATCTAGTAATATTAGATAAAGTTATGTTAGCTTTTGGGTGAAGGTAAATGTTAAGTATGGAGTTATTGTGTTAGAAAACTGTCAATATTCAACTAGGTTAATAAACAGGCTAAAAGAGCTTGATCGAAGTAATCAGATAGATTATGAACAAGTTGATAAGGCCATATACTGGGCTAAAAAATACCATGGAGATCAAAACGTAAGAGCGGCGAGCCTTATTACATCCACCCGCTAGAAGTAGCTTATATGGTTGCTGGGCACAACCTTAAAACAGATGTCATTGTTGCAGCAATCCTACATGATATTGTTGAGGATACAGAAGTGACTTTAGGTATGATTCTTGATAATTTTAATGAAAGAATAACACAAATGGTTGACCGTCTGACCCGTGACAGGCCAAATGGTACTAAATGGAGTGTAGAGCAGATACTAGATAACGCTTACGCCATTCAGGATAATGAGGTATTGTTGATTAAGGTGGTAGACAGGTTGCATAATATGTAAACTATACAATTCATGAATAGCAATAAACAACAGAAAATTAGTGAAGAGACATTAAACAGCATTCTATACGCCGCTGTTCACTTAAATAAAGAAGAGCTTATCTCGTTACTAACTAAATTATCAACGGAGAATTTAAATATAAAATACGATAAAAGCTTAGTTAGTAGCATAGATGATTTTTTTAATTACTCTCTTTTGCCTATAGATGACTGAATTCATTATTAGTTTCTTGTCAGATATAAATATATAATAAAAAAGATTATATATTTATATATCTCCTGTTTCTGCTTGCAATTTTAAAAAATAAGTCACTCCGTATGCGCTCATAGACAAACCTATAAATAACGCTACTGCTACCCCCCATTCTGCAAATATATTAGTAAGATAGATTAAACCAAATGACGTAAATATATAAGTTATTGCACGAGAAAGAGCGTATAAGAAAGCGGTAGATCTAAAGCGCGATAAAATACTAAAATGCGGATATATAGCTGAAACTGCAAATTTAACATCTGCAGCAAAAAATATTATTAATACTTGTATTACTCCTATAGCAAAAGGAGAGGATGCTTGAATTAATAAAATAGGGCACACAAGAAAGGTAAAAAAGTTAATGCACAACGTGTATTTTAAAATTAATAATGGGCGCATAAATCTAGGCAGTATAACTCTAATTACTGACCCCACTATATCGGCCAGAGCAACAAAAAGATTTTGATAAATTATTTCTGTTGCCGAAAGATGATACTCTGATCTTAATATTTCTGCACAATATATAAAAGAAAAATAAAAACATAATGGCCACATACACTCTAAACAGAATAAAGCTAATGAAGATTGTTTATCCTGCTTATGAAAAGTTTTAAACTCTGATTTAGACTTATTCTTCTTATTGATATTAGCAATTCTTTTTCTAGCATCTGCAAATTCTGCACTTTCTCTTAAAGTAGTTCTGGCAACTATACCAACCACGGCAACAATACAACCAAACCAAAAGATCATCCGCCAATTAATATCGAATATATTAATCAAACTTGCTACTCCTAAAGCAGCAAATCCTCCCAAAGTTGCTAACAGCGGGATAATCGGAACTACACAATAACGGGCAGGTGGTTTAATTAATTCAACCAAATATACCAAGGCACCAATCACCTCACCCATAGAGGATAAACCTTGTAGAATCCTACATGTCATCATACCCCAGGAAGCAGCAATGCCAATTTGTGCGTAGGTAGGTAAATTTGCCATTAAAAGAGAGGACAAGGCCATCAATACAGTTGTAATAACTATAGTGTTTTTTCTGCCTATAGTATCTCCTACCCAACCAAAAAATAAGGCTCCAAATGGCCTGAGGACATAGGTGGTGCAAAAAGTACCTGCAGCTACTAGTGCAGACATAGCGGGGTCAAATTTCGGAAAGAATAACTCATTTAACAATACAGCCATATGTACATAAAGCATCAGGTCAAAATATTCTAAAAACGTACCCATAGATAACAATACTGTCGCCTTTGTCTACTCATCTGTAAGACTAGCCTGTGTATGTGCGGCTGCTTTTGACAAAATAATAATATTTTTACATTAACAATATATCAATATTCATTAAGGCACACTTTAGTATCTTTGTTCAAGTATTTTTTTATTTGCCGTATTCAAACATGCAAAATAACCTTTTGCTGTATTTTGTATACTTTATAACCATGGTTTCTAATACTAGAGTAAATCATCTAGTATTATGAGTAAGCAAGAACCCACTAATAGCGTAATGTGATTCTTTATAATAGGAGGCTGAATTGTTTATATATTTTTGGCTGCCACCAAAGAAATTTACCGCTGTGCTTAGAAAAGACATAACCGCACCTATTTGTAACATTATTAACACAACTCCAGTCCTTGATTGAATAATAGTAGCCGCAAGATAGTATATCAATAAGTTATTTTATACAGCTCTATTATTTTGCCTCACATTAATTTACTTACACTTTTCAATAATTATCTCCTATTATTGAGGTATATTATATCTCAATAAAAAGAGAATGGCGTTTCTTATTAAGAACCCGGTCGCGGATCCTGGCTCTCAAAGCAGGGCCTTGGGTAACAGAACGAAACTTATAGATAACTTATATACCTTAATTTAACGCCCGAAGAGGTGTCAAAAGAATTGGGTGTATATTTACGTTATTGGCTAAGGCGCGAGGATACAATTATAAAAAAAGACTTCACTTACCTGAGAGTAATTCAGAATATCTTAAATAGTATTAGAAATACCATAATAAATACACCTTGTCTCAGGCTTGTACACATTCACGAGGGTAATATTAAGCCAGCTATAGGAAAATAGAAGTTTGTATTGATACTTTTACTATTTTTTGAGCTATAGATTAATTGTTCTCTTCTCTACAGCTAAAGCAGCTTCTTTAATCGCTTCGTTTAGAGTAGGGTGAGCATGGCACGTTCTAGCAATATCCTCAGATGCAGCGCCAAATTCCATATAGGCGGTGATTTCTGCAATTAGTGTTCCAGCATCCGGCCCAATAATATGACCACCTAGAATTCTATCTGATTTTGCGCAGGCAAGAATTTTAACCATTCCGTCAGTGTCCCCGATGCTCCTGGCCCTTGAATTGGCTAAGAATGGGAATTTACCTACTTTGTAATCAATATTATTACTTTTTAATTCTTCTTCAGTTTGCCCTACAGAAGCTACTTCTGGATGCGTATACACTACACTTGGTATTAGCTGATAATTAACATGCCCAGCTTGGTTATTCATTATTTCAACAGCTGCTATCGCCTCTTCCTCAGCTTTGTGAGCAAGCATTGGCCCTTTAATAACATCACCTATGGCGTAAATGTTAGGAATATTAGTTTGAAAATGTTCATTGACATTAATCCTACCATACTGGTCTGTTACCACATCTAGTTGTTCTAGACCTAGATGATCAGTATTAGGTTTCCTGCCAACAGATAGTAGCAATGTATCACAATGAATGATCGATTCCTTACCATCTTGTGAACCACTGACAGTAATAGCTAATCTGTTATCTTTTTTCTCAGCCCTAACTAATTTAGTGTTTAACATGAAGTTCAAACCTTGCTTAGATAGGATTTTATGGAATGCTTTACCTATCTCTTGATCCAGGGCTGGAACAATTCTATCGGCATATTCAACAACTGTGACTTTACTGCCTAGTCTTCGCCATACTGACCCAAGCTCAAGACCTATATAGCCGCCACCAATAACTACAAGTTCTTTTGGTACTGTGGGTAATGAGAGAGCCCCAGTTGAGGACACAATAGCTTTTTCATCTACTTTAATTCCTGGGAGATTGACTACCTCTGAACCAGTAGCAATAAGTATATTTTTAGCTTTAATTTGTTCTATATTGCTGCCATCATGTATTTCAATAATATTGGCAGATGTTATTTGTCCTGTACCACTAAACTTTGTGATTTTATTTTTAGCAAAAAGCGACTCTATTCCTTTGCATAAATCTGATACGACGCTGGTTTTTTTTGCCAACATTTTTTGTAGATCCAGTTTAACCTTAGCATCTATGCCAATTTCTGCAAAATGATCTTTGGCTTCTTCATATTTTTCAGAAAAGTTTAAAAGTGATTTTGATGGTATGCAACCAACATTTAAGCATGTTCCACCGAGCGTGCTACGTTTTTCAATGCACGCTACCTTCATTCCAAGCTGATTGGCCCTGATTGCTCCAGTATATCCGCCAGGCCCAGCACCAATAACAACTAAATCAAACTCTTTCATAAAAATCTTATCCTATTGGTTCTAAACATTGCACTATAACATAATATGGCTATCAACAATTACTACAGCTATTTTACTAAGCTAGAATAATTTATAATTTCTTGGTACAATTCGTTCAATGATTGTTCAATTTCTTTTACTTTTTTATTAATTTTTTCTATCATTTTCTCTGAAGAATTTTCAAAATGCTTTATCTGATCCTGGATTTGAGATTTCAAATTATTCAGCTTCTCCTGAGTATTAGTTAGGGCTTTAGTTAGTTTATCTCCAGAAACTATAGAAGCATTTTCTAACACTAGAAAATTTTGCTGACATAGAGCTCTCAACTCCTCAACCTTTTTCTTCTTAGTTTCAAGTTTTTCTTTGCGTTCCTGCACGTATTGTTCCATTGTTTGTGCCATTTTAGATTCTATACGAACTTCCGCTGTACGCTTCAAGTCCCAAGCTAAGCCACATTTACTCATAAGATAAATAATCCATTTATGTATGTCTAGCTGATACCATCTAGCGCCATTGCGATAATCAGACGGGAAAGCATGGTGAAAATTGTGCCAATTCTCACCAAGTAAGAATAGAGCTAGCCACCAAACATCACCTGATGTACCTTTAGTATACTTTTGAGTGCCAGCAAAATGACAAGCCGAATTAACAAAAAATGTTATTTGCTGCTGTACTGCACGACCAAGACCAATAAATAAGTAGCCTGCAAAAGCTGCTTCTGCTGTACAACCAACTATATAACCCAATAGTGCAGGTACAGCAGTGTTCATTAGAACCGCTAATTGCCAATAATATTTTAATTGCCATCTTAGTAACTTATTTTTGCCCAGTTTAACCATCGTAATTTTATCAATGGATTTGTAGCTACCTTCACCTATTAGCATCCAACCCATGTGAGACCACCAAAAACTCATAATTCTGCTTTTATACTTTAAGGAATTATGAGGGTCTTGATCTGTATCAGTATAGGCGTGATGTTTGAAATGATTAGATGCCCACGAAAGAGCAGGTCCTTGCAGTGTTCCAGCTGATAATAAAATAAGAATAAACTCAGCTATTTTATTAATTTTATAAGAATCGTGTGACCAAAGTCTATGCAACCCAACACCAACGGATATATTAGAAATATAATAACCTGATATAAATAATATGGCTTCAAACCAACCTAATTGGTGATCTAAAACATAATTTATAAAAAGGGCTATTAAAATAGCTGGATATATAACTAAAGCACTAAAAGCGGTGAAATTGATATTTTTAATCATACTGCTACCTTTGATGGGTTCATGAATAAAATGGAGCGGGTGAAGGGATTCGAACCCTCGACTTCGACCTTGGCAAGGTAGCGCTCTACCCCTGAGCTACACCCGCTGATTTTTTGACTAACACATACGAATGCGCAGAAGAGCAAAGCTCTATCAAAAACACATTATTGCACTTAGTCCTTGCCTAGATAGTAAAATACAAAAATGTACCAAAAAATCAAGTACAAAATGATGAATTTAAGTATTTTTCTGTTTTAGGATATTAAAGTTATCTCTTAAGGATATTGAAAGTGTATTGACCATAAAATTAACTTATGTTAGAAACTCTAGGAATTTTCTATCTTAGGAATATTATTATAATGACTACAAAACTAAACTTGCAATATGTTGATCCATGTTTAAACCTGGAAGAAGAAATAGGCAAATTAAAAAAAGAACTTAATGCATTAATTCTTGTGCATTATTACCAAGATGCTGAAATTCAAGATATTGCTGATTTTATCGGAGATTCTTTAGAATTATCAAAAAAAGCAGCTGAAACATCAGCAGATGTGATAGTATTTTGTGGAGTCAAGTTTATGGCAGAAGCAGCCTTTATCTTGAATCCTAATAAAAAAGTTTTATTGCCAGATTTAAAGGCGGGTTGCTCGTTAGAGGAGTCTTGTCCGCCTGAGCAGTTTAAGAAATTTAGGCAACAACATCCAGATCACGTAGTAGTAACTTATATTAATAGTTCTGCGGAAGTTAAAGCCTTATCAGACATTATTGTTACATCCTCTAGTGCCGAAAAAATAATTCACTCTATTCCTAAACACAAAGAAATATTATTTGCACCAGACAAACATCTTGGTCGGTGGTTGATACAAAAAACTGGTAGACAAATGAAACTCTGGAATGGTACATGCGTTGTACATGAAAATTTTTCGGAACGCGAACTAGTGCGCCTAAAAACTATTCATCCAAATGCACAAATTATTGCCCACCCTGAATGCCCGTTACAATTGCTTGATTATGCAGACCATGTAGGTTCTACTTCTTCTTTATTAAATTATGTTAAAGATAATAATGGTCAAGAATTTATTGTTCTTACTGAACCAGGCATTATTCATCAAATGCATAAAGTTTCGCCTAAAAGCATATTTTATGATGTACCATCCTTGAATAAGGCAGGTTGTTCATCATGCAGTGAATGTCCATTTATGCGGTTAAATACTATGGAGAAAATATATTTATGTATGGTGAATCGATCTCCAGTAATCACATTAGATCCCACTATTGTTATAAAAGCTAGGAAATCCTTAGATAAAATGCTTGCGGGCAGTTATTGATATTAGGAATTCATTTATTTATTTTTGCATTGAGGTGGTACTGGATCGTATCCACCTTCTGAAAACGGATGGCATTTTAATATACGCATAATAACAAGATATAGACCCTTTATTGCACCGAAATTGTTGACAGCTTCTTTTGCATAATCGGAACAGGTGGGAAAATAACAGCAATTCCTTGACCCTAACCAAGGCGAGATAAAGAATTGGTAGAATTTTATAAATAACAATATAATATATTTCATTAACCAGATTTAATGGGGCTTGTCAATATTAGTTAAATACCATTGAGCTTCGCCACTTAGTATACTTTTAGTGAAGGTCCACTCTTCTTGAAAATGTTTGATTTTTTGAGTAACATTATCTCCTATACATGAAATTTTGACAAAAATATTGTTGCCAAACATGTATATTTCTGAAATTTTTAGCTCAGGCTGCGAGGTATCGTTATATTTACCATAACTTTCAGCTAAATCTTTGAATTGTCTAATATAACGCTTGTCTACAAGTGACTCTAGTTGCTCACCATTATCGGTATGTACAGACTCAAGAATCATTTTTACTGCATCTTGTGCTCCTTGCAGAAATTTATTGGGATTAAACGAGGGTAATTTACCAATAACTTCTTTTAATCCTTTTTGAATAGCAGTTTTATTTTCTTTCACCATTATAGTCTCAAGGGAATTATAGTGAGTAACATCTACTGAGTCTGACTTAGTAGAGGATGTCACATCTTTCAGAGGTGCTTTTTGACCAAAGAAGGATGAAGGTTTGCTGTTGGGTTTATCATCTGAAGTTGTGCCAAGAGTTGAAACTAACCTATTAATTATATATAAGGCAATTCCAGCAAAAATAATAAGCTCGATTAATTGGCTAGACATAATAAGACTCTCATCAGATTTGATATAATGAAAGATATACTATTGTAAAATAAATTGTTTGGGAAGTATTTATTTAAAATTAACTTAGCCGACCTAAATCAGGATGTTATAAGACATTAAGTTGTAATGAAGTAGTTAGGAACCAAATGATTCGTAAATATTTAAATAAAGTTATTAAAAAGACTAGTAAGAAATCAACTAGTTATTTAGACATGCCGTTTTTGCATTATATAGAAGGCGAGATAGAGGGTGTCAACGCCTACCAAAATAATGCTATAGTTCATCGTTGCGTTAATTTGGTATCTACCTCAGCCAGCCATGTACCCTGGCAAGTATTTAAAAACAAAGATGATAATCGTGAGTTGGTTAATTATCACCCGTGTCTAAATTTGCTAAAGCACCCCAACCCTGAACAATCTGGCGCAGATTTTTTTATAGAAAGTTTGTCCAATTTATTATTGTATGGTGATAGTTATTTATTATTAGTACTTGAAGAAGGAAAAACTCCATGTGCAATGTACAATTTGCATCCAAGTTTAGTAGAAAAAAATTACTCTAATAATAAATTAATTTACTATATTTATAGTTCGGGCGAAGGAAAACAATTTTATAATATTCATCCTGTTACTAGGCAGTGCCAATTATTACATCTAAAAAATTATAATCCAACAGATCAACGGAATGGACTTTCTGCTTTATCTTCGGCATCACAGGCAATTAATTTATATGCCAAAATTATGGAATGGAATAAATCTTTATTACAAAATGCAATTAGGCCAAGCGGTGCTTTAGTGTTCCAAGATGGGAACGGCTATTTATCCGATGACCAATTTGAAAGGTTGCAAAAGCAATTTTATGATAATTTTAGTGGATCCAATAATTCAGGCAAGCCATTAATTCTAGAAGGAGGGCTGAAATGGCAAGAAACAAGTCATGCAGAAAAATTTGAAAAGTTTATTGAGCTGAAAGATTCAAGCGCTAGGGATATTGCAATCGCTTTTAATGTTCCCCCTCAATTATTAGGCATTAGTGGCGATAATACATACAGCAATATGCAAGAGGCTCGATTAGCTTTGTGGGAGGAAAATATTATTCCTTTATTAGATAAATATGCGGATGCTTTAAGTAGTTGGTTTTCATATTGGTATCAAGATGATTTAGTAATAGATTTTGATAAGGAGTCAATATCAGTATTAACAGGGCGTAGGGAGAGTTTGTGGTCTAAAATTTCTGATGCACATTTTATGACTATTAATGAAAAAAGGGTATTGCTGGGACTATCACCTATTAAAGATGGAGATCAGTTAAATATAAATAATTCAACAAAAAATTAAAATGCAAAATACAATCAAAAAATTATATAGTTTTATTGCTAGACTTGTGGTTATGTTGGAAGAAGAATTAGATGAGCTCAAAGTTAGTAGATCAAGAAGTGCGGTTAGTATAAAGAAAAATATCACTGACACCCTAAATAAATTAGTTACATTAATTATTCAGCTAAATAAATTAAGCAAAGATACGGTAATTACTAATGTAGATGTGGTCACCACAGAAGATCAGGAGATTATCGCAAGATTTGTCAAAAAATATAATAAATAATGGAGTGTCATAAACAAGTGCTGGATGCAGTACTAAGGCAAGATTTTAGCAGTTTTATTAGCAAAGTTTTTCATACTGTTAATCCAAGTACTACATATCAAGATAATTGGCACATAGATCTTATTGCCGATTATTTAACTTCAGTACAGAACGGCTCTACCAAAAGATTAATAATTAACATGCCACCTCGCGCATTAAAATCCGTTTGTGTTAGTGTAGCATGGCCAGCATGGCTTCTTGGACACAATCCTGCTACACGCCTAATAGTAGCAAGCTATTCATCGATATTAAGTATCAAGCATTCTTTGGATTGTAGATTAATTCTTGGTTCCACATGGTATCAAAATTTATTTCCAAAAACTAGATTAAGTACTAAGCATAATCAAAAAAGTAAATTTCTTACTTCTCAAAATGGTTTTAGATTTGCTACAAGTGTGGGAGGGTCAACTACTGGTGAGGGCGGGGATATATTAATTATTGATGATCCACATAATCCCACGCAAATTAATTCATTAAAGTACAGAAGTAAAGCAATAGAGTGGTTTGAGCAAACATTTGTTACTAGATTAAATGATCAAACCAAGGGGGGTATAGTTCTTGTAATGCAACGCCTGCACGAAGATGATTTATCCTCCCATCTGATTTCTAGTGGCGGCTGGGAATTATTGCAAATACCTGTTCTAGCAAGCAAAAATCATTATTATAAGATAGGCACTAGATGTTATGAATATAAAAAAGGAGAGACACTTAACAAATCTAGAGATCAGATGGAGTTTCTGCATAATATTGAGCAAGAAATTGGTTGCAGAAATTTTGCAGCTCAATTTTTACAAAACCCACTACCATCGAGTATTAGTCTGTTGCCTTTAGAAGATATTTGTTATTATGAGGAGTTGCCTGGTAATTTTGCTTATTATGTGATTAGCTGGGATACTGCGATCAAGCTTTCTGAAAAATCTGATTATAGCGTTGGCACATGCTGGGGTATTGCTGATGATAAATATTATTTTATCAGTATGATTAGAAAAAAGATGAGTTATCCAGAGTTAAAAATAGCTATTGAAAAGCAAATAGGTTATTATCAGCCGCGATACATTTTAATAGAAGATAAAGCTAGTGGTCAGTCCTTGATTCAGGATTTAATGCTAGCTGGCTATGCTAACGTAAAACCTATTAAGCCAAAGCAAGATAAAGTAACTCGTTTCGCCTCGGTTGTGCCTATATTTCAAAATGGCAAGTCCGTACTGCCAAGAAAATGTGCCATGCAGCGAATATTAATCAATGAATTAACTTCTTTTCCAAATTCAAAGCATGATGTGTTGATTCTGTGAGTCAATTTCTTAACTATATGAAACAAACATCTAGTAAAGCACATGCTAGAATTAGGCAAGTATAATAGATTTAATAGTCTCTAATCTAGGCTCTCAATATTAAGATAACAATGTAAATTTCTTACTTCTAGTAATCCTAGGGGTAATTTCTGCTTAAGCTTATATAAATGCGTTTCTACAGTAGCAGATTCACTAAATTGATGATAATCCCATACTGTACAGAGTAGTTGTTCTTTTGTTGCAGCAAAATTTGTTGCTGCTAATAAATATTGTAATAGTTTGTTTTCCTTGTCAGTAAGTTTTATTCTTTGTTCTAAATACAATATTTGAGCTAGGCGTGCGTTATATATCCATTTTTTATTAATGCAGAAAAATATATCTGATGAGTTTATATATTTTATCATTAAATGTAATAAATCATATAATCTAAACGGTTGTTCTAGTTGTAGCTCTTGAGCATTGATATTTTGTTTTGTACAATTGATTAAAAAATTAATCTTAAATATAGGGATTAATATTTTAGTAACTTGCTCATTAACAATTAGGAGGTCAATTTTGTTATAAAAATCTAATGCATTAATATTATGGGTTGATATTTGTTCAATATTGTAGGTTATATTATTTGGTAATTTTATTTGGAATAGTTGCTTTTTTTCGTTTGTATCTTTAATTAAATCACTAGATACAATAATATCCTGAGCACTATTAGGATCCATTATAGTCGGTAAATTATCAATTATTGATCCAAAAACACACTTATTATTGCTTAAAATTATAATAGTTTTGCCGTTGGGGTTATATTTGATCATTGTAATACGATCTATTTAGCATAACTTGTACTTTTAGCTGTTTGACCTTTCTGCACCCAAAAACCTTCGGCCGGATTAAGATCAGGTGTTACGGCTCCTCTATCATCAAACACAAAACACTCACCTTGCCATAAATTATTAGCGTTATGAGTATCCTCTAGATATTGCAAAATGCCGCCCTCTAAATGGTACACTTCTTTAACACCCATGGTTTTTAATAGAGCTGTCGATTTTTCGCATCTAATACCACCAGTACAGAACATAGCTACCTTCTTATCCTTTAGGATTCCCATATTTTTTTCTGTCCATTCTGGTAATTCTCTAAAGGTTTTGGTATTGGGATTGACAGAGTTTTTGAAGGTACCTGCCTTTACTTCGTAATCATTACGTGTATCAATAGTAATAACGTCGTTTCGTGTAATAAATTGATCCCAATCTACAGTTTTGATATATTGCCCTTTTTTATTTTCTACATCTAGGTGATCGTATTTTAAAGCAACAATTTCATTTTTGATTTTTACCTTGATTTTAGAAAAAGGTTGGCTAGCACAATAATTAATTTTGGTGTTAATATCTAGCGCATTAGTCATTTTCCTAATTTCTTCTAATACCAGATTTACATTTTCCTTAGAGCCAGAAATTGAACCATTAAATCCTTCGTGAGCCAACAAAATTGTGCCACGAACATATTTTTTTTTAGTAATTAATAAAATTTTTGGCAACAACACTTCTAGGTTAAGAAGATTGGTAAAACTATAAAAACTTAAAACAGCTATTGAATTTACGTCTGACATTTCGATGTATATTATTCCTGACTTAACATTCACTAGTAGATTGATAACGAACTTATAACATAGTTTGAATCATATGTGTATTGTTAATTTTTAATGAGTATTTTTCCTGTTACTGCCATAGAAACTTGACTTTGCCCAGGTAAAGCAACAGGGGCAATTATTTTGTTCTGTACACCTGACTGCAATCTGAATGCAAATTGATTGCTTGGGCTAGGCGCATCGGCATCTGTATTAATATTAAGGTTTACAATTTGTATTTCTTTTTTACCTAGAGAGTTTGCAACTCTTTGTGCTTTTTGAACCAATTTTGCAATTGCTTGTTCCATTAATGAGTCTCTTGTTTTCTCTCTTTTATCAGTAGAAAGACTATAATTATAACTATTAACAGCGAATCCCTTTTCCTGCAAATTAGATGTAATCTTTTTGATATCATCAACCACAGTACCAGAAATAATTACAGATTGATTAGCATGCCAAACATCTTTTGTTATTTCCTTTTCTTTATTATTTGGAGAATATTTGTACACAGAATATTGTCCTGTGTATACGTTTAGATTTCTATTTTTTTTGATCGATGCAAGTGCTTCTGTCATTACACTATTCACTTTGCTCTGCACTACTGTAGAGTTTTTGCCTTCTGTTTCAAAACGTAAATTTGCTACTAATTGATCTTCTTCTATCTCAGCGAATTCAGTAGAGGATATATTAAGGATAATTCCTTGTTGTAAATCAATTTTATCGGCAAAACTAGTAGAATGCGTCAAGCAGAATATAAAAATCCAACAACCTAATATTTTATTCTTCATTGAGTAGCTTCTCCATATATTTATTTTAATAAGTACAAATGTAATAATTTCAATTAATAAAACACTATATCAGCAATTCTTTTGCAGCTTTTAGCCCAGCTTGAGTTATTTCCTTACCTGAAATCATTCGTGCAAGTTCATATGCACTAGCATTTTGATCGAGTGTTAACACATTAACAGTCGTATGCAGTTCATGTTGTGTTTTTGTCACTAAAATATGTTGTTCAGCCTTGCCAGCTACTTGTGGCTGGTGCGTTACCACAATAATTTGCAATGCCTTACTCAAAGTCTTTAGGCGCTCTCCGATTGCATCTGCTACTGCACCACTGATACCAACGTCTATTTCGTCAAAAATAATTGATTGTTTTGGTGCTCTATCGAACAAAGCAACTCTAAGTGCCAACATAAAGCGTGATAATTCACCCCCTGAAGCGATTTTGTTTATTTCAGATGAGGCAATACCAGGATTAGTTGCTGCTAGAAATGATATTTTATCTATTCCCGTCGCAGAAGCAAACTCATCCTTAGCATCAACTTCGATAGTGAAAATAGCTTTTTGCATCTCGAGCATTGCCAATTCATCCATAACTTTTTGTGATAATAATGCAGCGCTACTTTGCCTATGTAGTGATAATTCCTGTGCAAGACTAAAGTATTCTTTTTGACTAGTACAAATTTTTTGCTCTAATTCTGCATTATCTTGCGTTTGTTTTAGTAAGTTTTCTAATTGCTTTGAGTATTTTTTAAGACAAATATCTAACTCATCAGATGGGCAGGAATGTTTTCGTGCCAAGGTGCGTATTTCATAAAGCCTATCCTCTATTTCAGGAAGTGGAATATCTGAATACTCTATGTTAGATAGAATACTTTGTAAATTAGATTTTGCATCCTCTATACTATCATAGGCAGCTTCTAGATTGTTACTAACCATCTCTAATTGGCTATTATGACAGGTGTTAATTGATTTTTGTGCTTTTAACACTAAACGTTCAATAGCACTGTCTTCTAGGTCCAAAAGCAAATTTTTTACTAATTCTTGTTCCTTTTCGCTTGAGCGTAATTTGTTTTTGATATCTACTAATTTTTGCTCTTCACCAGGTTTGATCTCAGCTTTTTCTAGTTCAAGACAAACATGCTGTAGATAATCAATTTCCTGTTCAGTTTGTTCTTTGCTATCAGTAAAATGTACTTTTTGTCGCTCTAATGATTGCCAAAGACGATACTGCTTGGATAATTTATCTCTAATTTGGTTTAATTTACCAAATTCATCCAGGATGTCTATATGCACAGATTTATCAAGCAAAATAGTGTGGTTATGCTGGCCATGCAATTCGACCAAACAATTAAATAGACCCTGTATTAATTTTGCAGTGACTAATTGATCATTGAGAAAAAACTTTTTTCTACCTTGTTTATTTTGATTGCATTTAACGATTAAATTGCTCGAGTGTTCAACACCCAATTCTTCCAGGTATTGATTTGTTGAATTGTTGCAAATAATTTCCAAACCCACGCTGCACGAATCTAAAAAAGGGCCAATAGGATTGCCAGCAATTTTTTGACCAAAACAAAAGAGAATAGCATCAAGTAATATAGACTTACCAGCTCCAGTTTCACCTGTAATTACACAAAACCCTTTACTAAAATCTAACTCCAATTTTTCAATTAAAATGAAATTTTGTATATAAAGGCTTTGGAACATCTCATTATTTTAACAAATTATAGCTATATGCGAGCCATTTGCTGTTTGGATAATTATATTTTAATACAGCTGCATATTTCTTTGCCTCCAGATCAAGACCTAGCATCATATTACATTCAACAAGCCTGTATAATGCTTCGGGGGTATGAGAAGTAGTGTCATATTGGTCAATTACGTGCTGAAAACGTTTAATTGCTGCAATAGGATTGTTTTTATTCAAGTAATATCTACCAATAAACATTTCTTTTCCAGCTAGATGATCATTGACTAGATTAATTTTGGATTCTACATCAAGAGCGTATTGAGATTGTGGAAATCTCTTTCTTACTTCTTGCATATCACTAAGAGCGTTTTTAGTTTGAGATTGATCAAGTCTTACGTTTGAAATTTGTGCATATTGAGCAAGTGCTTTTAAATAATAAGCATAAGCAATATCTTTATGTCTCGGGTGTAGTTTTATGAATATTTCAAGTATATCAACCACTTCCGAGTATTCTCCTGCAAGATATAGTGAATATGCTTGCATTAATTCAGCATAGGACGTAGTTTCACTACCAGGATGCTGAAAGAAAATTTTCTCAAATTGTTCGGATGCTGTCTTATAATTACCATTTTCTAATTCGTTTACTCCCGAATTATACAAGCTTTGAGCAGGAATTATTGTGTCATCAGTAACTTTAGTGCTTTGACAGCCAATAAGGGCAAAAACCGTAATTATTGTTACAATAAAAATTTGTACATTCATAATGCATTCCAACAAGTTATCATTTATTAAGTCGTTCTTATACAAGAAAAAGGAAATCAAGTACAGAGGTGATTAATGAAAAATTTTATATATTTATTTTTCTTTATCTTGATCTGGGTCGTCTTTTTCTTCGTTAATTGCTGATTTAAAAGATTTAAAACCACGACCGAGATCAGACATCACTCGTGGTAGCTTGCCAGCACCAAATAATAGCAAGATTATCAATAAAATTAAAAGCAATTGTATTGGACCAATACTCATAAAATATCTTCTATAATATCATCATTAGTAATGGTGTCTATCATACCCCACTAAACGAAACTTTGCTAGCAATAAATTGTAGAACAAATTGCGTCAATCTTTCCCGTAGTTATCTAATTACCCCTTGGTTAGCAGCTATCTTGTTTTGATTCACTGCTGTAGTAGGCGATTTGTTTTTACTGGTATGATGCTGCATAGAAGGAACTGCTTCTGCTATCTCCTTGGTAACTGTGGCGGTTTTAGTTGCATTAAATATTTTATCAAATTGTCTTGGATTTTGAGATCTAATTTCTGCAATATCCTTGGCATCTGGTACATTACTTTTTGTAAAATTACCTCCCAACTTACCCATTTTTTGGGCAAAACTGTTTAATTTTCCAGCTATGACCTCATTCGTCATGGTATTACGATATATAGAGGTTTCTATATCCTTTATTGCATTCTGGCGTACTATAGGCTTATGTTCTGTATCCAAGTTATGCCCTATCTTATCAAGAGACTCGCTAGATACACTGAAACCACCCCCACCGAATATTTTGTTAACTATTTTGCCAAACACCTTAGAAAAGAATGTTTGTTCGGATTTTAACGATTGTTCAACTTCCTCGACTAGGCTATTTTGGTGATCCTCCATATACGCTGAACCAAACTCAGCCATCTTTGGTGCCAGAGCTTTGATAATTTTTTCGCGCCTTTTTGGTGTAAACGTAATATTGTCTCTTTCGCTTATATTGTTTATTGCCTGCTCTACTATGGATAGTGAGTTACTGTGCTTAGTAGCAGCCGCGTTCAAGTCTCCTGCCATTTCCTGTGTAGCGCGTGCAATTGCGTCTGGATTCAGCTTATCACGGTCAATAACCGTTGCACCGCTGCTATGCGGTGTGCCAAACGATTCAGAGATTTGTTTGTTAATAATAGCATTAGCTTGTTGTTGCATATCATTATCACCCGCTGATAAGCGATCCACTAGTTTTTGTGGCAATTCGATAGAAGTGGCAATCTTTGATAATATATCTCCTTTTTCATCTGGACTTAGGCCGCGTGGTTGACCAGATGCATCTAAATCAAATAAGCCGATACTATTGGAAATTAATTGTGTTGTTATTCTATCTGTAACTAATCCTTGCAGCCCCTTTTTGGTAGATACTTTTTTAGTTAAATTATCTTTACATTGATCCATTTCTTTCAAGAAATCTTCAAATAATTCTTTGGGTATATTTTTTTTTACGACTAGCTTATCAATTTTTTCTTTAATACCTTGTTCGGTTCCCGTGAAACTGAGTACTGCTTTACCTGCGTTCTCAGGACTGTTGGGGTCTGCATTAATCAAAGAGTGAGTAGCCTGCTGTATATCATTATTATTAAGATCTATCTGTCCACCTGATTGGGCTGTAATTTTGACAAACTCTTGGGAAATAAACCCTTGAATGTCAACTAAATCCTTTCTGAAAGCCTTAATGCTATTTTCTACTATACTATTTATTTGATCCTCTTCTGCCACAATTTACTCCTAAAAATTGTTACTAATACTATTTTATCTCTATCAAGCTCAGGATTCAACGTCAAGTAGAATTGTGCATAAATTGTAAATTGTTTAATGTATTTTGCTATAAAATGTTCAATCTAATTAGAATAGCAGGCAAAAAAGTTTGTTTGTGGTAGGGGTAATCAGTGAATCAACAGAAAACAGCGTAGAGGATAGATACGATATTATATTAACACATCTTTTCTAATTTTTAGGCACAGTGTATAATTGAAATTAAAAAACAACCCTGTTAGCTTATCGCAACATATTCAACAGAAGGCTAGATGCAGATGATATTTTTAATTTCAGATCCGTAGTCTAAGTCCAGGCAGATAGGAGGGGTGACTTAGACAAGCCACTACAATTTTGGTTACCGTGTATTTTAATCTTCTAACTCTACATAATCTATGTTCGAGGAGTATATCCAAAATACTTAGGCTTCATTAAATTAATAGAGCAGCATATTGATATTTATGCATCACAATACAAATTAATATTTGTCTTTAATAAAAATGAATTGATATCAATTCATAAAGGTGGATATTTATATATAGTAAGTTGAAGAACACTTTAGTTTTGTCAACTTTAGTATTATTTAGAACAGGGGGCATAATGAGAAGAAGAAGTAAAAAAGAACTAGCGTCAACATCTTCAACAAAATGTATAACACACTCTCAAACACTATCTCCAACAAAATCTCCAATTAAAAAGCAACAGCTTAAACTCGAGAAAGTTGATATTAAGATGCAAGTGATTATAGAAAATAACACAGGTTTTCCTAATGAAAATGTTTTTATCACTATAAAAGGAAAGACCAAGGGTGGGTGGCCTTGTTTTGTAGATTTAGGACATAATCAAAGTAGTCTAGTAATAACTCATTCAGATATGATGACAATGCAGTATGGATATAGTTTACTAGCACTGAGTGGGTGTAATGGCGGAGAGGTGAAAATACAGATTCCACAGATTAAGAGTGGGCACATTTTTTTCTCTCTGGGTCGACCATTAAATTTTGAACTTGATGAGTCACTAAAAATTAAACATATTAACCCAGAAGATTTTAATAACCTAAATTATTATACGTTATATGATCAAATAAAAATTACATATGATAAAAGTGGTTCCTGGATTCGTCCTACAGCATTAGAATTTTTCTCCTTGCCCATATTTCTAAGTCAGAAGGAATTGGCGACAAAATATGATAATAACAATATGCCTTTGACCGAGGTAGGCTTCTCTGCGTCCAGAGGTGAAATATTGCAACTAATTGAACACGCGTTTAACGGTTCAAATGCTTGGTGGAAGTTAATTAGTAAATATCAAGATATTACATTCAGAGTGATGTCACCGAGCAAGGGAATGTTTTTTCCTAAAGATTATTTAAATAAATTTGTAGATACTATATGGAATCATTACTCTAAAGAAGGAAATATGTTATCAATAGATTGTCATAAAGTACAACAGTTTGAGCCAGAGTTTACAGAATATATATTTACTGGTCGCATTGAGTCTAATGCATTTGTATTTAGAAATTTTTCAGAAGAGGTAGGTGCGCGTCTTGAAAAAACAGAGGCATGCTCCTTGTTTGAATGGACAAGCAATACATCAATTTTTTCTCAGAATACTACGAAGGCAGTGATTGCCAGATATTTAACAATTGCTTTTGAGGTCGGATTTTTACCATTGCTAGATAATAATGCAGTTTTGAGTAAGAAATATTTTAAGAAATATCAAAATCTGTTTTATAAATTCAATGGAAGCGAGGATGCTAATAATCCATGGTACAATTTATATTCAAAGGTTTTGCATGAGGCTAATTTGGGAACAAAAATAGCCACATGTGCATATGATATATTAAGTATGCAGACGACATTACATGATCCAGATTATAAAAATGTTGCCCCACTTACTATTAGTTTGGGCAATGTTGATTTACAAACATTGCCCAGTCCTTATAAAAATCATCATTATAAAAAAGTGACAATAATCTTTCAAGGAGTGCAGACAAACTCTGATTTAACAGTAGAATATAGTAAAGAAGATGTTTTTAATGAATTAGAGCGTCATGAGTTTATCGCATTATATGATGTCACAACTCCAATTAAATTAAAGTTCAATGGAGTTGTACAACATATATACACAAAACCTAATATAATAGAGCCTATTCAAAAAGGAGTTACTGAATGTATTGCCATTCAAACGGATATATGTGGAGAACTAACTATTGTGTTTGAGTTTCCACTATCTGAAGAATATCCCATGACTGAGTTAGTAGGTTGAGATGAGTGTAATGCAACTATTGACCATTTGTTTTTCGCTAGGATAACCAAATGTAAGGAGCATTCTTATTGTATAAATAGGGCAGCTATTTAGAATCACCTGCCAGATGAATTACTATATTCATTATCTCATAACAATTGCTTTTTGCCTTTATATAGTATTTGGAAGCATAATTTATAAAAATCGTTTTGGTCAAAGCAGTTCAAGCCCTTAACCTGAGTAAGACATTATATATTGATGCATGTTTAAATTTTGGTCACCACCTAACACTAATAATGTCTGTTACAAGTACTTCCGTTGGGAATGGTTTCAATTTTATAATGCAACT
The DNA here is from genome assembly GCA_045106605.1 of Rickettsiaceae bacterium. GTDB lineage: Bacteria > Pseudomonadota > Alphaproteobacteria > Rickettsiales > Rickettsiaceae > Megaera_A. The sequence goes on along the minus strand of JBGCEV010000053.1, from coordinate 9,933 downwards.
GAAAAGCCATGGGGCTTGTCCCGTGGCTGTAGTAATTCCCATGTTTTGTGTTACAGTTTGTATTATGCAGTTAAGAAAGCAAGGACATTGAGCCTATAAATGTGAGTACTAATTCTGTAACAGTTGCACAATATTGCCGTAAAATATTTCAAGAAAAATCTTTTAACAATTTTTGTGAATTGATGAAAGCTGCACCTACTACCAGCACTGTAGCATCTTCAGTAGAAATACCAGTGTCGCAATGAATGACAAAGGCACAAAAGGCAATAAACTTGTTATTCCATTTTCATCGAACAAATCATTAAAAAATATATTGAGCAACAGGAGAAAGAAAGCATGGGGAGGGGTAGATTGTAATCAGCTTAAAGCCGACTTAATACCACGGGGCTTGTCCCGTGGGTGGAGGCCCACTAAATGCAGTGTAAATGTGTAAGCAACTGTGTAGTATTAATCTGTAATTGAGTTTGGACTTAAAATCATTATAATTTGCTTACCTTCCATTTTGGCTTCAGATTCTATTTTAGCTGCATCAGCTAAATTTGTTAAGATCTTATCAAAAAGCTCCTTGCCTTTGTCTTTATGCATGATTTCTCTCCCCTTAAACCAAAGAGAGATTTTGACCTTGTCGCCATTTTTAAGGAATGCTTTGATTTTATTCAACTTTACTTCTAAATCTCCCTGTCCAATATTGACTTTGAACTTCATTTCCTTTAAGGAAGTTTTCTTTTGTTTCTTTTTTGATTCTTGCTGTTTCTTCTTGGAGTCGTATTTAAATCGACTAAAATCTAATATTTTACATACTGGTGGTTTAGCATTAGGTGAAATTTCAACTAAATCAAGTCCCGCCTCTGTTGCCATTTGCATGGCTTTTTGATAACTAACCACGCCAATCATTTCGCCATCTGTATTTACTAGACGTACTTGCTCAGATGTTATTTCCCGGTTCGCTTTAGGAAACTTACTTTTTTTGATATCAGCTATAGTAGCAACTCCACATTAAATTAATATAAATCCTTGAATTTCTAACCACAATATTTCTGATTTTCTTTTGTAATAATATTCATAAGATCAGACACGCTTACTGTATGTTGTTGATCTGAACCAAGATAACGCAACGTAACCGTGCCGTTTTCTTTTTCTTTCTTACCAATAACTGCAATAATGGGAACTTTGAGGTTAGAAAAATTCCGTACTTTATAATTCACTTTTTCCCTTGAAATGTCAAGCTCAGATCGAATTCCAGCTGCAATAAATTGATTATTCAGTTGTATTAAGTAATCATCTAATTCGTTTGTAATGCCGATGACAGCAACTTGTACTGGAGCAAGCCAAAGGGGGAATCTTCCAGCATATTCTTCTATTAATATACCAATGAATCTTTCAAAAGTTCCTATAATTGCTCTATGTAGCATTGCTGGCATTCTTTTTTCACCACCTGCTGCGATATATTCTGCACCTAATCTTTCCGGTAGAACAAAATCTACTTGTATAGTCCCGCATTGCCAATCTCTACCTACAGCATCTGTTAGGACAAATTCAAGTTTAGGACCGTAAAATGCACCCTCGCCAGGATTCATGGTATATTCAAGGCCAGCTTGCTGTACAGCCTCTTTGAGAGCTGCTTCGGCTTTATCCCACACATGATCATCGCCTGCCCTTATCTCCGGTCTGTCAGAGAATTTCACTTTAATTTTTGTAAAACCAAAATCCTTATATATTTCTTGCAGTAATAGACAAAAACTAGTTGTTTCTGAATTAATTTGATCCTCTGTACAAAAGATATGTCCATCGTCTTGGACAAAATTTCTTACTCTCAGTAATCCATGCAGCCCGCCAGAGGACTCATTGCGGTGACAAGAGCCAAACTCTGCCATACGTATAGGTAAGTCACGATAGCTTTTCATACCTTGATTAAAGATTTGCACATGACATGGACAGTTCATTGGTTTGAGTGCATGTACTTTATCATCGGACTCGACTGTAAACATGTCTTCTCTGAATTTATCACAGTGACCAGAAGCTTCCCATAGTTTTTTATCAACCATTAATGGAGTTTTGACTTCTATATAATTGGCTTTTTGTAACTTACGCCTGATATAGGTTTCAATTGTACGATATATCGCCCATCCTTTATTATGCCAAAAAGCCATACCTTGAGCTTCGTCTTGAAAATGAAATAAATCTAATTCTCTACCAAGCTTCCGGTGATCACGTTTCTCTGCTTCTTCTAATCTATAAAGATATTGATCAAGCTGTTCTTTAGTAGCCCAAGCAGTGCCATAAATACGTTGTAACATTTCATTTTTACTATCACCGCGCCAATAAGCACCTGCGACTTTCATTAATTTAAAATGCTTAATCTTACCAGTAGAAGGGCAATGCGGGCCGCGACATAAATCAACGAAAGTTCCTTGACGATACAAAGTTATTGTTTCCCCCTGAGGTATCGACTGAATAATTTCTGCCTTATAATGTTCCCCCATGTCTTTGAACATTTGTATAGCTTTATCTCGACTCCATTCTTCGCGAATGAATGGTTCATTAAGTTTAACTATGTTATGCATTTTTGCTTCAATTTTCTCTAAATCTGCTGTTGTAAATGGCACAGATCTAGCAAAATCGTAATAAAACCCATCCTTAATAGCGGGACCTATAGTGACTTGAATATCAGGAAAAAGCTCCTTTGCTGCTTGGGCAATAATATGAGCGGCATCATGTCGAATAATTTCCAACGTTTCTGGATCCTTGTCAGTAAGTATACTTATGGCACAATCATGTTCTATTGCAAACGATAGATCTCTAAGTTGCCCATCAACCGAGATAACCATAGCTGCTTTAGCTAATGATTTTGAAATTTGTGCAGCAATATCAAGGCCAGTGCTACCTCTGGCGAATTGCTTTTGAGAGCCGTCTGGAAATGTGATATTGATCATAGCGCTTTATCTATAAATTTTAATTTGCTATATTTAGTAGATTTTATAGCATTTTGTCAATAATAATACTGGAATATAATATATGGTACAAATACCTAGCTGGCCGCCAGTGCCAATTTGGCGCATACCAAGTAAATTAGATTTAACTGATACTGTTAGCCTGCTGAAGAAATTGGGTAACCCTCAAAATAAGCTACCGCCAACAATTCATGTAGCAGGCACTAATGGAAAAGGCTCTAGCGTTGCTATGCTTAAGAATATATTTCAATGTGCCGGTTACAAAGTGCATAGTTATACTTCACCACACCTTTTAGAATTTAATGAACGTATATGTCTAAATAATCACCCCATATCTGATGCACATTTAGAAACTGTTTTAGCAGAGGTCAAACAAGTATCAGAGGAATTAAATATACAACCAACTTTTTTTGAAGGAACAACTGTGGCAGCTTTTAAGGCTTTTGCTGACATGCCGGCTGATATATTACTGCTCGAAACTGGCCTTGGTGGTAGATTAGATTGTACTAATGTTATTACCTCGCCGATCGCTACTATTATTACTCCCATTTCAATGGATCATATAGAAATTTTAGGTGATACATTATTGGAAATAGCCAATGAAAAAGCAGGAATAATTAAGCAAAATGTACCCTGCATTATTGGACCACAATTACCTGCAATATATGAATTATTGTTGGCCAAATGTGCAGAGAAGAATGCTCCAGCATTTTGCTATGAATATGATTTTTGTGTTGAAAAACAAGATAATGGTTTTACATATTTATCACAGAAGTTTAACTTAAATTTACCGATGCCAAACTTACTAGGTGACCATCAAGTAACCAATGCAGCAACAGTAGTTGCCGCTATAATGTTGATTAATGAGCACTACAAAATTACAGGGCCTGTTATTGCACAAGGGTTAACATCTATAAATTGGCCGGGTCGAATTCAACAAATGCCTGAGTATAAAATACAAGAACTGACTGGCAAAGATAATATTACAATCTTTATAGATGGTGCACATAATGATTCCGGGGCAATGAGCCTAGCAAATTGGGCAACAAATAGGGAAGGGGCGATTTATTTGATTTTAGGTATGACTCGTAATAGAAACGCTGCAACTTTTTGTTCTTATTTCAAAAATATAATTCATAAGGGTTTTACCGTCCCCGTAGAATCTGAACCATTAAGTTGCAACGCTAGCGTATTAGCGTCAAACGCCAGTAAAAGCGGGATTGTTTTTGATCACTCACACTCACTGGTGCAGGCAATTAAAGATATTACTATTGAAATAAACGATAAACCAGCCACTATAATTATAACAGGTTCATTATTTTTAGTTGCTGATTGCTTAAAATTATAAATTTTGGGTATAACACAACACATTCAAGACAAGTAAGCAAATACGTGCATTATTTTTTGTATAAAATAGCTTGACCTAATGGCGCTTAGATATATAGACTCTAGTATCGTAACGTTATTAAAATATTAAATGAGGTATATCACACAATGTGTTTAACAAAATTTTATCTAGAGCTTAATTCAGATCTTGCATGGCGCTTGGTTCTGCTATTTGCATGTATGTGTATTATTATTGCAGCGAGTGATGCAGCATTTGCTGCACCACCAGCAACAGACAATGCAAATGATGTAGTAGGCCAGACCTTATGCCGTTTGGTGTCAAATCTTTCAGGAGGTATTGCTAGGGGTATTGCTACAATTGCTATATTCGCAGTTGGTGTTGGTTTGTTTTTAGGCAAATTAAACTGGGGCGTTGCTGCTGCCACTGCAGCTGGTGTGGGTATAATATTTAGTGCACCTAAACTTGTAGCATTCTTAAGTGGAAATGCAGAAGATGCAACTTGCCCAACATCATAATAAATAATAATTAAGTAGTAATCATAACAGGGGTTCTGTAATATAATTATCACAGAATCTTGGTTGTTTTATATGCGCTAATCAGTGGAGCATAAAACTCAAATTTTAAGAGTATTTATAAATGCATAGTAAGATGAGTGTACTATTAAGTGCAGTGTTCTTGGTTGTTATTGGCTTACCTTTTATGATTTTTGCAGAAACTGCAGAGGTTCTTGTTAAGCCAGTAGCAGTGCAAAAACTGGAGTTTTTTGAACGATACGTTGCTATAGGTAAGTGCCAATCAGAAAGAAGTAGGGGCTATTTTTCTAAAGTTAATGGAAAAATTGAAGCTATTACTGTTACACAAGATCAAAAAGTGAAACAAGGGGATGTACTTATTCAAATAGATCCTGAAATTGCCGAATCAATCAAATCAAAGGCCGATGCGAATTTGCATGTTGCTCAAGATAACTATGATAGAGATGAGTCTCTATTTAAGAAAAATATTATTAATCAAGCAGCAGTTCACAAATCATATGCAACCCTACAAACAGCAAAAGCAGATTTCATTTCAGCGCTTAATCAATATAATAATATGATGATAACAGCCCCTTTTGATGGGAGGGTAGGCGTTATACATGCAACAGTTGGCCAAGATATAAAAATTAAGGATTATCTTTTTACAATAACTACACCAGGCGATCAGCTTGTTTTAGTTGAATTACCGGAATATTTGGGGCAAAAAATTGACAATAATTCCGAAGTTTTTCTATTAGATAAAAAATTGAATAGAATTCCTGGTAAAATAAAAAATCTGTCCAATTATGTCAATGATCAAGGCACTATTACTGCAGAAATGCTTTTCCCATATACAGAGCAAGTAATGCATGGTAGTTACGTAGAAGTCGAGATTATTTTTGATCATCATACAGTTTATGCTGTACCGGAAAAGGCAGTGTTAAAAAATAATCAGGGTAATTTTGTTTATACAATTACTGATAATAAAGTAGAACAAGTGTATGTGATGACGGGGACTAGGATGAATCATATGATTGAAATATTATCTGATCAATTAAATGAGAAGACTCAAATTGTTTTAGAAGGATTAACAAAAGTTAGTGATGGATCCTCTGTTTCATTCATTAAGTCTAATCAAACAGAATAGCAATGCAACTACCAGAAATTTGTGTAAAAAGACCAGTGTTTACCACGGTTATAAGTTTAATTATTTTATCACTTGGAGCAATTTTTTTTACAAAATTAGAAATTAGGGATACGCCAAATATCAATCCACCTATAATTAGTGTCACGGCTTCCTATTTTGGAGCCGATGCGCATTATATGGAAAACCATATTACAAATCGTATAGAAAAGGAACTCAAAACCGTAAAAAATTTAGAATCAATGTCATCTTCTAGTTCTACTGGTTCGAGCAGTATAACATTGGTTTTTGCTCTCAATAGCGACATTGATGCAGCTTTAAATGATATACGCTCTAAAATTTCAGATATGAGCTACGTTTTTCCAGATGATATGAAAAGCCCTTCGGTGGCAAAATTAGATGCAGATGCATGGCCTAGTTTTTGGATCAGTCTCAATAGTGACAGACATGACCAATTGGAACTAACCAGAATTCTACATAATGAAATAGAAGCCAAATTAAGTAAATTAGCTACTGTTGGTAACACACGAATATTTGGCGGACAATATTATACGATGTATATAGAGCCGATTAATACTAGAATGTTTCAACATAAATTAACTCCTATGGAATTAGAGACCTCGATAAGAGCGCAAAATAAGGATTACCCAGTTGGATCAATTAAGACAGAATCAAAAAACTTTTCTTTAAAAATATCAGGTACCCTTAATACCCCAGAAGAATTTGGTAATATTATCGTCAAAAAATATCCAAATAATACTATAATAAAACTGCGTGATATTGCTAATATAAGTCTAAAACCGGATGAAAATGATGTTATGCTGCGCTATAATGGCAAACAATCTCTGGCTGTAGGGCTGATAAAACAATCTTCTGCTAATTTAATAGAGCTTTCCGATACAGTTAGAAAAATATTACCTAAAATAAAAAACAATCTACCAGCAGGTGTTGAGTTTGACATTGCATATGATGCAGCAATACCAATAAAAGCTTCAATAAAATCAGTGTATTATACCATTTTTGAAGCGATGCTGTTGGTTGGATTGGTGATTTATTTATTTTTAGGTTCAGTCAAGATTACATTGATCCCTTTGATAACAATTCCTATTTCTCTTATAGGTACGTTTTCAGCAATGTATCTATTGGGGTTTAGTATTAATACTTTTACTCTACTTGCAATGATATTAGCTATTGGTTTGGTAGTAGATGATGCAATTGTGATGCTAGAAAATATTTTTCGTCATAAACAGGATTTTGGTAAAACCTCAGTAGTAGCGGCAATTGATGCCTCAAAAGAAATAGGTTTTGCTATTATAGCGATGACTATTACGTTAGCTTCTGTCTTTTTACCCATTGGCTTTATGAGTGGTTTTATGGGCAAATTATTTATTGAATTTGCGTGGACTCTGGCATTTTGTGTTCTGTTTTCTGGAATTGTAGCGCTCACTTTAACGCCTATGATGTGTAGCAAGATGATTAACACTAATCTTGGAAAACCATTATTTTTACAAAAATTTGATCATTGGCTAGAAAAACTGCAAAGAAATTACATAGTTGCTTTGCATTACGTTTTTAGTAATAAAAAGAAATTTTATGCCATTTGCCTAACGTCAGTGATCATCTTAAGTTTAAGCTTGCATTATGTAACGAAAACTCTTGTACCAGAAGAAGATGTAGGGTTTCTCCAGGTGTTTTTTAACGGTCCAGAAGGGTCAAACGTCAATGATTCGTTAAAAACAATAAAATCTGCAGAAAAAGTTTTCAAAGCCACACCAGAGATTGAAAGTTCGTTTGAAGTCATAGGTTGGGGTGGAGGTGAAAGTGGTATGGCTTTCTTGCCTCTTGTAGATTGGCATAACCGTACTAAATCTCAAAACCAAATCAAAGAGGAATTGAATGCTCAATTTTCTCAAATACCTGGTATGTCAATCTTTGTAACCGCTCCTCCCTCAATAGGGGGCAGAAGGGGGCACAAGGAAATAGAATTAAAGATATTATCATCATCATTAGACTATTCAGAATTGAATCGTATATCACAAGATTTCCTGCAAAACATGGAGAAAAATAGTATTTTTATCAATAATGAAAAGAATTTCAAAACCTCCACACCTACTTTTGATATTGTGGTAAACAGAGAAAAAGCTTATAGGTACGGTGTCCATCTTGATGTAATTAGCAAAACCATTCAGTACCTCATTGCAGGTAAACAAGTTGGTGATTTTACAATGGGTATGGATGTTTATGATGTAGTATTACAGTATAGTAAGAACAATCGTAATGAGGCTGTAGATCTGAAAAAGATATTTTTAAAAAATACCGATGATAAGATGTTACCACTTGAAACGATTGCTGATATTATAGAAACCATAACAATTCAAACATATCAACATTACAATAATGCAAAATCTATTACACTAACGGCGGATATTGCCAAAAATTTTAATTTGAATGATGCAGTCAAAAATCTTGATTTTATTGCAGAGCAAGTAATCGATAAAAATAAAGCTAAAATAGAATATGTAGGACAGATCAAACAAATGCAAGAATCTAATTACGATACCATTATTACCTTTGCTTTTGCGCTACTCTTTATCTTCCTTATACTTGCTGCTCAGTTTGAAAGTTTTGCAGATTCTATATTGATTCTGATGGCTGTACCATTTTCTATTACTGGGGGGGTATTAATACTACTTTTGTGCAATAATAGTATTAATATGTATAGCAATATTGGTTTGATAACCTTAATAGGTCTTGTGACCAAGAATTCAATTATGCTAGTTGAATTTACTAATCAGCTAATTGAGCGCGGCTGTAAGGTTGAAGATGCAGTAATAGAATCAGCGAAATTAAGGTTAAGACCTATTTTGATGACTAGTATTGCTACCATATGTGGGGCAATACCACTTGTGTTATCCAGTGGGGCAGGGGCTGCAGCGCGCAATTCAATAGGACTAGTTATTGTTGGCGGTATGCTAATAGGCACGTTATTTACTATTTTTGTCATTCCTATCTTATATCAAACTTTTAAAAAGGAAAAAGCCACCTTGTAGAGTAGATAATAAACTTATTGTCTGTATTGTTGTATCTCTAGGATAGCTAGCAAATTTGATTGACAGATTACCTGTTACATAATAGAGTAGCGTTCTACTAAATCAGTTTTTTTTGCACCCGTAGCTCAATTGGATAGAGCGTCTGACTACGGATCAGAAGGTTAGGGGTTCGAGTCCTCTCGGGTGCGCCATAGTCTAAATTCATTGTTTCGACTATAACTGAATAATTTTACTTTAAACCCAATTATTAATCTAATTTTGCCTCGCTTCTTATCCTAAAATGTTATTTATTATACTTCAAATTTAAATGTAAAAATAATAAATATTATGAAAACCACATATACATTTATTAGAGATTTAATGAGTTTGCTCAAAAGGGGTAATTGGCAACAGGATCTTTACAATAGAAATAATCAAATTAACCAGGAATTAGAAATATTACCAGAACAATGTAACCAAGAAATTAGGCGAATGAAAATAAGATGGAAAGAATTAGGATCTAAAGGGAGAACTATTCCATCTCAAGAAAAACAGGCAGAGTTATGCTTAAAAAAATTAGCAAGATATACAGAGCTAGAGCAAAAATTACTACAGGAACAATTAGATATTGAGTATTGTTTAAACGTGAATCAATATAAAATTGGCATTGGTGTCTTTCAAAATGCCCAAGATGCAAGTATGTTACTTGCAAATATTCATTTGCTGTATTCCAAAGAATTCAGTGCTGATTTTAACCCTAATACTCTGAGTGCTGTAAAATCAATGCTCAAAGCAAATTTTGATAAACTATTGTATAACGTCAACTATAATTACCGGTTTGCGCCTATTATATTTGCCGGTTTTTACAAAAATTTTTTTAAGTCATTTTACGCCTCCTTTTGTTGAGTTTTTTTCTTATTTTGTGCCACTTCCATTCGATAGCTTGGAG
>JBGCEV010000052.1:0-5667 GCA_045106605.1 Rickettsiaceae bacterium | reverse complement strand
TAATTGTTTTGCCTTCACTGGCATTTACAACACCTAACTCTTTGGCTGATATAATACCTTCCATGAGCATTTGATTCTCCAGAGGGTAATATACTTCTTGATACTTTGTATCCTCTAATTTGGCTATAATATGTAAAATAGGGGTTTATTGGAAGAACACCCAAAAGTGGTGATTTAGTTTTTTTTCGTAGGTTTCACCTAGCCTAGAAAGCTAAAAAACTAGTTCCTTTACTGTTTCTCACTAAAAATTACAACATTTCGAGCACGAAGATACTTGTACAGAGTAGTTTTTGATATTCCCAACTGTTGAGTAATTTCATTTATTGACAGTTCTTTTTGTGTATACAATGCTTCTGCCATACATGCAGTACGCTGTGCTTGTTTAGATAGTCCCTTTGGTCTTCCACCCATTTTTCCTCTAATTCTAGCAGATTTGAGACCTGCCATAGTTCTTTCTCTAATTAGATCTTTTTCAAATTCTGCAAGTGAAGCAAAGATATTAAACATAAACTTTCCTTGAATTGAACTAGTATTAATTGGATCATTGAGGCTAATAATAGATACATTTTTTTTAATTAGCTCATTCACTATTGATATTAAATGAGATAGTGATCTTCCTATGCGATCTAGTTTCCAAATAATTAAACTATCCCCACTTTTTATCTGGCTTAGCAACTCTAGCCATTGAGGCCGATCTGCTTTTGCTCCTTTTGCGTGTTCAGAAAAAATTTTTTCACATCCATATTTCTTTAAAGCATCAATTTGCATATCAAGATTTTGGTCTTTAGTTGAAACTCGTGCGTATCCATACTTCATAATTCTAATAGTTCAGTTTTTTTAATATTTCTACCTTAAAACAACTTTGATAAAGTAGAAAGCAATTATTAACTATCTTCTCTAACTTTTTAGTGTAATATCTCAAATTTATCTAAGGTTAATAATAACCCTCGTTTAAATGAACCACTATTATGAAGAATAAAACTAGAATTAACTTACTTTCTGATGCTGAAATAGAGGAATTATATAACATTCCCCATTTTACCAAACAAGATAGAGAAATTTTCTTTGCTTTATCTAAAAACGATTACAAATTATTGAATGAATATAGAACACAGAAGCTTAAATTATACTTTATCTTACAATTAGGATATTTTAGAGCTACCCAACAATTTTATAGTTTTGATTTTCAAGATGTATCTTACTTAATAAATAGATACTTTACTTTATCTATAAACACTTTGAATGATAAACCTTATAGAAAAAATATTAAACATCAGCAAACTTGCATCTTAAATCTGTATGGATATGTTAATTGGTCCACAAAACTCATTCCTCAGGTTTCAAATCATTTATTAGAATTAGTTCGATATTATCCCAAAGGATCAAATGCTTTACGTGAGTTATTTAAATATTTTAAATACAATTCTATTGTTATACCTACATATAGAACCTTACAGGATATCTTTTCTAGCGTATTCAGCACAGAGGAGATTAGGTTAAATAAGATACTCGCTGCAATACCAAAAAATATAAAACAACAATTACAAGAAATCGCTAAAAACAAGGAAATTATAAAGCAATTGAGCGTTATTCGAGGTGATCAGAAAGATTTTCAATATACAGCAATTAGGCTAGAAAACAAAAAGGCACAAGAGCTTTTGGAAATTTATCAATTTTGTAAATCCTTTCTTCCTAAGTTAGGCATTTCTAAAAATGGTATCAGGTATTATGCAGAACTAGTTGAAAATTATCATGCTGCTCGTCTTAGAAAAATGAATGAAGCTCAACAACAGCTCTATTTAATATGTTTTATTTATAGTCGCTACCAACAAATTATGGATAATTTAATAACTAGTTTTCAATATCATGTAAACGCTATTTTAAAAGGAGCAAACGACTATGCTAATGATGCAGCTTTAAAATACAGCGCAACCCTTGCATTGGATTTACCAAAACTTGCATTATTTCTCAAATGGTTTCCATCTAAAGAAGAAGATGGTACTGAAATGACTTATCCTGAATTAACCAAAGAAGCATACGCTATTTTGCCTAAAGAGCAATTTGAACTAATAGCAGCATTTATTGAAGGTGTAACTTTTGATAAAACTAAAGCCAAGTGGGAGTTTTATGCAAGATCTTTTGCTTTATATTCTCGCTATCTAAGACCAGTTCTACTAAATGTTGAATTTGAATTAGCAAATCAAAATAGCCGTCTAATGGAGCTTATTACATACTTAAAAGATCATTATTCTAAAGGCAAACACCCAGGAACCTTAAAGATAAAAGCTTCAGATGCTAAACTCATGGGAATTATAAAATCTAAGCTTCCTTACCTTAAAAGTGATAAAAACCCTGAGTATATTGATCCATTTCGCTTTGAATTTTACGTTTACTGGAAAATGAATAACTATCTTACAAAAGGAAGGCTTGTTTGTAATAATAGCGTATCCTACGCTGATTTAAACAATGACCTTATATCTAACAATCTAGTTGATAAAGCCGAAGAAATAGCCACAAAATTTAATTACCATAAAATCCCCATCTATTGCGATAAACGTCTTGATGAAGCACTTTTAGCTTTGGATTTAGCATGGAGTAAAACTAATGCAAACATTGAAAATAAAACCAATAAAGGTATAGAAATTATTGAAACCAAAGAACTAGACGGAAGTACAACTACATCTTGGAAATTACTTTATGAAGCCAAAGAAAAACTAGATGATCCATTTTTTGGTAAATTACCTAAGCTCGAAATTGCAACTTTGCTTAAATTTATTGGCGATCGTACACAATTATGGAGTGGATTTACTCATATCAAGCACAAATACATAAAGCGCAAAAAACCAAACATAATAGCAATAATTGCTTGTATACTAGCGAAAGCATTCGGACTCAACATTAAACAGATGTCTGAAATATGTGATATTAACATTAATATTTTACGTGCGACAGACGAAGACTTTATTCGAGTAGAGAGTTTACTTGATGCTAACGATATCATTAGTAACTACGTCCATTCCCTCCCAATATTCAAAGAGTGGAACCTTCTAGATGGAGAATTACTTGCTGATGCAGATGGACAAAAACATTCAACAACAAATAGTACCATTCAATCAAGATATTCCAAAAAATATTTAGGAAAAGGCAAAGGAATTTCTCTTTATTCGCTGATGGCAAATAATGTAGTAGTTAATTCTAAAACTATAGGATTAAACGAATATGAAGGACATGGATTATATGATATAGTTTGCGGTAACAAATCTAATATTAATATTGATTATGTGACTGGAGACAATCACTCCATTAATCCTATTAATTTTGTAATTCTTGATTCTGTAGACGTAGGGTATTTACCTAGCATCAAAAATATCAAGCATGAAGCTGAAAAACTTTGTTCAAATAAGCCAGTTACCCAATATACAGGATTAATAACGCCTAAAACTCAAATTAATAGTTCATTAATCAAGTCTAACAAACACTGGATTACACGTGTTCTTTTGTCTCTTATTTTGCAAGAAAATACTCAAACTACTATTGTTAGAAAGTTATCATCTCACGATCGATATGCCAAATTACAAGCAGCATTATATGAGTACAATAAAATTTTTAAAACCACACATATACTCAATATGATCAATGACTTAAACCTTCGTAAAGCCATAAGAACAGCACGTAATCGTACTGAAGCTTACCATCAGCTGCAAGGTAAGATTCGTAAAGTCTATCAAGGAATTTTTAAAGGTAAAAGAATTATAGATAATCAAATCAGCTCACATGCTATACGATTACTAGCAAATTGTATAATTGCATATAATAGCTCCTTATTGAACACTATATATCAAAAAATGATCAAAGAACGAGCTCCGCAGAATGTAATTAACGAATTTATTAGAATTTCCCCAATAGCCTCTCAGTACCTGAACTTTACTGGGCGGTACAACTTCAAAAAGAACAATAGTAATCTGGATATTAAAGAAATACTCCATACGTTAGAAAACAAAATACGCACAACCCTATGGAAGAAAGAAAAAATATAGACTTGTCAAACAACTGTATTTTTAAAGGCCAAAAAACACGAAAAGCCTAGGTTATCTTTAATAATACACCTACATTTATGTAGGCTAAATCTTAGTCCTCTAATTGTCAATCTTAACAACGATATTTTAGGCAATTTATTCCAACATAGATGTTTCTAAAATACATTGCTAAAATAATAAAATTTTAAAAATTTTTCAAAATTGCAAATCTCCTCAAACCCTTATATCACCAGTGGTTTTTAAAATTAAATCACCACTTTTGGGTGTTCTTCCAATAAACCCCCATAAGGCGCATTCTTGGCCCATATTCTGTAGGTGGGTTTTAGAGAATTATCCAGCAATTGTTTTAATGCTAGCTGCTTAGATTTATAGAGTGTTTGACTAAGTATATGTAAACCAACAAGGCAGTCAGTAATTGCTCTATGTCCTTCATAAAAGAAATTATACTTATAAGCAATATATTCTAACTTATGACTTTCAATATTTTCATTATTCCAGCTGATATCAAACATAGAACAACCCCATGCTTTAGGTTCTATATTAGGGAAGGTAGTTTCAAAGAAAGCTCTATCAAACTTAGCATTATGGGCAATAACTAAATCTACATCTTTTAAAAACTTAGATACAGAAGATTCATTAATATGCTTACCACTTACCATTTCATCATTAATGCCAGTTAGCTCAGTGATAAACTCTGAGATAGTTTGACCGGGGTCTTGATACTCATTAAACTCATCTAAAATACGAAATATCCTACCATCATCACTATATTCAAACTTAACCATACCAAGCTCAATAAGCTTATCATCAGCAAAAGATAATCCAGTAGCTTCAATATCTAGAAATACACCAATCTTTTTAGGAATATCTGCATTAAGATTATAAAACTCAGGCTTTTTATAGCGAGTAATAACTCGGTGGTCATCTGATTGATTTAAAATCTCAATTGCTTTTCTTATATATTCACTCATTTTATATTCCTTCTTAACCTAAATGGTAACTCTTCTCACGGTTCTAACATTTTCCAAATCTTTTCTTGATAATTCTTATTATCAAAGATTGCAAACACTAGCTTTGGATAATTAGTATTAGATATAAGCCTTGCTATTTCTTTTCTGTCATTTGTATCATTATTTTCTACTATAAATTTGTGATCTTCTAAAGCAACTGACTCAATGTTTTTATACTCATTTAAAAAAGTATTTCTATATTCAGTTATCCAATCGTAAAACTCGTCTGGGGCGTTATCTAACATTTCTTCAAACGGTGTATTATCCTTTAACATTTGCCATATAGGCGTATCAGCAGGATAGCTGAGAAAAAGTCCTATAAGGAATTATACGAATAATCTGTTGTAAGGCTTGAATACTCTGGGATTTAGAGTTAAAAATTTTCCATTTTTAGAATGTTAATATTATTTAATAATTATTTGATGCCATAAAATCATCAAAATTGAGCTGTAATACGTATAATCATGTCGTATAATATGTTTTATACGTATTATTTAGAAAAGATAGTTTATATTATACGTCCTAAAACTATACTCTAAGCTAATACCCTATTTTTCGTATAATACAAACATAATGTATTCAATAAACTAATAAATTCTTTTTAAAAAATGTTTGCTAAA
>JBGCEV010000051.1:0-7364 GCA_045106605.1 Rickettsiaceae bacterium | reverse complement strand
ACTCTTAAATGTTTTAAGCAGTTTCAACTCTTTTCCATTTTCGACTCTTTTGTTAAACACAAATCTGAAACCGCCGTATGCGACATCGCACGTACGGTGGTGTGAGAGGGAGATTCTGTAAGGGGTCTCTCTACTCGATTTTTCGTATCATAAGCTTTTCTCTTTTCCTTTTCAACATTGTGACATCAAATACCTCAACTGCTGAGAACAGTGACTACACTAGTCTAGATAATAACAAGCGCATTGGAGTTGTTGCACTTTTTCCTGAGCCCTTGGGTATGTTCTATAATAACAGAGCTAAGCTATTCCGTAGAGGAAGAACAACTTCTCTCTTTCCAAATAAAAATATAAAATTAAGTCGTAACCTAAACAAGGATATTATACAAAATACTACCCATAACCTAGCGGCTTCTGTTTATATTTTATAAAAGATAAACTACTTTTTTCTGCAACTTATGCAATTCTGTTGTTTCAAAAAAATAAAAACGGTTTGTACAAAAAAACGTACAGTTCCATAAAGCAGGTTTATGTACAAAATAGAAAGAACCCAGTTATAAAAGATAAGTTTTCAAATACTTATGAAATTGAGCACTTAGTTTCATTTTATAACATGTTTGAAGACGGATTCTTACCACATTTGAGTAGTCAGCTTGTTATGTTTTTTAAGGATCCGCGTAATAAGCATGTCTTTGTTAGGCCAGTCAAACCATGGTATTATTCTTTACCTCATTAAAATTATTTAAATATTGCAAATGAAGAACCGTAATGTACCCAAAAGTTTTTCTATCTGTTGAAAAGGGGGTATTTTAAAATATAATTTTGGGCAACATCAATACTTCGTATACAAAAAGCTGTGTAGGATTCATTTTTATCTCTATCGCAATACCAAGCATCACAGTTGTGTTCTAGTTTATTATTAACTAGATACATCCTGCTACTATATTGCAAAAGTATACGTACAAGACTGAGGAAATATTATAATTTCATAATGTACAGCTAGATATATATTGTTTGTTATTACAAGTTATGATACTACCCAATTTGATTGTTGATTTATAGCATATAATAATTTTCATATAGTAACTACATGTATAAAAACATCTTATACTCACCTTTAGCCAGTTTAGTATTTCTAGTACTAAGCAGTGCCTTTTTTATGACTTTTATTACTATACAATTAAATTCTACTCATACTCCAGAAAGTGTTATAGGATATATTCACTCTGCATTTTATGGTGGTATGCTTATCGGTGCTATCAAAAGTGAAGAATTAATCAACAGAATTGGTCATATTAGAGCGTATTCTGTATTCTCTAGTTTAACAACCATTAGTATTATTCTGCAAGGTTTATTTGAACATCCTGTAGCATGGGTAATGTTTAGATTTATCGCAGGCTTTGCCCTAGCTGCTTCCTATGTTATAATTGAAAGCTGGCTACTAGCGCAGTCAACCAAACAAAACAAGGGGCGTATTTTAGCGATATATATGTTTTGTTTATATGCATCACAAGCAGGAAGCCAATTTCTCCTAGATATCGTTGATGTGCAAACCATTCAGCCATTTTTATTGGCTGCTATTTTATCTATCATGTCGATTATTCCATCTTCCGTAACTTATATGCAGGCACCTGAAATTGAAACTGAGCAATACAAGATGAGTATTGCTCAGTATTTCTCTTCTGCTCCATTGGGTTTTATAGGCTGCTCTGCTGCTGGTTTAATTTTAAGTGCCATATATGGTTTTTTACCTAGTTATGCCCAGGACAAGAATTTATCTGTATCAATCACCGTTGGTCTAACAATAGCAGGTGGCTTTGTTTTGCAATGGCCTATAGGCAAGCTCTCTGATATGTTGGATAGGTCAAAAGTAATCAGTGCTATTTCATTCATTACCATAATATTATGCCTATTACTGATGATTATTCCTACATCAACTATTATTACATATGTATTTTGTTTTTGCATAGGCGGATTATGCTTTACAATCTACCCAGTTTGTATTGCCTATGTATGCGACTATTTTGAACAGGCAAATATTATAAATATTACAGGAGTATTATTATTTTCCTATGGCATTGGTTCTGTTCTAGGATCCACCCTTGTTGCTTTGCTAATTGAACATTATTCAGCATCAGTGATTTTTGCGTATATTGCTTTTGTCGCTTTATGTTTAGGAGCAATGAGCATATATACTGTATTTAAAGTTGAATCTGTAGCTAAAGAAAAACAGGTTTCTTTTGTTGCATTACCGAGAGCCACTCCCATTGCGAATAATTTAGATCCAAGAATAGATGAGAACCAATAAATTCTTATTTTATTGGAGAGTATGGTATAGTATGATGAGTGATATTGTTGCGGCTCACCCAAGGTGGTTAAATTATTAGAATTATTATGCAGAGTATAGGAAGAAACTTTTTTAAAATTACAATTACTTTTGTCTGTTCATTATTATTAGTGTCTTGTGCTCAAGTTTTCACTAAAGACAAAATATCAACAAATAATAGAGTTGTAGAAGTAGCATTATTATTACCTTTATCAGGATCAGAAGCTAAGTTTGGTAAAGAATATGGTCAAATGATAGCAATGGGTATGTCTGACGGTGCAAAAACAAGAATCCGTATTACATCTTACGATGCAGCGAATCAATATTTGTTACAACAATCGTTAGAGAAAATATTTGACTTAGGCACTGATATCATTATTGGGCCTATTTATTCTGAGCCAACAAAGATTGTAGCAAGTCAGGTGCGGGGGAAAAGTACTATAGTGTTATCCCTATCCAATAATCCTGTATTGGCTGATAAACAGGTCTATATATATGGACATGCGCCAATGAAACAACTAGAGCAACTGACCAATTCCTTTCTAGATCAAGATTATAAGAACTACATTCTCTTGTTACCTTCGGGGCGATACTCATCCACTGTTGGCTCTATACTTAAAAATACAATTATATCGAACGGTGGAACGGTTCATAGGACTGAAGTATATGAAAAAGATCCAGAAAGTATTGCTAAATCACTGCAATTAGTTTCTAGTACAGTGGATGAAATAAATGAAAATGATGTCAATTTAACTCAACCAATAATTATTATAGCTGATGAACCTGCAGCACTAGCAATGTTATTGAATGAAGCTAAGAAATTGCATTTAGATAAAAAGGCAATACTAGCAGGGGATAACAGAATAGATCTTAATCTACATCAACCCGTGGATATTACATTTACCGGTTCATTAAAATTCAATTTGCTACAGCAAACTAATAAATTTAATATTAATGATTTCACATTTTTACATGCACTAGCATATGATGCTGGCAAAATGATTAGTCATTATATTGGGCGTGACTATAGTAAAGCACAATTTTTAGCTAGAATGAATTCAGCTAAACCATTTATTGGGGTGTCTGGTAATATTACTTTTATTGATTCAATTGCACAACGTCACTATGATGTAATTACCAAAATCAATGGCCAACCAAAACTAAGAGAGACAATTCCTACTGCTTCCCAAGTAATTAATTAAATATTATCAACCAATAAGGTGTGCAGCACATAACTATAGCTAAGTTAATATAAGTTAAATTAATCTATCTTTTGTTATAAAATGTATTATAATCCGTATCAATAAAAGCTTTTATATAGATTGAAGTTATGAGTAAAAAAAATCTACATCAACAACAAGCATTGCAACAAAAACGAAGTGCCGCAAGACTTGGTGGTGGCATTACAAGAATCGCAACGCAACATGCTAAAGGTAACCTCACAGCAAGGGAACGTCTGGAAGTTTTGCTAGACCCAGATAGTTTTGAAGAAACTGGTATGTATGTTGAGCACCGGTGTGATAATTTCGGTATGAAGGATAAAACATTCTCAGGCGATGGTGTTGTCACTGGTCATGGCACTATTAATGGTCGTTTGGTATTTGTATATAGCCAAGATTTTACTGTTCTTGGTGGTTCCCTTGGCGAATATCATGCAAAGAAAATTTGCGATGTAATTGATTCTGCCATTGAAGTCGGAGCGCCTGTAATTGGTATTAATGATTCTGGTGGTGCTAGAATACAAGAAGGGGTTGATGCTTTGGGTGGATACGGTGAATTATTTCACAGGAATGTCAAAGCTTCTGGGGTAATTCCACAAATTACCTTAGTAATGGGACCTTGTGCTGGAGGCGCTGTATATTCACCTGCTTTAACAGATTTTATTTTCATGATTAAAGGATCGTCATATATGTTTGTGACTGGTCCAGATGTAGTAAAAACAGTAACTGGAGAAGAAGTTTCCCAAGAAAAATTAGGTGGCTCTAAAGTACATACTACCAAGTCAGGTGTTGCAGATTTGGCATTTAAAAATGACATAGAAGCATTACTTGAGACTAGACGCTTTTTTAATTTCCTTCCTTTGTCCAATAGCAGTGTATTGCCTACCAGACCAACGAGAGACCCTGCTGATAGAGTGGATATGTCGCTTAATACCCTTGTACCCAATATTACTAATAAATCTTATGATATGAAGGAGCTTATTGCTATAGTTGTTGATGAAGGAGAGTTTTTTGAATTGCAACCAGATCATGCCAAAAATATTATCATAGGATTTGGTTATATGGAAGGTATGCCTGTTGGCTTTGTTGCAAACCAACCTTTGCATTTAGCTGGCTGCTTAGATATTAATGCTTCTTGTAAGGCTGCAAGGTTTATTCGTTTTTGTGATGCATTTAATATTCCTTTAGTAACTTTAGTTGATGTACCTGGTTTCTTGCCTGGTGTAGACCAAGAGTATAATGGGATTATTAAACACGGAGCAAAATTGCTTTACGCCTACGCTGAAGCAACTGTACCAAAAATTACAATTATTACCAGAAAAGCTTATGGTGGTGCTTATATTGTCATGAATTCTAAACATCTGCGTGGTGATGTAAATTATGCATGGGTTAATTCTGAAATCGCTGTTATGGGTGCCGAAGGTGCGGCTGAAATTATTTTCCGACAGGAGTGTAAAGATCCAGAACTTAAAAAACAAAAAATTGCAGAATACAAAGAAAATATAACTTCTCCATTTTTAGCAGCTTCTAGAGGATACCTTGATGATATTATAAGGCCTCAAAATACTCGTTGGAGAATATGTAAATCATTGAAATATTTACGTACTAAAAAAGTTAGCATGCCTTGGAAAAAGCATGATAATTTACCGTTATAATTCATAACTAACTTAAAGTATTTTTTTATATGAATAAGCCATTATTTGAAAAAGTATTAGTAGCCAATAGGGGAGAAATAGCTCTTCGTATCATGAAAACCTTGCGTATAATGGGTATAAAATCTATTGCTGTATATTCAGAGGCTGATACTAATTCTATGCACGTGCAATATGCTGATGAAGCCTACTATATAGGCAACTCACCAGCAACGGAAAGCTATTTATCAATCAAAAATATTGTTAATGCCATCAGACAGAGCGGAGCTCAAGCAGTACATCCAGGATACGGATTTTTAGCAGAAAATTCACAATTTGCGAATATTTTAAAGCGCGAAGGTATAATACTTATTGGCCCTAGTGCGAAAGTTATAAAACAAATGGGTGATAAAATTGAGGCCAAGAAAATCGCCATTGATTCTGGTGTAAGTACCGTGCCTGGTTATATGGGTACTATTAACAACCTAACACAAGCGCTTGAAATTGCTACTGGTATTGGATTTCCTATTATTATAAAAGCCGCTGCTGGTGGTGGTGGTAGAGGAATGAGAGTTGTTAATAATGAACAAGAAATGGAAAAAGCCTACCTCTCAGCTAAGCTAGAGGCAGAAAATTGTTTTAGTGATGGACGCGTATTTATTGAGAAGTTGATTCTATCTCCTCGTCATATCGAAATTCAATTATTAGCTGATCAATTTGGTAATGCAGTATGTTTAGGAGAGCGTGAATGTTCTATTCAAAGATACCATCAAAAAGTGATTGAAGAAGCTCCAAGCCCATTTGTTGATGAAGACACACGGCAAAAAATGTATAAAGAGGTCATAGCCTTAGCAAAAAAAGTAGGCTACTACTCAGTTGGTACAGTGGAATTTATGATGGATAATGATAAGAATTATTATTTTCTTGAAATGAACACACGATTACAGGTAGAACACCCTGTTACAGAGTTAGTGACGGGTTATGATTTAGTAGAACAAATGATTAGAGTTGCTTCAGGAGAAAAATTGTCCTTTACGCAAGATGATGTCAAACTTGATGGCTGGGCTATTGAGTCTAGAATATGTGCAGAAGATCCATCGAGAGGTTTTCTACCATCAAGTGGCAGAATTATGGACTATCATGAACCCCCTAAAAATGCCCATGTTCGAGTTGATAGCGGAATAGGATCTGGTGGTGAAGTAAGTATGTATTATGATGCTATGATTGCTAAATTGTGTACATATGCCAAAACTAGAGAAGAAGCTATAGAGTTAATGAAAACATCGCTTAGCCTTTTCCTCATTCAAGGTATTTCGCATAATATTAGCTTCCTTGAAGCTCTCATACATCATCCAAGATTTATGAGTGGTGATATTAATACAAGTTTTATTGACCAAGAATATCCAGATGGTTTTTCAGGAGCAATATTGACTTCAGAAATTAATGAGGTCTTTTTATCAACTTCTATTGTTGCTTTTTTAACTGAACAGAAAAGATTAGCACGCTTATCTAATCAAATATCTAACCAAGCTAATAAAATAAGTAGCCGCTGGATTGTCTCCATAGATAAGGCGCAAGTTCCGGTTATGATTAGAGAAACAGAGGATGGATATAATATTAGGCATGGTTCGAGTAGAATTACCATACATAGTAATTGGAATATTGGTAACCCTTTGATCACAGCAATTGTTAATGGTCAAAAGGTTAATATTAAGGTTATACGAATTACCACTGGCTATAGATTAACCTATTCTGGTGTAACTGTCGATACTTACGTTCGCTCGCCGAGAATGTCTGAACTAGAATCCCTTATGCCGGTAAGAGAAGATTTAGAGGATCAGACTGAATTACTAGCACCTTTATCTGGTCAAATAGTTAACATTAGAGTGACTGAAGGAGAAGAAGTAACACTGGGGCAAGAATTATTAGTGCTCACTGCAATGAAAATGGAAAATATTATTGTTGCAGAAAAGGCAGGCAAGGTTCTGAAAATCCACATAAGCGAAAATGATAATGTAGCAAGTGGCCAGGTATTAATTGAATTTGCTTAAATGTGCGCCGGGCATGGTGTAAGAGTTGGGGGTTAAAGTCCCCTATGGGCTGAATTAGAGCGGTCCATTAGCTGAGGCAAGGTTAACATCGTGAGGTGTTGGCTGAAGGAAGCTGAAGGCAAAGTAAGGCTGGAACGAA
>JBGCEV010000050.1:0-3171 GCA_045106605.1 Rickettsiaceae bacterium | reverse complement strand
CCTCTTTTTTAATAATAGTAAATACTTGCCCTATTTTTTCAGAATTGGTTTTTTGCTTATTAAAACCTGTCAGAATATGAGTGATACATTCTTTTTCTCCTGACACTTTTAATGACTTGGATTCAGAATCCTTTTCTGAATTCATTAATTCCACTACTAATTTTTTCTTATCAACTTCAATATTGTAATTTTTAGCTAAATCAAACATAGCTTGATTTTCATCAACAGCTTTTTCGGCTGACAATATTTTACTGTAGAGAGATGATAATTCATTTTTTCCTTTATCAATATTAACTCGCCAAGCATTTAATATTTTTTCTTGGCTCAAATCATATTTCTCTATATGGGCTAAATTTAACTTATCTTCTTTAGTTAATTCAGAGTTTAGGTTTTGATCATTATTTACAATATACTCATCTAAAGTCTTAGTATTATGACGATCTATTGCTGGTTTAAAACTTTGAGCAATTGCTTTTGTTCCTGCTAATTTAAGAACATCATTAAAATCACCTTCTTTCTCTGGACGTACTATTTCTACATACGCTCCTTTTTCTTGTAACGCAATCTTAGCATTTTCTATTGTTTTATTGGTTACAGAATTAGCACCGTCATTGTCAGCTGCGATTATTATTTTTTCTCCTAGCTTTGGCTGATAATTCTTGATATTACTAATACCCAGTGAGCATAGCGTTTTCTCTGTTTTCGCACTATGCTCACGCAATGCTTGCGCTACAGATAAAGCAGTTTCTAACCCCTCAGCGATTATTGTAATCTCTGGTTTTATACTTTTCTCTTTGTTTTTGTCTCCGTTACTCCCCAAATCTACAAATGAACCAGATATCTTGCCAAATGATTTCCTTGGAATATCAACATTTGCCTTAGTACCACTAGCTTTAAGCAATATATATTGACCACCAGTAATATTACCCTCTTTATCTTTAGCAAAAGCTATTAAAGCTGGTAAATAACGATTTTTTTCTTTTGAATATATACCAGCAGTTTTTACATCCTCTGATAATTGGCATTCTATAGATCGCTGATTAGTCAAATAACGATGCGCTACTGTAGCTTTAGTTACCTCTTTTGACCTTGTATATAATTTCGTAACAAATAATTGTTTTTTCTCTAATTCCTGCTGTTCTAGCTGACGATTCTTGATATATTCTGCTGTAAAATTACTATTGCTGTGATCATGTACTAGTTTTAGATTAGCTTTGCTATTTGAGAATCCTTTCATGCCTACACTATTTTTCAAATAGTTAGTCGCATCTTTAAAATCACCACCCTTAGTTTCTCTAACCAAATCAAATAAATCACCTCCTTTTTCGGCACTAAAATCATACCAAGTACCTGCTTTCTCACCTGTTATTCTAACAACTATCTTCCCGTTTCCTCCAAAACGAAGTTCCCGCCCATTAGATAATTGCTTATTAGGTAAACCAAGTAGATCTTTTGCTATAGATTCTGCCTTAAATCGAATTTCTGACTGAAGTTGCACATATTCTTTGTTCCATTCTTCTTTTTGATCATCATATTGACGCTTTGATCTCACATAATCAGCATGTGCATAAAATCTTGATTTAGAAGATTGACGTGTTTTTACCGCTCCAATATCATTTATAGATTGAATAACCTTACTATTAGCAACTCTCTCATTATCAGTATTAGCGCCATTAATAACACCAGCAGTTATTATATTTTGATTTATATTATCTTTAAATGTTGTAGTAGCTTTAATAGAATAACCACCCACTATTAATTTTTCACTCTCAAGATTAATGGCTTGATTTTTTTGCTCCATTTCCTGATAGACTTTATCTATTACCAGCTCTACTGACGCAACTTTTTGTTTAGGTTCTCTATAATTATAATATTCAGCAGATGGTAAATATTTATCCGCTATTTTAGTCGCTGTATTTCCTACAAAATCTAGTAAACTATTTACACCTCTAACAAAACGACTGTTATTATTAGCCAAACGTTGACCCAATGCCCTACTCTCTAGCTCTTCCTTAGTCAAATAAGCAAGACTACTACCAGCTTCTGCGTCATGTGATAATTGCTTGATTAGCATTTTAATAGATGATGTTGCCTCCTTATTTATATATAGATTTAGCTCGCTAATATGTCTTGATAATCCAACATAACTATTTCTTATACCGGCAAAACCATTATGCAATAAATATACATCCCTTATAGAAGCCCCTTGAGCTTTAAATATAGTCGTTGCATATCCATGCCTAAATCCATGATATTCTGATGGATTAAATGATATTTCTTTGTTATTTTCATTGTTATCAGATACAAACCTGATAGTAAATTCATCTTTTGAAACAGCTCTAATTTCCGCTATATCTCCATTAATTACTCCAAGCTCCTTATTAGTTTTGGTGATTAGAATTCGATCGCCTTTCATATAATGATTTCCACCAACAGCAATTTCTTCCCCTGTAAGCTTACCATTCATTTTTAAGTATTCTCGTACCCCATGATTAAGCGCAACAACATCCTTATTTCTAACCGCTAAAATAACTCTATCACCAATAGCATAATCACTCTTATTCCAATCTGATAATAAGGATTGCATTGAAGATTCAGCATCGCTACTCCACTTAACGCGGTTTTCTTGCTCCAATATAGATATTCCTGTTTCCACGCACCCATTAGACATACTCATTGCCACGGATCTTCCCCAGTTACTATCCTGTCTTTTAATATCAAGAATTGTACTGCTACCATAACGATCAGCAAATACTTCACCCATGCCACCACGTTGTACTGATGTTAGCTGTTTTTCGTCCATTGATAATATCACATTACACTGACGAGTTGCCGCAACTCTAAGTAATTCCTTATAATCATTATTGCCAACCATGCCCGCTTCATCTAGTACCAACACGCTATGTTTTGGTAGATTAAAACGACCATTAGCTAGTTTAAACAGCATTCCTTTGACTGTATCTACACACTCAAAACCCTCACTAGCTAACTCCATCTTTGCTTTATGAGTAGGAGCAAGACCTATAACATGAACATTATTGCTAGTAACAATATTAGCAAATTCTTTTAAAACATAACTCTTACCAGCCCCAGCACGACCACGTAAAATTCGTATTCCTGATTCTTCTAATAACAAATTCGATAACGCTTTTTGTTGCTCTTCTGAAAAAC
>JBGCEV010000005.1:0-6018 GCA_045106605.1 Rickettsiaceae bacterium | reverse complement strand
AATTGAGAATGGTTTTTGATAAAGGGAAAAGGGAAATTTTCGTAGCTAAAATACGGTGAAAAATTCTTCTCACAAACGAACGTTTTTAAGATACCTGAAAAGCTAATATCGATCTCTGATACAGTAAAAATAATAAGATGTTATGACGACTCATTAGGACGGTTCGGGGGTTTTGCTCCAAAAACCAATAAGTTACCCAAGATTTCAGTAGGAGCTAATGTGCTTGATCAAATTCAATAACGCAGTGATCGTGATATGTGATTTATGCCAATAATACGGGGGTTGGTGGCGGCAATATTTGGATTTGATATTATTTTGCCCGAAAATTACTAACGAAAATTAGTAAACAACTAATCCTCTTAAACCCTCACTAATCTTGCATTTCTTTTTTTGGTACTTTTGCAATTATAGAACACAAATTATCTAGTTCTATTCTACTCTCTATTCTAAAATGTTATTAAAATCAAATATATTAGCCTATTAAAAATAAAAGGTTGACAATAAATGTCTGTGGGTTGACAAAAGCTCTATTGCTGGTTGACAATAAATCTAGGGAGAAGACATGATTCAACAACTCGATGATATTAAAAAGTTCTTCATAGAAACTGTGAGGGATAATCCAAGGACTGCTGTTAATAACACAATAGATAAGTTTGGAATTACACGACAAGCAGTAAATAAACATGCACAACAACTAGTTGAAATGGGACTTATTTCAGTAGAAGGGCAAACCAAAGCCACTAAATACTCTATAGTAAAGCAGTCTATCTTGTCCCATACATTTGAAATAAATAAAAGTACTTCCGAATCTGATATATGGAGCAAGTATGTATCACCACATCTTAAGGGTTTACCAAGTAATGTTTATGAAATATGGCAACATGGATTTACAGAGATGTTTAATAATGCAATAGACCATTCAGAGTCAGACAAAGTTAGTATTTCATTGGAATTAAGCCCTTTTGATGCAACTATCATAATCTCTGATTTAGGGGTTGGTATATTCAAGAAGATACAAAAAGCTAATAATCTAGAAGATGAACGACATTCTTTACTCGAGCTTGCAAAAGGAAAGTTTACTACTGACCCAGCTAGGCATTCTGGAGAAGGTATATTTTTCACTTCGAGGATGTTTGAAAAGTTTACTATTGTATCAGGACATGTTTTGTTTGCACATGATGATAATCATAAAGAAAATGTAGTTTTAGATTCCATAAGTGATCCTAACACTAATGGTGTTCTTGGAACACTAGTATTAATGAAGACTCCTCATGATTCAAAAATTACGCTTGCGAGTATCTTTGATGACTTTTCCAGCCCACCCGATAGCTATGAATTTGATAAGACAATTGTTCCTGTACATCTTGCTCAAATGGGTGATGATAATTTGATTTCACGTTCACAAGCTAAAAGACTGCTTGCAAGGTTGGATAAATTTAGGGTTGTTAATCTTGACTTTAAAGGTGTCGAGAGTGTGGGGCAAGCTTTTGCGGACGAAATATTTAGAGTGTATCGCAAGCAGCATCCAGAGGTTAAAATCGTTCCTGAGAACATGGCACCGAGGGTTGATATGATGGTAAAAAGGGCTTTGGCTAATAAGTCCTAGGTTGTTTGTATGCATAGGGGAAATAGCCGGACAACCGATTTCCTGAAAACAAGCCAATAAAAGACTTAGATGAGTTGTCAAATAAATCCGGACACCTGATTTCCTAAAACCAAGCTAGATCAGTCATTTCCGAATTTGGACTGTCCGGCAAGATCGGCATTTTTACCCCATGCCTGTTTTTTTGCTTCTGGTCACTATAATGATCTGGTTGCTTATCTCTACTAAGAACAAGAAGACTCATAGGGGAAAGTTATGGTCAAGGATTTAGGTTTTGGTGTTTTACAATGCAATTGTGGTTACGAGGGAGAGTTTAGCGAAAAAACTATTCGTTAATGAAGCATACAACACTTCTTGTATTTTTTTCCAGATCCACAACTACAAGGTTCGTTACGGCCTATTTTTTTTAGATCCTTTTTAGGAGAAATAATATTTTGGATTTTCTTTTTAGCCTCTGAGGAATTATGCAGCTTTATTCTAAATAGTTTATAGTGTCGTTTAATTCTTTCAGCATATTTAGGGTCTTGTTCGATCATCGTTTTAAAGACCTTTTCAAACTCTAAATACTCTTCTCCTTGAGGTTGCAACGGATAGAGTTTTGCTCCTGGAGTTTCTTTACCAAATTCTGCATCTCCTCCCATCCAATCTGTGTAAAAATCTTCAGATTCCCAGGCATAGCGCAGAGTTGCCAGGAGTTCCCCATTATCATCGACCACTCTAATCATTGCTATACGACAATCACAGGAAATATCTGTGCAGAACATTTCAGTGAAGTGATAGCTACCTAATCTAATGCTTGGAAAGTTTGGGTCTATGCCCTGAAAGGTTATGCTACGAGTTTCTTTTTCAGCTATATCAGGCAGAATGGCATGTAGTTGAGTTAGCATTTATTGTCCTTTTGCTTACTTAATAATCTCACAAAAAATGGGAAAAAAATATTCTAGCTCAATGTAAGGTAAGTTCTTTCCCATGCAAGCTCAAAGTTAGTTGTTCAAAAATCACCTGTATTTTGAACTGCTCCGTGCCTTCCAAATTACAAAAAATCCCAAATTAAACAAGTCTGATTTGATCGGTGTTAGAGCAACTTTTGGACTTACTAAATTTCGTCATTAAGGGAAAGGTATTTTGAACAAGGCTGGCCGGAAAATCCAGCCGCAAAAACTCGCCCATTTGAGCCAATGCATATGGGGGGCCAGCCAAAAATGATAACCTGAAAATGTGTAAAATAAAAACCTAATATTATTTCCTTAGCAGGGTCTATTTGTCAATTAATATTATGGCGGTGTGGTATGACCTGCATCACAAACGCCAATGTTACCACGCCGGCAAGATTAGCTTATGTAACTATCTATAATAACTGTTGTATTAAAATTATTAATACAGGAAAAACCTTACGAAATATCGACTGTACCACCTGAAATTACCCTGAAATCGTGTAAACCCATATAGTTAAAGTGTTTTTCCGAGACTACGATACCAGTAAAGTCTCGGGAACGCCTTAGATTTAGGAGAGTTTAGGCTATATTGGTTTAGTTCATTCTCATACCTTACTTTTTCATTATAGTAGAACTTCATATTCCCGCTTTCCCTATTATTCTTAGCTTCCTGCCATGACTTTTGTGCTTCGGCAAGCCCATTAGTTAGGCGTACATAGGCAGTACTATTTATGGTTTCTGTATTAATATCATTTTCTGCGCCAAAATAAAAGGCCGCGCAAGAGTATGAGACTAATGCACATATGCCTAAATTTCTAATTTTGTTCGCATTTAGAGATGCAAGCAAGATTAGCCAGACTTCAAATATTGCGGCAAGAAAGATAGATGTAGTTAGGTTGAAACCTTTGGCTTGGTAAAGCTCGAATTGGCTGTAACCTAGAAATATACCGCCAGACATAATAGAAATAGACATCAATGTCAATTTTGGACAGTTTAAGACGGTGTCTAGAACGCTGGAATATTTGTTTGATGTTGTGGATACAGTAGTTTTCTCCATTTTTACAATCTCCTTTTTTTGTGGCGCGAATTTTTGCGGCGCTGGTGCTAGAGAAAGAATCGCAGGCTTACTATTTGGTTCTCTTACTTTGTGCCGACTCGCATAGCGGTCGTTTCTTAGGCGTCTTTTTATTTGTTCAGGTGTTAGTTCAGATTCAGGCTTTCTTGGCCTTGACATGGCTGTATGCTCCTATAATAATACATGAATAACATCACACTTAATATATTACATTATATATGAGTGGCATCAAAAAACAAAGGACGGCCATTGTGGAAATTTAAAAAGTGTGTCTATAATAAAAATTATAGACCAGCGGTAAGGGATTTCAGTATATGACTAAAATAATATCAGTTGTAGCGCAAAAAGGTGGCACAGGTAAAACAACTACAGTTTTAGAACTTGCATATCAACTAAGTATAATAAAAAACTATACGATAGTAGTCATTGATTTAGACGGTCTTGCAACTGCAACCAAGCAGCTTACAGGACATAAAAATCATAAATCTGGTATATATGACACCATTGTATATTCAACACTTATAGAAAAAACTTTAGTTCCTGCACATGATTTTTGGAAAAATACATTAGTATCACCAGGGGATATGCGACTAGATGATTGCGATGAAAAAATACAGAAGACATTAATAGCAAAAGAACAAATATTAAATCGTGCTATATCTAACTTGGTTAATAAAGTTGATTTTATTTTAATAGACACACCTGGAGAACTAAAAGAAAGAGCAGTTAATGCATTAGTTGCATCAACACATTACCTTCTACCAATATGTCCGTCAGAGTACGGGGCGGATGCAGTATCTAATGTTCAATATATAGCGAACCAAATTAAAACATCTGTTAACCCTAAGCTAGAATTTATGGGCATATTAATGACAAGAGTTAATAGCAATAGTTCAAATGATTTAAAGGATTTAATTGCCAGAATTAAGGTAAATCATGGTGATGAATTGATTAGTACCAAGGTTCCATTTAGTAATACAATTATTGGAGCACAGAAGCAGCAAAGGCCAATGTCTAGTCTTAAAAATAATGCTATAGGACGAGCATATAAAAGAGTAGCTGAAATAATATTGTAAATAGATATTAGATATATGAAAGGAAAAATCTATGACACAGCAGCAAGAAACATCAAGTAATAACAAAAAAGTATTGGATAAATTACTTAGTAAGGAAGAAGTTGAAGAAGCAAGTGTTATACCTAAAACAAAGTCCTCATTTGCATCAAAGATCCTAAAAACATTAGAGGATGAGATAGAAGAAAAAAAGACCGCATACACATTTTATGTAAAGCCATCAACAATTAATGGGCTAGGAAAAATAGCTCGAAAACTGGGTAAATCACGTTCAGCAGTTATTCAAGAAGTTTTAGAGACAGCGCTTGAAGAATTGCAAGCTGCTAAATAGTACAAATTATATTTGAAGTGTATATTTAGTATTTAAGGGGGTGACCCCCCAAACCTCGGTTGCTTATGGCCTGGAAAACCAGCAATTGAGGCTGGAGGAAGTGCTTAAGCCGCACTCCTCCAATTTACCACACAATTGACCACAATCAACTGGAGGAATCTTTGATATGAAAGAAACATTTGAAGACGCTATGAACAAAATTATCGAAAGAAGCAAAGCTAATATCGATCTCTGATACAGTAAAAATAATAAGATGTTATGACGACTCATTAGGACGGTTCGGGGGTTTTGCTCCAAAAACCTATTTGTAAACAATTCGAAAAAAATGATGAAAAAATAACCACAAGGAAAGTTCGCGATATATTAGGTGAAGGTTCATTGACAACTATCAGTGAACATTTAAAAAAATGGCGAAGCCGTTGTGAACGAGATGTACAAGGTGAACAAAGTGTACAAGCTGTACAGAATCATCAGATATTAGGAGGTGTATCAACTCTTTTATTTAGTATTTGTACAGTCACTTTATTTTGGGGTCAAGCTACCTCAGTATATGAAGGAATTGGGTTTAAAGATGGGGATTCAATGGCACTTGGCGGAGTTTTAATGGTTGTTGGCTTTGCAGACATGGCACATTGATCAGATTACTATACTAAAGATTTTATACAGACTGGGATTGGTTCTTCTTGCTATGATTTTTGTACATCAATTTATCGGAATAATTAAAAAATATAGCGAAAGCGCTGTGTTCAAGTGCTTAGGTTAAATGGGCGATCTGGATAGATGGATATTTATGAACAGTCACTTTAGCTTGTAGCACTTTCTAATTATCATGCCGATAAGATCGGTTTCGCTCATTTTAATATTAACTGGCAAGACGAAGATTAAGCTCCCATTAACACCTACTTTCCATGTATAATCACTAAAACCGCAAAAGATATGATGTAAAAACAGAAAAAACCGCCATATAATATATATGTAATATCAACATGCTATGATTAAAC
>JBGCEV010000049.1:0-22145 GCA_045106605.1 Rickettsiaceae bacterium | reverse complement strand
TTTTATAGCTAATTATGGTTGATGGAGATTTATTAAGATGTTTTTGATATTTTACAAACTCTTCAATTTCTCTGATTTTGGCCATAAGTTATTATGCGATTAGTTTTTTTATAGATAATCATATGTATATTTAGGTTTATACGATCACTCTTGGTATTTGTCAACGCGTAATAGTTATTATACGATAAACTTTGGTCATAGGAATGAATGTCAAAAATACACTTAACAAGCAGATTAAAGATATTTATAGTTTTGAATGACTGAATTGTCACGTTTATCTAATTATAACCATAGATAAGTAATGTTGCATGACAGTATGATATTAATATTGAAATGCAAGATTCTAATGAATAGATTTTATATCTATATGGAACGCTTAATTCTGCTGATTTGCATGAAATAACTTTAAAGGTTAATTGATGGAGATTTTATTTAAAATGACATATTCCCCAGAAAAACTAAAAGAATTATCTGCTATAGCAGAAAAACATGGAACATTTGATTCAGTTGCCAATCATCTTGGAATTAGTCCGAATAAACTGCTTGAGAATAGAACAAAAGATATTGAACTGGATAAGATGTTAAAAAAAGCTGTGCAAAAATACAAGACTGATACTTGTCTTGCAGAAGATTATGAATTTAGCATAGAAGAATTACAAGATATTACTAAGTTAGTAAGGGAACATAACGTGGATTTTGCTGCCAAAAGATATGGTGTAAGAGCTGATAAATTATTTCGTATGCGACATAATAATGAATTATTGGAAGCTGCTATAAAAAAAAAGGGCAAGAGCAAAGAAAAAGTGATAGTAGATTCAACCAAGCTCTTTCTATGTTTAGAAAACTAGATAATACAGAATTCTTGAATAATATAACTGATATAGCCTTGGATGGTGGTATAGAAGCTGTAGAAAAATATTATAAAGTATCACCACATATTCTTCGTATGTGTAGAAAAGAATTGCCAAAGTTAGACTCTGCAATAAAAAAAGCTTTAAAACAAAGACCTAGAAGGTCTGCTACTTCTAGTGTTAAAGCAAAAGTAACAGAAACTAATTTTGAGAAAAAGGAAAAAAAAATAAATAAGATTTATAATGAAAAAGGTACTACTAGAAAACCACCAAAGGATATAATTGATAAAACAATGAATGAAATTGCAGACCAAACTGATACTGCTCTAGCTAATTTTAGAAAACTTATGGAGGATAATAAGCGTAGAGAACTGGTTAAAAGAAAAAAATCAGGTGATTTTGATGATATGATTGGGTTTTAAAATTTATCATCTAATCGTGAAATACGATCTATTTGTTCAACAAGAATAATGTCACCTTCTTGTGCGATATCAAGCAATCTAAAAAGTTCTTGGTCTTGGGAGATTAAGTGTAACACCAATTTCATTTTCTAAGAAGAATGAAGCTATTTTAAATTTGCATTAGAAGTAAAATATAGTAGGGCGTTTTTGCTCTAGTTGCATCTTGTTCTTTTGTAGATGCGCGTAAATATACATAGATGCGAGAATTTTTAGTAATAATATGAATAGTTTATTATAGATTATAAAAGTTGTTTAAAATATATAATAGTTTTTTCTATACCCTCGTCTAAAGGAATTTGGGGTGTCCAGGATAAAGTTTTTTTTGCAAGTGTAATTTTAGGCTTGCGTTTTACTGGGTCATCTTTCGGTAGAGATTTATAAATGATTTTGCTATTACTATTCGTGGTTTTTATTATTTTCTCGGCAAGCCCTTTTATTGTAATTTCATTTGGATTACCAAGGTTAACAGGGCCAACAAATTCTTCGTTGTTCATCATTTTAACCATTCCATCAACTAAATCACTAACATAACAAAAGCTTCTAGTCTGGCTACCATCGCCATAAATTGTAATATCATCTCCTCTTAAGGCTTGCATAATAAAATTACTTACAACGCGTCCATCTTCTGGATGCATATTAGGGCCATAAGTATTAAAGATCCTAATTATCCTAATATCAACACCGTATTGCCTATGATAATCAAAAAACAATGTTTCTGCCGAGCGCTTTCCTTCGTCATAACACGATCTTATTCCAGTTGGATTAACGTGTCCCCAATAAGATTCATCTTGTGGGTGCACTTGTGGATCTCCGTAAACCTCAGAAGTACTAGCTTGAAGGATTCTGGCTTTTGAGTTTCGAGCAAGTTCTAGAACATTAATTGCACCATAAACATTTGTTTTAATTGTCTGTACAGGATCAAATTGATAATGAACTGGAGATGCTGGGCAGGCAAGGTTATAAATTTGTTGTACGTAAATATGGCGGAGCGGAAAAATAGTATCGTGCCTTATAACCTCAAAACGTGGATTAGCCAATAAATTTTGGTTATTTTTTATACTACCAGTATAGAAATTATCAAGGCATATTACCTCATTTCCTTGGTCAAGTAGATAACTGCAAAGATGAGAGCCAATAAAGCCAGCCCCTCCAGTTACAAGAATTTTGTTCATAATTTCGCTATATAAATGTTTTTATTATTTAAAACCGTTGTAAGGTAAAAGAAAAAATTATAAAACGCAAAGTAAATTTTTCACTTCTCAACTTGTCTTAGGATATGATATTAATGAATCAGCTTTGTTAGAAAGTTTATATTTTTCCATCATTTGGGAGCAATTATCCCATTTCTACAGAATTGCATTAACCAAATGAGTTCTATAGATTGATAAGGTTTGCAATAACTTTTACTTTCATTAATTTGTGACGTCTTTTTTTGTATAAGCAAAGAATTACCAATGAATCTTTTGGTGCGAGAATTTTATGATTCAGCTAGGTTCTTTTTACTGTAGGTTTATTTTTTATGAAATACATATCAGTACCTTTAGTTTTATATATTGAACGATTTTATTATGACAGATTGTAGGATTCTGTTGATTTTCCACAGAGTGGCTTGGCGGTGGAATAATTGGAGCACCCCAATCAAATAAACGATGCAGTATATAAGTTCTATATACACCTTGCTCATAAGGTTTTTTATTAACAAAAGAAGACTCTATATTTCCTTTAGACAAGTAAAGGATAATTTTGCCTCGGTTCTTTAGATTTTGATTATACGGGCTCCAATTTGTTACTTTATATTTAGTTTTCTCTACGAAAAACTTATTTTCAATGGTATGCACTTTAAGCCATATTTGGAGTTACTGAATTTTATAGCTAATAGCCAATAAAAGCAATAATTTTAATTTTACTTTTTAACTTTTTGCGTTAAGCTATAGCTATTTAAAATATAGTTAGAGTTTATGAAAATTTCTTTTATAGGTACTGGGTATGTTGGTCTAGTGTCGGGTGTAATGATGAGCCACATTGGTCATGATGTGGTATGTATAGATATTGATGAATCTAAAGTCAATAAACTCCGTCTTGGTAATAGTCCAATTTTTGAACCAGGTTTAGATAAATATATTAGCAAATATGGTAATAGTGATCGTTTAAAATTTATTTGCAGATTTGATGAAACAATTAAAGGTTCAGATTGTTTGTTTATTACCGTTGGGACGCCTCCAAGGGAAAATGGTGATGCAGACCTTAGCGGGGTTTTTGCTTGTATTGAAAGCGCTGCTCCATATATACCAGCTAAATGTATTATAGTAATGAAATCTACGGTTCCTCCTGGAACTTGTTTGAGAGTATCAGATTTCTTAAGAAGTAAAGGTTTGAATAATCCTGTTGTTTCAAATCCAGAGTTTTTAAGGGAAGGTGAAGCAATAAAAGATTTTTTAGAGCCCGATCGTATAGTTATAGGTGCGGATAATGAAGAAGCTTTTGCAGTAATGCGAAGGGTGTATGAACTATTGACTAGTAAAGGAATAGAATTAATTGAGACTGACTTAAATACTTCAGAGTTGATTAAATATGCATCCAATACATTTTTGGCAAATAAGATTGCTTTTATTAATGAAATGGCTGACCTATGTGAAATAATTGGTGCAGATATATCTAAATTGGCTTATGGAATTGGTTTGGATAAAAGAATTGGTAGTGCATTTTTTAAAGCAGGACCTGGTTTTGGGGGATCATGTTTTCCCAAGGATATACTGGCACTTAAGCAAGTGTCAAAGAAAATTAATTCAGAATTTTTGATTTTAGACGCTGTAATTAGTGCGAATAATAACAGAACACAAAAAATGCTTAATAAAATTACAAATGCAATTGGTGGAGATATAGAAAATAAACGATTAGCTGTATTAGGCCTTACCTATAAAGCAGGCACTGATGACTTGCGTAGCAGTCCGGCAATTGGGTTAATAAATCAATTGCACAAACGTAGGGCAGACATAGTCGCATATGATCCTGAAGGTATGAAAAATGCGAGCCGTTATTTTGATAATTTGCGTTGTGCAAGTAGTATGTATGAAGCAATTGAAAATTCAGATGCAATTATTATTATTACAGAATGGCGAGAATTTCAAGAACTTGATCTAGTAAAAGCTAAGCATATAGTTAATCAGCCAGTTATTATAGATTTACGCAATATTATGGACAGCAAATACGCACAAGATTGTGGTTTTAAATATCATTCAGTAGGGAGAAATGGTGGTAAATAAAATTGTGTTAAATATATAGAAGGTTATAATTATATCAGATAAATAATCTATTTGTTGTTGAAAGGAAAGTAGTCGATGACAGGAGTATTACTCCAGTGGAAACTATATATGACCGGCTTTGTTCGGAAGGTTATCAATTAAGTAAATAAATATCTTAGTTGATTTTACCAAAGTGATGTTATCTTTTTTGAGGAGTAGGTTACTGTCTGTATTAACATAATCGATACTATTCATCGGTTTAGAAGGATTTTGATTTGTGCTAGGTTAGAATTGTTATTATGTTAGTTATTATTTAGGTAATATTACGTGCTTTTAGTGTTGAGAATAGAGGAAAGACGTCTACTCTAAAAAGGTATTAGCAATATTATTTGACTGATGAGCATTAGATTAATTATTGATTATATTATCAGTAAAGTTTTAATTGATTGAACTAAAAAATCCTCTAACCCAAAAATTATACCCAGTATTTTTTTCTAATTTCAGCCATAATTATGTACATGATCAGTAGATAGTACAGCATTGATAATTTTAATACCTAATTCTTTTTCTGCTTGTGAAATTACTTCTCTAAGTCTTATTGCACTTTGAAGAACTTAATAATGGTATTTATTAATCCAAATAATATGGAATCGGTGATAGAAAATCATATGGCTAGATATGATAAAAGCTGTAAAGTTGCAACACAAGGACTAAAGTCTTTACCAGCTGAAGCCGGCGGTTTTAATCAAAAAGGAGGCTATAAAAGTAGTGTGTAGGTTGATTATGAATTTTTTGTTGTATTTAATGTATAATTTGGACATACTTGAAACCAAAAAGAATGTAAATAAGAGAATTTTTTGACTTTTAATTCAGATGCTATCTTGTTACTAAGTAATGGTATTTACTTTTTAGGAAGGAAGATTGGCTTGCAGCAAAAGATAGTTGGTGAGATTTGTTTTAACACCAGTATGATGGGATATCAGGAAGTTATTACCGACCCTTCTTATGCCGAACAATTGGTTGTTTTTAGTTTTCCACATATTGGCAACGTAGGAACAAATGCATTAGATGCAGAGTTTATACGGCCTAATCTAAAAGGGATTATATTAGGTGATTCAATTACGTTGCCATCAAATTATCGAAGCGAAAAGCCTTTTTTAGATTGGTTAAATGATCAAACTGTAAATGGTATTTATGGGGTTGACACGCGTCAAATTATTCGCTGTATTACGGAATCATCAAAGCCTCTATTTGCGATGATTAAAATAACGGATACAATACCAGATGAAAAAAATATTCAGGATATGCTGGAAGAAATGAATAATACTCAGCCATTATCAGGAAGTAATTTAATTGATATCGTTGGTTGTTCAACTAAAAAGCATTTTAATAATACTAATGCTGGTGGTTTCAGTATTGCTGTGATTGATTATGGAGTAAAAAGTAGTATTTTAAAGTGTCTTAGCGCGTTAGGGTGTTCTGTTTCTTGCTATCCTGCAACTGCTTCTATTGATAGTGTATTAAAAGATAACCCAGATGGTATTGTTTTATCGAATGGTCCAGGTGATCCATGTGCTTTAAAACCAGAGCATTATCTATTAGTAACCCAGTTATTGAAAACAAAATTACCACTTATGGGTATTTGTTTTGGCTATCAATTGTTAGCTTTAAGTCTAGGAGCTACTATAAAGCAAATGTTAACCGGCCACCACGGGATAAATCACCCCGTTATAGAATTAAAAACACAAAAAGTACTAATAACATCGCAAAACCATGAATTTGCAGTTCAAAAAGAAGATTTACCGGATTCCTTAGAAGCTACACATATTTCTTTGTTTGATGATACTTTGGAAGGAATTAAAGTAAAGGGAGAACCAGTTTTTGGCATACAATTCCATCCTGAAGCTAGCCCAGGACCTTTGGATGCAAGTTATTTATTTAATCAATTTCTGCAAGAAGTAAGTTATCATGCCAAAGAATCTTGATTTTAAAACAATACTAATTATTGGTTCTGGACCAATCATTATTGGCCAAGCTTGTGAATTTGACTACTCTGGTGTTCAAGCGTGTCAAGTATTACGTAGGGTAGGATATCGGATTGTGTTATTAAATTCTAATCCAGCTACAATTATGACGGACAAATCACTAGCAGATGCGACATATATTGAACCTATGGAAGTTGATGTTATTAAAACTATTGTTGAGCAAGAGAAAGTAGATGCTATATTACCTACCTTGGGTGGACAAACAGCTATTAATTTGATAATGGAGTTAAATCGTTCAGGCTATTTAAAAAAACACTTTGTTCAAATTATAGGGGCTACACCAGAAGCTATAGAGCATTCAGAAGATCGTGCTCGATTTTACAAGTTGTTAAAAAATTTAGAGTTAGACTGTCCAGAAGCAAAAGAGATTAGATCACTTAAAGAAGGGATATTATACGCGGAACATTTTGGATTTCCACTCATTGTTCGTCCATCATATACTCTAGGTGGAAAAGGAGGGAGCATTGTTTACAATTCTAGTCAATTTAATAAAAAGGTTATACAAGCTTTAGAAGCTTCGCCTATAGGTAGAGCATCTATAGAAGAATCTGTATTAGGTTGGAAAGAATTTGAGTTAGAAGTTGTTCGTGATAAAAAAGATAATTGTATTATAGTTTGCTCTATTGAAAATCTTGACCCAATGGGTATACATACTGGAGATAGTATAACTGTAGCCCCCGCTTTGACTCTAACAGATAAAGAGTATCAAAGAATGCGAGATATGGCTTTTAAAG
This sequence comes from Rickettsiaceae bacterium, assembly GCA_045106605.1. Lineage (GTDB taxonomy): Bacteria > Pseudomonadota > Alphaproteobacteria > Rickettsiales > Rickettsiaceae > Megaera_A. The sequence continues at coordinate 14,812 of JBGCEV010000049.1, read as the reverse complement.
TGATTAGAGCAGTTGGTATTGAGACTGGGGGGGCAAATGTACAATTTGCTGTTAATCCTAAAACAGGCAGAGTCATTATTATAGAAATTAACCCCCGTGTATCGCGCTCTTCTGCGTTGGCTTCTAAAGCAACAGGATTCCCCATTGCAAAGGTAGCTGCTCAACTTGCTGTAGGTTATACCTTAGACGAATTACAAAATGAAATAACCCAAAAAAAATGTTCGGCCTTCGAACCAACCATTGATTATGTTGTTATAAAAATTCCTCGTTTTGACTTAGCGAAGTTTAAAGGTATTAGTCCGGAACTGGGTGTTTCCATGAAGTCTGTTGGTGAAGTCATGGCATTGGGACGTACATTTCCGGAGTCTTTACAAAAAGCTTTGCGTTCATTGGAACAAGGATATGAAGGCTTAAGTAACATTCAGTTTCCAACTGAAACAACAATACAAGAGAGACAAAGCATAATTAGAAAAAAATTATCTAAACCAACAAACAAAACAATTTTTTATATAGCAGAAGCATATCGTTTGGGCATGACCGAGACAGAAATATATAACTTATGTAATTGGGACCCTTGGTTTTTAAGACAAATTGAAAGACTAATTCATTTTGAAGAAGAATTACATGGTTATCAAGTTATTCAAGATAAGACATTATTACGGAACGCTAAAAGTTTAGGGTTTAGTAATAAGAGAATATCTTATATTACCTCGGCATCTGTAGAAAATATAAATTCCCAATTAGAGTATTTTAATATTAAACCAACTTTTCGCCGTGTAGATAGCTGTTCTGCTGAATTTAATACTTCTACAGCTTATTTGTATTCTACGTATTTACCTTTCGAGTCACAAAATTCTGGGTGTGAGTCATATCCTTCTAATAATAAAAAAGTTATTATCTTGGGGAGTGGTCCAAATCGTATAGGGCAAGCCATAGAGTTTGACTATTGCTGTGTGCATGCATCTCAAGCTGTTCAGGAAATTGGGTACGAATCCATTATGATTAATTGTAATCCAGAGACAGTTTCTACTGATCATACGGTGTCTAACAAATTGTATTTTTCACCTTTATTAACAGAAGACATCTTGGATATTATTTATGCTGAGCAAAAGGCAGGATTACTATTGGGAGTGTTGGTTCAATTTGGCGGTCAAACAGCCATTAAACTTGCAGCAGATTTAGAACAAGCAGGCATTACGATTTTAGGGACATCTGTTGATTCTATAGATTTCGTTGAAGATCGAGATCGATTTCGTTCATTAGCAAGGCATTTTTCAAATCAACCCCGAAATATGGTTGCTATTACAAAACAAGCATTGTTTACTTTGGCAGAAGAGATTGGTTTTCCGGTAATTGTAAGACCGTCGTATGTTATAGGTGGACAGTTTATTGAAATATTGAATAGTACTGCAGAATTAACAAATAGTCACGTTTATAAAAATTTTGACTTGTTGAAGCCGCTATTAATAGAAGAATTCTTGGAGAATGCGGTGGAACTAGATGTTGATGCACTAAGTGATGGCAAAGATGTATATATTGCTGGTATTTTACAACATTTTGAAAAAGCTGGTATTCATTCCGGAGATTCTTCTTGTATTTTGCCAGCAGTAAATATATCTTCTAGGATAATTGAGGGAATTCATTCTCAAACAATATATTATGGATGTGAATTGAATATTAAGGGTTTATTTAATATTCAATTTGCAATTAGGGAAGGAGAGCTATATGTCCTTGAGATTAATCCAAGAGCAAGTAGAACAGTACCATTCGTGTCGAAAGCCATAGATCTCGACTTAAATAATATTGCAACCCAGATAGCATTAGGCAAGAAGTTAAAAGATTTTCAATTAGATAAGAAAAAACCGTCAGATTTTTTTGCAATTAAACAACCGGTTTTTTCTTTTGAACGACTACCAGGTGTTGAAACAAAACTAGGGCCAGAGATGCATTCAACAGGAGAAGCCATGTTTTTTGGAAGAACATTGGAAGATGTCATTCAAAAGTCAAAAGGTAATTTAGATGCTCTTGAATCTTTGCCAATATCTTTACAAGCTATACATAAAGTTGTAAAGTCTTGATTAGAACAAGGAGAGAATTATAATGCCTGTGCATGAAATTTCAATACATATAGATTCTAAAGTTGGAAGCAATCGAAATTTTGGTTTGGTATTTTCATTTGTATTCTTAATTATTGGTTGTTTTCCATTGTTAACAATAGGCAGTGTACGAAGTTGGTCTTTGGTGTTTGCTTTGATTTTTTTTATTGTTGCACTGATTTGTCCTAGATTCTTAGAAATTCCGAATCAAATTTGGGCAAAATTTGGCATTTTTTTGGGTAAAATAGTAACCCCTTTAGTAATGTGTATATTATTTTTTGCTGTAATTGTACCAATTGGATTTGTACTTAAAAGACGTCTTAGAAAAACAATAGAAATCGACTTAAGTTGTCAAAGCTATTGGATAGATCGTTCTAAAAATCCAGTAGAATCGAGTTTTCAAAAACAATTTTAACTAAGGAGTAGAATATTATGGAACTTATTGCAGAGTTATGGGAATTTATGAAGGTACGGAAAAAATTTTGGTTGTTACCCATATTAGTTATTTTTGTATTGTTTAGCAGTATGATTGTTTTGACTGAAGGTTCAGCGCTCGCTCCATTTATTTATACTTTGTTTTAAAGGTAACACATGAAAACACTTGGTATATCTGCTTTTTATCATGATAGTGCTGCAGCACTGTTAATCAATGGCAAAGTTTGTGCCGCAGCGCAAGAGGAACGATTTACTCGTATTAAACATGATTCACGGTTCCCTAAAGAAGCAATTAGATTTTGTTTAGAAGAAGCGCAGCTTGGTTTAGACCAAGTTGATAAAGTGGTTTTTTTTGAAAAGCCTTTTATCAAGTTCGAAAGATTAATAGAGACTTACTTGTCATTTATCCCTAGAGGTGTGCAATCGTTTCAAAAAGCAATGCCAGTTTGGTTAAAAGAAAAATTGTTTCAAAAAAATAACTTAATTAAACTGCTTAAAGATATTGAACCAAATTTTGATTGGAGAAATAAATTATTATTTTCAGAGCACCATTTAAGCCATGCTGCAAGTGCTTTCTACCCTTCTCCTTTTGAAGAAGCGCTGATATTAACGATGGATGGTGTTGGTGAATGGGCAACAACGTCTGTATCTATTGGCAAAGGGCGAGATCTTACTATTTTAAAAGAACTACATTTTCCACATTCTTTGGGATTATTATATTCTGCATTTACTTATTATACAGGATTTAAAGTTAATTCTGGAGAATATAAATTAATGGGCTTGGCTCCTTATGGAAGTCCTAAATATGCAGAGTTAATTCTTGATAATTTATTGGATCTAAAAAAAGATGGTAGCTTTAGACTAAATCAAGATTATTTTGATTATTGCACTGGACTGAAAATGATTAATTCAAAGTTTGAAAATTTATTTGGCAATTCTACAAGACAACCTGAGCATCAGCTAACTCAGTTTCATATGGATATTGCTGCTTCTATCCAATTAGTTACAGAAAAAATCATGTTGAGATTAACTAAACATTTGGCAGATGAAACAGGTCAAAAAAATTTATGCATGGCAGGTGGTGTCGCATTGAACTGTGTTGCTAATGGTAAAATATTAAAAGCAGGCCATTTTGAAAAAATCTGGATACAACCTGCATCAGGAGATGCTGGCGGGGCTTTGGGTGCTGCCTTGGTTGCATATCATTTAGAGCAAAAAAATCCTAGAGAAAGACTTGATAAACAGATAGACTTAATGCAAGGTTCCTATTTAGGGCCAAAATTTTCTCAAAAAACAGTAGAAGAACGTCTGAAAAAAAGTGGTGCGTGTTTTAGAATACTAACTGATGAAGATTTGATACAATTCACATCAGATGCTCTAGCACAAGGCAAAGCCATTGGGTGGATGCAAGGGCGTATGGAATTTGGTCCTCGGGCATTAGGAGGGCGTTCCATTTTAGCAGATCCCCGCTCTCCCAGTATGCAAAGATTATTAAACCTTAAAATCAAGTTTCGAGAAAGTTTTCGTCCATTTGCTCCTGCAGTATTAAGTGAAGATGTTGCAGAGTGGTTTGATTTGGAAGAAGATAGTCCTTATATGTTGATAGTTGCGGACATCCATAAGCGTCTTCAAAAAGAAATGACAGAAAAAGAAAAAGCTTTATTCGGTATTGATAAGCTAAGTGTAGTTCGTTCTGATATACCAGCGGTTACACATGTAGATTATTCTGCTCGTATACAAACAGTACATAATGAGACAAATTCAAGATTTCATACACTGTTGACAAAATTTAAAGAAAAAACAAATTGTCCAGTTTTAGTAAATACATCATTTAATATTAGGGGAGAACCTATCGTATGTTCTCCAGAGGATGCATTTCGATGTTTTATGGGAACAGATTTAGAACTATTGGTAATTGAAAACTGCTTTTTAATTAAAGAAGAACAAGATATAAAATTAAGATTAGATTACCAAGCTCAATTTGAGTTAGATTGATTTAAGTTGGTTTTTAAAAGAAAATTGTCTAAGAAATAATTATATAGTACGGAAGATAGTTGTGATGTTAGAATTTTTAAAGAGCTTATGGATAATTATTGGGTGCACCATAGTTGTTTTTTGCTTATTAGAGATATGTGCTAGAATGGTTGGACCACATATATTGTATGAAAAAAAACAAGCTTATTCTCCTGGAGATTCCCTTGTTGAAAGAAAAAACTTTATTCCAGATGCATATGCTAATGCTAATTGGTTTTCAGATCTAAAGAGAGATTATCGAAATTACACTAATCATATAAAAAAAGATGAAGGGCATTCTTATCTTCATTGGGATAATAGCCCATTCAATAGTAAGTATATTAACAATGATTTTATAGATTCGAAAAATGGTAAGTTGGTTTTTAGGCGCAGTTGGGAGGTTAATACATTAAATACCCCTAGCGAGCATGTTAATTTATATTTTTTTGGTGGCAGTACAATGTGGGGGTATGGTGCAAGAGATGAATATACAATTCCTTCTTGTGTTATAAAAATTTTAAGTCAAGAGTATGGAATTCAAGCAAGAGCATTTAATTTTGGAGTTCTAGGTTTTCAGTCTACCCAAGAAGTTATTAGCTTGTTTAAAAAAATACATGTATTTGATAAAGATAGAGGAAAGAAAATAGTGATTTTTTTAGATGGTTTAAATGACATTTGGACAGGTCTGTCTCAATCTTCTTCTATGGATTTAATGATAGGCAAATCTGCTTTACGTTGGCGATTTACGTATTCTAATTTTATTAGAAATGCATTATCCAAGTTAAAATCTATACAACTTTTAAGTTTAATATTTAAAGTAAATAAAGATATTCCTTATTCTAACCATCTTTCTAGAGAGATAATTAAAAATTATAAGATGAATCAATATTTGTCAGAGGCAATATGTGCATCGAGGAATATTCTTTCACTTCATTACTGGCAACCTTTATTAGCTACAAAAAAGCATTTGTCTAATTATGAGAAAAAAGAACTTAATTTTTCAAAAATATATCAAAAAGGATTATCTGTGTCAAAGCATACTTGTAGTACAATTTCACATCATATTAGTAGTTATAAATTTCACAATATTAGTAATATTTTTGATAAATATAAAACCTCTATGTATATTGAACCGGTACATTATACAGAAGAAGGAAATAGGATTATCGCTACTAGAATAGCTTTAGATATTAAAAAGGTTATTTTAGACCAAAAATTATGAATCACTTTTAGAACTGTGGTAAGATATTGAGAGTTAATTTGATCAAGTGTCATTGTTAAAAGTTACACCTTCAATAAATGCTGCTATTAGTTCAAATTGCTCTTGAAAAATTTTTTTGATTTAGTATTATGTGCAGAAGCTATAAAATTTAGTAAAAAATCCAGATAAAGTTATAAATAAATTATATATGATGATAAAACTTGGAGGCATGTTTTATCAAGTAGTAAAAGTTGTTTGAATTTATCAGTTATTAAAAAATTATTTTATATAAAAATACGTCTTATGCTAAAAAATATTAAACTTCCTTTAACTAAAGCTAGTGGTAAAGTACCATTATGAAGAGAAATATAATAAGCTATAAAACAGTTTTAAAAGCAGTTTTGGCTATAAGTTGTTTAATTTTATTAGGCTATGTTATTTCTGATAATGAGAAAAATTTTGTTTGCGCTAAAACTTCTAATCAATTACCGGGCACATCTATCTGTACTCATACACGAGCTTATGATCCGGCAATTTATAGAGCTATCAAGGAAAAGAAAAACTCTGTCGCGGGGACCCGTTTGGAAATTTTAAATGCTCTACACAACAACGTTGATGGATCTAGATTTGATTTTCCAAATGGTCCAAAGGATGTATATCGCTCAGCGGTTTTACACAGTAGCATTCCTTGTTTAAAGGAGTTAGTACAAAATCGCGGTGTACGGCACATTGTTCATTTTGAAATTCCTTTTTTAGGAGATAATAAGTTTAAAGGCGAGTTGTGGCAAGATACGGAAAAACGATATTTCGAACAACTAGCAGAAAATTTAGGGGATATTACTTATACTAATATTACAGAATATGACTATAAAAACGAGAGTCCTGGTACGATTGTGAAACGGGTTGCAGAAATTATTAGGAAAATACAAGCTTTAGATGATGGGGCAATTTTAATTCATTGTCTGGGTGGAGAACATAAAACAGGAATCGTATATGGTGTAATGCAAAAATGTATAAATAATGTTCCAATATCTATTATAGAATCGGAGTATAAGTGCCATACAGCGTGGCGTAGTGATAGTAAGCCTGGTGGGTACAAGAGAGAAAATATAGATGTTATCCGGAACTTTCCATGTAGCATTTTGTTTGATAAAAAAGGAAAATTATCTCAATAACAACCAGCTGAAGCTGGTTGTTATTTATTAGTAAAAATATCTTACTATCAATCAACTTAAAACAAAATCTTGAAGAATATTTAAAGTATTAGACATCTTTCTTACTAGTTGAGTAAGGAGCTATCATTACTAGAAACTCCTTCTCTAAGAATGTAAAGCGCCACTTTCACAGCATTACGCTGAAGCCTTAAGTAAAGCAACATTGTTACCTAGCATACCGTAATTATCATATGCTTTTCTGGTCTTACATATTATTTTTTTGTTTAAAATAATCTCTGAACTCAGTATTCCATGGAATGGAGCTACTTCTAAACTATAAAGAGTATAACATGTTTTGATTTGTAACTTTTATAACTCTTATAATATTAAGATTTTAGGGGAGTAGGAAACTTTATACACTATGTTAATTTTGATACGAACAGTATTAGATTTTTAATTAGTAATAATAAAATGTTGTTTTATTTCTGGTATGATTTAATATCTAATTTTTATTAATGTAAGTAGGTTATATCATAATGGTTAAAAGAAAAAAAAAGATACCCGTTTGCATAATTGGTATAGGTAATTGTGCTAGCTCTTTAATTCAGGGTATTGGATATTATGAAGCTGGAAATAGTTATGTAGGTCTTTTGAACCATTCTATTGCTGGCTATAAACCAGGAGATATAGAAGTTGTTGCTGCTTTTGATATTGATAAACGGAAAGTTGGTAAAAGTTTAAAGGAAGCAGTATTTAGTAAACCTAATAATACTAAAGTTTTCTTCGAAGATATAGACTCAGACGTAATTGTTTCAATGGGTAGAATATTGGATGGTTATGATGGTGATAATATGAAAAATTTTGATAATGAGGAGTCTATAGTACTTTCTGAAGAGAAAGATCTAAATAAAGATCAGGTAGTACAAATTTTAAGAGATTCTGGCGCAGAAGTTTTAATAAATTATCTTCCTGTTGGTTCAGAAAAAGCTACTGAGTTTTATATGGAATGTGCACTTGAAGCAAGAGTAGGTGTAGTGAATTGTATACCTTGTTTTATAGCAAGTAATCCAAAATGGAATGAAAGATTTTTGTCTTATGGGATTCCAATAATAGGGGATGATATTAAAGCACAAATAGGAGCTACTATAGCACATCGTACACTAAGTCAGTTATTTGAAGCACGTGGTGTTAAAATTGAAAATACATATCAACTAAATTTTGGCGGAAATTTAGATTTTTTAAATATGACTAACCGTTCTCGTTTAAAATCAAAGAAAATTTCAAAAACTGCAGCCGTACAATCCGTTTTACAAGAAGAACTTGAATCTAACCAAATACATATTGGTCCAAGTGATTATGTTCCATGGCTTAAAGATAATAAAGTGTGTTATTTAAGAATGGAAGGGCGCATTTTTGGTAACGTACCAATTGATTTAGAGTTGAGGCTTTCTGTTGAAGATTCACCAAATTCAGCTGGAATTGTAATTGATGCTATTCGCTGTTGTAAAATTGCATTACAAAAAAATGAAGGAGGAGCAATAGTGCCAGTTTCCTCATATCTTATGAAACATCCTCCAAAGCAGTATCATGATAATGTTGCTAAAAAAATGATGGATGAATATATTAACATGAATAATTTAGAGGAAAAATAATTATGTATAGTACTGATTTTGGAGAAGGAGAAATAATTGTTCAGTATAAATCTAGATTAAACAATAATGAAATTGAAGTTATGGAAAGAAAAGGTTGGGGACATCCTGATAAGCTTGCAGATGATCTAGCTGAGGAATTATCTAGATCGTATTCAAGATATACTATTAAAAAATGTGGAGCAGTTTTACATCATAATTTCGATAAGCTTTGTTTAATCGGAGGTAATGCTAAGGTGGGGTATGGTTCAAGTCAAATTTTGCAACCTATTAAAGTTTTAGTTAATGGAAGAGCTTCAAAAAGTTTTGGTGATACAATATTAGATGTTGATAATTTAATTACAACTACTTGTAAAGAGTTCTTTAAATCTAGATTACCTTTGCTTGATGTAGATAAAGATTTAGATATATGTATGAATGTAAATATATCTAGTAGTCCTGGGGGTGTAAAATCTAATGATGCATCACCTAGACATAGATGGTTTAATCCAAAAACTCTTGAAGATTTACCTGAGTATAATCGTTTATATGCTAATGACACATCACTTGGTACCGGTTTTGCTCCATATAGTACTACAGAAAGACTTGTAATCTTATTAAATGACTATTTAAGTAAACGTCCTCGTAAAGATTGCCCTATATGGTTGGGTACAGATGTAAAAATTATGGCTTATTCATTTAATAATAAAGTTGATTTAACAATTTGTGCACCTCAAATTTCTCTATATGTAAAAAGTCGTGAAGAATACATCAAAAATTTAAAATGGCTTGAAATTGATATTCAAAACTTTATTTCTTCAAATTTTCCTAATATAGAAGCAGAAATTAATCTTAATGCCCGCGATAAAATAGATTTAGACGAAGTATATTTAACAGCTACTGGCTCTTCAATTGAATCAGGTGATGAAGGTGTTGTAGGTCGTGGTAACAGAATTAATGGATTAATTACGCCTATGCGTCCTATGAATTTAGAAGGTGCTAATGGAAAAAATCCAGTTTATCACATAGGTAAAATTTATAATGTGCTTGCCAATATTATTGCAGAAAGATTGTATGAACATACTGGAAAAACAGTATATGTTAATCTAATAAGCAAAACAGGTGGTGATTTATTAACTCCTTGGAAAGTTATAATACAAATACAAGGTAAGGAAGAAAATTCTTCTAACGTAGTGAACATAGTGAAAAAACTTTGTCAAGAAATACCAGAATTAACAAATAAAATTATTTCATCATCTATACAGGATATGCCTCTAAGCTAAACTTTTAAGTTCTATTAATAACATAAAAAAACAATTCTGTGTACAATATTGATTTAGAAAATCCTAATATACTGAATAATCTTGCAGATAAAATTATAAGAATAGCGCAAGATGCTGGAACTATAATTTTAAAACACTACAAAAGTAGTGATCTTACTTTAGAATATAAAAAAGATGGAAGTATAGTTACAATTGCAGATATAGAATCTAGCAATTTTATAATTTTTGAATTACTAAAAATTATGCCGAATATTCCTGTTATTTCAGAAGAATCTCAATTTTGTGAAAAACAAAATAACCATAGTGTTTTTTGGTTAGTTGATCCAATAGATGGAACAGAAGGATTTGTTAGCAGAAATGATGATTTTGTTATAAATATTTGTTTGATAAAAGACGGTAAGTCAATTTTAGGAGTAGTACATTCTCCAATAAAAGATTACACTTATTATGGTGGCCTGACAATAGGTTCAAAGCTTTATAAAAAAAATAAAATATTTAAGATAAAAGCAAAATCAATATTTAACGATGGAGTAATAGTTTTATTATATCACGAACTTCCTTATAATTTAGAAAGAGATAGTTTTCTCAAGACACTAAAAATATCTAATATAAAATATAATGCTGATATGTTAAGGTTTTGTAGAGTATCTGAAGGAGAAGTTGATCTATATATATGTTTTGAAGAAACAAAAGAATGGGATATTGCAGCTGGTCATGCTATTTTGAAGGGAGCGGGAGGAAATATAATTGATTTAAATAATAATGAAATAAAATATGGAAAACCCAATTTTATAAATCCTCCTTTTTTAGCTCATGGAAAAAACTTTTTTAAAACTAATTTTAATTCTAAATAATTTTTATGCTTAATAAATCAATATCAATTATAGTACCAGTTAAAGATAATCAATCTGGTATAGAAAGTTTGTTGGATTCGTTTTTTATTAAAACAGATGAGAATTTTTATCCGCTATCTATAATAATAGTTGATAATAAGTCTAAAACACCAATTTATTTACCAGTAAAATATAAAAATGCTAACTTGCCCATCCATTTAATAAAATGTAATTTACTTGGAGCAGGAAATGCAAGAAATGAAGGTGTAAAATTTGCAATAGAGCAATATAATCCTGGATGGATTTTATTTACAGATAGCGATTGTATTTTTACAAAAGAATCTATAGAAGGCTATATGGGGGAGCATTCTCAAGAAGAAAATATTATGGCATATCAGGGCAGTATAGAACCTCTAGGAATCGACTGGTTGTCAAAGACATATTTAGAATTAGGTTTGTTTATTATACCAGAAGCAAGAGTTGATGATAATATATCAAGACCAGAATATCTTGTTACTGCTAATTGTTTAGTTAAAACAAAAGCATTTAATGATATTAATGGCTTTGATAAAAAATTTACATATGCATCTGAAGATATGGATTTGTCATATAGATTAAATAGAATTGGTAGATTAGCATATGCTAAGAAGTCAGTAATAAAACATGATTTCCTTCACGGAAGAAATGAGCCTAATGGAGCAGATTTAATAAATTTTATTGAAAGAGCTAGAAGATACGGATGGGGATTAGGAAAAATATTTAATGAATATGGGAAAGATTATGATGAGTATTTTAATTGTTTTAATACAAAATTAGATGTCAATATAACAAAAATGGAATTAGTAGAAATGAGAACAATGTTCTCAATAGGATTGAATAAAGGCTTTCAAGATTTTAAAGAAAAAAAATCGCCATTAGTCAAAAACTAAAACAAATAGAATGAATCAAACTAATATTAGTAGTACACTAAGTCCTTATAAAAAAGGTAGTATAAGAGAATTATATTCAATCTTTTATCCTATGATGTTAGCTTGTTTTTCCGGGTGTCTGATGTTATTTTCAGATAGAGTACTTTTAGCAAATTATTCCACTCAAAGCATGAATATAGCAACTCTTGCCGGTAATGTATTTTGGGTCTTTAGTCTTGGTTGTATTTCAATCTCATCTATAGCAGAAATTTTTGTAGGAAGATTTAGTGGTAATAAAGAATATCAAAATATAGGAATAGTTACATGGCAAATGCTTTGGTTTTCTATGTTTTCAATAATAATATTTTGGCCTTTATCTTTTGCACCTCATATATTTATGCCAGAACATTATCTAAACGAAGGAGGAAAAGAGTTTTTCTTTTATTTAATGTTGTCTGGACCATTATTTTCTGCTACTGCTGCATTAGGAGGATTCTTCATTGGAAGAGGAAAAGCCAAGATTGTAGCTAGTGTTCTTTTTATTGGTAATATAATAAATATTATATTAGATTTTTTACTTATTTTTGGCTTAGGTGATTTAATTCCTGAGCTGGGAATAAAAGGAGCATCTATAGCTACAGTTATTTCTGAGGGGTTTAAGGTGGTAATTCTTTTTTCTATTTTTATTTCCAAAGTTAATAGAGATGTCTTTGGTACATACATAGTAGGGTTTCATAAAAAAATATTTTTAGATTGTATAATAACGGGTGCACCAAGATCAGCAGGACATGTTATCGAATTAACTTCCTCTATTGTTGTATTAAGCTTATTAGCACAGCTAGACAAGCTATATGTTACCATATTTTCTATTGGTAGCACCACATTTTTTTTCTTTTCGTTTTTATTAGATGGTTTAAGTAGAGCTGTATCAGCGATTTCTTCTAATTTTATTGGCTCTAAAGAATATAGTTTTATAAAGCAAACTTTATTTTCTTCCTATAAATTATTAGCAATAATAATATTATTATTATCTATTCCATTAATTATATATCCTGATTTTTTAATAGAGCTTTGGATATCAAAAGAATATTTTGAATTATCAAATTTAAATGTAAAACAAATTTTAAAAATAAATTTTATATGGGTTTGGATTTTCTTTATATTAAAGGGGTATGTTTGGGTTATTTCGGGATTTCTTGTAGCTGCCAAAGATACAAGATTTATGCTGATTATAAGTATTGTTTCATCATGGATATTTTCAGTATTACCTATTTATATTTTAATATTTAATCAAGTGGATTTTTTGAAAATAATATGGACAATTATGTGTATACATGTATTTTTTGAACTAATATGTTATTTTTGTAGACAAAATATTCTTATAAAAAAATATTTATATAAAAGAGGGCGTTAATATACTTGTATATAAAATAAAGTATGTGCTAATATGGTATAATATGGATCTAAGAAAAAAAGTGTATTGTGGGATTAAGACAAAGAAGAGTCAGCGAAATTTATGATAAAAAAATAGTGAAATAGTAGGTAAAGAACTCAAAAAACCAGAAAAGATTGGTTAAATCATGAAGAGCAAATACTCAATATTACAATTGATTCAAGACACTTTTTTAAATGAATAAAAGAACGATTTGATTTTAAAAAAGTATAATATATGCGGTTCAAAAGTGAAGAAAGCTGGCATAATATCAAATATCATTAGATTTCTATTCAACATATACAGATCATATACTACAAATACCAGTAATGTGTTGTAATAAGAGTTGCGCGCAGATAATGCAACTATAAGTATATATGCATTTTGATCTAGTAAAAAAATTTTATTCTTAATGGGTTAAAATAAGAGAATATATACTGAAGACAATTATACTATTTATAACAGTAATAATTTTTAATTAATTTATTAGGTTTCGCTATGTTAGACATTAATTTACAAAAATCCGCTTTAGAGGCCAAGTCAATTTTAGGAAGAATACCTATATATTATGATATTGGAGTAAGAGGTGGATTAATAAATGTTTGGGATGAATTAGCAAAAAAGAATTTAATAGAAGCCTATGGTTTTGACCCAGCAATAGACCATATATCTTCTATTGCTAAAAGAGATAAGCATGTAAAATATTTACCCGTAGCTCTTGGAGAATTTAATGAAAAAAAACGTTTAATTCATACTTTCCTACCAGCATGTTCATCTTTTTTAGAACCAAATTTTGAACTTTTACAACATTATCCGGCACGGAAAATTTTTGAAATTGTTGGAGAGTCAGAAGTAGAAGTAAAAACTCTAGATTCATTAGTAGACAATAAGGATATACCTGCACCAGATATAATAAAACTTGATACTCAAGGATTTGAACTATCCATATTAAAGGGAGGTATATCAACTCTTAAAAATATTGTTTGTATAGAGATTGAAGTTCAATTTAAACCTATGTATATAGGGCAATCTTTGTTTTTTGAAACAAAGGAGTTTTTAGAGGATAATGGTTTTATTTTACGTGATTTGAAGGTAAACGGTCCATATGAAGGAGAGTTTTTAGAAGCCGATGCATTTTTTAGTCGCAAACCAGCTTTAGATAAAAATATTGGCATGATTCGTATGTGGCAAGAAGCTTGTAAAGTAGATTCGCCTGATTTTCTTGCACAAGATGAATATCCACAAGAATGGAAGGATTATATCACTCAAGAACATCTTGAAATTAATAAACGCTTATTTGGTACGCTTAAATAATAAACCCTTTAGCAATTGGAATAAGCATGCAACAAATTTCTATAACCCATATAAAATAAGGAGCTTACCAGTATAAATGAATTGATAGATCCATAAGAAATGCTATAAAAGTTTATCCATCAAATTAAAATATCCTTCTATATAGTTAATTTGGTTCCAATTAATACAACTGCGCCACGAGTTTTCTTTCTTGAAAGCTCTGGGTTAAACTCAGGCCTTCCCTTTAAACTAAATCCTGAAATTTCAGCATATGGCTTGAAACCAGGAGCTAGCAAGTAGTGTATTCCAATTGAAACTGCATCTACAGTATTTTTAAACTGATTAGACTTGAAGTATGAAACCGATGCTACAAAAGGTCCTTGCTTATATGCCATTGTTCCTGTGTAGTAATCTGTTTTACGTCCAGTCTTATGGAATTCAGGAGTAGTTAAACTTTTACCTAATGAACCATATGAACCACCATAAGAGAAATTGCCAACAGTTAAGATTGCACCAATATTGTAGGTTCTCAAATC
>JBGCEV010000048.1:0-2964 GCA_045106605.1 Rickettsiaceae bacterium | reverse complement strand
TGCGGTTCGGTCTGCGACCATACGTGGACTTAAATTTCTTCTGTCTGATAAGTCATCATCATAAATTTCAAAACCTTGATTTAATCCATATCTTCTGTCCAGTACTGCTGCAGAAACAAAAGCTGAAGTTCTGTATCCATTATCTTTGAGCTTTTCGGCCAAAGTCGTTACAGAATCCTCTACATATTGCGTTCCATTGTTCCTTACTCCATGTTCAAAAGGATATAATCCCGAGAGAATACTGGCGTGTGAGACAAGTGTAATAGGAGCCACTGCCCATGCATTCTCAAATACTATTCCTCTATTGGCTAAATTTTGTAGTGCTGGTGTAGATACTTGTGTTGCGCCATAGGGTTCTAAACGATCTGGACGTGTTGTATCTACTGTAATTAATATAACTGATCGGCCTTTTTTGCCATAAGAACTTGCTTTAATTTCAGTTTTTATCTGAGGTGATATTTCATTTTGTTGTAGCACAAACCACAAAATGGCAATAATAATCATGGTGGTAATTATCAAACTGATAATTTTACGATTGGTAGTAATTGATATTCTCCCAGTTGCTATACTAAATTTATTTTGATATGATAATGCAATGCAATTTAATATACAATATATCTATAATACTTTTCAATTCAGGAGTTGTTAATACATGAAACTAACTAACCGTTTATCATTAATCTTAACATTCTTCCTATGCGCCTTATTCATATCCCCTGCAATCTATGCAGGTAAAGATCATTATCATGCAACTGAATCAAAAGACGAGAATATTCGTAACAAAGCATTAACATCAAAAATTTGGTGGAATCAAAAAGTTAAATCAAAAAAATTAGCATTAACTGATGATCAAAAACATGACATGGATCATGTGTTATTAAAATATTTAAGACATCATACAAAAGACGTTAAGGCAGAAAAAAAAGCTTTTAAGGATTTATCAATTGCATTATCTAGTGGGGATAAAGATAAAACTAAATTACAACGTGATAATTTAATCAAAACCACTTCAGATTCTACTGCACGCCAAGTTAATATGATGTCAGATATTGTATCACTCTTAACAGAAGAGCAAAGAAAAATAGTTGCTACCAACTATCCTGCATTGTTTTCAAGATTATGGATTCGTTCGGCAAATCCAGCTGCTTTTCAAATGGGCAAAAAAGAGCGTAAAATTAAAAAGAAAGCAAACTAAACTCTACTTGATGACAGAAATTACTGTTGATATTTTGAGAAAAAAAATAGTTGATTTTTTATAGAATAGAATGGAAAAATATTGCCTAGTGATCTTTGTATAACTCATGCAAAGAGTAAAAAATGGTTAAATTGAACAACTTATTGCAAATTTATAGGCATAAGTAAACAATTTCAGGCAATAAGTCAGCTTCAACAATCTTCAATTTAGGAGTTAGTTTTGTGAAGAAATATAATGTAAGAATTTTTTCAATCTTAATGTTACCATCTCTTATGGTAAATACTGTCACTGCTGAAAGCTTTAATAATGAAGCAGATTACCAACAAACCAGTTACATTAAAGCTGCAAATACAGATGCTAATGACTTATTTGGCAACAGCGTTTCAGTCTCAGGAAATTTATTGATAGTCGGAAGCAGCAAAGAAGCAAGCAATTCAAGTGGTGTTGATAACGATCCAAATAATAATCTCTTGGTAGGCTCTGGCGCTGCTTATATATTTACTCTAAATAATGATAATGAATGGCTTCAAGATGCTTATCTTAAAGCTTCAAATCCAGATATTAATGATGGCTTTGGGTTTTCTGTTGCTGCCTCGGGTAATACTGTCGTCATTGGAGCACCATTTGAGGCCAGTAATGCAACTACTATTAATGGGAACCAAGATGATAATACAGCCATAGGTTCAGGGGCTGTTTATGTCTTTGCCTTTGTGAATAACAATTGGATTCAACAAGCTTACCTCAAGGCCGATAACGCTCAAGGTTTTGATAACTTTGGTCATTCAGTCGCTATATCTGGCAATACTATTGTTGTAGGAGCTATTGGAGAAGCAAGTAATGCCATTGATGTTGATGGAGATGGCACGAATAATGATGGCTTTTTAAATGGGGCAGCCTATGTATTTCATCGCACTGATTTTAATTGGACACAACAAGCCTATTTAAAACCCTCTAATTCTGATCAATCTGATCAATTTGGATACTCTGTCGCTATTTCTGGGGATACCATAATTGTCGGTGCACCTAATGAAGATGGCGATGGATCAAGCATAGATAATAATTCAATCGATGCTTCTGGAGCGGCATATATTTTTAGAAGTAATAATTCAGACTGGAGTCAAACAGCCTACTTAAAAGCATCGAACATTGGTGAAAATGATCAATTCGGGCACTCTGTTGCTATTTCAAATAATGTTGTCGTAGTGGGTGCTCGCTTTGAGGGAAGTAATGCATCTGGAGTTGATGGGGACCAAGATAACAACCTCTCACTTGGATCCGGAGCCGCTTATGTGTATTCAACTCCAAATGGTAAATGGACACAGACGGCTTATTTAAAGTCAACAAACAATCTATCAAATTCTTTTTTCGGCAGTGCAGTATCAGTTGATAACCATAAGATCGCTGTCGGCAATGATTCTAACCAAAGTACTGGCAATGTAGATTTATATCTTTATGAAAATGACACTTGGCAAACTGAAACAATATTAAGTGCATCTAATCTTGAAGCGGGCGATCGTTTTGGGTCTGCTGTATCCATCTCTGCTAATAAAGTTGCTGTTGGGTCCTATCGAGAATCAAGTGATTCTAATGGTATTAATGGTGATGAAGATAATAATAATGCATTCAGCTCAGGTGCTGCTTATATATTTACCGATATAGAAAGCATATTTTCTAATGGCTTTGAAATAAACTGAATGATATTCCTAAAGAGCTGTATTGACAAAAACATGCAGAATATTAAAAAAACCTTATTTTTAATCCAATATGCA
>JBGCEV010000047.1:0-16758 GCA_045106605.1 Rickettsiaceae bacterium | reverse complement strand
GATGAAGAAATGTATTATTCAAAAATTGAAAAATCATCGTAACTAACATTACTTTCTAGTATAGACCGAGATAACTGAGCATAGATAATTTAAATTGCGTTTATCAGTAATTGGATATAGGAAATGTGGATTGTAAGAATTTTTGTTAATCTTATAACCAGTATTGTTACATTCTAGCTGGTGATTATATGTTATGTAAATTAGATAATTTGCATTCTACCAGTAAATTTGTCTTGCCAAAGGTAAATAATAAGTTATAAAAGTTAGTATAATTAGATAAAATTTTATATATGTTTAAGAATATAGTAATACCAGTTGATTTATCAGATAAACAGTCGCTTAAATCAGTTTTTCCTCCTGCCTTAAATTTTGTTAATGCTTTTGGTTCAAAAATCCACCTGGTTCATATAATGCCAGATTTTGGTATGAAGTTAGTGGAAGATTATTTGCCAAAATACTGGATGAGTGAACAAAAAAAGAAATATCATAAGATATTCGATGAAATAGTAGCTAAATATGTTCCTGAAGGAGTTGAAGTGTTGTTTCATATAGGTAGAGGCGCTATTTATGATGAAGTAATCAAATATTCAGAGAATATAGAAGCAGATTTAATCATTATTTCTGCTGTTAGACCACAATTAAGAGACTATATGCTTGGTCCAAATGCTTCTAAAATTGTGCGTCATTCATCGGTTTCAGTAATGGTGGTAAGAGATTAATTTTTCTAAAATGCTTAACTCAAAATTCTGAATTGAATAGATGTGTATCTATTTAGCAATAGGTAACTGGGCATCTGGAGCCCTTATATACATTGGTTCAAGAGATGTTACTAGATCATCTTTAATAATGTCACTTGCCAATCTAATAAGTGAAGAAGCTTTTACAACAGCAAATCTTGGTAGACAAATTAAATTTGACATTGATTGAATGCTAGGGTAGATAGACATTACACCACTACCTGCGCAAGCTATAATACCATTGTAGGCTCTCATAATATTGACAATATCTATGTTATTGACGAGTTTTGCTTCTGAAATAGGTTGTTTCTGGTTAAATACTTGTAAATATTGCTGATTTCTATAGGCATTGATTACAATAAAGGCATAATCAAAATTTGCTATTTGTTGGCGTAATCTATAATATGAAGCCTCGAAGCTATTAATTGCAACTCCTGTTATACCAGTTGCATGCATTATACCGTGTGCAGCGGCCAGACCAACTCTGATACCAGTAAAACTACCAGGACCAACTGTTGTTGCTAAATAATTAAGTTCAGAGTAATCTATATTAGCTTGATTAAGTGCAGATTCAATCATAACCATTAAGGTTTCAGCCTGCATGGATGTTCTTAAATCTTGTTCATATGCAACTATTTTCTGATTTATAGATACTGCAACAGAACAACAATTATGCGCAGTGTCAAAGCAAAGTATTTTGTTCATAGCATCATTTTGATAGTTACGATATAAGTTGGTTGTAATTATTATATAATTTACAATATAATACTAAGATGTAAACCAATATGTCGTGTCAATATGAAAAGGTATAAGAGACAAGAATGCAGATAATCGCAGGTTCCAGTAATCTATCATTAACTCAAAGGATTGCTAATGAGATCAGTGCAGAAATGTTAAACACTCAAATTAATAAATTTAGCGACGGTGAAATAAAAGTGCAGGTGCATGGCCGTATTGGAAAAGATGTAGTATTGGTACAATCGACAAGCAATCCAGTTAACGATAACTTACTAGAATTATTGTTGTTAGCTGATACAGTAAAGAGGGCGGGGGCAACTAACATAATAGCAATTATACCTTATTTCGGTTACAGTAGACAGGACAAATGCACCTATAAGAATGGCCCAATTTCTGCACGTTTAGTAGCAAAGTTAATTGAATCATCGGGCATTAATTCAATTATAACTCTTGATTTGCATTCAAGTCAGATTGAAGGTTTTTTTAATATACCTATTACAAATTTCAGCACTGCAAGTTTATTTCTACCAATATTAGAAAAACAAGATAATATTATTATGGTTTCACCAGATATCGGCGGTGTTGCAAGAGCAAGGAACTATAGCGAATTATTAGGGGTTGATTTAGCAATTATTAATAAAAGTAGGGACTTGAATAATAAGTGTACAATGAATGGACTAGTTGGCGAGGTAAAAGATTTTCATTGTGTTATAGTGGATGATATTATAGATAGTGCTAATACAATTTGCAGTGCTACAGACTTATTGTTGAATCAAGGTGCATTTAGTGTATCTGCATTAATAACACACGGTGTTTTATCTGATAATGCAATAGAGAAGGTTGAAAAATCTGGTTTACGGAGTGTATATATTTCAGATTCAATTAATGTTCTGAATAACTCGCAGAAAATTACTATAGTGCCAGTACATGAGTTATTAGCAAGTGCATTATCTCAAAATATAGTAAATGGGTAAATATTTTTATAATAGTAGTGTGTGTATTGTAGTTATATATAGAAATTTATCTATATTGGGTTTATAATGTCTATCGTCGTTGTCGTTATAGTAACGCAGTTTATAAATATTTGATATGATTACTGAATGGTAATCATTAGATAGCTTTGGTTGTTGTATGCATAATATATTATTGAAGAAGGCTTCAGATTATTCTCATTTAGGTCTTGCTTTTGCGATTGTTGGAATATTGATGGTATTATTATTTCCAATTCCAACTAGTCTACTTGATTTCTTGCTGGCTCTATCTATCGGCACAGCTTTTGTAATTTTAATGACTACTTTGTTTATACAAAAGCCATTAGATCTTAGTATGTTTCCTACTATTCTCTTAGTGACAACTCTTTTAAGATTGTCATTAAATATAGCATCTACTCGTTTAATATTATCCGAGGGACATAAAGGGCCTGATGCTGCTGGTCACGTCATAGAAGCTTTTGGCGGATTTGTTATGCAAGGTAATGTAGTTATTGGTTTAATTGTTTTTTTAATTCTGACCTTAATAAATTTTATTGTCATAACAAAGGGTTCGGGGCGTATTGCTGAAGTAGCCGCCAGGTTTAGCCTGGATGCGATGCCGGGTAAGCAAATGGCAATTGATGCAGATTTAGCAGCTGGGTTAATTGATGAGACTGCTGCAAAAACAAGAAGAAAAACTTTAGAAGACGAAAGTACATTTTTCGGAGCAATGGATGGAGCTAATAAATTTGTCCGTGGTGATGCAATAGCGGGGCTAGTGATTACCTTTATTAATTTGATTGGTGGCATGATAGTTGGCATTTTGCAAAAAAGCCTAAGTTTTGATGTTGCTGTACAAACGTACACTATGCTTACAATTGGTGACGGCCTAGTCTCGCAAATACCTTCTTTAATTGTATCAATGTCTGCTGGTTTATTAGTAACAAAGGCAGGTGCCGTGGGTTCTACTGATAAAATGATATTTGCTCAGCTTGGCCAGTACCCACAGGCATTAATGATGACATCAATGGTCACTGGCTTAATGGCGTTTCTACCAGGATTACCTTTTGTTCCTTTTGCTTTGATTGCTACGGTAATTGGAGGTACGGCCTTTGCCCTTAACGCTAGTAAAAAGCAAGATAAAAACATAAAATCATATGACCCTGTTACCGGCCAGTCAACTCAAAGAGTAGAAAATACTGCTTCACAAGGAAGTGTAAGTCCAACTGAAGAGACAATATCAGATACTTTGAACCTTGATTTGATAAGGCTAGAGATAGGATATGGCTTGATGTCCCTTGTTAATAATAATAATGGTCATAATTTAACTGAACAGGTTAAAGGATTACGTAAGCAAATTGCCCAGGAATACGGTTTTGTTATGCCTTCTGTAAGAATACAGGATAATATCCAATTGGATACCTATACATATGTCATTAAAATCAAGGAGCTTGAATCTGGTAGAGGAGTGGTGAGGCCGGGTAAATTGATGATCATGGATGCCCAAAATTTAAATATAGATATTCCTGGAGAAAGTGTTAAAGAACCATCTTTTGGACTACCTGCAAAATGGATAGATGAAAGCTATAAGGAAGAAGCATTATTCAATAATTGCACCGTGGTCGACCCATCTACTGTTATTACCACACATTTGACTGAACAAATTAAGGAGAATATAGTGGATTTGTTATCTTATAGCGAAACACAAAAATTACTTGATCAAATAGGAGAAGAGAATAAACAACTGGTCAAGGATGTAATTCCAGATGTCCTATCAATAGCAACCTTACAAAAAGTATTGCAAAATTTACTGTCAGAAATGATTTCAATTCGTGATCTACCTAGTATTTTAGAATCTGCTGCAGATGCTGCGCGCAATAATAAAAATTTAATGGCTATCACAGAAGAAGTGCGAGTCCATTTATCCAGACAAATTTGCCATTATAATACAAATAACGAAGGATTTATTCCGATTATAGCGCTATCCCCAGTGTGGGAAAAAATATTTATAGAAAGTTTAGTAGATGATGGCAGCGGAGAAAAACAACTCTCTATGCCTCCTTCCAAGCTGCAAGAATTTGTCTCTAAAGTAAAAAAATCTTTTGATGATCAGGCCTTAAAAGGTTATATGCCTGTACTTTTAACAAGTGCTTACACTAGACCGTATATAAGAGCGGTAGTGGAAAGGTTCAGACCATCTACAGTAGTAATGTCTCAGAATGAAATTCATTATAAAGCCAAGATTAGAACTCTTGCATCAATATAAAATATAACGAAAATGGTATAAATAGGAATGGAGTTTCTAGCAGAATTAAAAAAACGTGGTTATTTTCACCAATGCACTAATGAGCAGCATTTACAAGAGTTAATGGAGCAGAAAAAAATTGTAGCCTATCTAGGTTTTGATTGTACTGCAAACTCCTTGCACGTGGGCAATCTAATGCAAGTTATGATCTTAAGATTGCTGCAACAATATGGTCATAAACCAATTATTTTAATTGGTGGGGCAACTACAAAAATAGGTGATCCTACTGGCAAAGAAGAATCAAGAAAATATTTGTCAGAGGATGAAATAGCAAAAAATATTTCAGGTATAAAAAATTCTCTGTCAAAATTTATTACTTTTGGCAGTGGTGAAAATGACGCAGTACTGCTTAATAACTCAGAGTGGCTCGAGAAATTAGGCTATATAGAATTTTTACGAACAATGGGTAAGATGTTTTCTGTTAATCGTATGTTATCAATGGATTCTATACGTCTTAGGTTAGAAAGAGAACAATCGCTAACGTTTCTAGAATTTAATTACATGTTGCTTCAAGCCTATGATTTTTATTATTTAAACAAAGAGTTTGGTTGTAATGTTCAATTGGGTGGTAGTGATCAATGGGGCAATATCGTCATGGGCATTGATTTAATACGCAAAATGAACTCTAAAGAATCTTTTGGTTTGACTACACCATTGTTGGCAACAGCGTCAGGAGTAAAAATGGGGAAGTCAGTAAATGGAGCTGTTTGGCTTAATGAAGAACAACTCTCTCCTTATGATTATTATCAATTTTGGCGTAATACAGAAGATGCAGACGTGTTGAAATTTGCAAAATTATATTGTGAGTTTAATGATAAAGAATTATTAGATTTTAATCATTTAGTAGAATCTAATATTAATGAGGCAAAAAAGCAATTAGCATATACTGCAACAAAATTATGTCACGGTTACGAAAAGGCTAATAAAGCATTGGAAACTGCCGTTAATGTATTTGAAAAGGGTCATGTAGGCCAGGAGTTACCAACTATCAACGTCATTAAAGGAGAGATAGATCAAGGGATATTAGCTTATGACCTATTTTGTAAAGCAGGTTTAACTACTTCTAAAAGCGAGGCTAAACGTCTGATTAGAGGCGGGGGAGGGCGAGTAAATGACCAGCAAATTCAAGATGAAAATTTAATCATATATGGTAATTTTGTTAAAAATGATGTAATTAAGCTTTCAGCAGGTAGAAAAAAACATGTTGTAATAAAAATTATTTAATTACAATTTTAAAAGTTGGATGATTTTCACTATAGTATATGCTACAATGTCATTTCAGCCCTTGTGTGCCAAAAGATAAAAATACAATTCGTTATGCAACTAAAGATTGACAATATAGAGCTATCTAGCCCAGTGATACTTGCTCCCATGTCTGGAGTTACTGATTTACCTTATCGGAAATTAGTAAAAAAATTTGGAGCTGGGTTAGTGGTGTCTGAAATGGTAGCAAGTAGAGCAATGATAGTCCGTTCACATCAATCAATGCAGAAATGCGCAATAGATCAAGATGATAATGATGCAACAAAAGCTTGCGTACAGCTGGTGGGATGCGAACCAAATGTTATAGCCGAGTCAGCAAAGATGAATGAGGATATGGGCGCAAAAATCATTGATTTAAATTTTGGCTGCCCAGCCAAAAAAGTTGTAGGTGGTTTTGCTGGTTCAGCGCTCATGAGAGAAGAAAAATTAGCAACTCAAATTTTACAGGCTACTGTAAAAGCGGTTAAAATCCCGGTAACGCTGAAGATGAGAATGGGATGGGATGATGACTCAAAAAATGCTCCTTTGATTGCCAAAATTGCAGAAGAGTCTGGTATTAAGATGATAACTGTACATGGCCGAACTAGATGTCAATTTTATAAGGGCAAAGCTGATTGGGCTTTTATTGGTCAGGTAAAACAGGCCGTGAAATTACCAGTAATTGCCAATGGTGATATTGTATGCATTGATAGTGCGATTGCAGCTCTAAAGGAATCTAAAGCTGATGGTATTATGGTAGGTAGAGGGTGCTATGGTAAGCCTTGGCTAATCTCTCAAATAGCGCATTTTCTTGCTACGAATGAAAAGATACTGGACCCTAGTCTTGATATACAATTACAGGTGATTCTAGACCATTACCAAGATATGCTAGAGCATTATGGCGAAGATGTTGGCCTCAAACTAGCAAGGAAGCATCTTAGTTGGTATAGTAGTGGATTGCCAAATTCTGGAGAGTTCCGAGCTACTATTAATCAACTTACTAATGTGCAAGAGGTTACTACAACAATCCAAAAATTTTACAGTGATATAATTGATACAAGGAGGCAATATGGTCCACAATAATACAACGCTTTCTAGTTCTATAGAAGCAAATTTGGATAAATTCTTTCAGATGCATGATGGAGACAGCCCAGATTCTGGATTATATGACAGAGTTATACATGAAGTAGAAAGAATTTTAATAATAAAAACGCTAAAACATGTTAATGGAGTGCAAGTAAAGGCAGCAAAAATATTAGGGATTAATCGAAATACTTTACGTCATAAGATAAAGGAACTGAATATTTTATAAATATGTGAGTGAAGTGTTAATGCTAACAAAAACCACAATAGCAAAAAACCTATTTTATTTTTCTTGTATAGTGCTAGGCATTATTTTTTTTACAAATCTTTTTTTTATATACCGAGAATTAGTTCAGCAAACGGTCAATGCCAGTTCTATTATTGGTTTGCTATTAATAGGTTTAGTTTCAGTACTAGGGCTATGCATGCTAATCATTAGTTATAAATTATCTGGTAACTTCTATTTTGCACACGGTGAGGTGCAAAAACCTTCCAAGTTAAGAAAAAGAATAATTACCGCTTTTAGTATAGGGGCAGCTTTACCTACAGTACTAGTTGCAGTATTTTCAACCTATTTTTTTAATTTTGGTATTGAGGCTTGGTTTGATAAAAAAATATCCAGGGTGTTAGATCAATCAGTTATAGTTGGGGAGTCGTATATTGCAGAACATGTCTTACAACTCACAGAGACTGCAATCTCGGTATCTAAAGATTTAAGTTCTATGTATTATGATTTAATTCATAACAGTGACTTATTTACTAATGTAATTAATGCACAAGCAGAGCTTAGATCTTTTGACGAAGCAATAGTATTTCAGAAATCTTCTAATACAGTGTTAGCACAAACTTCATTAAGCTTTTCACTTTCATTCATTACAATACCACAACATTTAATTGAAAAGGCTGACCGAGGTGGAGCAGTTCAAATAGAGTCTAGCCCCTACAAAATTAGGATATTAATTAGATTAAAAGATTTCAAGGATACTTATTTATTGATAGGTAGGCTAGTAGATCCTAATATTATTGATCATATTAATAAAACAACTGGTGCTGTACATGAATACGAAATGCTTAAAAAGAAAATTATAGGGTTGCAGATAAAGTTTTCTATGGTTTTTATTTTGTTAAGTTTAGTATTGGTACTTACGGCCATAATATGGGGTGAAAAATTTGCTGGAAGAATTGTAAAACCAATTCGAGAATTAGTAATTGCAGCAGAAAAAGTTAAAGATGGTGATTTTAACACACAAGTTCCAATACAGAATTTAAAGAATGATGAAGTAAGAGTTTTGTCGTGTGCATTTAACCGTATGGTTAATCAAATAGATCGTCAGAACAAAGAACTGTTAATAGCACAAAGAGCTATTGCATGGTCAGATGTGGCAAGGAGAATAGCTCATGAAATCAAAAACCCATTAACTCCAATCCAATTATCAGCTGAAAGGTTGTCAAAGAAATTTAATAATGAGGTGTCTGATCCAGAATCATTCAAGAAATATATAAGAAACATTTTAAAGAATGCGGCTGATATTAGTCAGATTGTATCTGAGTTTGTAGAATTTGCACGCCTACCAGCCCCTAATTTTACTAACTGTGAAATTATATCATTAATTCATGATCTTGTAGAGTCTAGACAATTAATTAACAATAATATTAATTACCTTTTTATCTCTAACGTCGACAAATATCGTATAAACTGTGATGTATCACAAATAAACCGAGTTATGGTTAATTTGTTATTAAATGCAGAGGAATCGTTTATTAATTTTGATAAAACGAAAATACGAACAATTTATGTTAAAGTAAATATAACAAATGAAAATTTGATTATTCTTATTGAAGATAATGGGCCAGGGTTTAGTCAGGAAATGTTAACATCTGCTAAAGAGGCTTATGTTACCACTAAATCTCAAGGCACTGGTTTAGGATTATCTATAGTTGACAGAATAATCACGGACCATTTTGGTAAATTAGAGATTGATAATACTAGTGCAGGAGGTGCTCGAGTCCGAATTAAAATAGATTCGTTGAAACTTAATGAATATGTAGCAGATACTAAAAAATCAGGCGAGCATAATGATACAACAAGACTCCTAACTCACTAGAACAAATTTTGGCGTGCATGAAATGAGTTACATATGATATCTTACAGGATAACCAATTATTGACATTAGCAAATTATAGTGCTGCGTTAGTTTTACTAGCTGACATTATTTATTGTCTAACATGAAATTTATTTTGTTAACCTTCAAGACAAGATTTAATGTGCAATAGGTTTTTTAGCAATCAAGCTTACATTTTCTCTTCCGTCTAGGGACCATGAGGCAGATTTGTATTTTAGTGGTACCATATCACACTTCGACACCTGCAAGCCGGATCGGTTAAATAATTTACTTAAGAGTTTATTATCCATAAACATAAAAGTTGTATCTGATATCTGGCGAATTTGAGATTTAGAGGTTGCATTTCTATTTAACCAAGTTCTTAGGGATTTTACATAACCTGGATACTCAACTCCATTAGCTAATCGCATTTCGTATACTTTGATAAAGCTTTTATAACGCTTCACATAAGGAGTGATTGCAACCACAAACACTTGTCCGCCGGGTTTTAGAATTTGAGATATATTACTAATTACTTTTGTTGCTTGGTCAGGCTTTAAAAAGTGTAGAACACGGCCAACAAGGACTAAATCGTATTTCTCATCAGTATTTATATCAGCAAAATCCTTCGCTATAAACCTTATTCTATTTAAAGTTTGCTCCTCAATTTTTGCATTATTGAGTTCATTTGCTGCAATAAACAAATGCCTTTCATCTAGGTCATTAATAGTATAGGTAACATCAGAAAATCTTGTGAGGCATTCAATCATGGTTTTGCCATATGCTCCTCCTACATCTAATACTTTTTTTCCCTGAGATTGATTAATGAATGCAACTGTGGCATCATCAAAAACGGGGGACATTGCCCCCTTTTTGTTTAAAGTTTGTATACGGCCATCTTGTTCAGCCTCCGGAAATTTAAGTCCTAAATCTCGATAATTTTGTAATGCTTCTTCAAATGTATAAGTTTTTCCAAATGAAACATTAATACTATTAGTAACTAATAGGGTGGCTATCAACAGAAAAAGTAATCGCATATTATATTTTCTTAACTTTATGCAACTCTAGAGTGAGGCGTTATCAATGTCCATCACAATATACCTAATAAATTTTGAAAGCATCTCTGAGGTAAAGCTAGACAGTAATTTTATTTTGGGCTAGTGTCATTTATACCTTGTACTCAAAATTGCTTTATCTTAATACCATATAACTTAGTTTGTATATAAAGGTTGTAATTTATGAAGTTTATTTCACTTATTTTAGTTGTTTTTATATTCAGTGCTATGACATCTAATGCTGATGAAGGTGACTCAACAGATGCAAATTTACATTTTTTTACGACAAAAAAAGATTTTTTATTAAATGGTTGGTATGATAAGAAACCATATCAGTATAATCAACTGACATCAGGAGGAGTAACCCTAACAGGTTTTGATGTTGAATTAGTAAAAGAACTTGCTCAAAATCTTAATATTGATATCGGTTACGATAATGTAGATCTAACGATGCATCAAGATGATCTTAAATCAGGGCGTAGAGATATGGCTGCAGGATTTACTTATAGTAAAGAGCGAGCAAAATATTTGTATTTTTCTACTCCATATAGATTTAATGAAATTTCTTTATTTATGTTAGGCAAAATCCACTATAATTTTAATTTTGAAAATATTAATGAGTTTTTGGCCCAAGTTAGATTGCAAAATTTTCAACTTGCTATAACCGAAGGATCTGTCTATTCTAATCAACAGCTTAATTCTTTCATTTATGATAAAAATAACCAGGATATAATTAAAGAATATCCAAATACTACGAAATCTTTTCAGGCTCTAGCAAGAAAAGAAGTTGATGGTGTTATTACTGATAGATTGACAGGTATAGCGTCTATTTCACATAACAAGACAGGGAGTTTTGTGAGAGAGCTCAAATTAGGAATAAAACAACCAATCCACTTAGTTTTTAGCAAACAAACGGTGCCTTTTGAAGTAGTGAATCAATTTAACAAGGAAATAAAAAAATTGATACATACGGATGAATATAAGAAGATAATCAAAACTTATTTGTATCCAGTTATAATGTTAGAGACTATGAGGTCTCAGTGGTTTTATACTATTAGTATATTAGCTGTGATAGCTTTTTCAATTACAGCTGTTGCAATAGCAGCACAAAGTCATATTACTTTGTTTTATACATTATTTTTGGCAATATTATCTTCATCAGGGTGTATCATTATAAGTGATATAGTACTAAACGATAACAGTCAAAAATTGTATTTCACGGCATCATGCTTAGGTTATATAGTGATGACAGTCAGTATAGGATTTATTGTAATCAGGTTCCTTGAATATTATAATAAAGACGGTCATGAAGATGATTTAATAAAGAAATTGTGGTATCATTCAATAGTACTAAGTGACACTATTGGCCAATCATTTTTTATTGTGATAGGGGTGCTTATAGCTGCTACGATGAAATTAGAACCTCTCATACTTTGGGGCACTTGTTTTGCCTTCATGGGAGCGCATCTTGGTAGAATCGCAAGGGATTTGATTCATACAAATCATGTTATTATAAATGGCTCAATGAATGAAGAAGTGAGTGTATTTTTGGGGGCGATATTTAGTATTTACCTTGATATCAATGCATGCAACCTAAGTGCAACTGATATTAGGAATGCTGCAATGGTAATTATTGTTGGAGCTTTTTTAACAAGGATACTATTATATTATTTTAATGTTACTAATATTTATTTTACCTCTGGAGAAAGAAAATTAAGGAAGAAATAAATATTTGTTGAATCCCCTGGTACAAAGAGAATGATGGTAATAAAAAGCGTAAAGGTTAGAAGAGATATAGCGATAAAGCTATTCTTATGTGTCTACAAAACAGATATTTGTTTGCCTAAAGTCTATGCCAATCTCAAGGATTTATTAATTGGATATTTGAGATATCAGAATTAAATATCATTTGCCCGGATTATACAACCGTATGTATCTATTGATAGCACAGGGATACAGACCTATACAGGCAATGAATGGCTAGAAAATAAACATGGTACACAATATATACGCAGGATATGGAAGAAGGGAGTCTGTAGAAAATACTTTCTTCAGATTTAAAAATTGTTGAGGTGGTAAATTTTATCGAGAGAAGTGGATAATATGAAAAATGAAATGACAATCAAGTGTCAAAATTTAAACAAAATGTTTAAAATTGGCAAACCTAAATCTATGCGTATCGCATAAACTCAGATTTTGGGGTAAGGAGCAGTATAGCAAAAATTCGATTCATGCAACAAAGCCATTAAAAGCCCTCTTCATCGCCTAGGCATACGACATTGTAGAGTCCATCAGGTTCATCAGCATTATCATTTTCACCAAAGCAGGCATGTTGCTTAGAGTCAGTAAACCAACTGGTATTATTAGTAAGTAATTTTGCCTCTTTGGAATCTATATTGTCTAAGATGTAGCCCATATCCCATGGATGGCATCAAATTTAGATTTGATGCTAATGCAGGGGGTATATGTTCTGCTACCCATTTATGTAGTAAATTAGTTGCTTTCATTGGGTCAGCTCCCTGGTCGACAAGGAATTTAACTAATTGAAAATTTACAGATCCAATAGCAGTTGAAAAAGGGGTGCGAAAAGTAGATACTTCATGTATATTAGTAACCTGAGTTGCCAAATTAATGTCTGCTCCATATTTGAGGAGTTGCTGCACCATGGGTAGATTTCCACTGTTGCAAGCATACATTAAGGCTGTCATGCTATTCATTTTTACAAAATCTGCTCTACTTGCGTCGTGATCTGGGTGTATTCTATATTTAGTGCAAAGTAAATCTAAGTATTGGTTTGCAAAATCTCCCTTTAGACTAGTGGCAACTTGCATGGCTGTACATTGCTTACCTTTGTAATGAACAGTAAGTGTTTTTAAATTAATATCAAATTTTCTAATTACATTATCTAGGTGTTTAATCTCTTGCATTCTAAGAGCAGCAAGAAAAATGCTATTATGAACAGTAGGTATTTTATCGAGTTCATGAGTTTTGTATTTGGTGAAAGCTACATTTAACAATTTTTTGCTAATGCAATATATAAATTCTTCGCAATGCATTTCTTTTGTCACCATTGGACTAGAAAAATATTTATCCATTTCCATTAGAATTTTTTCACATTTGTGTTTTGAACCTAACTGTCGATCGAAAGCTAGGTCACGTATCTTCTGAACAAAACTATTAACTTCTTCTCCGTTGTCTTTTACCCATCCTTGGCTGGAACAAATTGCTAATATTTTTACATCCTTAGTTGAAAACTTTATAGTTGTTTTTTTACTACTAAAGACCTTTAAATAATTGCTAAAAATGTTTGTTATGAGTTTAATGTCGTCCTCATTAGTAGTACTTACATTATTTGCTTTGGTAATATAATCTCTAGCCTCTTCTATGAACTCGTCATTTGTTATTTTGCTGGTTAGGATGTTTAGAAATAGCTTCTTAAGCTTATCTGTTAATTAGTGAGCAAGAAGTTTTGTTTTTTTTCGCTCATTGTATTTACTGCGTTTCGACATAATTTATTATCTAGATTTTACTTATGAGAAAAGGAACTAGTTTGCAAATAAACAATATCAACCAGCTAACCAACTAAGACAGCGTCATGTTAATGAAATGATATGATATGATGTATTCCGTTTTTTGCTAATTTGAGTATCTTTGAAAGTTGGTTCTTCATCATCTAAATTAGTCAGTTCTAGCTCCAAATATAACAGAAAAGCTATCAGAAAATAGTTTTTTGTTTTGAATACGGCAAATTATTACTAAAATACTTGCATCAAGGACAAAAGTATGACATTAATTCACTAATGTATTAAATTGATGAAGAGGGATAATTTTTTGTCTAAAACAGTACCAAATGCGCAGGCTAGGCTTACCAAAGAGCAGAAACAAGCTGTAGGGCTACTGTCTGTAGGTACGTTTCTAGAATATTTTGATCTAATGCTCTACATTCATATGGCTGTGCTTCTTAATGAACTTTTTTTCCCACAAGTGGATATACATATAAAGTCTCTAATTACAGCTGCCGCGTTTTGTTCAACATATATTATGCGGCCATTTGGTGCACTTGTATTTGGCTATATTGGCGATAATTTCGGTCGTAAATTTACCTTAATTCTCACTACCTTGTTAATGTCTTTTTGTTGTCTTGTTATGACAGTTCTACCTACTTATGCAGAGATAGGTATTTTAGCATCAATTTTCGTGACATTATGTAGGATGTTACAGGGGATGTCTTCTATGGGGGAAATAGTAGGGGCGCAGCTTTATTTAACTGAATTTATTAAGATTCCAGCAAGATACCCGGCTGTGGCAAGTATTGCACTTGCAGCTAGCATCGGTGCATTTGCCGCCTTAGGTTTAGCATCAATAGTGTTAAGCAATGAGAATTTGAGTTGGAGGGTGGCCTTTGGTATAGGAGCATTCATTGCCTCTGTTGGGTGGTTTGCTCGTAGCTCACTAAGGGAAACAGCAGAATTTAGTGATGCAAGGGAAAGATACAAAAATCTTTTGGCAAAAGCGAATGTACCTAATAATTCTACATTATATAATGCTATGCGCAGTATTAATGTAAGATATAAAACTATATTATCATTGTTCGCACTAGATTGCATGTGGCCACTTTGCTTTTATTTTGTTTATATTTATTGTGCTGAAATATTACAAAATGTTTTTAATTATTCTGCTATAGAAGTTGTACATAATAACTTTATAGTATCTATATTTCAGATTGGTATGGATACTACTTTTATTCTATTGTGTCGTGTTATACATCCACTAAAAATTCTACAAATCAAGGCAATAATAGTAGGAGTTTTATTTCTAATTTTTCCAATTTTTATCAGTTGGGCTTCTTCTGGTTTTTATATCATGGCGTTTCAGTGTGTAGTAGTATTATTCGCTCCAGATGCTCATAATGGCGTTTCGTCGCTTTACACTCATTTTCCTGTATTACAGAGGTTTACTTATTCAAGCTTTGTATATGCATTATCTCGTGCTGTTGTTTATGTAATTACAGCGTTTGGTTTTATATATATATTTAGGGTTTTTGGACATTGGGGAATTACTTCCTTTGCTTTAGTAATGCTAACTATCTACTTAATAGGCCAGTCCCATTTTGTAGCACTAGAGCGGAAACTTAATCATCCTTATCCGTTTGTTCGTGTATAAGGAAGCTTAATTTCATGTCTTGTTCTAGTATGGGTAAGTGAGATCTCAGACGGTCGTAAAAGTAACTTGGATACTTATATCTTTGTTCTGGTGGAAGAATTAAATTAATTTGTTTTATTAACAATTTTTCTAATTCAATATCATTGAGGTGCATTGCTACCAAAATGAAATTTTGTAAAGTTTCTGCAATAGCACCCTTTTGCTTGTTTATACTCATTATAGACAAAGTTTGTAAATTATGAATTCTATCAAATAATTTAATAACTAGCGTTTCTCTATCATCTTGGAGCAATAAATACTCTAAAGTCATTTGAACGGAGAGTATACTATCATCAGTTCTATTACAGGTTAGATAGTCGACCATTTCCATTATTCTTTCACTGAAATTATCGAGAATCATACCAAATGTTACTTCAGTATCCTCAACAATGTCGTGTAAAATGGCAGCAACAATGACATCTGTTGTAAGTTTGTACTCAGCAACCATATAAGCCACTTCTAACGGGTGTGTGTAGTAGGGTTCTCCGCTTTTACGTTTCTGGTTTCCATGATATTTTTTGGCCCAATCTATTGCCTTGCCTACCAGATCAAAATCAATCTGATGACCTTGATCAAGCTTTTTCAATCTACTTATTAGCCTAATTGAATATTGGCAATTTGCTGACATAATAACACAACACCTCTTATTTACTTTTATCAAAAAGTGATAGGATCTTCATTTTATATTATATCATTTTATGCAAATATAATAGAGACTTTTTTTGCAGTCGTTATAGTTATTGTGTTTTGCATGAATAAGAGTTTATTGATCCCTGTAGAGTATATAATATACGACGCAGTTTTATAAGCGAATTTTTCTATTTTCTTCTGGTTCTTTTAAATATTATATTTATTAAAATAATAAATAATGCTTGCCTTCTGGAATTGTAATATGGTCACCGTCAAGTTAGTTAAACCAAGGTGTCAAAAGGCAATAACCCTAAAATTTAGGCAGCAAGAAGTCTTTTAGAAGCTTTCTTCTAAATTGCTTTAGCCTCATCAAATGCTGGTCTTCTGTCAGCAGTAGTTTTAGTGTACCGCCCAACATTGATTGCAAATATATTTCTAACTTTGCCCATCAATGATAATGTTTTTTTAACTCCACTAGCTGATTTACATTTTATCAATGATTTTCCCTTTCTACGAGCTGGTTGATGAGCGTTTTCGGCACGATTATTTAACCCCTTATGAGAGCGATGCTCTATTGTAGGACACATTTGACGTATTGGCTTGATATAACTTTTAAGTTTATCTGTAACAATAATTTTGAGGCTAGGATAGCAACCAAGTAATCGGGTTAAAAAAAGAATAGCTGATTTTTTA
>JBGCEV010000046.1:0-2725 GCA_045106605.1 Rickettsiaceae bacterium | reverse complement strand
CTGGGCATAGACAAATTGAAAATAAAGCGGGACAAGATTCTACAGCATTTTTTAATGAGCATTCCGGCAAAGTTACAAATCAAGGTCAGATAGACCTACAAAAACAGGCAGCAAGTGAAGGTCTTGATGCAAATATAATGAAATTTAAAATTACTGGTACAGGAAACAAACTCGCACAGAAGCAGAAAGACATGACGGAAAATGCTAATACTCAAATATCTTCAACAGAAAATAGTAATAAGGCTACTAGACGAGATATGAATGAAAGAATTAATGAGTATGAGAAAGATCGAATAGGTCAGGGCAATATTGTGGGTAAAAACCTTGGTATTGGAGGTCCTAGCGCACTAGAAAAGATTAACCTTAGTTCAGTAAAAAATCAGCTGCCAGGCGGAGGACCTCAAATACCTAATATAAAACCTTTAAAGAGCGGTAGTAAAAAATGATATATTTATCTTTTATGGTATATGTTGCAACTAAGATATCGATAGGATGGGTCTGTAACAATACTTCTATTACTACTTGCATTAATGTTATCAACTACATTACTAGAGATACCACTCTTACTTATAGAGCTGTAGGAGGTATTACCATTTTTGACCCAAGTGTTTTTATCAAAAATCATAGATATAGGGAGGTTTTTTAAAATGAAATACATTGTTGGTACAAACCAAAATATAGCATTATATAAAGCCATGTTTTCGTCTAAATGTGGTGCTTTACTATGTAATAGTAAAATCCAAAAAGCTGAAAAAGGAATACCGCACCAAATTAAAAACCCTAAATGCTTTGGAGCATATTGCCCTAGTTTTCTATTGGTTGTAGAGCTAATAAATTCATTATCCTTATATTCTACGGCATTAAACTTAGCAATAAAATACGGAGACAAAATAATCGCTGCAAATAGCAATAAAAATCCAGCAGGAATAATATTCATAAGCATTTGCGCAATAAAAACTATCATGCTGGTTAATGTTAAAAACATAACATTCCAAAAATTATCTTTATTGAGTCTAGAAGCTATAAAGCCAATTTGTGGCTTAGCTGCATTTTGTAATTTGATTGCTTTATTATGCGCTTCTGTTTTGCAGAATTTAGTCAAATCTTCCATAAGAACCTGTAGTAATCATTGGTTTAAAACTCATAGCTCTATTATACCAAAATCACATCACGTTTTAAAAGCAATAATGCAGGTTATAGTTGATTTCTTACTATATATGCAAAGAATGTGCAACCTCGCAACACCAGTGAATAACTGCTGTAGAGGCGTGATTAAGCGTCTTTTGTTGGTGAGGGTAGGAGACGGTAAAATATCAGAATGGGGGCTTTGCCGGAAAGTGCAGGGAACTACGTTAAGGGTTTAGAGGCTTCTGATTTTAGAAGGAGCCTTTCCTTAGCGATAATAATTTTTAAGAAAACAAATTTAAATAAGGAGAATTAAAATAATGACGAATAATGATAATAATTACAGAGAAAACAAATCAAGAACTAATTCAGCAAGTAGATTATTATTACTGCTAGCATCTAGTGCTGCTATATCAACATTTGCTTATAGTGGTACATCACTTGCTGCAGTTAATCCTATTAATCTAGTAGATTCTAGTTATTGGTATCAGGATGAAGATATCAGAGCAATACTTAAGAATAGATTAGATGAGAATCAGGTATATGTAGCTCCTGCGCTTCCTTTTGAAAGTCAGGTACTAGTTACTGACATAGTCCGTGATTCAGTAAATGAGGCAAGAATAAGGGGGGTTGCACTAATTCCAATTAACTTTGGTAATGCCCACTGGAAAGCTCTTGCTATTAAGCGCACTAATGCAGGTACGATTAAAGTTATTTATAATGATTCTCTTGGTAGTTCAATAGATGGTAGAACTAACAGCGCATTACTTGCTAATATATTACAGCAAATTGACCCTACTATAGAAATAATAGATCTACAGGTGCATCAACAAAGAGATGGTAGCAGCTGCGGAGCATTTACAGCAGAGAATCTAATTAAGATTGCGGAACTGGATGTAAGTAACTTAACTGATGATCAGCTGCGTGCTGTGCTAGCTAGTATTAATGATGCAGGAGCTATACGCAAGAATCACTTTTATTTGTTGTATGAAGGAACAGATTTAATTGATGTCAATGCATTAAAGCCAAGAGCAGAAACTACAGCAGAAGAGTTTAAGAGTCAGAACAGGCAATTAATCAGAAATATTCTAAATGTATCTAGCTTAACTAATGATCGGCTAAATAGTCTAAATAGAGTAAATAGTACAAATAGTTTTTATAGTGGTTTTGCTTCTGGTGATGATGATCTGAATTACGGAGCATGGGTAAAAGGCTTTATTGGCAAAGAAACGGATAAGGCAAATATTGGTAGTGGTAGTAATTCTAATACTAGCAGAAGTAAGAGTGATATTTATGGCTTTGTTATAGGCGCGGACACTAAGATCGATGAGGATTTAACTATAGGACTAGCCTATAGTCATATTGCATCTAATACTAAGCAGAAGATATCAGGAATATCTACTAATAATGATAAGATAAGCTCACATATATTATCTATATATGGAAGTGGGAATATTGATGAGGATATATCACTTAATGGGAATGTTTCATATGGGAAGGCTTTTATCAAAACAACTCATACAGGAGTTGCTAGATCATCCAAACAAAAAGGTGATTTGTTTGGCTCTAACTTAACCGCTAATTATAAGCTATATCAAAC
>JBGCEV010000045.1:0-27072 GCA_045106605.1 Rickettsiaceae bacterium | reverse complement strand
TAAAACATTATTATCTTTTTCATCATAGATTTCGCTTATTATTCTTTGCCTTAAAGCCATATGCATGTACCATCATTTTGAACTAATTCTTTTATGGTACTTGGAAATACATTAACCGTCAACTATATTAACGCTCTCGTTTTAGAACAGAAAATAGTATTACAGGAGGATACTCCACATTGTACGTTCATTACAATGAAGCTATGGCTCACTTTTTGCTAAAATTCAGAACAATATTTAGGTGCTTAGGTATGAATTCACACAATTGGATAGAAAGTTCTCTGACTTGATTTGACAGAGCGTGACAAATCAGACATTAGAATAATTAGAGATAAGTTAGCGAGTATCATTAATCTGACACTCGCTAGCGTAGCTTAAGGATAGTTCTCTTCAAAACAAGATGTTTTGAATTAGAAGAAGTTTGCTTAGAAGTTCTCTATGACAATGCTCTCTTCCGGTTATTGTTTTTAAAATTTAATCATTGTAAGATTCGATCTCAATGACTAGAGTCAATTAATTGATTTAACTAATTCCTGTACACCGTTGACAGATTTTTTAAATTCGATGCTTTCTGCAGCATCTAAGTCAATTTCTACAATCTTTTCTACTCCATTCTTCCCGATAATTGCTGGTACTCCTACATATAGATTTTGCACTCCATATTCACCTTGTAAATATGCGGCACATGGTAAAATTTTGCGTTTATCAAACAAATAACTTTTTGCCATTTCTATAGCTGATGTAGCTGGTGCATAAAATGCCGATCCAGTTTTCAATAATGAAACAATTTCTCCTCCTCCTTTTCTGGTACGTGCAACAATAGCATCAATCTTTTCTTGAGTACTCCATCCCATCCTTATTAAGTCTGGAATTGGTATACCACTGACTGTTGAATAACGAACAAGTGGCACCATAGAATCACCATGACCTCCTAGAACAAAACTGTTGATATTTTCAACAGAAACTTTAAACTCTTGGGCTAAAAAGCAATTAAATCTAGCTGAATCTAGTACACCTGCCATGCCAACAACCTTTTTTGGGTTAAGACCGCTTTCTTTTTGCATTACATAAACCATTGCATCCAAAGGATTAGTGATTACTATAACAAAAGCTTCTGGTGCATAATTTTTTATTCCCTGCGCAACTTGTTTCATTACGTTTGCATTAACTGATACTAGATCATCTCTGCTCATGCCTGGCTTTCTTGCTACACCTGCCGTAACAATTACAACGTCAGATCCTTGAATATCTTGATATTTATTAGTACCGAATACAGATATATCAGAATTATCAATAGTTGCAGCTTGAGCGATATCCAATGCCTTTCCTTTGGATTTACCTTCTGACAAGTCAAATAATACTACATCTGCCAGTGCATTTTTTGCAATTAAATGAGCTAAAGTGCCACCTATATTACCACCGCCAATTAATGCTATTTTTGGTTTTTTTATCATAAAATACTCTTCCTTTTTATTATGAATTCATATTATCAAAAAATTCTGCGTTAGTCTTGGATTCTTTGAATTTGCTTAATAAAAATTCCATGACATCAACTGTGCCCATTGGATTAATAATGCGTCTTAATACCCACATTTTTGATAATACACTACGGTCTAGTAGTAATTCTTCTTTTCTGGTACCAGATTTGGCAATATCGATTGCAGGGTATATTCTTTTATCAGCTATCTTACGATCAAGAATAATTTCAGAATTACCTGTACCTTTAAATTCCTCAAAAATAACTTCATCCATTCTTGATCCAGTTTCAATAAGTGCAGTAGCAGCAATAGTTAATGACCCCCCGTTCTCTATATTTCTTGCTGCGCCAAAAAATCTTTTTGGCCTTTGCAAGGCATTCGCATCAACACCACCAGTCAAAACCTTGCCTGATGAGGGTACAACAGTATTATACGCTCTTGCTAATCTAGTTATAGAATCTAATAATATCACTACATCTCTTTTATCCTCAACTAACCTCTTGGCTTTTTCTATAACCATTTCAGCTAATTGCACGTGTCTTGCTGCTGGTTCATCAAATGTAGAACTAACAACTTCACCCCGTACAGAGCGTTGCATATCGGTCACTTCCTCAGGACGTTCACCAATAAGCAGAACGATTAAATACACTTCTGGGTGATTAGTAGTAATAGCATGTGCTATATTTTGCAATAATACTGTTTTACCAGTTCTAGGCGGGGCAACAATTAAAGCCCTTTGGCCTTTGCCCATTGGAGCAACCATTTCAATAGTACGAGTACTGTAATCTTTAGCATTGTCAATTTCTAATGACAATTTAGCTTCTGGATATAAAGGCGTTAAATTATCAAAATGCACCCTATGATAGGCTTTTGCATTATCTTCGAAATTAACCTTATGCACTTTTAATAAAGCAAAATAACGTTCTCCGGATTTAGGGGCTCTAATTTGTCCTTCAACTGTATCACCCTTTTTTAATCCAAAACGACGAATTTGACTAGGTGATACATAAATGTCATCTGGACCAGCTAAATAGTTAGCATTTGGTGAACGTAGGAAACCAAATCCATCTGGTAAAATCTCTAATACTCCTTCTCCTGAGATCTGACCGCCTTGCTCTACTATTTTTTTTAGAATAGAAAAAATTAATTCCTGCTTAAGCAGGGAGCTTACGTTCTCTATCCCTAATTTTTCTGCTTCTGATTGCAGTTGCTCTGGTGATTGCCTTTTAAGCTCTGTTAAGGTAACTCTGATTCCGTTATCAACAGTATTTTCGGCTTCAGATTCTTCCAGCATTATTTCTTCTTGCTCAGAGATATTACTCTTTTTTCTTTTGTTATAAGATCTTTCAAATTTCTTTGGGATGGTTTTTTGTTTAGTCATTTATTTTCTTGATGTGTTTAAATTTTAAAATGGAATTTATTATATTCTTTGAGAAGAGTAATTCTTTATATAAAGCTTTGTAGTCTTGTAATTATCTTAGGATAACCTACTGCAGTAGTGAAATCATGCAGTAAATATTTAATACCAAGACAGTACCAGCAATACGTATCAGTGTCAATAAATTATAAATAGTTCTGCTTAAGCTAATGGACAACAATATTAGGTTGCACCAAATCATAACCAACAAACACGGGTAAAGGTGCTAATGCATTTTTTTCGATGCGAGTAAATATATGAAGATGATTGTTGAAATATTTATTTAAACTAGCAGGCAGTTCATTACTAAAATCTGCACTGATATTAGGATAATCTTTTTTGTATTTTTGCATCAATGTATTCATAATAATATGTACTATAAATATAAGAAAGAAAATCTTCTAGCATACCAGCTAGGCTAGTGAATATCTATTATACACTCTGTAATATTAGTGTCTAGTACTGCACATTGATTTTGACGCGCCATAAAGCACGGTGATTTGAATTAATTATTTTTGTCTATATATTAATATTCTAGTATGCTATAGTTAATGTTTATTAATATTATTAACTATAGGTTATTATGTCTAAAGAATATAACGAACACAAAGAAAATACACCGCTAATAAATGGTAATGCATTTACTCCAGATCAATTAAATACAATATATCATTTGGGCATCGCAAGGACGCTGTATAAAAGTAATGATCTAGGTAAAATTAATCAATTAAGAACGGCGTTGAACCTAGAGGATCGTACAGAAGCTGTACCAAATAATTGCTATGATCATGATACATATGAAGCGTTATGTGCAATATATAATAATAATCCAATGGCATTAATGGTATTAAATTTTGCAGGTGCAGGACTCACCCCAGACTATAATGCCCAACAAGATGCAGAAATAGATCTAGCTGGGGCAGTGGAGTAGATGCAAATCCTGATCTAGCGTAATATAAATAAAATGAAACTATCAATATATGAAGAGTAATTTCTGTAAGTTAATAACACTGCTCTTCATATATTCTAAAGTGTAATTATTAGAGGTATTTAGTTTAATACTATTACTTGATAAAATAGAGATAAAAGATCTGTCTTTCGCTTAAGCTTTCTATAGCTGAAAATTGCAGTACGTTGACCTCTAGTCTTCAATTAACCAATTAATTTTATAATGCAAACGCAAAACCACGGGGCTTGTCCTGTGGAGGTTCACAAATATGAAACGTAAAAAAACTAATAGTAATGATAATAATCGCATTAAGCAGGAAAAGCACATCACTATTGAGATGTTGATGCAGTATATTGAGAATGGTGATTTCTTAAAAGTATCTGAATTTTCTAATACATGTGCCATCAACCAAATGATAAAGTACGAACCAAAAGCAGAAAATCTAAAAAATGATTTTAACGTAGAAGGCTTTACTCCCTTACTTCTGGCCGCTAGGTTGCAGAAATTACAAATTATGGAGATATTAATTGAGAAAAAGGCTGATGTTAATTACCGCCTGCAATGCAGTGTTCCATCGCAAGAAGCAGACTATGATGATACGGTAGGCATATTAATGTGGACAATGAACTCTACTTACACCGAAGAGTCGATGGTACCCCGTCTTAAGGAAGAATATGAGCATAATGCTACTAAATTGGTGATTTCTCATGGTTTATATAGCAACAGTACTCTTATTGAAAATCGCTGGGAGGGGTATCAATTTTGTACACCAGTTTGTCAAGCAGTACAGCATGGTAAAATGCCTTTGCTCAAATTATTATTAGAGAATGGTATGGATGTAAATATATTTGATGGTGATCCAAACACAGGATCTAGGACGGCAATAACTTGCGCTATACAAGAAGATAATATCGAAGCTATAAAACTGTTGCTCGAATATGGTGCAGATCTCAACTTCACACCATTTGATCCACGCCTTAAAGAAAATAACCAGTTGGATTGTTTTAATGAGATACCACCTTCACCTCTTTTAAAAGCCCTGGCTGGGGGGGGGGGTGGTGCACAAGTTAGGATACCTTCTGAGGTTACAACTATTCAATACATTTTATCACATGGGGCTATGTTAGCGTGGACTGATATTACAGCTAATCAAGGTTATGTTAATGTAGATCTTTACAAGAATAATATACTGCCGCTATATAATTAGCTTACAGCATTAAAATCTCATTATTTAAATGTTAGCTTAGCGCTGCACACTATAACACCGAAAGAGCTTATAAAAATAATAATCGGATATAGTTGCCCCACTCCTCAAGAACCATATACCGAAATATTCACTTCGGAATTTATACCTGATTTTTTTCATCAATTTGATATTGATTATGCAACATTCACCGATACGGAATATTATTTTTAGATGTGTTGAGTAAATCGAATTTTAGTTATATCTGACGAATAATGAGTTTTATCTGTTATAAGTACAAAACAGCAATAACTTATTGATAATAATATAAATTGATTAATTTTTGGGATTATATTCAAAGCTTTCTCTCCCCCAAGTCATAACAAAATAAGTTCTAGAATCAAATATACAGTTGATTCTAGAACCAGTGTATATGGAAATATTGTATTTCTTAATTTCTGCTTTTAGTTTAGACAAATTAAATCATTATATGCAACATACCAACCCTTTTAAGGTCGCAGTAATTCTGTATAAGCTTATGTTTTAATTTATACAGATTAGTGTTGCTCAAAATAATATTTATTAGGATTTCTTAAATCCAGCATTTTATATCCTTGCCCAAAAAGTTTGTTCTGTTTATCTAGAGAATACAAATAATGATAGGCTGAATGAAAATTAAATTCTGGCATCTTAACTATAAAATTATCAATAAAATTTAAATTCCATCTACGTTTCCCGTACCTAACAGCAGATTTAATTTTTGTAGATAAATTAGGATAATGGTGTAATTCTTCTATAAGATTTTTTGCATAAATATTTGCATCTTGACCAATTACATGAATTATATCCTCTAAATGTTGTCCTTCATATGTTGTGATACGATTGCCATCGGAGTCTATTAAGTATAATTTCTTTTGGAATTGCCATATGGCTATTGGCACTCTTTCAACTAATGCGATATAAAGAGTAGACGGCAATTTTCTTTCCACTATAGCTGAGTCTATCCATATATTATTTTCAAGCTTCTTTTTAACCTCTTTAATATCAATATCAAAAATTGGATCTCCTGTATCCGCTTTTATAGTACTTGCTATTTCATTGAGATCAGAATTATTATGACCTTCAATAATAATTTCGCTTAAAACAAAACCATAACTAGCGGTAGATTGCACAAAATAGTTTTTTGCATATTGTTTAGCAAAATCAAATACATTTGTTGAAAAAAATAAGATAATTAGTAATAAAAATAGTAATTTTATTAACAAAATAATTCGTTGATAATAAATCAACATTTTTCTTTTAATAGAGATTTTATTTTTCTTGGTCCTGCGCACTATTTTTATGCCTTGTTATTCAAATTTTGCATCTTGGATTATCAGTTTTACTAATTCTGTGTAAGAAATTCCAGAATACTCAATAATTTCTGGGCAAATTGATAGGCTAGTCATACCAGGATGAGTATTAAGCTCAATTAAATACAGCTTATCTTCCTGTTCGTTATAAATGAATTCTACTCTAATTAAGCCAGATTCACATTCAAAAATTTGGCAAACTTCTTCTGCTATATGCAACGCGTTATTATAAGATGATAGTGACATTGGTGCAGGCATTAAATGCCTTGCAAAACCATCAGTGTATTTTGTTTCATAATCATAAAAACGCTTGTTTTTTAGTAATTGTATTTCAAGGGCACCCTTGGCCTTACCGTTCAGCACTGCTACCTGTATTTCTCTACCCTTGATGTATTTCTCAATAATAACTTGATCGCCATATTCAAAATTGTATTCTTCAAAAGAAAAATTATCTTCAGTAAAAATAACTTCTACCCCTACACTAGAACCCTGGGATATAGGTTTTATGACATAAGGTCGGGGTAGGGGGTCCTGCTTTATATTGTCTGATTTATTTACAATAATAGAATGTGCAATTTCAATACCAGTTGCCTTAAATATGTGATGTGATTTTTTTTTATTAAAAGCTAAGGCAGATGCTAGAACGCCTGGCCCAGTATGAGGTATTCTTAATATATTAAGTAACCCCGGAAGGCAGCCGTCTTCACCGTAAGTGCCATGCAGGGCATTGAACACTACATCTGGTTTTAGTTGATGTAACACTTTGGCAATATCAGCACCCATATCTGCAAAAATTACGAAGTAACCAAGCTCTAACAAAGAGTTTATTATACCATCAGATGACATATAAGATACTTCTCTTTCAGCTGACATACCTCCGCCTATAACAAGAACATAGTTTTTATCATCGCATTTATCCAAAGCAAAGGAATCTATATCAGAGCCACAGGATTTAGTATATTCTAACAAATGACTATTGTGTTTCATGGTGCAATCTACAATTTTAGACTGGGCTATAAAAATTGTATTAAATTTTTGCATGACCACCTATTATTTTTATTTCCCATTCTAACTTGACACCAGTGCCCTTATATACTTCAGCAATGGCTATTTGACCAAGTTCTTCTAGATCTGAGGCGCTAGCTGCTTCATTGTTAATCATAAAATTGCAATGTTTTTTAGCAATAGAGGCTCCTCCTAGATTTTTGCCTCGCAGCCCTACTTGATCAATTAATTGCCATGCTTTATAACCAATTGGATTCGCAAAAGTACTACCTCCTGTTTTTTCAGTAATTGGCTGGCTCTCTTCCCTTT
The DNA here is from genome assembly GCA_045106605.1 of Rickettsiaceae bacterium. Taxonomy (GTDB): domain Bacteria; phylum Pseudomonadota; class Alphaproteobacteria; order Rickettsiales; family Rickettsiaceae; genus Megaera_A. The sequence goes on along the minus strand of JBGCEV010000045.1, from coordinate 19,379 downwards.
GTTTTCGAATTGTCTGCATCAGGGAGTTGATTGTATTAAACTCTCCCTGTTCTGCTTTTAATTCGACTTTGGTAAATATCAAATCTTTTGGTAAGTAATTTTTTCTATAACCAAAGGTAATATCTTGTATCAATATTTTATGTTCTAATCCATTTTTATCAAACGCATATACTGATTCTACAATATCCTTAAATTCCCTACCATAAGATCCAGCATTCATAGCAATGCCGCCGCCAATGGTACCCGGAATACCAATTAAAAATTCAAAGCCTTTGATATTATTCAATAATGCAAATTTAGCTAAATTAAAATTGAGACAGCCAGCCCCCACTAATAAATTATTATTAGTTAATTTTTCAATTGCTGTGAAATTTTGACCAAGCTTTAATACTGCACCTTTTATTCCTCCGTCTCTGACAATAATATTAGACCCAGCACCAATTACAGTTACCGGTAATACACCCTGATTTTGTTGCAAAAAATGCTGCAAGTCATTTTCATCTTTTGGTTTAAAAAAGATCTCAGCTGGCCCTCCAACCTTAAACCAAGTAAGGTGCGCTAAATTATAATTGTTTTTATATGTTCCGTGAATATTAGGTAACAGCATGGATAATTATGATTTTAATTTTTCTACTATCTGGCCGGCAGTGACAGTGATATCACCAGCTCCCATAAATACAAGTAAATCTCCTTGTTTTGCAGTGTTCTTAATTATATCAACGAGTTGCTCCTTATCATTGATGTAAGAAGTTGGTTTCATTTCTGTATTTACAGCATCTGTTAACACCTCACTACTAAAACCCTTAATAACTTTTTCTCCTGCTGCATAAACATCTAAAATATATACTTGATCTGCATCTGTAAAACAATTGACAAAGTCAGCAAATAAACTTTGCAACCTTGAGTATCTGTGAGGTTGAAAAATTGCTATTACTCGCGCATCCCTATCATGAGCTATATTTTTTGCAGTAGCTAATGTTGCCTCTATTTCCACGGGGTGGTGCGCATAATCATCTATTAGCTCTGCCTCGTTATATTTTCCAATTAGAGTAAACCTTCTTTTAACTCCTTGAAAATTACTAAAACCATCTTTGATAACTTTTAGGCCGAAATTTAATTCTACTCCTACTGCTATTGCAGCTAGTGCATTTAATACATTATGTTTACCAGGTGTTGGTATTGTAATTTGTTCTATTGTAGTTGTGCCTGATATATGTGGTAAATTTAACTTAATGTCAAAGGTCGATGTATAAGTATTTGATTTTATATTAAAAGCTCTAATGTTTGCATCAGTAGAATCTATACCATAAGTAATGATTTTTCTCTCTGTTACGGTACGCACTAATTCTCTAACTACCGGGTGATCAATACACACAACTCCGAAGCCATAGAAGGGAAGGTTCCTTAAAAAACTTCTAAATGCTTCTTTTAGGGTATCAAAATTTTGGTAATAATCCATATGTTCTGGATCGATATTTGTAATAATTCCGATAGTTGAAGGGATTTTAATAAAAGTAGCATCAGATTCATCGGCTTCCGCTATTAGATACGCTCCGGTTCCAATGTAAGCATTTGTGTTGCGATGGTTAATTACTCCGCCATTAATTACAGTTGGCTCAAGCCCTGCAGCTTCGAATAAACAAGCCATTAATGAAGTGGTAGTTGTTTTACCGTGTGACCCAGATATAGCGACTGAACATTTTAATCGCATTAATTCGGCAAGCATTTCTGATCGCTTGATTACTGGTATCTGGTACTTGATGGCAGCACCTACCTCCGCATTATTCTGTTTTATAGCGGACGAAATAACTACATATGAAACATTAGCAATATTTTCTGGTCCATGACCTATTATTATTTTAATGCCTAACTTTTTTAATCTTTGGGTGTTATTATTTTCTGAAATATCTGAACCCTGTACTTGATAGCCAAGATTATGCATAATCTCAGCAATGCCGCTCATGCCAATTCCGCCAATTCCTACAAAGTGAATTTTGTCTAGAGTTCCACTTTTTCTCTGTATATCAAGTAAGATCATGAGCCTAAATTTTTCAGGTCATTATACCTAGTAATTATTACAAATGCAACTGCAAAGGGGTCGTCATCTGATAAGGAAACACAAATATTATAATTATCTATATCAGCTAATTTTATTTTCTCTATTTGGATTATTGGAGCGCCAAGATGGTCGTTGACGGTTGCTATATCCTTAAAATTTATAGAGCGCCCAATACCGGTACCAAATGCCTTGGCTAAAGCCTCTTTAGCAGCGAAGCGTTTTGCTAAATAGCTATTTTTTTTATGAGCAGGTAATTTATTAAAGCAATCTTGTTCCTGTTGGTGAAATACTTTGTTAAGAAAAGAATCACCATATTTGTTAAATACAGCACCAATACGTTTTATACTGACTATGTCCGTACCTACTCCTATTATTTTCATATATTATTTACTATTATTTGTATAATAAAAGTGAAAGCTGTAACATTGTATCTTATAAAGTAAATTTTCTAGCTGTTCTAGTTTTTTTTAAATTTATTACTATTTTCTAACAACGCGTAAAAAAAGGAATCTAATGGTTGTTATAATAACCACTGATGAAAGAAGCAATTCGAGAAACTATGTTATTCACGAAATTTTTAAATTTAATATACTATAGTTCACATACTCTATGTGTTAGATTTTTGATCTATATTTTGATTACAAACTTTATTCTTTTTTGCATCAGTTATAGCATTCCTGATACGATCATAATTTTGGATTTTTTCATTATCTAATATACCATTTTTATAGCGCCAATGTGCAGCCTGGCCATGTTCAGCGGTTTCGTGCATTTCTCTAGTGCGTATTTGAATCTCTATCACGTTGCCCATTGGACATAATACAATAGTGTGCAAGGACCGATAGCCATTATTCTTAGGCTTACTTATAAAATCTTTAAAATGCTTAGGGATCATGTGGTATAAGTTATGTACTAGACCTAAAGCTGTGTAGCAGTCTTCTACTTTATCAACAATGATTCTAAAAGCCACTATATCACGCAGCTGATCCAGTTGTAAATTTTTCCTCTGCATTTTTTTCCAAATTGAGTAGGGGGTTTTTTGACGTCCGTATATTTCAAAATATCTAATTTTCTTACCTAATGTTTTATACAGGTCATTAGTAACTTGAATTATCAAATTAGCCTGTTCTATTCTCATATGTTGCAGTTGTTCTAGAATATTCTGCCATGCATTGTGTGCTATAACTTGTAGGCATAGGTCTTGTAGTTCAGTGGCTATTGAATGTAGTCCTATTCTTTCAGCTAGTGGTGCATATAATTTTACAGTTTGTAGTGCTATATTTGTTTTGTACACACTATTCGTTATATGATGTATTGTCCTCATTCTTTCAAGTCGCGCGGCTAATTTGATAATTAGCGCTCTTTTGTCATGATTTCTTAAAGCAAGTATTTGGCATGCTGTTTCATCATATGATGGGAATAGTAATAATTCTACTTGGGATAGGCTATGAATTTCAAGTATCAATTCTGCTATATCATCTGAAAAATTAAGCTTAATTGCCAGCACGTCTTCATACAAATTTTCAGTTTCAATAATATTAAATATCATTGCAGAAATAATAGAATTTGAATCTAAGCCAAGCCTTGCAACAATCTCTGAAACTTTGAAGGGGCATACATATTCTACTCCTTGATTTTCTTGTACATTATGCTTGCTAGCAAGATTCATTGCTTTCTTAAGCATTTTAACATCTAAATCAGCAGTGTATGGAGTATAAAGGGCTACAATTGTATTGTCCATAAAATCCTCCTAATCGACTTCGTGCGTTGATGCTGATCAATACTAAAATATTTACTACCAAATTAGGTTATTTTCAAGAAATAAATTGACAATCTGATTACTGATTAGCATCATTTATTGTGACCATAAACCAAGTTATAACATTAAATATATTAAAATCTTCAATTTTGTGATAAAAATAACACAAAAAACGTTAATTATAGTTAAATTATTCTAATTTGTTTATGTGCTCATTACGAGTAGTTCCCTAGCCTTGGCGTCATAAGCTAGCGAAAAATACATGTAGCATGAAAACAATAAAAATGTTCTGGTAAGTGCCGGAGAGAGAAGCTCTTTTAAAGCATTCTCTTGCAATCAATAATAAATTTTTTATTGGTCTAGGACAAGTATGAAGGATAATTAAAGAAATAGATAATAGGGTAAAAATACGTAATTATGATGGAGGTTATTAATTTGTTATCTTTTAGATCTAGCATGTGACTAATTTGGCTTAGCAGGATAAAAATAAATAGAATAAGATATCTAAAATAAAATATAGCATCATACAGATTTTATCAACTTTCTCGTCCCTGAAGGGTTGTATGCAGTGGGTATTAGTATGAAGCAAATATCTTATAAAAGGGTAGGGGTTTATATGGATTCGCAATGATTTGAATAATATAGCTAGGCCGATATAAAATAGTTATGGATTATATCGCTAAAACAAAGTGACAATATCACCTCGGCGTTTTCTTTTATATTTATTTAATGACCATAGCTAAACGTAAAGCTTAATTTTATTCACTATATTATATCTGCATCAAATTTCAGGGACAACATTATACTAAATGATTATTATTTGTGATAGTTTAGTGAGGTATACCATAGGGAGTCGCACAACTCTAATAATCATTATGATATATTAGGTTTAGATGTTATATCTAACCAACTAATAGTTAATGGTTGCTCTGGAATAGAATGAAAGTTCTGGAGTAATTGCTGTAAATTTATGAGATTAGTACTTTTAGTAACTTGTTCAATATTAGGCGTAATCCAAATTCCCCACCATCCTAATTTTATAGCAGGCAGTATCTCTTTTTCTATTACATCACCTACCATAAATAATGATTCTGGTGGTAGTTTCATTTTTTGTGCCATAATTCTAAATATTTCTGGATTTGGTTTTCGTATGCCAACATCATCATTACCTGATACAATGATAGCATCAAAATATTTACCTAGATCAAAAAAATCTATTACTGCTCTCTGAAAGTCTGAAGGACCATTAGTAAGCAAACCAATCTTATATTGCGGATTAGATTTTAAAGCAGTTAAAAACTCTACACACCCTAGTTTACTATTTCAGACTTATTCATGAAACTAGTATTTTTATTACTTAAAATCTTAAAATTTGCCGTATTTTATAGCAGAACTTAAGTAATTACCAATTATATTCTCTATATTCACTGGTAATTGGTTATCATCTGTGGATAGTCTATTATTATAATTTGCTGCTGAGATTCTTCTTTCTCATTTTGCCTGTGCATTATATTAACAATTAATTAATATTTCTTGATTAATGACATGCTATTAGTATTGAGTCTAACTCTGAGACTAAGTACGGTCTTAATTAAAATTATAAATACATGGAGTTATTATACCTCTAAATAAAAGAAACTCATTTTTTAATCGTAATCAGGAGTTGTAAAAACTTGTATATGAGAATGATATTAATGGAGTATACAACCTTATAACTACATTACGTACGCTGGATAAGCAAATGATAAAAGATGGAGATGCTCCATGCTAGTTATCTGGCGCATTGGAAGGAGAAATGGGTTACAAATCCAGAATTATGATATGGCAACATTGCTATTTAATGCAGGAGCTAATATCAAATCAATCAATGCTGCTAATATGTCAGTTGTTGATATTTATGATAAATCATTGTTTCACACTCACATACAAGAGATGCTACCCTCTGCAATTGAAGTAGTAGATGTCTTAAATATAATCGGCGATTATTTTGCAACAGATGACGCTTCTTTATTTCTAGGTTCAATGGAGTAGATTCAATGTATGTGAAAAAGATTGCATCAGTATGAATTAGGAACAATTTTTTTATGAAATTAAAATTTCTTGTAGTCTGTTTTGTAATATCGTAGTTAAGTGTTGATCTTAACGTACCCGATCTAGCAATTATAGATGACGTACTAACCATAATTATTACAATCTGCAGCCTGGTTAGCTATATATGTTTACATGTTTTGTAAATGCTAAAACAAAAAAAGTTAGTATTTCCTTTTGTTTTAGCATTTATACTCAGTTTAGCAAAATGTAAACAGTTAAAAAATTATATTCCTTTACGTCTACAAGTCATTTACACCATCATCCACACTAGCACCGGCTAAGTCTAGCATCTTATGTTCTTCTGTGTGTGGTAGTGAAAAAGTCATATTCAAGACACCATCAGCATCACTTAGAAAAGTAAAGCCTTCTGTGAGTCCTTCTATAGTAGGCTCTATAAAATTCGGTTTAGTATATATGTGTTGATCAACCTTATTTACTTGTAATAGAATTGGAGTAGTGACGTCGGCTAATTGTACATCAACATTGTTATCTAGTAGTATAAACTGCCCACCTAGCTCTGCTGGCTCTGCTGGCCTCCAAAATTTTACGTGAAGCTTCTCAGTTGCTTCCTGGTTAACGCGTATTATTACCTTGTCATAATAATGATTTTTCAACGGGTCAGGGAGTGCGTTTAAGCTAAGGTTGCCTAAAGTAATAGTAATTGGCTTAATATCTGCATAAACTGTATCATATAATGTTCCAGCTTGACCTAATATATTAACCCATTGCTTTTGAATTGCGAATAATGCATTCTCACATGGATTTGTGTATATAGGGTTTTTGTCATTGGCGTCATGTAATGCTTTAGAGTATAAATTATAATAAGGATTGTTAGGATCATTAGAATAATGGTTAGTAAAAAACTGAGCTCGATTGGCAATGAAGTAAGGTGTGCTAAGCCAAGCGTCATTATCAGGTGTTGGTATAAACCCTACATTATAAGCTGCTGTTAGTACTCTAGCAATAAATGATTCAGGAGTACTGTTATCAGGTAAGCTGTAGGGAGTCTCAGCAAAAAAGGATGTTGCGTTAGGTTGCGAAACTGTTACTTTTAGGCCATTTGCATTTGCAAAAAAATATAGACCTCCTTCAAAATACCCATGAAATTGATAGGCTTGAAGAGCAGGCATATCTTTGCGTATTTGCTCGCAATAAATTTGCAAATTAGGCTGGTCTTTTGTATAATTCCACCATACATCTTGTAAATAATTATTTAAATAATACTTAGGAAAAGATGCTGATTTAGTTGGTGATATCACCCTTAATGTAGTATCTTCAAATTGTTTAATTAAAGTCTTCCAAGTATCTGATTTACTTAATGTTTGTTCCACTGATTGCAATATTTCGCCTCTTGATTTAGAAAAGCCTACTTCCTCACAAGGAGCCCCTCTTGCTACTAACCCTTTTTGACTTATATGTATGGGCATAGAAAAAAAATCTATTGCTGTCGGACTAATCCAAGAACCAGTCTGATTAAAAGTAAGATTTATTTTGTCATATAATGTGTAATGGTTGATACTTGTAGTGATTTCAGGATTAATATCCTGAATGTGTAGTGTAGCTTTATTAATTTCAAATTTTAATGGTCTGCCCATAGAGAAAAAAATGTGTCCTTCAGTAATTTGCGGAATATTTATTTCTACATCGCCGCCATTATGCCCACTCAGCGTTCTTAAATTAAATCCATATTGCATAGTATTCATGCCGGCAAAAGTTGGAACTATACTGCTTTTACCACCTCCTAAATCTACAAAACAATGATGTTCACCAGTGGTTTTCCCTTGTATATTTATATAAACCTGTTCATTAAGAAAGCCTGTATTATTTTTAATTATAGCCTTCATAGTATAATTATCATTGGCATCTGCGGAATTCATTTTGCGTTCTACTGGCTCTTTGTACTTTGGTAGGTTACTCTTTTCTTCTTGTGCTTTCATAATATAGTTATCTCATTCTGATTATTATTAAGACTAAATATTGCTAAGTTACATTTTTTACAGTCTGGTGTTAATAGTATATTAATATTTTATTAACATATATCAATTCCTTTTTTATTAAGAAAAATTAAAAAAGTGCATTGTGCTGTATAAATATCAAAATTAGTTTAATGAATTTTATCTAATAGAAATGGTTGGGAGTGTGTGCAGGCCAGATGTGATTTAATCTATGGTGTTTTAATCGGGAAGTCTCAATACTATTTGTACTCAAAACTAAAATTAAGAGATGGTATTACTTTCATAATTTATACAATATTTTTTTGCTGATATGAAAGGTAAAAGCGCCAATAAGGACGTTGTATAAAGTTGCCCCCACCATGCAAACTAATCTTGGTTTAACGTTTTTGTGAGCGCAGAGATACATTCTTTTGAGGTGTAATTAAATCTCTGCTGTTGCTATTGAATAATGGATTATTCTAGGAATGACACTTCCATGTCGTTGCCCATAGGTTCAATTTCTTCTAGTGGGAGTCCAGGTTTAAACCATTCTGAGTATTCTATGTAATCTAGAACTGTCAATATAACATCTTCTGGTAATGGTGTAGTCCTTAACAACTGTGCTTGCAGTATTATGGCATATTTAAGATGTTCTTGAGTAAATATATCCTTTAAATTAGAGTAAAATGGTTCATTCTTGCCATCTAATATACCATCGGCATGCAGCGCTAATGAAGGTTTTGTATTGATTAAATTTAGTATTGAGAAAAAATATTTGGCTGATTCACATTGATCTGAGTCGTAATCTGCTATACTTGGTTGGTATCCTATGTTAATGTATTCTATTGTTGTATTCTGGTAAAGAAAAGGCAGCGTCGCATCCATGCATGCGTAGCTTTTTGGGTGGATTACAGGATTGCTAGAGATATCTAGTGCAGTTATTTTTGAGTGATTTAAGGGTGCAATTACAGAGTAGAATTCATTATTGCTAATATCAGTCGAGCTTATGTTAAGATGCGTTAAAGTAGTATTATTAGCAAGAAATTGTTGCCACAGTTCGCTGCATTTTTGGTCGCAAATAGCAAAATCAGTGAATAAGTTATCATTATTGCTTAAATCCAGAGATTCAATATTACCATTTGTGATTAGGGCGTTAAGAATAATTGCTAATTCATCCTTGGATAACATTGAATTAGTAAAGTTAACGTGAGTAATGTTTTTATCGGAAGCAATTTGTTGTGCTAAGTATTTTATATGTAAAAGTTGGTACTGTGGATTAAGACCGTTCAGGATTGGCGTTACAGTGTGTGGATCTACTACTACTCGTTGATTTGTGTGTAATAATTCCTTTAGAGTCGAATTGTTTTTTGCCATATTGATACTATATTAATTATAATGCCGCACTAGGTTGCGCATTATATACTATAGATCAAAAAATAACAAGTACATTAATCAAGATTTTCGAATAAACCAGGCTGAAGTTGTATTCTTGCCTTGGGTATTGGTATATCAAGATGAGTAAAAGCTTTGTTCGTGATAACTCTTCCTCTTGGCGTGCGTTGAAGTAAACCCATTTGGATTAAGTATGGCTCAATTGCTTCTTCAATAGCGTCTTTTTGTTCTGATAAGGCGGCGGCAATAGTCTCAATTCCTACTGGTCCACCGTTGTAGTTGGTGGAAATAAACATTAAGTAGCGATAATCATTACTATCAAGACCCATTTTATCAACTTCTAGTCTGTTAAGGGCGGTATTGGCAATTTCTTTGTCAATTTGAACTTTGTTGTCAACTGAAGCAAAATCTCTAACTCTTTTTAGTAATCTCAAGGCTATTCTGGGTGTGCCTCTTGATCGTTGGGCAATTTCTGTGGCGCCACTAGGAGTAATTTGAGTGTTTAATATTACAGCAGCTCTATTAATCACTTGAATTAATTCCTCAGTGTTATAGAAAGTTAGGCGTAAAGGGATGCCAAATCTATCCCTAAGTGGATTACTAATCAAGCCGAGTCTTGTAGTCGCACCTATTAAAGTAAAACGAGGTAAATCAATCCTTACAGAGCGCGCAGCTGGGCCCTCGCCAATAATTATATCAAGGCAGAAATCCTCCATGGCAGGGTAGAGTATTTCCTCTATATTTGTATTTAATCTATGGATTTCATCTATAAATAATACATCATTTGCTTGTAAGTTAGTTAAGATTGCCGCTAAATCTGCTGCCTTTGATAGGGTAGGGCCGGAAGTTGCTTTAAAATTAACTCCCATTTCTTTTGCAATAATAGTAGCAAGGGAGGTCTTTCCTAGCCCTGGCGGTCCATAAAATAGTGTGTGATCTAGTGCTTCGCTTCGATTTTGTGCAGCTTGAATAAATATACTTAAATTATCTTTAATCTGCTTCTGGCCAACAAACTCATGTAATAAGTTTGGTCTAAGAGAGAAATCTGTATCTGTTTCAAGTGAGTTTTTTGATAATATTGTTGTATTCATATTTTATTAACTTAATTTTTAAGTGATAAACGAATCAGATCACTAATTGATATATTATCAGACTCAGCCAAAAGCTTTGTCACTCTTTGATAGGCCTCAGCTTTATTCACTCCAAGTCCAGTCAGGGCTGATACTGCATCTGCAACTAAATTGCCTTTAACGTTTGCTTCTGGTGAGATAGTTGTTCTGCTACCTGCGGCTGATAATTGCTGAGTAGAAATCACTTTATCTTTTAACTCTGTGATTATGCGCTCTGATAATTTTTTGCCAACTCCTGATACGGCATGGAATGCTGTTTTATCCTCTGTGTTAAGAGCTAATTGAATATCTTCTGGTGTTAAACTTGATAAAATAGCTAAAGCCATCCTAGTGCCGACTCCCTTAACTGATTGTAAAATACCAAAAGTTGTTTTTTCTTCTGAGTTCCAGAAGCCATACAAATGAATGTGGTCCTCACGTACATGGGTTTCGATCAATATTTCAGCAAACTCTAAGGAGTCTAATTGATGTAATGTTTTTGCAGAGCAGAAAACCAGGTATCCGACGCCGTTTACATCTATGATAAAATGATCATCATAAATCGTATCTATCTTGCCTTTTAGTTTGCCAATCATCGGAGATTCTAGTTGATTATATAACTCTGAATATATAATATCAGGCGTAAAAAAATACGCAATGAATTATGGGGTTAATATTTTTCAGTTCAAAAAGTTTGAGTCACTAATCATCGTTTTATTTGTTACAATCGTGCGTCACTACGATTATGCTTTGTTCGGCTTGTCGGCCTCTGTTTTATCTAAAAATTTGATGCCTGGTAGTAATGAAGTTGATCAAATGTTGATGTTTTTTGCATTCTTCAGCGTGTCAATGTTGGCAAGACCCCTTGGTGCTGTTATTTTTGGTAAAATTGGAGATAATTTAGGCCGGATTGTTAGTATTAAAATTGCTGCCTGCTTAGCTACCTTTTCCACGGGTATGATTGCCTTTATTCCGAATTTCAGTAAGGTAGGTTGGTTTGCTGTGGTATTGTTAATTTTTTGCCGCATGATATTTTTAATCAGCTTGGCCGGAGACGTGGATGCTATAAAAATATATGTTACTGAAAAAGTTACCAAGAAAAACAGATGTTTTGCTACGGGTATTGTATATTGTTCTGCTCAATTAGGGGTGCTAAGCGCTTCATTATCATATCATATGGCAATAAGTTATAGTGATATAGAGGGATTGTGGAGAATTGCGTTTCTACTAGGTGGATTGTTAGGATGTATTGTAATATTTGTAAATAGTAGATTTCAAGAAAGCGCACTGTTTGTTAGGCATAAAGTAGTTACAGGAGGTAGGAATGATAATTTTAGCATTTTGCATATTATCATGAATAACAAAATGAAGTGGATAATTGCAACTGTTATTTATGGAATGCTAGGGGGTGGATATCATTTTTTAATCATTTTTTTCGGTGCGTTCCTAGCAAAAATAACTGGCGTTATTTCTGTCACGCAAGCTAGTTCAAGCAATATAATATTAATCTCAATATATGCAATTAGTTGCCTAGCATCTGGTTATTGTGCTGATAGAGTAGGAATGATAAAACAAGTATTGACTGCGTTAATTATAAATGCAATCTGTGTTTTATTAATGTGTACGATAATTAATGATGAATCGATCGTCCTATGGTGTCATCGCCTGCTTGTCCTCATTACTCCATTTTATACTATTCCTTTTGTGATTCGAATACAATCTCTTTTCCAAACTGCCATTAGGATGCGTATGTGTAGTTTGGCGCATTCTATTGGTAGTATGTTATTTTCTGCAACAACTCCTTTTTTTTGTATGTTAATTTGGCGGTACTGTGGAGAGGAAACGTTAGTCATTACTTACTTTTTTCTACAATTGCTTGTATTAATTTGCCTACTACTATACATTTCCAAAAAAGGCTATGTTGATATGTTAAGTGAGTCATAGAAACAAAGAGTAATAAAATTATTGGAGTATATATTCATTTTAGTATTCTATTACTTAAGGTCTTTATATATGATTTTGTTTAAATAAACTAAGTTGTTCTGTATGCTATCTGATGTAAAAATTGTTAAAAATTATGCTAATTCATTATTTGGCCAGATAGACAAAAATCTAGATACGGATATCATATTAGATGATATCAAGGATTTTAATGCACTATTAAATGATAAAAGCCACTTACTTAATATTTTTATTTCTCCTATTATTAGTAAAGAAAGTAAAATAAATATACTCAATATTCTTGCTCAAAGGTTGCAATTGCATAGTTTAGTAAAAAATTTTATTGAGGTATTAATTAACAACTCGAGGATTAGTTTAATACCATTTATTATTCAAGAATGCGAGTCTATACAAAAAATAGAAAATAATATTACTTTAGTTGAAGTGATATCATATAATGAATTAACTACTCAAGATATAAATTATGTTCAAGGCTTGCTGGAGCAGGAATTACAAAGTAAAGTTGAGATTAAGTTAACCATAGATAATCGCTTATTAGGCGGTATGATTTTTAGATATAATAGTTATTTAATTGATTGTTCTATTTTAGGAGCGCTCAATAGAATACAAAGAATAAATATAAAATAAATGACGCATAGATTAGGAGTATAATAATGACCTTGAATCCATCAGAAATATCTGAAATTTTAGCACGTGAAATTGGTAATATAGACCAATTATCTCAATTGCAAGAAGTTGGTTATGTGATAACTGTTGGTGATGGGATTGCAAAAATATATGGCATTGACAATGTGCAGGCTGGTGAAATGGTGGAATTTGAATCCGGGGTTAAGGGATTAGCATTGAACCTAGAAAGCGATATAGTTGGCGTTGTGATTATGGGTGATGATAGCGCTGTACATCAAGGTGACCAAGTCAAACGTACGGGAGGAATATTAACAACTCCAGTTGGTAAACCCCTTTTAGGTAGGGTAGTAGATGCTATGGGAGCTCCTATAGATGGCAAGGGAAAAATCATTACAGAAGAAAGTAATTATATAGAAGTGAAGGCACCGGGCATTATTGCTAGAAAAAGTGTGCATGAGCCATTGCAAACTGGAATAAAAGCTATTGATTCTTTAATTCCAATTGGCAGGGGGCAAAGAGAATTAATTATTGGAGATCGTCAAACTGGTAAAACTGCTATTGCTATTGATACAATTATTAATCAAAAAACCGCTCATTTATCAGGTCAGGATAAGGACAAAGTATTTTGTATATATGTTGCAATAGGTCAAAAAAGATCGACAGTTGCTCAGATCGTAAAAAGGCTAGAAGAGGCTGGCGCAATGGAATATACTACTGTAGTTGCCGCTACTGCTTCTGATCCAGCACCGTTGCAATTTTTAGCGCCTTATACTGGTTGTGCTATAGCTGAGTACTTCAGAGATAATGGTATGCATGCATTGGTCATTTATGATGATTTAACCAAGCATGCTATAGCCTATAGACAGATTTCTTTATTACTACGGAGACCCCCAGGTAGAGAAGCTTATCCAGGGGACGTGTTTTATTTACACTCAAGATTACTAGAGAGAGCTGCAAAATTATCAGATAAAAAAGGTGGTGGCTCCCTTACTGCCTTACCTATTGTGGAAACGCAGGCTGGAGATGTATCCGCCTATATTCCAACTAATGTAATTTCTATTACAGATGGACAAATATTCCTTGAAAGCGAATTGTTCTATAAAGGGGTAAGGCCAGCAGTAAATGTAGGGATATCCGTAAGTAGGGTTGGTTCAGCCGCGCAAACTAAAGCAATAAAAAAAGTGGCAGGTTCAATGAAATTAGAGCTTGCCCAATTTAGAGAAATGGAGTCATTCGCTCAATTTGGTTCGGATCTTGATCCAACAACGCAAAAGCTTATTAAGCACGGAGCTAGGCTCACAGAGTTATTAAAACAGCCACAGTACCACCCATTCACACTTGAAGAACAAGTAGTTAGTTTATATACTGGTGTCAAGGGCTATTTGGATAAGATAGAAGTTGAGCAAATACGGATGTTTGAAGAGAAAATGCTTGAAGATATTAAGCAATATAATACGGATATTTTAATCTCGATTGGAAAAGATAAGGCTCTTAGCCATGAAACTGAAGAAAAATTAAAAGTATATTTAAGTCAATTTGTAGAAAAATTTTTAAATAATCAAAAATAAGGAATAATGTCTGGTTTAAAGCAGCTTCGACAAAGAGTCAAGAGTATCAAATCTACTCAAAAGGTTACTAAGGCTATGCATATTGTTTCTGCTGCTAAACTAAAAAAGATTAAGGAACGAGCAGAAGCTTTAAATGATTATTCTGCAGTACTTGGAGATGTTATGTATGAAATATCAAATAGTATGGATACAATAAAATTATCAGATAATGATCGTAAATTTTTTAGTAAGGGGTTGGTGAAATTACCAAGATTATTGATTGTTATGACATCAGAACGAGGGTTATGCGGTAGTTTTAATTCAAGTGTAATCAAAAAAGTAAAGGATGATATCAATAAATTAGAGAAGGAGGGGGTGGAAGTTAAGTTGTTGCTAGTTGGTAAAAAAGGTTATAATTTTTTTATTAGGAGTGCTGCAGAAAAAATTGTTGATTATTATCATGTCACTAATGGAAATTATGAATGCATATCCAGGGAAGTGAAAGATAGAGTAATATCGATGGTTGAGCGTGGAGAGGTTGGTTCTTGTTACATGTATTATAATGAGTTTAAAAATGCCATGACACAAATAATGACAATTGAGCAAATTCTTCCGGCTAAAGCTATGAAAGAGAAAAACGGACAATTTATTGCCGAATATGAGTATGAAGGTAGCAGTTTAATACACAATGTGATTAGTTTATATATTCACGGTGAAATTAATTATGGGTTATTACAAAGTCGTGCTAGTGAAGAGGGAGCCAGGATGACATCAATGGATAATGCAACGCGTAATGCCGGTGAATTGATTGATGAATTAACTTTAAAGCTTAATCGTTCAAGGCAAGCAATTATTACAACTGGGCTGACTGAAATTATTTCTGGTGCAGAGGCGATATAATTAATATTGGAGAATTGATAATGCCATTTATAGAATTTTCTTAAAAAAGGTGATTATTTAAAGAAAAAAATTGTGCAATTATTAACTTAGAGAAAACTACTATAGTATTAAACGAACCTAAATATAAAGATATTGCGGTAGCAGATCAATTAGCTGTTGATCGAAATTATAATATCATTGAAAAAAAGAGAAATAACATGACAATAAACCAAGGGGTAGTAACCCAAATTATTTCTGCAGTAGTAGATGTGAAATTTCCTTGCAGTGTAAAACTTCCAAATATATTGGATGCTCTTGAGTGTGATAATAATGGCAATAAGTTAATACTAGAAGTAGCTCAGCATATTGGAGATGGAACGGTTAGATGTATTGCTATGGATTCTACCGATGGCCTTACCCGTGGAACTGCAGTAAAGGATACGGGCAATACAATCCAAATTCCTGTAGGACTTGGCACATTAGGTAGAATCATGAATGTAGTAGGGGAGCCCATCGATGAACAAGGTCCTATAGATTCGAAAACATATTCTTCAATTTATAGGAAGGCTCCTGCTTTTGATGAACAATCAACAGATCGCAGCATTTTAATTACAGGTATTAAGGTTGTGGATTTATTAGCTCCTTATGCAAAGGGTGGCAAAATCGGTCTTTTTGGTGGAGCTGGTGTTGGTAAAACAGTGATTATTATGGAGCTTATTAATAATGTAGCAAAAGCTCACGGTGGTTATACCGCATTTGCTGGAGTAGGAGAGCGCACAAGAGAAGGAAATGACTTGTACCATGAAATGATAGATTCAGGCGTAATTAATCCAGATAAACTTGATGAATCAAAAGTATCTCTAGTTTATGGTCAAATGAATGAACCACCTGGTGCTAGGGCAAGAGTGGCATTAACTGGTTTGACTGTTGCAGAATATTTTCGTGATTTGGAGGGTGGACAAGATGTATTATTTTTTGTTGATAATATATTTCGTTTTACCCAAGCAGGTTCAGAAGTATCTGCAACTTTAGGAAGAATTCCATCAGCCGTTGGTTATCAACCAACTTTAGCTACAGAGATGGGGATGCTTCAAGAGCGTATAACCTCAACAAAAAAAGGCTCTATTACCTCTGTACAAGCTATTTATGTGCCAGCCGATGACTTAACAGACCCAGCCCCAGCAGCGTCTTTTACTCACCTTGATGCGACAACGGTCTTAAGCAGACAAATTGCTGAATTAGGCATCTACCCAGCTGTAGATCCTCTTGATAGTAATTCACAGATGCTTGATGCAGATATAGTGGGAGAAGAGCATTATAATGTAGCCCGTGAGGTGCAAAGAATTCTGCAAACTTATAAATCCTTGCAAGATATTATAGCAATTCTCGGTATGGATGAGTTATCAGAGGAGGATAAGTTAATAGTTAGTCGTGCACGTAAAATTCAAAGGTTTCTATCGCAACCATTTCATGTGGCAGAAATCTTTACAGGTATGCCTGGTAAATTTGTTGATCTACAAGATACTATTAATGGGTTTAAAGGGTTAATAGAAGGTACATATGATCATATTCCAGAAATGGCTTTTTATATGGTGGGCAGTATTGAAGAAGCACTTCATAAGGCTGAAACATTAGAAGAAAATAAGTAATTTAAATGGATGTAAATACAAAGTTGTTATCAGTAAAGATCATTTGTCCGTCTAACACTATATTGGACATGAAGGCAGATATGGTAAATGTTCCTGGGGTGGAGGGTATGTTCGGCGTGTTGCCTGGGCATGCAAAATTAATTGCCAGTGTTAAAGTAGGTCTGGTATCTGTTTTTTGTCAAACACAAGAAACAAAATATTTTGTTTATGGAGGGGTAGCGCAAGTACTTGGTGATGAGTTAAACATTGTTAGTGAATTTGCTGCTGAGATTAAAAATGTTAGTAGTAAAGCCATTAAGACGGACCTGAATGAATTAAAAAAACGCTTAGCTAATATTGACAAACAATCTCTTGAATCAGAGATTATTGTTGATAAAATAGAAAAGTATAAATCGTTGTTAAGTTTCTTATAGGTTGGTATTATGATAGAGTGTACTAGTCGTATAGAATTTGATGCAGGTCATAGAATAATAGGACATCAACATAAATGCCAATATCTACATGGTCATCGTTATGTTTTGGAGCTTACTGCTAGCGCGCCAAAAGTAAATGACCTTGGTATGGTTGTAGATTTTGGCGAATTAAAATCTGTAATGAAAAACTGGGTAGATGAGAATTTCGATCATACAGTAATTTTATGTAACAAAGATAATGAGCTTGGAGTGATTATATCTCAACGTACCGGGCAGAAAATTTATTATCTTAATTCTAATCCGACTGCGGAAAATATTGCATTACATCTAAAAATTGATATAATACCTAGATTGTTTGTAAAACAAAACTTTAGTATAGTGAAAATTAGGTTGTACGAAACGCCTAATTTTTTTGTTGAGGTGTTTTTTTAATACATGACAAAATGTTGTGTTGTTTTGACGACAACAAAAAGTGAGAAAAATGCGCAATTAATCGCGCAAACACTTGTAGATAAGAAGTTGTCTGCATGTGTACAAATAGATAAAGTGACAAGTTTCTTTGATTACAACGGAGCTTGTAAACAAGTTGGCGAATTTCGTCTAATGATAAAATCTGCATCTGAGAATTATAAAAGGATTGAGCAATTAATAAAGATCAATCATGAATATCAGTTGCCTCAAATAATTAAGCTGGATATCACAGATGGCTTACTAGAATATATAGAATGGATTCTTAGTAAATCATAATCATGTGATTACGGCGTAAATCAAACGGGAGTATAGTTATGAGATTATGGCAAAAAGTGCTTTTGGGTCTAACGTTGGGTGTAACTTTTGGTATTTATTTACCACATCATGTGGAAATAGTGAAGCCAGTAGGAACGGTATTCATGCGATTAATTCACATGGTTATTGTGCCATTATTATTCTTTAGTCTTGTATCAGGGATCACTGGTATGAGAGATCCCAGTTCCATCGGTAGAATTGCTAAAAAATCAGTAGTAGCATATTTTGGTACTACATGCTTTGCTGTTATCTTTGGTCTTAGTGTTGCACACTGGTTCAAGCCTGGAGTAGGAGTAAAATTAGATTTTGGTCATACAATAGAAAAGACGGCGAGTTCACATGATTTTAATTTATTAGAATTTTTTATTAATATTGTGCCAGATAATATATTTGTGGCATTCGCAGAAGCCCATGTTTTGCAAGTAGTGTTTTTCTCGGTATTTACTGGGGTAATCATTAATAATATGGGATCGAGTGCTGATCCAGTGCGATCAATTATACATTCTGCAGCAAAACTAGTATTAAAAATGATCGGTGTAATTGTACAATTATCTCCCTATGCTGCTTTCTCGCTTACAGCTTGGGTTATTGGCACTGAAGGCATAGGCGTAATAATGGTTTTAGGTAAATTAGTAGAAGCGATCATACTGGCTATGATTATGCAATATATTATTTATGGCTTACTTATACTGGTATTTTGTCGTATATCACCAATACCATTTTATAAAAAAAGTATAGAATACCAAATGATAGCGCTTTCTACTGGTTCTAGTAAGGCAAGCTTGGCAACCACAATGCAGGTGTGCAAGCAGAAACTAGGAGTTTCTGAATCATGTACTTCATTTGTACTGCCTCTTGGAGCCTCAATGAATATGAATGGATTATCAATTAAATTAGGCCTATCTACTATATTCTTTGCCCAAGTTATGGGAGTAGATTTAGCTTTCCATGATTATATAGTTATTATATTAACAGGCACTCTTGGGTCTATAGGTGGTGCTGGTATACCAGGTTCATTTATTATTATGCTGCCTATTATGCTGTCTTCAGTAGGCCTGCCTATAGAGGGAGTGGCGTTATTGGTTGGTATTGATAGAATACTAGATTTGCTAAGTACGACTATTAATATTACTGGGGATGCAACAGTTACCCTGATAGTAGATCACTCAGAA
>JBGCEV010000044.1:0-38567 GCA_045106605.1 Rickettsiaceae bacterium | reverse complement strand
CCTTTACTAAAAGGAAAATTTAAATATATGCTTAAAGCACATTGGCTAGTTGATAATATAGGGTCTGATAGTTATTTTGTTACAACTGTGGTATTAATGAAAAAGTGATTAGGAAATATATTGAGCCACAGGGGAAAGAAGATAGAGGGCAATCGCAGCTTGCCCTCGACCATAAAGCGGACTTAATCCGACGTGATTTGTCTCGTAGAGATTAGCTCGTGCTACAAAATTAGGCGATCAATGGTTTTTTTAAGCTTGGATATTATATGTCAGTTTAGCTGTATTATTATATTCTAACTAACTAATCACTTAAAATTTGGAATGCTCCTAAAATTTGCTAAATAGTTTTTATTTAAAGTAAATGCTAACTATCTTACTCAATTACAACCTGCCGATTTTTCGCTGGTTGTAATTGAGTTTATTAAATTACATATCTAGAAGACCATCTAGCACAGCTTGGCTGTTCGTGGTCCACTCGCCCAGCATACCTCTAGCGTTAGGATCGCTAGAATTAGCCCAAAGTACACCGTCATACACATCCTTAAGACCTGAACTTTGAATCTGCGGCCCCAAATGATGTAAATTAAAACTTAACATACTAGACAATAAGGCAGAATCGAGATAGCCTGCATCTTTCGCATTAGCTCGTCCTACGTAACCAATACCATTCGTTAATTGTCGACTGATATTTGTAGCTACAGAATCCGATACTTTTGCTCCTGACTCTGCTAATTGCTCAGAAAATAATGATGCAAATTCGCTTACTTCTTGTACGTTACTATATTTTGCAAATAATTCTTGTATGCTTTGTTGAACATGATCAATTTCTTCCAACATAGGTTTGTGTTTATATGTCAGTATGATTTCAGGATCTTCTCCACGTTCCACATCAGACCATAGTCCCAGACCAGCTTTGCTAAAAGCTTGCCATGGGAAATACGGACCTGGAGCAATATGTCTTCCTGCTGCCCAATCACCTAGTCCTATCACCTGTTGAGAAGGTATGTTGTGTTCTGTAGACAAAGCACTAGTTAACTGAATATTAGCTTCTATCTGCTTATCTGTTAGCAGGCTTTTGCCATCGTTGATACACATAATACTTAAGCAAACATCATTCATGGATGCTATATCAGCACCTCCAGGATTAAGCTTGCTACCAGCTTTTAAACTTCCTGCTCCTGCTGCCCACGGTCTTTTGCTGTCAGGCACTAAGTTGTATATTGTTCCATCTTCGTCAATTAGATAATGGACTGACACTCCGGAACCTCTGAGTTGGGCGATGTCGCCATCTTGAGGAAGAACCATTTTTTGCAATGTGCTGCTCAAATCGCCAACTGAATATGTTTGAACGATATATTTAATAGATCCATCACCACCTCTATCTGTATAATAATTACATTTATTAGCTTCTATATTTTGTTCTTGGCCTTTAGGAGCTAAAGCAAAATCTGTTGGATTAGTATGTAGATAAGTTTTATTTATTAATGGAGGCTTATCATATTTAAAATCACTTTGACTTTTTTCTTCTTGTTTTTTACTTTTAACCATCACTTCCTCTTTAATAATATTTTGTATACCGCTTGCTTTAACGCTTAGACCCATGGTACCATAAGCTACTTAGAAAAACAAGCTATTATTAGATATAAATTGATTTGCCAAACACCCTATTTTAGGATTATTAACTCTAGAGGTTGTAGTATTATATAAATTTATATTTTCATTAATAATTTGTCTATCTATAGTTAAAATGTAGTAAGCTTTTCTTGTTGTTAGTAAACCTCAAAATTCTTCAATAAAGACCTAAGCAAGTGTCCTATTCTTACCATTCTTATACATTTTATCGGAAATAGGATATTGCCGAGTTACTATATTCTTCAACTGTTTCTTCGAGAGATGAGGCACAAATTCACTCCTCAAATTTATTAGAACTTAAACAGAGAACAATATTAAAACCAATATTTTTGTATCTAAGCTAAATTATTTTTACAATCTATATACTTGTTTTGTATGTTAAGTTATTAAATAACGCAAAATTAAATATTATTAAAATGCATTTTGACTCAATTCAAGCTCAGATACTGACCTTTATACCACAATTGATTGGAGGAATACTTGCATCCCTACCTTTCATTATTTTGTTTATAATTAATAAGTTTGTCATCCGAGGCATAATTGCACGAAGGATAAGTGCAGAACATAAATATTTAGCAATATTTATTGGTAAATTTATTAATGGCGTCGTGTGGATCGTGGCAATAATAACGTTGTTAGGTACTTGGGGAGTGGATGTGCGTGCATTGATCGCTGGTTTTGGTGTAACAAGTTTTGCTATAGGGTTCGCTTTAAAGGATCTTATTGCAAATCTTCTGGCTGGGATAATGATAATAGTTTATCGTCCTTTAACCGTTAACTCACAAGTATCAATACTTGGTATAGAAGGGGTTGTGGTCAAGATAGACCTAAGATATACGACAATTAAGAGTCAAAAGTCATCACACCTTGTTCCAAATGCTAAAATTTTATCAGAAGTGGTTACGATTCTAGAATATTAGGTTTAGGCGATATCGTGCAGCACATTAACTGGTCTACGTACGCACGGGGTAATGGTGTAACCGCCCTCGTGTACTTCATTGGCAACGCACGGGCTCTTGATTTCATAAGGCGGTCTAGGAGTGCAAGACAATATGCTTAACAGGAGCAAGGACACGATAAATATATTGCAATAGGATTTCATGGTATAATTTTTTAAAATTTTCAACTGTTACATAATTCATTATGCTATCATTAAGTTGTTAAATAATCCAAGTATTTTATCATTGTAATATAAATTTAAGTATTTTTCTAAGAACTAAAGTTAATTGTAGGAAGGGCACAACTAAAATTACAATTTCTATATAAAGCCAAACTTTTGTTTTACTCGGTCGCAGGTTACGCTCGCCTTCCTTTGTGCCTTGATTGCCCCTTTATGCAATGCAGTTTCAATATATGATTTATCTTGAATAAGTTTATTGAATTCTGTTTGTATTGGCTGCAAATGGGTGATAATTAGATCAGACAGATCCTTTTTAAACAGAGAAAAATTCTTGTTCTGGTAACGATCTACAATATCCTTAATATCCATATCAGACAGGGAACAAAAAATGTTAATTAAATTTGTTATTTCCGGTCTATTGATTGGATCAAAGGTAATACCTGCAATAGCGTCTGTTCTAGCTTTTTGAATTTTTCTTACAATAGAGTCAACATCATCTGTTAAATTGATCCTAGAAGCATCACTTTCATCTGATTTACTCATTTTCTTTGTGCCATCTCTCAGGCTCATAATTCTTGTTGCACAGCCCTGAATCATGGGATCTGGCACCTTTAAGACATTGCTATTGAATTTACGATTTATTACTTCTGCTATATCCCTAGTTAATTCTAAATGCTGTTTTTGGTCATCTCCAACTGGTACAATATCTGCATCGTATAATAATATATCTGCTGCCATTAGCACTGGATAAGTAAATAAGCCTGTGCCAGCGGATTCTTGCTTTTTACCGGCCTTATCTTTGAATTGCGTCATGCGTTGCAACCAACCAATAGGAGTAACACAATTAAGAAGCCAAGCTAATTCACAATGCTCCTTAACATGTGACTGTAAAAACAAGGCGGACGTATCTGGGTTGATACCGCTTGCAAGATAGATAGCAGCAGAATGTAGTATAGATTGCTGAAGTAGTTTAGGATCTTGTGGCACTGTAATTGCATGTAAGTCAGCAAGAAAAAAATAACACTGATAGGAATCCTGTATATCAAGCCAGTTTTTAATTGATCCTAAATAATTGCCGATATGCAATCTGCCGCTGGTCTGAATGCCTGATAATGCAATTTTTTCCATTGTAATCTCCAAAAAAATATTTATTACATATAATATAAGTTATTTATTAATTCGTTTTACGAAATTAAAAAATACTATATAGTTACAAAATTTAATTTACCATATTTGAATATGTTTTGGCGCATTAGGGCACTTACTTTTTATATAACCATTAGTATTGTGGTAATTACATTTTGTATCGTACTGTGTTTGCCTATGCAATTATTTTCAGCACCATATAATATACGTTATAAAGTAGCAAAGTATTTTTCTTATATATTTGTTTATTTAGTATGGTTTATATGCGGTATAAAATTTAAAGTCGAGGGTCTGCATAAATTACCAAATGATAAACAACCGTATCTTGCATTAGCAAATCATCAATCATTCTGGGAAAATTTCTTTATGCAGTTGATTGTTCCTATCCATTCTTGGGTGATTAAAAGGGAACTTTTAGACATACCATTGTTTGGTTGGGGTTTAAAAACTGTATTGCCGATAGCGGTCGATCGAGGGAATAGCAGATCTGTGGTACAAATTCTAAATGAAGGTCGAAAGAAAATCGATGCAGGATTGTCCATTGTGATGTTTCCAGAGTCAACTCGAATAAAGGTAGGCAGTAATGTGCGATTTAAACCTAGCTCTGCTAAACTGGCTATTAATACAGGAATTCCCGTTGTACTAATAGCTCATAATGCTGGATTACTATGGCCTAAAGGATTCTGGTTTAAAAAATCTGGTACAATCACTGTAAGAATCATTGAATGTATGAGCCCTAAAGATATTCAAGAAATTGGTGAGGTGCGCGCACTAAATTCGTATATTGAAGATAAAATAACCTCAGAAAAAGTAGCTCTATCCCAGTTAGAAGTGTAGTTTACACAGCAAAGGAATTGCCGCAACCACAATTAGCTGTAGCCTTAGGGTTTTTGATATGAAAGTAACTGCTGCCTAATTGTTCGACAAAATCTACAATGCAACCATCTAAGAATTCTTGTGATAATGAATCAATTGCTACTTGCGCTCCTAAATGTTCTTGAATAAAATCGTCATTATCATTTGTTGATTCTACTAGTAAATAGTTATACATAAAACCTGAGCAACCACCGCCATCAATAGAAATTCTTAATGCCTTTACAGGTTTTTGGCTCTTGGCTATCAGAGTTATTATTCTTTTTGCAGCGCTATTGGTTATTGTTATTTTCATACTTGTTTGAGGGTTGTCTCTGAAAAAATGATTTGAAAATATACACATATGCAATATATTGTCCATAAACTTTAATTTCAAGAGATTTAACTCAATGTTTCAAAGTTATGCATGTTTGCCACAAAACACTAGAGGTAGAATCTATCCTGAACAATCTACTCCTTATAGAAATGAATTTGAGCGTGATAGAGATAGAATAATTCATGCTAATGCTTTTAAAAGGTTGCAATATAAAACGCAAGTGTTTGTTAATCACGAAGGAGATCATTACAGAAATCGTATGACTCATTCTGTGGAAGTATCTACAATAGCGCGCTCACTTTCTAAAGAGCTTGGTCTGTGTGATGATTTAGCAGAAGGGGTAGCGCTAGCTCATGATTTAGGTCATACGCCTTTTGGTCATGCAGGAGAACATACTCTGAATTCTTGTATGCAAGAATATGGAGGTTTTTCACATAATGCGCATTCATTTAAAATCCTGACATATTTAGAGCAAAAATACGCAGCTTATAATGGTCTTAATTTAACTTGGGAAATTTTAGAGGGAATAGTAAAGCATAATGGCCCTGTGGAGCAAACAGATGCCTATAAGTATGTATTTGCATATGATAAAAAAGTTACTAAGCTAGATTTGTTAAAATATTCTTCTGCCGAAGCCCAAGTAGCGGCATTATCAGATGATATAGCATATATTTGTCATGATCTTGAAGATAGTATTAGGGCAGATATAGTGACGTATGACGATTTACAAGAAATCGATGTAATTAATAAATACATGAATGAAGTAAAAAATACCCATAAAAATATCGACAATAGCAGGTTAATGCATGAGACTGGTAGAAAGTTGATGCATCATTTAATCGAAAGCCTGTTATTGCAGACTCGTATTAATATCACAAAAAATAATATTAAGTCTGAATCAGATATTCGTAATTTAGGTAAGCCCCTTGTTGAATTTACCTCCGAGGCTTTGGCAGAAGTAGGGCTAATTAAAGACTTCTTAATGGAGAAAGTGTATAAACATCACCGTATTGCAGCAGTAACCTTACAATGTCAAACTGTAGTTAGAGAATTATTTTATCTATACACACAAAATGTCAATCTATTGCCTCTGACGTGGCGTCAGGCTATAGATCAGAATGATGAGGCATCACTTATGATCGTTGTTGCAGATTATATTGCGGGGATGACTGATAGATTTGCAATAAAACAATATCAATCTTTTTTTAATTTTAATTTTGCTAGTACAAGTTTATGAATATTTTTAAAGAATTATGGCACGATTTACAAATAATCTGGCAAGAACTTTGCACAGATAAAGATATTTGGTCTAGCGCCAATTTAGAAGTGCCCAAGGATCCGTTAAATGGTGATATTTCAACAAATATTGCGATGCTTATTGCAGCAAAAAGCGGTACTAACCCTAGATCAGTATCTATAGAATTTAAAGAACGCTTAGCAAAAATACCATATATTGCGCATATAGAAGTTGCAGGCCCTGGCTTTATTAATTTCACTATCAAGGCTGAAAAATGGCACGAGTGTATCAAAAGTATTTTGAATGATAATAAAAACTTTTGGCAGGTGAATATTGGTCATAACCAAAAGATAAACATTGAATATGTTTCAGCTAATCCAACCGGTCCAATGCATATAGGGCATGCTAGAGGAGCGGTATATGGTGACACTCTTGCCAATATATTAGATTTATG
This sequence comes from Rickettsiaceae bacterium, assembly GCA_045106605.1. Classification (GTDB taxonomy): domain Bacteria; phylum Pseudomonadota; class Alphaproteobacteria; order Rickettsiales; family Rickettsiaceae; genus Megaera_A. Next base: position 31,789 of record JBGCEV010000044.1, on the reverse strand, counting down.
TGGTTATGATGTAACTAAAGAGTACTATGTCAATGACTCTGGTGCGCAAATTAAAGTCCTATTAGATAGTGCATTTTTACGATACAAAGAGATCGCTACTGCTGCAACAATAGATATTCCAGAAGGTATGTATCCTGGAGCTTATCTAAAAGATGTGGGGCAGAAATTATTCGATCAATTTGGTAATGATTTATTGAGTTTAGAGACAACAAAGCTTCATAACAAGATCAAGGATATTGTAGTAGGTAGTATGTTGGATTTGATTAAAGAAGATTTAGCGCAACTCGGGGTGCATCATGATGAATTTTTCTCTGAACAGTATTTACATGATAATAACAAAATTAAAGAAGCTATAGACCTGCTTACTGAAAAAGGATTGATTTATAAAGGTGTATTACCACCCCCTAAAGGTAAAATAGATCCAAATTGGAAAGAAAAAGAGCAATTATTATTTAGATCCTCTAATTATGGAGATGCTCAAGATAGACCAGTGCAAAAGAATGATGGAACTTGGTCGTATTTAGCAGCCGATTTTGCTTACGCAAAAAATAAAATTGACCGTGGGTTTGATACTCTTGTCTATATACTTGGAGCCGACCATAGCGGGTATGTTAAAAGAATACAGGCTGTTATTGAAGCCCTTGGTGATGGTAAGGTTAGGAGTGAAATAAAAATAAGTCAGTTAGTTAATTTTATCAAAGACAATAAGGCAATAAAAATGTCTAAACGTAGTGGTAATTTTATGACTGTACAGGACGTAACCAATGAAGTAGGCAAAGATATCATCAGGTTTATGATGTTGACCAGAAGAAATGATATGGTACTAGATTTTGATTTTGCTAAAGTTAAGCAACAATCAAAGAATAATCCAGTATTTTATGTACAATATGCACATGTCAGAGCACGGTCAATTATCACTAAATCCAGGGAAAATATTCCACAAGCTTATGAAAAGTTCGTTAATCATGATTTCGATTTATCCTTATTATCATCGGAAGAAGAAATTCAATTAATTAAGTTGCTTGCATCTTGGCCAAAAGTACTGGAATCTTCAGCTAAGGCCTATGAACCACATAGAATAGCTTATTACCTAATTGATGTTGCTTCAAGATTTCATGCAATCTGGAATTTAGGTAAGGAGGATAACGATTATCGCTTTAATGTTGAGGATGATATTGATTTAACGGCAGCGCGTCTTGCCCTGGCCAAGAGTATAAACAAGATTATAGCTGTAGGTTTTGGTGTGATTGGAGTGCAGCCGATGGAAAAAATGTAGGTTTGTTCAAGAGGTGTTTATTGCAAAAATATGGTTCCTCATTTTGTAAAATGATTCATAATTGTGATGCATAAAAAATCATTTTTTTATATCGGGATATGTCTAGTAATTATTGCCTGTAGTATATATTACTATGCACAAAAAAATCATACTAGTACACAAATTATTATTTTAGCTCCACTGGAGGGGCCTACGAAGAAAAGACCTGAAGAACCTGGTGGAATAATTATCCCTAATGCAGATAGTCTAGTATATGAAAAATTACAACATACTAAACAGGCCACAAAAAAAATTAATATTTTGCCTGGTCCAGAACAGCCTATGGAACTCAGGATAGCAGATGATTCAGAGCCGGTTGTTGTGTTTTTGGATTCAATTGATGAGATATTAGCTAATATAGAATATTATGAAAATCTAAGTGAAGTATCAGAAAGTACAGATGAAATTGGTGATTATATCGTGCCTAATTTGATAAATACAAAATTGAGTGATGAGCCAACGAGTGATAATAGTATTAATATTTCTGGTAGGCAATTAAATGTTATTAAAGCTACTGAGAATAGATTTAGTAATTTGTATGAGAAATCCACTTTGCAAGAAAATGGATATAAGGTGCAGCTTTCGGTGGCTTTGTCGTATAATGATGCGCAGGCGCAATGGCAAGAAATTTTCAAACGCCATGCAAAAATACTAAAAAATACAAGCTTAATTACCAGTAAAGCAAAAGGTAAAAATGATCGTATTTTATATATAGTTATGGCCGGGCCATACTCCTCTTTGAGTAAAGCAAAATCAGTCTGTAAACGCCTAATATACAGGAGGCAAAGTTGTATTGTAACAAAATAAAACAAGTATATTTATTTTTTGGCACGCTTTATGCTCCTGTATAACTTTGTCAGTAAATAATTTGTAGAGTAATGCCGTTTTATGTCTGAAATTTTTGTACAAGAGATGGTAACGTCAGTAAATACTAAACAAAAAAATCCTAGTAAATTATTCACAGAACCTTCCGATAATGAGAGCAGTGATTTTAGATTATTAATTCAGCATGCACCACGTGAGGAGGAGAGTTCTCCACCTACCACCGAGGAAGATAGTGAGAAGTCAGATTCAGCCCAAGAACCAGAAAATATTGTTTCATTGATACCTACTCCAACGGAGATTGTATCCCAATCTGCAGAGTGGACAGAGCAAATAATTGTGAATTGCGTAGATCAGTTGCAGGATGCTTCTGCGCATGGGGAAAATGTTGCTATTATTGACTCGATTGTAGTACATACTAATGACACAGTGGATCAAAATGAGTTATTACCCAATGTGGCCACCATGGTTGAGGCAGATAATTCAACCAATAAGGGGTTAAATGAGTTAGCAAGTGATAATGATAACATATCTTTGCAACTAGAAACAGACGATGCTATGAGGCAGCTAGTGAATTTGCCAAAAGTACCGGAATCTATATCACAAAATAATAACACAACTCAAAAAATTACCGTAGCAACCAATACATTACCTAATGTTAATTTTGAAGTGGTCGATGATGCTGTAAATGATTTTAATATCAATTCATTAACTGCAACTAAATTAGTATTAGCTGATGGTACGCAGCAGGGAAGAGTGGTGCTAGCTCAAATGGGTGAATTCGTACAGTATACTGATGAGAATGAGGTTAATGATACGGCTATTTTAGTGCATGATTTACAAACAGATAGTGATGGTGAGAACGATTTTGCCGATGGTGGTTTTAGTAAGGCAAATCAAGATAAGGAGCAAACTGAAGCTACTAAAAACGAATCAGTTTTTGTAGCGTCATCAACCCGTAATGCTTCTTATACAACTACTCAATCTGGTAATAAAAGCGATCTGTTGCCTAATGAGCAAATATCATCTTCTATCAAAGAAACTTTTGCTACAATACAAAGCTCTGGTAAAAAAGAGATTACAATCAATCTGTTTCCTGAAACCCTCGGACCAATAAAAATTGAAATTACATCCATTGTGGCTCAGAATGGTGTAAAAAAATTGGAAAGCATCAAGGTGCTGACAGATAGAAGGGAAACGCTAGAAATCTTAGAAAGATCTCGAGTTGATCTAGAAAAAAGTTTAAAGGAAGTATCAAAAACAAAAGAAGACACTTCCTTGCAATTTGAGATGAATCAGCAAAATAACGGGCAAAAAAACCATTATTTTGCTTCATTGGATGATAAAAATCATTGGATGAACAATTTTATTGCATTTGATCCTGAAAATGCAGCTACTACAGATAATGTAGTATTGCCTCAGGAGGAGAGTGGCAATACAGGGTATATCACAGTAGATAGTGTTAATATAAGGGTATAAAAATTACAGTGTATGACAGCAATAGATAATACTAGAAGTTTACATAATACTTTATTAAAAACAGGCTCAGCAAGCACATCGACTGCTATGCAATCTAAAGATTTTCATAAATTTTATGAATCCATGCAAGCAGATCGTAAGACTGTAAGTCAACTTAGCGGTGGTAATGGAGTTGAGAAAGCTCAGAAACACATAGATGAAGCTATAGACTTTGCAACAAAGTTAATGTTGGCTGCAGCAAAAAATATGGGAATGCCAGATGAAGATAGTAGTAACAAGTCCAAAGAAATGTCTGATACTGCGAATTCTATTGCACAAATGATGGCAACAAAGGCTTCTATTAATGCTCAGATGGAAAGTATAGAAGCTCAAAAAAAACCGCCAGTAGATTTGATGAATCTAAAAGGTAAAATGGTTGATTATAAGGATGATCAAAAATATTTTTCTGGTGATCCTGTTATGTATAACTATAAAGTAGAGCATAATCAAAGTTTACCTTCAGCAGTTGTTAACTTAACTTTTACTGTAAGCGATAAAGATGGCAACACTGTGGCCACAATTAGTCAAAAAGGGCAAGCAGGCCAGCATCAATTTATTTGGGATGGCAAGGATGATAGTGGCCAGGTAGTAAAACACGGGAAATATAAGTTGGATATTGAAGCAAAAGGTAACCAAAATAATGGCTCAGGTTCAACTAAATTCGCAGTGCAGGCAAATTGTGTTTTATCCGGTATTGTAGAATCTGTTAAGATTGAAGCTGGTACAGCTGTTGACGTTGTCATTGATGGCAAATTAATTAGCAGAGATCAAATCAGTAATGTCAGAGATACAGACCAATTGACCAATAATAGTTATTTAACATCTGATTTGATAGGTAAGCATGTCGAACTTGATTGCTCTAAGGCTCAAGTAAAGAATGGTGTTTTAGAAGTGTATTTTAACAATCATGTAACAGCTCCTGGGGCGTTGACGGTAGAGGTGCTGGATCAAGATAATAAATTTATAAAAACTATTACAAGTGAAAAACCAATTTCGCAAGGTGCAGGAAAAATCGAGTTTGATCAAAAAAGTGCAGAGCTAGCGGATGGATATTACAATGTTAAACTTTCAGTAACAGATATCAGCAATCCAGAAAGCCCTAAACAAGTTACTTTAAATACTAACCCAGTTGTTCGTGCTATTGGTATTAATATACAGGAAAATCGTTTTATCTCGATTGATAAGGATATTTTTAACTCTTATAATATTGCATCAATTTCAGGAAAATATATATCGCCAATAGAAAAAAGAAGACAAGAATATGAAGGTGCTAAGATATCGTATCTTAATGATCGTTTCGAATTAGCTGACCAGATGCCAGCTACAGATTTTGCAATGCACAAGCCAGAATCTGCGGGCGAAATTATTGAATATGGTCAAATGATTATTTATGATTCAAATAATGTGCCGGTCACTATTTTACGTGGCGACTATAAGCTTTTTGATATGTTAGATGAGCGGTCCCAGGGCGCAATAAATGATTATTGTGCAAATGAGGAGAATGATATTGAGGTAGCTACATATGCTGACATCGCAAACCGAGATAAAAGGATTAAAGTCCATAAGCATATAGAAGCTGAAATAAAAGGTGAAAGGTTAGAGCTGCAGGCGCAATATAAGGAGAATTTTGCTAAAAAAGTGCCAATTACTTTTCCTGAGTGGGATGGTACGATAACTATTGGAGAAATGGCGGGTCAACAGGCAGAGAATGGTAAAATTTATCGTAGAGAGTTCACTCCAATATATTCTGATGGCACAAGTGGTATGACAGATCGTGAGTTAAAACTGGCCATAGTAGATACAGTTGACGAAGAGCAAGGTGAATTATTTTTAAATCTAGCTGGAGCTGGTGACGTAAGAATAAAAGAAGAATTAGTGTGGCAAGCAACAAGTCAATAGCAGCAGATAATAACAGGCCTTTCTGAGAGCATTATAGCAATATGCAAAACACTTTAGTGCTGCCTAGTGGATGCGTAATTTATTGTTTTAGTTTTCATAAGTTATAAAGAACAAAATTATAATTTAGGAAAACAAGAATATAACAAAAAACATAGAGATATAGTGAATTCAGTTGAGATCTGGCACTAGGGAACTGCATGATAAGCGTCTCTTATTGGCGAAGTGCGCTCTTATTCTAGAAACCATACGACCATACGTGCGGGCTTCCCTGGGATACCTATAGATTTTTAGAACTGTGTTTCACCGCAGCAGATAATTCAGCTGACAACTTACTTTTACTATTCACTCCTACGCATATTTGATCCCTATTTTGCTATCTATTAAAGACACTGTTAAGGTAGTTGTCGCATGAATCGAGGAACTATAGAAATTACTAATGGGCCTAAAGGATCGGAACGGTTGGTGCTGGCGAGGTGGAGCGATCGGGTTTCTACATTAAGCAAGCAGATGGTAGTTCAGGGTAGGGAGCACTGCGTTGGCAGCGTTTAACGGCGAGAAAATAGGTGATATAGGGGAATCTGGGATATTCTCGGCTGGGCTAGCCTTAGGTCAGGCAAAGATAGGTGACATAGGAGTTAATTATAATCATGAAGAAACTGTTGTGAATGCTCAAAATAGTCTTTGCAATAATATAAAAGCAAACAAGGCTAGATAAAATTATTAAGGATTATCTGTTTATAAATATCACGCCTTGAGCCAAAAGTTAGTATCATCTAGTAATCTACTAGACTATGCTAGAAAATTTATACCAAAAGGTAGAGGATGTAGAACTTAGCAGCCATTTGGAGAGAATACGATAATCAAGATTTCTTTAGTATGCAAATTTTTAAAGATATTATAAACCAGAGAAACCTTCTAAGGCACAAGGGACCAACTCGTGGGTCGTCCTCTTTTGTGACCGAATATAATCCCAAGAATGGACGGGTGCGTAGTTGGCAGGAAAATTATACTCATAATGGAAAAATAAATAGAGTCCGTCTACAAGATATTGATGGGCAGAAGGTTAAAAGTTTTCACAATCCAATGACAGGATATGAACAAAGCTTACTTTTAACAAATTAAAGTTAATATTTTGTATATTAGAAAACAATTTGAATAGGAATAAATAGTGGAAAAATACACTAGAGAACTTTTTGGTAGAGTCTTAAAACGTAAGGTAGTAGCTAGAGGAAATATTCAGCAAATAGTTTATTGGGCAGATAATGTATATACTTATATTTGTAATTATGAAGATAAACAATTTATTGATATTGTGGGTTCAATAACGATGATGACAGCTGGTCCTGAGTTTGAATATTCTTACGAGGAACTTGAGAAAATAGCTGATGATTTAATTGCAGGGAAAGTGGTTAAATTAAGCTAAAAACAGTTCTGTCATCTCTGCGGAAAATACTTTCTTCAGATTGAAAAATTCTTTTGGTAGTAGATGTCTATCAAGAAACGTAGATAATAAGAAAAATGAAATGACAATCGACCAGGAGATCAGCAAATTGAGATCGTCATACTAAATATCTCAACAACATCATGGAACAAGATCATAGCTTCATTAAGAAACGAACTAGGCCTATGCTAGGTTTAAAACTTTCAATCTGCTAAATTACTATCACTGTTATTGAAAATATTCGCATGGTTTAGAAAGGATAAATTGTTGGAGTTGATTCTCATTTTTATGTTTCTGAGAATTTTAAAATGCTTATATTATTCATAATGCCTAAATCCTAACATTCGCTGGGTTCTTAGAACTGAGCTCAACAGATTCAACAGAACCAAGCTGATCATAGGCTTTTTGCCACCTAATATTAATGAATAAGGTCTGCATTTGTTATTCATTAACTTGAAGGCGTTCCTTTTTGCTCAACAAGGTCATGTTTCTATCTAATTCCTTTGAAAAATTGGCGTAGGAATATTTTTTATTTAATATAATATCTTTAAATGCTCGATCAGTGATTTTTTTTCTCAAATCCTTATTTTTAAATTTTACCATCACTTCCTCTAAGTTGGAAAAATCTTTTTTTAGTGAAAGATAGTGAATATCCTTAATAAAAATATTACTATAAGTTACTTCAAACATAATTTGTAAGGTTTTAGTAGCTGCTGCCTCAAAATGTCTAGGAGATACTTGACCGTAATTTATCTTGCCATCAACATTTTAAAATTTTCAAAAGTAGAAACATTATCGTTAGATCCTACAATTTACCTTTTTGAATTATACGAATATTTCAATACCATCGATAGTAATTTTAGTAGACCGAAAACCTTTAAACCCAAGATCGTGTCTTGATTTGGGTTTTTTATAGAAATTATACGTGGGTAAGCGAAAAGAACGATTTATTGCATCATCTAGATAGTCATACGTACCTGAAGAAGTTACTTTTGCGTTATAGCGAGAAACACCAGCCCCAGCACCTGCAAATATTTTTGCTACGCCTAGGTCAAATATGTCTACATAAAACTTTAATAATAAAGTATCAAGTTTTAGTCTGATTTTGGTATGTGCTTGTAGGTTAACATTCCCAGGAAAACAAGGGTGAGGATCTATTCTGTTGAAACTTCCCTTCATACTAGGATCGATAACTATTCCTAAATGTATGAATATTTTATAATCCTATATTAAAATTAGATCAATACCTACGCAACAATATAGTAACATTTTTTTAAGAGATACTTTTTATTACGACACTTATTAACAGCCGAAAACGTAAAGATGTGAAAGGGAGGTAAAACGAATGTGCTTTACCTCCCCGTGATAGTATGTATCAAAAAATTAGTAATACTATCTTAGCTATATTTACAGATCAAATCTAATACCACCTGAAACTTGATTAGAACGAATTCTTTGTCTTTCGCCTAGTACTTTTATTTCACCAAAATCTCTGAAAGAATAGGTCAGCTCATCACCATGCACACCATCAGTAAATTCAGTTGAAGCTCCTAAATATAATGCATAAGCAAGGTCGTTGCTAGTTTTTATTTTTCTAGACACATTAAATGTTTTGAGTAGGTTGTTCATTCCTATATTATTTCTGCCTCCCTGCGTACCAGAAGCAGTTATTTTTGCACTATAGCGAGATACACCAGCACCTGCTCCAGCAAATATTTTTACAGCATTTAAGTCAAGCATGTCTACATAAAAATTCAACAACAAACTGTCAAGTTTTAACTTGACTTTATTATGTAATATTGTGTGAATACGTCCGTTACCACCAGCAGTTGGCTTTGTTGATTCTAACGTTCCCTTCATGCTAGAATCAAAGAAATGGTCGTATGCCAAATCAAATCTGACATTATCCATCATGTAATAACCGACGGCAACACCAGCAAAACCTGTGTTTTTTGCCTTACTTTTTGTATCTTCCTTTATGTCCTGATATAGGTTATTATCGTCCTTCAAATCTAATTTGCCATCTAAATTATTCAATTGTGACCAACCTGCATTAGCTTTTAAGTAAAAATCACCTGTTGCTGCGTATGCAGAAGAACTAGCCAGAATAGCGGCTGCGGCTGTAGTTAATAGTAATTTCTTCATTATTATTCTCTCATTTTTAATATTATTAATAAAAAGTAGAATTTGATAATATAAGCAAAGACATATTAATTTATCTTTACGATTCCCAAATACATAAATATTTATTAATACCTTATAAATATAAATACAATCCTTAAATAACATTCTAGTAACAGTTCTTTTGGAATCCGTGCTATTTTTACAACACTTATTGACTGTTAAAAAGCTGGGAATATTAAAGATGGATAAATCAAATTTTAGCGTATATTATAGCTGTTCAAATAGTATTAACTTATAAATTAATCTGCAATGCCATCAAAGAGCCTACAGAAGCAACGAACAGTAAAATCTGAGATCAAATCATTATTGTTTGTTATATTAATTGCTCTAGCAATTCGAACATTTTGCTTCGAACTATTCTATGTGCCTACTGGTTCAATGAAAGGAACAATTTTAGAGGGGGATTATATATTATCAACAAAATATAATTATGGCTATAGCATATATTCACTTCCAGTTAATTACAATTTATTTGAGGGACGCATTTTGGCGGGGCAGCCTGAACGCGGTGACGTTGTGATTATGCGGCCGCCACATAATATGGAGCTAAGATATATCAAAAGATTAGTCGGGTTGCCTGAGGATAAAATTGAGATTATTGATGATTTGATTTATATTAATGATAATCCAATCGAGCGGGTTGAAATCGGTCAGTATATTGATGAACAAGGTGTTTCTTACCGTAAATTTCAAGAAACTTTACCGAATGGCTGCCAATATTTTTCTTATAAAATGTCTGATATGAGTATTAATAATCCATTGAATATAAGTAACTTTGGTCCGTATATTGTTGAACCTGGTAAATATTTTTTCATTGGTGATAATCGTGATCATTCTGGTGATAGTAGGTATCAACTCGGTACTGTTCCATTTAAAAATTTTATAGCAAAAGGCCAGTTGGTTTTATTTTCGACTGGTATAACATTATGGGATATGCAAGCAGGGTTGATAGAGCAGGTAAAAAGAATTGGTTCTTGGTTGTCCTCAATTAGATTCAAGAGAGTGTATAATAGTTTATATGAATCACCAGCTAGTAATTAAACATGATAGAGAATCAAAATACTATTGCCTCACTTGAACAAAAAATAGAGTACCAATTCAAGAATCTTGCATTGTTACAGCAAGCTTTAACTCATCCATCCTTAAAGCAACATGACAGGGATACTCAGGATTACGAAAGATTAGAATTATTAGGTGATGCAATTTTAGGCTTTATTGTTACGGAAATGGTATATAATCATTATCACCATTATACTGAAGGTCAATTAGCAAAAATCAAAGCATATGTCGTATCAAAAGATATTGTAGTAAAAATTGCTAATCAACTCGGTATAGCTCAATATATAATTATGACTCATGGCGAGGAAAAGTCAGGAGGTAGGTTGAATAGCAATAATATGGAAAATGCCATGGAGGCCTTAATTGCCGCTATTTATCTTGATAGTGACATTCAGCAAACAAAAATAATAGTTGCTCGCCTCTGGTCTGATCATATTGAAAATACAGATTTACAATTAATTGATCCAAAATCAACATTACAAGAATTGGTACAAAAGCAAAGCAAAACTAATCCTGTTTATAAAGTGATTAATACCACTGGTTTGGCTCATTCGCCAGTTTTTACAATTCAGGTTAGTACTGATAATCATATAGCAACAGCTACTGGTTTATCAATTAAGGAAGCAGAAAAAAAAGCAGCTAGCCAACTAATTAAAAAAATTAAACAAAATAATGAATGAATCACCATCTCGCTCTTTAACTGTATGTATAGTCGGCAAACCTAATGCTGGTAAATCAACATTACTAAATAGAATTATAGGCCAGAAACTTTCAATAGTAACACCAAAAGTGCAGACTACTAGATCAATTATTACCGGTATTATAACACTTAATAATACGCAATTAGTATTATTTGATACACCTGGCATATTTGAACCAAGGAAAAAACTAGAAAAAGCAATGGTCCGCTGCGCTTGGTCGAGTTTGAATAATGCTAATTTAGTCGTGCTGATTATAGATAGTTCGACAAAATTAGATGATACTATGCAAGATATTATCGAAAGAATAAGTGCTACTGGCAAAAAGTTTGTTGTTTTAATGAATAAAATCGATTGTCTGTCTAAATACTATGTTGATCATATGTCGATGGTACAAAAAATATCTCCCACCAGTCGCATATTTAATATATCAGCTCTTAAAGGCAAAGGAGTAGAAGATTTTTTAACTTATTTACAAGAGCAAGCAACCCACGATGGCTGGGCGTATGAGAAGGATGATATAACTAATTTACCCGCAAGATTCTTGGCAAGCGAAATCACTAGAGAACAACTTTTTTTGCAACTGCATCAAGAATTACCGTACAATCTCACTGTGGAATATGAAAAATGGCAAGAAAACAAAGATGGTTCAGTTAAAATTAATCAGGTGATTATTGTCAGTAGAGATAGTCACAAAAATATAATTATTGGTAATAAAGGATCCAAAATTAAGGAAATAGGATCAATTGCCAGACAAAATATTGAAAAGTTATTAGGACAGAAAGTCCATTTATTCTTGTTTGTTTCAGTTAAACCAAATTGGGCGCAAAATCCAGAAATGTACCATAATATGGGGCTGAAACTCTTGCCGAATGATTAAAGGCTAACTTTTTTTTGCGCCTTACTAAACAGCTTGAAAAAATTCTCAGTGGTAATAGATGCTAGCTCGACTGTACTTATTCCTTTTAATTCAGCAAGAAATTCTAATACGTACTTTGTATAGGAGGGCTCGTTTGTTTTGCCTCGTTTAGGTACTGGAGCTAAGTAGGGCGCGTCCGTTTCAACAAGTAGGCGCTCTACTGGTAGGTAACGTACTACTTCTCTTAGTTCTTCTGCATTTTTAAAAGTGATAATGCCTGAAATAGAAATGTACATACCAAGATCTAATACTTGTTTAGCAAAAGTTTTAGAGGCCGTAAAACAGTGAATCAAGCCTGAAAAATCTTTATTTTTTTTGTGACTAGATAGTACATCTATAGTATCTGATTCAGCATCTCGCATATGAATAATCAGGGGCAAGCCATTTATTTGTGCAGTAACAATATGTTGTTCAAAAGATTGTTTTTGCTTAATAAGCTGATTAGCATCTTTATTATAAAAATAATCAAGCCCAGTTTCTCCAATACCTATTACCTTTTTATCATTACTCAGTTCTAACAATGTCTTTGCATCAACCACACTTTGTACCTCACTCGGATGCACTCCAACAGAGGCATAAACATTATCATATTTTCTAGCAATGGTTAAAATATGATCGAATTGGTCTAGTTTAGTACATATTGTTTGTAAATATTGAACATCATTATCTGCCGCGCGTTTCACTATACGGTCAAGGCAATCATATTCTGTAAGCATATCAAGATGACAATGTGAATCGACAATAATCATATATCCAACCTTGGAAATACAGGAACTGGCAATTTTATCGCTGATAATGGTGTTAAGGCAAATTCTTTATTCAGATGTCGAAACATCCTTTCATCCTTTGGTACTCCTAGCTGATTCAGCATTGTGTTAGCACCATCCGGTATAAAGGGCTGTAACATAATACTAAGATGCCTCAAAATCTCTAGCAAACTATACAATATTTCATTCATTTTTCTAATATCAGTCTTTTTAAGAGCCCAAGGTGCGGCCGTATCTATGTAAGAATTTGCCTTATCAGTTAAATGCAATATATTGTCTAATACTTGATTAATTTGAAAATTCTGCATTGCTTTCACATTTACTTCTTGTAACACTGCTAACTCAGTAAAAATGGGGTCTGCGTATATATTGTTTATATGATTAATTTCTGGAATCATTTGATTGCAATTCTTATAGACAAAAGCTGTGGTACGCTGTAATAGATTGCCTATTTTATTAGACAGCTCTGCATTGTTGCGTTCAATTAATTTATCTTTGGCAAAATTGCCATCATTACCAAAAGTAATTTCTCTCATTAAAAAATAACGTACTTGATCAATGCCGAAATTATCCACTAATTCAAAGGGATCAATTGTATTACCTAAGGATTTAGAAATCTTTTGACCTTCGTTTGTCCACCAACCATGTGCAACAATTGATTTAGGTAATTCAAGGCCAGCAGCCATCAAGAAGGCTGGCCAATAAACAGCATGAAATCTTAATATATCCTTACCAATAACATGAGCAGATGCTGGCCAAAATCGTTTGTAGTCCTGTTCCTTATTAGGGTAACCCAATGCAGATATATAGTTAGTTAAAGCATCCAGCCATACATATATGATATGGTCCTCACTTTCCGGCACATTAATGCCCCATGTGAAGCTAGTTCGTGATATGGATAAGTCCGTCAGACCACCTTCAACAAAACTTATAACCTCGTTACGCCTTGATTTTGGTATAATAAAATCAGGGTTTTTGTGATAGTAATCAAGTAACTTATCCTGCCATTTAGATAAAGCAAAAAAATAACTTGGTTCCTCGACCCATTCTACTGGTGCGCCAGTAGGTGCTAAACCATCGTCAGTTAATTCTTTTTCTGAATAAAATGCTTCATCTCGAATTGAGTACCAGCCAGCATATTTGCTAAGGTAGATACTACCGTTTGCTTGCAGTGTTTGCCATAATGATTGTACAGCTTCTTTATGCCTTAACTCAGTTGTTCTAATAAAATCATCATTTGATATATTAAGTACTTGCATCATTTGCAGAAAACGTTCTGAATTTTTATTGGTAAATTCTTGAGGAAACACTCCAGCCATAGCTGCAGAATTTTCAACTTTTTGTCCGTGTTCGTCAGTACCAGTTAAAAATTTTACATCTCTGCCGTTAAGGCGCATGAATCTGCTAATTACATCGCAGGCAATACTAGTATATGCATGACCAATATGTGGCACATCATTTACATAAAAAATTGGAGTAGTAATATAAAAACTATCTAAAGACATACTGATTGATAACAAGTTGAAATTAAAATGAACAATACTTTTTATTTACTTGAATATCAAGTGTATTAGATCATTCATTTTAGGATTATACATAGAAAATGGCAAGATTTAGGATACAGGCCCATATAAATCAAGCTGTTTATTATACTAAGGATGTGTATCTGTTAAGCTTTATACTTAATTGGTGTATACTATAACTAGATTTGAAGAAAATAAACACTACAGTAAATACCCCCTGTAGTGTTTATTTTTAACGAACCTTGCTCGTCAGGTTTAAATTTTATATTAATTTTGGTGCTGCATCATCTCCTAACAATCCTGCTATTCCGTGATTGTCATCATGGTTTGTACTAAATGACCGTGCCCCCAAAGAAGTGTATATCTTTTGTATTATCTACTCTAACTGAAAGATGGGTTTGTTGATGACCTAGCTCATCTGCTCCTTTATCAGCGATATTGTGCGTCACCTCTCCTGCGGTGGCAGTAATTGATTTTATAAGTATGGCAGATCAAGAATCGTGAATTAGTAAAGGAATTATTGTTAAAATTCAACCTATCTAACAATTCAACTATTATATATATCGCAAAAAATTATTCTGCCTCGCAGCAGGTATTATTATCTCGCAGCAGTTTGTTAGTAATATTAAAAAAGTAGTAAGATATTGAAACATTTCTTTTTTTCTACAAATTGACAGTAATCCAATATTGTATTAACTTACGCCAAGTTATTTTAGAGGTTATTGTTAAGAATTATGTTAGAATCAACCAACTTCATCGGAAAATTACGCCATAGTAAATTTAGATTTGCTGTTTGGCCTGTTAGGTCATATGAATTGTCTAAATTCCTTCCTCTGGCTTTTTTAATGCTTTTCATTTTGTTTACTCAAAATTTAGTGCGTAGTACTAAGGATGGCTTTGTTGTCACGATGATCGGTACAGAAGTTTTAAGCTTTATAAAACTTTGGGGAGAATTGCCGATGGGTATATTGTTTGTGATTCTATACACCAAGATGTGTAATGTCATGACCACAGAGCAGGTGTTTCGAATTATAGTCTCAATCTTCATATTGTTTTTTGTTTCTTTTGCTTTTCTTATCTACCCCAATAGGGAATTTCTTCATCCTGATCCAGCAGTTGTTAACCATTATATTGAGTTATTTCCGCATTTGAAATGGTTTATAGTAATGTGGGGTAAATGGAGTTTTGTGCTGTATTATATTATGGGTGAGTTATGGCCAGTGATTGTCTTCTTTTTATTCTTTTGGCAATTAGCAAATAAGGTAACAAAGACAGAAGAAGCAAAAAGATTTTATCTATTTTTTGGACTATTTGGTCAGATGAATTTATTATTCTCTGGTAGTATTATTGTTTATTTTACTCAGGGGCAACATTTTTTGGTACCTTGGTTTTCAAACATACAGGATGGCTCAGAAATTGTATTAAAATCACTGACAATATTAGTCGGCCTGTCTGGAATAATTTGCTTATCCTTGCACAGATATATAGAAATTACTAATGTTAAAACATTAAAAGGTATAATTTTTAAAAACAAACGAACAGATATTTTAAAATTAACTTTGCGACAAAGTGCAAAAATGGTTTTCACTTCAAAATATCTAGCCCTAATATGTATTCTCATGATTTCTTACAGTACTTCTGTAAATTTGATCGAAGGTGTATGGATGTCTAGAGCAAAAGCTTTATATCCCGACACTAGTGATTATATGTCTTATCAGGGTAAAGTGTTATTCTTTACTGGCGTAGTCACTTTATCATTTATATTCATAGGTAATAGGGTAATAAAATCCTTTGGTTGGTTTTGGGGAGCTGCCCTTACACCAATAATAACCCTAATCTTTGGCGGAATATTTTTTACCTTTGTATTAGTTGAAGATCAATTAGGTTATATATTACCTAGTTTGGCTTACTTTACTCCATTAATGATTGTTGTATTTGTTGGAGGACTACAAAATGCCTTTGGTAAAGGTGTTAAATACTCGATGTTTGACGCAACTAAGGAAATGGTATATATTCCTCTCGATCCAGAAATGAAGACCAAAGGTAAAGCAGCAGTGGACGTACTTGGATCAAAATTGGGTAGATCCGTCGGTGCTTCCGTGCAAATGATTAGTTTTACTATCTTTCCCCATGCTCATCATGAAGATATAGCTGGTTTTCTGATGTCTGTATTTGTGGTAGTGTGTGTAGTATGGATTATTGGAGTGAAGCTCCTACGTGATGATTATGAAAAGCTTTTGAATAGATCAATTGACCCCCAATCTATTTAAAAATTAAATAAGCGATTCATTTCAATGACTTATATGTAGTCTGAGAATAAATTAAATTGGGTATTATAAATCTATGCGCTGTCTTTCTTATTGTACTGCAAGTGAATACAAAATGACTCCACTTGCAGAATATTTGCAAAGTCAAAAATTTACATTAAATTATTTCGATGACGTTATTTATGCCAAGATGAGTGGTGTAGATAACGCAGAGATGTTTATTTTCCCTTTTGGTTGTATAACGATTTGGGGTAGCGCAGAGACTGACGAACATCTCATTGTAGAAAAATTAAAAAAATTTGAAATTGAACCTAATGAAGAAACAATGGCTGATTTTATTTATTATGAGAATCAGCCAGAATTAGACCATCAAGCTAACGGGAAAACATTTATTGATGAAGAACAAAATAAAATAATTCTTGGTAATCAATCAGAATATGTAAAACTTTCCATATCGCATGCTTTAGCACAGTCAGTCAAATTAAATGTATTAGAAAAGTCAGTCAGTAAAATTCTAGAACAAACTGCACCAATACAAAAAGAATTAGCCAGAACAGGTAGTGTATCACTTTCTAAAAAGCAAATCTCTAAACAAATTGGCCACTTATTTAGTGAAAGATATTCTATTAATCTGCATAGTGATATACTAGATACGCCAGAGTTTTTCTGGCGTAGACCGAGTTATGAACCACTTTATTTAATGACAGCCGAATTTCAAGACATTAGTGTAAGACAAGGAATTTTACATAACAGGTTGGATGTGATACAGGAATTGTATAATATTCTCTCTAACGAGCTAAATTATAAACATTCTTCAAGGCTAGAATTAACCATTGTCGGTTTAATTACGATTGAAATTATACTCGCACTGTTTCATAATGACCTAATAGCTAAATTCTTTGCTTTATTCTAACCAAAAATTGAGTGCAGTTCGGCTTAGTTTGGCGGTGATATTAATGTATCAATTGACATGAGCAAAGCAAAATATTACTATCAATGGTTATTGCATTAAGGACTATATTGGAAGAAAAATCATGAAAAATTTTAAATTAGTATTTATATTACTGGCTTCAGCACTATTTGTTTCTTCCTGCACAGATACAAAAGATGCTAATATATGGGTCGTTGGTACAAGTGCAGATAACCCTCCCTATGAGCAAATGAAATCCGGTCAAATAGAAGGGTTTGATATTGATTTGATAGAAGCAATTGGCAGGCATTTAGGTAAAGATATTCAGTTTAAAAATATGGAATTTCATGGATTATTGGCTGCTCTAACACATAGTAATGTAGATATGGTGCTGGCGGGTATGTCAATTACTCCAGAAAGGCAAGCACGTGTTGATTTTTCTATTCCTTATACAGGCTCGCAAGTTACAGTGTTATTCAGAAAAGAAGATGATGTAACACAAATGAAGGATTTTAGTGGTAAAATAGTTGGTGCACAGCTAGGTACTATATGGTCGTTAATAGCTAGTGATCTTGCAGGGGAGTGTGATTTTAAGGTAAAAGCACTTGCAAATAATTTAATGTTAATAGAGGAACTAAAGTTAAAAAGGTTAGATGCCGTAGTAATTGAACAATATCAAGCAGCAAAATTTATTGAACAACATCCTCAATTTGCTAGTTTTGAACTCGATAAATATTCTTCATCCTTTGCCATAGCTTTACCTAAGAACTCTCCTCATAAAAAGAATATTAATCATAACATAAAATCTTTAAGAAATAATGGCATAATAGAGGCCTTAGAAAAGAAATGGGGAATCATTGGTGCGAATTGAAGAATTCAAGCAAGCTGTTGGTGCGTTCCCCACAGGTGTTTGCGTGATCGCTACAGTTTTTAATAATAAGCTGTGGGGTTTTACTGCCAACTCCTTTGTATCAATTTCTCTATCACCACCGCTTATTTCATATTGTTTAGATGCAAAATCTACGAGTTTACCTGCATTTAAACAAGCAGAGTATTTTGCTATAAGTGTTTTAGCCAATGATCAAGCTGAAATCTCAAGGCACTTTGCACAACGCATCAATAATAAATTTTCTTCAATAGAGTATCATTTAGCTAAATCTGGCGTGCCTTGTATTAATGGAGCTATCAGTTTTATAGAATGCAAAAAAGTTAAGGCAATTGAGTGTGGAGATCATCTAATGTTTATAGGGGAAGTGATAAAGACCCAGCGTGACCATAATAAAATGCCGTTATTGTATTTTGCTAAATCATATAGAGAAATTAGTGATGCAAATTAAATTGGGTATCAATGGAGCAAATGGGAGAATGGGACAGTGCCTAGGTGATTTAGTTGCTAGTAAACAAAAAATTTATGATATAGCAGCACGATTAAGTAAATCATCAAGATCAGACGAGGTGGCTACTGCATGTACCTTATGCGATATAATATTAGATTTTTCTAGCCCTAACGGTGTCGAGTCTATTATCTCTCATGCTTCTAATAGTGAAGTAAAGTTGTTGATAGGCACTACTGGACTACAAAACAAACATTTTGATTTACTGGCTAATATTGCTCAAACTAGAGCAGTATTGTACGCCCCGAACACTAGTGTTAGTGCCAATCTGATTGCAGTACTGGCTGCGCAAGCTTCTAAAATCCTTAATACTTATGATGTTGAAATTGTCGACACACATCATCGGCATAAAAAAGATGCGCCTTCTGGCACAGCCATAATGATTGGCCAACAAATTGCAGCAGCAAAGAAGCTAAAATTTAATGATTATGCAGTATTTAATAGGAATAATGGGTATATTAGAAAAAATAATGAAATAGGTTTTTCCTCCATACGTGGCGGCGAAATATATGGCGATAATGAAGTAATATTCGCAGGCGATAATGAAGTGTTGGCTATGAATTGTCGTGCTCTCTCACGATATTCCTTTGCTGAAGGGGCCTTGCTGGCTGCTAGGTGGCTAAACAAACAACCACCTGGCTTGTATTCTATGCAAGATTTTCTTACCTTACCGGGGGCTTGAGCTGTGTTTGGCGAAAGTTGTAATCACGGTTCTTATAAAGAACAGTAATATAAATTCCGTACTCAGCGTGTAGAATTTATCTAGAGGGGCCAGTTTTTCTTTGAGCTCTTATATCCTTGACCTTATTGTTATATTCTTCCTTTCTTGCCTTCGTATTACGTGCAGCTTGTGTTTTTAAACTTTTTACAATTTTTATCGTTTCTTCTCTAAGTTCCTTTCGTGACATTGCTTCGATAGGCATGTTTGCACGACGTTTTGCAAATGCTGCCTTTTTGGTTTCAGGTAAAATCTTGACAAACTGGGTTTGTAATTTCTTAACACTATCTAGCAGTTCTTTGTTGTTTTGCTGTAATTTTGCAGAAGGATTTTTGATATTTTTTATAGTTTTTGCTGTTTCATTAATTGTTTGTGCAAAAGCTTGAGTTTGTTCTGGTGGAGATTGAGAAAACAATGATTTAATGCCTTTTGTCAATTTTGCGCCTAATCCTTTCATTATATCGATTCCCTTTGATATACCGGATTTTAGTGTTGAATAAATTTTTTGTACTGCAGTGCTAATAGTGCTTATCTTTTTCTGTGTTAGTTCCTCAGGTTGATTTGTTGTATTTTCTTGATGAGTATCTAATATTTTAGTTAATTTTTGTGCATCTTGGCTGAATTGTTCTAGCTGGGATCGTTCTTCAGGGATGGTGGATTGGTTAGCAAGTTCCTCAGCTAATGACCCATGTGCTCTGACTATAGTCGAAATGTCAGATATTCTGCCTTGTGTAAAATTATGAATAGGCTCTGAAGGTTGTTTATTTTGTTGTTCGGATTCTACTTCCTTTAGTAATTTTTGGTATTCTTTTTCTATTTCATCATCTTGTACTGAAGATACCGAAGGTTTTTCATTCTCATATTTTATGCCCATTTCCTGTGCTAATAAAGCCAATTCTTCTTCTGCTTGGCGGTCTAATTCAGGGTTGCTAAACATATCAGCTATTTGGTCTTGTTTTTTATTGTATTCTGAGATTAATTGTTTGTTTTCTTTATAAGCTTCATTAAATTCTTGTTCTAAAATCTGAAATTGCCTGTCTAGCTCGTTTTGTAAATTATTAATTGCGTTGTCGTTGCTATCCTGTTGTTTAGCCATGCAAACCCCTTTTATTAATTAAACTGCACAATATTATAATGTTCCTGTAAGAAATATTCACTCAACAAGAGATTTTGATACAATATAATTTTTACAGTCTCACATTTTTTTAGATAATATGAGTGTAGCAGTATAATTCAGGACTAACAAGGAAATACTACTAAGATAAATTAACGCTTAATAACTACTGTATTTGCGAGTTTATCATGCAAGGCCATTTTTTTTGCGTTGAAAATTATGAGGAACAAACCAGGGAATACAGTTGCATAGCTAATGAATCGTTTAATGAGTTGGTATATAGATGGGGTGGTATAATTATCAGCGCCAACTAATTTCATTTTCATAAGAAATTTACCTGGTGTAGCATTAAATTTGTACCAGAAAAATACAAAATAAAAGCCCATACAAGTTGTATTCAATAAAAATAATGTCGAAAAATATGCTAAAAACTGCTTAGCTGTTATATAGTTGGTAAATTCTACACTCATTGTTGCCCTAGAGAATGCAGCAGCATCATTTACATCTATTGAGTATAAAGTAAAAAAATCTTGAAAAAACAGTAGAAAGATATGCTTAGAGATAAGATTCATTATTGGTGTAATCAATATAGACAATATGACTAAATCTATAGTCATGGCAAATAATCTAGGAATAAGCTTACAATAAACTACTTGCTTCTGCATTCTTTATAAACAATTTATAATTTTTAAATTTAAACAATCACTATGTATGTGCATTGCCAGAATTTATTTTTTTCTGTAAATCACTAATTAAGCCATCAATACCTCGAGTGGCAAGGATATTATTAAACTCAGATTGTTGTGAATTTAAAATACTAATTCCTTCTGTAATAATATCTCCTACTAGATAGGGGGTTTTTGGATTATTTAATTTATGAACTAAATAATCCACTTTAATCGGTGATTCCGTGCCAGGTTTAACAATTTCAGTATTTACTATATACAAGTCAGTATCAAGTTTTTTCATTCCAGTAAATACAGCTCTTTCTCCGTTGTAGTGATCAGCAAGATCAGAATATGCCTTGACTATGAACTTAGAGTAAACATTAACAAATTTATCAATTTTAGTTTGAGGGATGCCTCTTTTAAAACGACCAAGTGAATGTTCTGCCATCCACTGTAGATATAGATGAGACCTGATTAAAGAATTTGTTTTTTTATGTCTTTCTTGAGCTGATAACTTAGTATCATGAAACATTTTGTTACTTTGGTCTAGCAAATTCTCGACATAACTTTTTAGATCTTGAGTCTCTGGTGCAGCATAAACTTTAGTAATAGAAAGGAAAAATAATACCAAATATAATGATATTACTTTTCCTTTTACATTTTTTTGATTCATCACGCAGGCTCTCTAGATAATAACATTTTCAAAGTCTAATACAAAAAGATCAGAAGTTCAAACTAAAATAATACAGGCTATTTACTATTTACTTTAGGGCAGACAAATCCTATTGGATATATCATTTCAGATTCTCTTGAATTTAATATTGCATCTCTCATTGTAATATAAGGATCTAAAGAATTTTTAGTGACGTAATCAGTGAAAGGTAAAGCCTTCTCTCTGGAATTTATAATTCTAGTAGCCGTTGTAACTTTTTTAAAGTCCTTATGCATAGGGTACATAATAGGATTCATTACATCATCTAGCATGACTAAGCCCATTACATCCCTAGCTCCCATTCCTCCTACTAAAGGTAATACAATATATGGACCAGGTCCCACCCCATAATGGGCGAAACTATTCCCTAAATTTTGAGGTTCTGCTTTTAGGCCTACCTTACTGGCAACATCAAAAATTCCGGCAATACCAAAGGTGGAATTGATAGCGAAACGCCAAAAAGTTTTGAACGCTCCTTCTGTACGGCCTTGTATAGCATAATTAACAGTAGATAGGGGTTCACGTATATTAGACAAGAAGCTGCTAACTCTATTTTTAGTGTAATCATTGGTGATTTTATTATATGCTTTGGCGATTGGTCTTAAGATAAAAGCATCTAGCACTCCATTAAAGGCAAATATTTTTCGGTTTAATTTCTCATAAGGATCATATACCGAGCATTTATGAGTAAGTTGGGCGTAATTATAGTCTTCATATGCCTGGGTATCAGCCATAGATGGATGAATTGTAAATAATAGTACAATCAGTACTAATAACAAATTATTAGAATTCTTCATAAGCACGTTCATTCTCTTGGTAAGTTATTTTGTGCATACGAATATAGTATAATTATTATTTAATTCTAGTGTTAATTCTTGGCAAGATAAAACTTTAAAACCATTTGTTTGTAAAAGGGTAGCAATTTCCGTATTGTTATAACTAAATTCTAAGGAGTGTTGAGAAAAACTAGGCACTGAGGAAGTCTTTAGGGCGAAGGCGAAATAACCATTTTCCTTAAGAGTAAGAAATATATTGTTAAAAATTTGGCCCAAATTTGCATTATATGCAAAGCCATTTAAACTGATAATTACTTCATATTGTACTGTTACACTATTAAGATATTCATCAATCGCAACTTCTATTACTTGGTCATATAAGGGCGCTTCTGAATAAAGATTGGATTGTTGCTTAACCATTTCTGTAGATATTTCGGTTGCTATAAAACGGAAATGATCTGGTAGTCTTTTGTGTATTTCATTACCAAGCAATCCGATATTACTTCCCAGTTCAAGTATTGTATATTGATCGGGTAAGGCCTTGGCTGTTTTACTTAATTCAACGGCTATCACTTGAGGAATATTATTAGAGAAATTTTTAGTAAAATCAGTTATGGTAAGATTTCTGTGAGTTTTATGAATTGGTAATGGAACGGTATTAATGGTGTCTATTGACTTAATAAAATGTAACAAGCCGATTTGGTCCTCTTCCTGAGCCTTAGTTAAATGTATTATTGCCTTGCGACAGTTGCCTTTTAGTAGGTATGTCCATCCTAACCAATATTGCGCTAGTTTATTAGTTGGTGATAAATAATTTACAATAAGCTTAAATCTTAAAATGGCATCGTTATAGTTTGCTTGATGCAAGTGATATAGACCTAGTTCCATATTACTTTGCACCATATTATTTAATTTCAAAATTAATCTATTGAAATCATTTTTAATATTCATTAGCTGATTTTTTAGTATATGTGGTGCTTGTAAAATTCCTGCAACAGAAGTTTTGCAAAAATTCATTATTCCCGAAAATTTTTTATTAACCATCAATACATATCTATTTATTATTTGCTTTGGTAAGAATATTCTCATATGATTTGATATTCTCATATAACATATAATAATTCAAATTATTTATATATTGATATACATTTATATTCTTAAGTTTCGTTCAAATATAGCTGGTACAAAATTATGTCATTCATTGCCGCAAGATTGTTGTCTATCAAACCTTCGCCAACACTCGCCATAACAGCAAAAGCGATTGAACTTAAAGGGCAGGGCATGAATATTATCTCACTTGCAGCTGGTGAACCAGATTTTGACACACCTGACAATATCAAGATGGCTGCTATTGAAGGGATAAAGAAAGGATTGACTAAATACACTGCAGTATCAGGAACTGTAGAACTTAGAGAAGCTATTTGTCATAAATTCAAACGTGAAAATCAGCTTAATTACCATACTAATGAAATTATAGTAGGGACTGGTGGTAAACAGGTTATATACAATTTATTCATGGCTACGATCAATCAAGATGATGAAGTATTGATTCCAGCACCTTATTGGGTCTCCTATCCAGATATGGTGCTACTGTCTGGCGGTACACCAATAACCATTAATGCGAGTATGCAGAATGGCTTCAAAATACAACCACAGGACTTAGAACAAGCTATCACGGCAAAATCAAAATGGCTGATTTTAAATTCTCCTAGCAATCCAACTGGTGCTAGTTATACAAAAAAGGAGTTAGAAGCAATTGCTAATATTGTTAGAAAATATCCCAATTTGCACGTGATGACAGATGATATTTATGAGCATATCATATTTGAAGGATTTAAATTTTACAATCTAGCAATGATAGCTCCTGACTTAAAGGACCGGATCTTTATTGTCAACGGTGTATCCAAAGCCTATGCAATGACAGGTTGGAGAATTGGATATGGGGCAGGGAGCAAAGAACTGATTGATGCTATGAGTATAATTCAGTCGCAAAGTACTTCGAACCCATCATCAATTAGCCAATTTGCAGCCTTAGAGGCGTTGTCTGGTATTCAAGATTATATCAAGCATAACGCTCTGAAATTTCAAAAGAAAAGAGATTTGGTATTATCTCTAATAAATAATATACAAGGCCTGAATTGCTATAAATCTGAAGGAGCATTTTATTTATTTCCACAATGTACAGCGCTTTTTGGTAGGAAAGCTCCAACAGGTAAAGTAATCAATACTAGTAATGATCTAGCCCAGTATCTGCTAGAATCTGCAAATGTAGCTGTTGTCCCTGGTATTGCTTTTGGTCTTGAAGGGTATTTCAGAATTTCTTATGCTACATCAGAAGACATCTTGATTGCAGCATGTAAGGGTATGGATAAAGCTATTCAAAAGCTTCAGTAATGGTTAAAAAATTATTCAAACATCATCTAAAAAGAAACAGACTTGTTCATTGGATGATTGTTCACGCTATTTTTGTTTACTTAAAATTTGTATATATCACCTCTACTTGGCACTTTATTTGGTCAGATAAGAATCTTAAAATTAATATGAATAATCTAGATGGAGTGTTGATTGCTTTATGGCATAATAGATTGGCTTTTGGTATGCATATTTTTGAAAATTATGATAATGTATATGCATTAGCGTCGTCTCATACAGATGGCAAACTTATTACAGAAATTATCAAAGCGATGAATTATCAGGTAATAGAAGGTTCTAGTAATAGAAACCCAACTGGAGCAGTTAGATCGATTATACATGTGATACAAAACAAAGGAAAAGTTGTAATAACTCCTGATGGTCCACGTGGGCCTGTATATAAAATTAATAGTAATATTACCAAGATAGCGTATAAATATAATAAATCATTAATACCAATTTCTTGCGCTTCAACACGATATTTAAAACTCAAAAGTTGGGATCATATGATTATCCCAAAACCCTTTGGTAAAATTGTTGTGACAATAGGTGAGGTTATGACATTGTCAGGCAATGAATCACAAGATAGCGCATCGCTTGAAAAGCGACTTATGTCATTATCAACGCAGTCTGAGCAAAAATGTCAGGAGAAAATGTAAGTTAACATGTTGATAATTAGTATTTATAATATTATTAATTTTTTGCTACTACCTGTTTATGGCATTATGCTGCTAAGGCGGCTTATTAAGGGTAAAGACACAGCCAGTACTTTCTGGCAGAAAATTGGCTATATAAAATTGTCCAGACCTAAAGGGAAACTAATATGGCTACATGCAGCCAGTGTTGGTGAGTCAATGATAGCTATTACCTTAATAAAATCTTTAAAAAAAAGATATCCTGAACATAATTTTCTAGTCACTACTTGTACTCTTGCAGCACTTCAGACACTAAGAAAATCATTGTCATCAAATACTATTATACAATCTGTACCCATAGATCAATTATTGATAGTTAAATTATTTCTACATCACTGGCAGCCTGATTTAGGTATTTTTATTGAATCCGAGATATGGCCTTGTCTTATCACTGAGTCTGCTAAGCAATGTAATTTGATTCTGGTTAATGCTCGGTTATCGGATAAATCTTTTAAAACTTGGTTCAAAATACATAGATTGTTTGGAGTAATAATTAATAAATTTAAGCTAGTGATTGTTCAAAGCGAGGCGGATTTATATAAATATCAGCAATTAGGTTGTATAAAACCTATTAATCTAGGTAATATAAAATTTTCTAATAATGATTTACCGATAAATCAAGATCAACGAGCGCAATTACATAAAATATTGCAAGATAAAAAGGTATTTATAGCGGCTAGTACTCATAAAGAGGATGAGGATATTATTTTACCTATTATTAAAAATTTGCAACAAGAAAATATAAATTATTATCCAATTATCATTTTGCGCCACCCAGACCGGAAAGAAGAGGTGGAAAAACAATGCCAAATATTAGGATTAAAATATTCATTTCGTGCGTCTAATAAAACGCCATCATTAGATGAGGATTTATATATTGTTGATACATTTGGCGAATTGGGGTTATTTTACAGTCTATCAGAAATAGTATTTGTCGGTGGATCCTTTCAACGAGGTGGCCATAATTTACTAGAACCGGCGAATTTTGAAAATGTAATTTTGCTTGGTCCAGACATGACGAATTTTCAAAATATTACAGATGAGATGGTCGAAAAAAAGGCAGCTATTCAAGTGAGTAATGCAACAGAATTATATAACCAAATAAAATATTTTTGTAGTAAGAGTGATGAAAACACCCATCTTCTATATAAAAAGAATGCGCTACACTTCGTCCGTGAGAGACAACATATTCTTGAGCGATATATACAACAAATAGAAACTTTTATATAGTGATAAAATTAAACTATCCAGAATTTTGGCAAAGAAAAGGAGTGCTATCTCTAATGCTTATACCTATATCGTGGTTATATAGGTTGCTTGGGTTTATTCGTAGGTTAATTGTTGTGCCCATTCGTTTGCCTGGATTTGTTATATGCGTTGGCAATATGACAGTAGGAGGCAGTGGTAAAACGCAAATTGTTCAGTGGTTAGCTAAAGAACTAACAGCAAAAAACTATAAAATTTTAATAGTTACTAAAGGATATGGGTCAAAATTATCAGGGGCAAAATTAGTCCAAAAAACAGATTTAGCCTCAGACGTTGGAGATGAGTCGAAATTATTAGCTGAATACGCACAGGTGCTAGCATCAAAATCTATTAAAGCTGCCCTACCTATAATACAACAAATTCAACCTAAAATTATTATTTACGACGATGGAATGCAAAACCCAGGTTTTATAAAGGATTTTACAATATTAGCTATTGATTCAATTAGAGCGGTAGGCAACAATAATATTTTTCCTTCTGGTCCCCTACGTGAAAAGGTGAGTTCAGCTGTAGATAGAGCAGATATTATTACTTTTGTTGGAAACAATCATTGCTCGGATAATGAATTAATGACATATTTAGCAGCAAGTAGAAAGCCTATATTTAATGCAGACGTTGTCACTATATCTTCTGTTCTAGCTAGAACAAGATATTATGCTTTTGCGGGTATTGCTGATCCAATAAAGTTCTTTAAATTACTAAGAGATAAGCAAGTGAATTTGTTGTTCACTAAATCATTTCCAGATCATTATAATTATACTGATGAAGAAATTGATTCATTAATTCAAGAGGCCGATCTGAATCAATGCCGGTTGATTACAACGCGCAAGGATTGGGTAAAAATTAATAATAATAAAGATATAGAATGTTTAGATATCGAATTACAATTCGACCAGGAAAATAAACTTTTACAAATGATTTATGAAAAAATTGCAACACATATTTGAATACATATTATTTCTGATATTGACTAATATTTTACGACTTCTAGGGATAGACAGATCGGCTGCTGTCTGTAGTTTTGTTGCAAGACGTGTGGGGCCTTATTTAAAGGTTACTAAAACTGCTCGCAAAAATTTGTCTAAGGTTTATGGCACAGATATTGATTCTAACAAATTAATAGATGATTTATGGGATAATTTTGGTAGGTATCTAGGTGAGTTTCCCTTTATTAATGCTCTTAGTAGTGATGAATTAAATCAAAGAGTTAAAATCACCGGTCTTGAACATATCAGCCATCTTCAGCAGCAAAGTCAACCTTTTCTACTTTTTCTTGGACATCAAGCAAATTGGGATTTTGTTATTAGGAAAATTAACGACATATACCCTAAATTTGCTATTGCCTATAGAAAAGCTAACAATCCATATATTGATAAAGAAATTTTACAGGCAAGGAAAAATGATCCCAATGTTACTATGATTGCAAAAGGACCAAGTGGTGCAAGAGATTTAGTTAAGGCCTTAAAAACCAAATCTGCAATAGCTATGTTAATTGATCAAAAAATGAATGATGGAATAGAAGTACCATTTTTTAATCTTCCTGCCATGACAGCTCCAGCCGTTGCAAAGCTAAGTATACAATATCAATATCCAATAGTGCCGCTACAGATAGTCCGCATTGGTAGAAGTAGTTATTTTGAGCTTATTATTCACAAACCTTTACACTATGATGTTTCAGGCAATATGGATACAGATTGCTATAATATTATGTTACAAATAAATAAAACCCTTGAGCAATGGATTTTAGAACATCCTAGTCAATGGTTTTGGTTTCATAATCGGTGGAAAAATTAAAACACGTTATAAACATTGAGTTATGCCAATAATTGGTATTAAATATTCAATGTTTACTGTACAATGAATAAAAATTAACAGGAGATAATAATTATGGAAATCATTTTACTAGTATTAGGTCTTTTAGGAATAGTAGGATTAATGTCCGCTATTAAAATTGTGCCACAACAAGAAGCTTGGATAGTTGAAAGGTTAGGTAAGTTTGATTGTGTCCTAGAACCAGGGATGACTGTTATTATTCCATTAGTTCAAAGGATAGCATACAAACATAGTTTAAAGGAACAAGCTATAGACATTACTGCCCAAACAGCCATATCAAATGATAATGTAACTTTATCTATTGATGGCGTGCTCTATGTAAAGATTTTAGATCCGAAATCAGCTTCCTATGGTGTAAGCGATCCTTATTATGCGGTAATGCAGCTTGCTCAGACTACTATGAGATCTGAAATAGGTAAATTAAAATTAGATAAAACTTTTGAAGAAAGAGAATCACTCAATCACGCTATTGTTACGACTATGAATTTAGCGGCAACCAACTGGGGTATACAATGTATGCGCTATGAAATTAAAGATATCCAACCACCTAAATCAATTCTACAAGCAATGGAATTGCAAGTAGCAGCAGAAAGACAAAAACGCGCAACAATACTTGAGTCAGAAGGTGAACGCCAAGCGCAAATTAATATAGCAGAAGGGGAAAAAGCGCGTACTGTGCTTAATTCGGAAGCCTCCCTAGTCGATCAGGTCAATAGAGCCAAGGGTGAATCTGAAGCAATAGTTGCTGTTGCTGAAGCTACTGCAAAAGGTATTGATGTCGTGGCGCACTCTATTCAAAATAGTGGAGGTAGTGAGGCTGTATCACTAAAAGTAGCAGAACAATATGTAGAAGCATTTAGCCAATTAGCTAAGAAATCTAATACTGTGTTATTACCTTCTAATCTTGATAATCCTAGTGGATTTATTGCTCAAGCAATGACTATCTTTGATAGCTTAAAAAGCAAAAACAGAACAGATACAAAAGGTTAAATGATGTTATCTGGATTAATTGGCCCTACTGAATTCTGGTTGTTTGTTGGTATAGTTCTAATTATTTTTGAATTTAGTCATATACCAGGCATAGGATTATTGTTTGTTGGTCTTGGTGCTATTTCTACTGCCTTCATTACTAATTATTGGCCAGAACAAACGACACTAAGCCAAATTGCTTATGTCGGTAGTACTGCATTGTTATGGTTTGTATGCTTGTGGTATCCACTTAAATTATTTGTATATCAAAGAAAGACTAAGGTAGGAAGAGAATCGTTTGATCTTAGAGGATCTCAAGTTACAGTAATTAATAAAAATATAAAGGCTGGTGAACATGGGCAGGTAAGTTGGTCGGGTACAATTATGAATGCTCAATTTATAGATGATACAAATAATGTAGCTAAGGTTGATGATACTATTTATGTGCTGGAAGTGCAGGGTAATAAATTAATTTGTGGCAATAAGTTAACAAAGATTAAATAAATACACATAAAATTACAATATACACTTGCATCAAACAATTAATTTATGATTTAGTTGAGGCAAGCTTAAATAATGTAAATATGAAATAATTGTGCCTACAACAAAAATTATTCGACAAACCCGCCTTACAAGAACACAAAAAGAAACAGTAGGCCTCTTATCGATAGGGACATTTTTAGAATATTTTGATTTAATGCTATATGTGCATATGGCGGTATTACTAAACGAATTATTCTTTCCTAAAACAGATCCTTTTACTGCTTCATTATTATCTGCACTTGCATTTTGCTCTACTTTTGTATTTAGACCTTTTGGGGCATTGTTGTTTGGATATATAGGAGATAATATAGGGCGTAAGCATACGGTAGTAATTACGACATTTATGATGGCCATTTCTTGTTTGATTATGGCAAATTTACCTACATATTCACAAATAGGTATTACTGCTTCTTGGTTGCTTACATTATGCCGTATAATCCAAGGCATGTCCTCTATGGGGGAAATAATAGGAGCAGAAATCTTTTTAACAGAAACAACAAAGCCTCCTGTACAATATCCGGCAGTAGCATCAATAGTTACTCTTTCTACGTTAGGCACATTTGCAGCTTTAGCTGTGGCTTCCTTGACAACTTCTTACAGTTTTAACTGGCGTCTAGCTTTTTGGATAGGAGCAGCGATTGCAGTAGTTGGAGCGGTTGCCAGAACGGCTCTTAGAGAAACCCCAGATTTTGCCGATGCACAACGATATTTAAAGAAAACATTTGAGGACACCACAGATAAGGTGGAGATTGATTACAAAAAAATTGGTAAAAATCCATTATTGAAAGAAAAAGTTAGAAAGCAAACGGCCCGTTCTTATTTTTTAATAGAGTGTATGTGGCCCGTATCTTTTTATTTTGTATATCTGCATTGTAGCAATGTATTAAGAATTTCTTTTGAGTACACATCAGAGCAAATAATTCATCATAACCTTATGGTTGCTATAGTAAATTTATTAGCCTATATAATAATAACATTTCTAAGTTATAGGATATACCCGCTGAAAATTCTAAAATTTAGGTTATGGGTATTTTGGGTTTGCATTTTAGTAAGCCCATATTTATTGGAAAGGGCCAGTAGTCCATTTGATATATTAATTATACAATCCTTTTTTATTATATTTAGACCTGATGCGTTTCCAGCTGTTCCTATTTATATAAAACATTTCCCTATTTTTAAGCGTTTCACATACACTAGTTGGTTATTTGCTGTATCTCGTGCTTTTATGTGTATAACGTCAACTATAATTACCGGTTTGCGCCTATTATATTTGCCGGTTTTTACAAAAATTTTTTTAAGTCATTTTACGCCTCCTTTTGTTGAGTTTTTTTCTTATTTTGTGCCACTTCCATTCGATAGCTTGGAGC
>JBGCEV010000043.1:0-3857 GCA_045106605.1 Rickettsiaceae bacterium | reverse complement strand
GCAACAAGAGGTCTCTATCAGCAATCAATGGGAGCAATTGTTGGTGGTGAGATGTCCAAGGCATTAATTCCTGCTGCTGCGCATCCAACTATGCTTGCATTAGTGATAATGTTATTTGTAGTAGTATTACCTTTATCACTTCTGCCTGGTGGATGGAATTATATAACAACATCGGTGAAGTTATTGATATGGGTAGCTTCATGGCCAGTATTTTATACAATTGTACATTGCATTGAGATGATACAGCTCAAAGACAGCATAGGCGGTTGGACTGATGGCGGTTTATCGCATATAGGCCAAGCGGGATTCTCACAAATATTACTTATGAAGTATGCAAGTACTCAATCTTTGATATCAGCAGTACCAGTAATTAGCTTTGCAATAGTATTTGCAAGTCCATATGCATTATCAGGAATAGCTGCGGGTATTGCAAGTGTTGGTTCTGCGCTTGGTATAGGTTCGAGTATGGCTGATGGTAATATATCTATGGGACAGGTGCAGAATAATAACATTAGCAAAGGCCAGCATAATTTAGCCCCATCTTTATCAATGGGTGGTGGTGTTATTGATGATGGTGCAATGCGCATTATGACAAGCCATGATGGTCAGAGTAGCATTGTTACTGAGCATGTTGATCAACTTGCAAGTAATGTATCTTCTTCTGAAAATGTAGTAGCTACAACAAATGAATCTTTAACTAGTGCTCAATCTAATATGGCTGGTCTGACTGATAGGCAAAGTCAAATGACCAGCGTAACAAAGGGTAACTCAATTGATCTTGCTAAATCTTATGCTAATGGCACTGCTACGGCTGAAGGACTATCTCTATCTTCACAAGAATCCCTAAGAAACGGATTTACTAATACTAGTTCTGGAACTACAAGAGATAGTCTTTCTGAAAGCCAGAGTACAGGTACTCATACAAGTATATCAGCTGGAACGCCTGGCGGTTTGAGTGCACTTACTGGAGCTAGCGCATCAACTGGCGTAAATGCAAATAATAACCTTGAATATAGAACGGATATGACCAAAGAAGAGCAGCAAGCATTTAATACCGCATTAGAAGAATTACAAACTGCGGTCAAGGACGATAGAATCACTACAACAAACAGTGAAGATACAAGGCTTGCCGAAAGCCTCAAATCTGATCTAATAACGCAAGATCAAATAGCAAAAGACATTGCCAAGACTCAACAGGACATCGACACCTACACAAATCAAGTCAATTATGCAAAATCAAACTCAGGCGCGATCAATAGAAACCTAAATGAGCCGTTCTTGAATGAGATAATTGCTAGAAATCCAGAAATAAACAGCAAGGAGCAAGCATTAACATGGGCAAGATCGCATAAAAGTGAAGCTGATGCAATTGCTAAGGATGTAATAGCACAAAATAATCCTTTTGAAACTGCAGAATATAAGACGTGGGTAGCAAATGTTAAGTCAAATGCTCCAGACGTTAAAAATATCCAAATTGCTTCTGCTGAAAGCTTAGAAACTAAGTACAAAGAAACCTCCGCAACAGTGCAAGAGCAAGCGGTTGTCAAGGATGCAACAGGTGAGCAAAAGCGGATAAAAAAAGTGGTAGAAAATGCAGCTAATAATAGCAATTTAGAGTATAATAAGGATGTAGGAGAAGTGTTGAGAAATAACCTTTTTCCTGATATGAAAACTAAGTTGCAAGAACTGGATAAGGAGAAGAATAAAGAAAAAGGAAGTAAAACACAAGAAAGAGAAGCAGAGATCAAAGAAGCAAAGTTGAAGTCTAAACAGGCAACTGGCAACTATACGGGTTTAAGAGTATTAGAGAAAGTAGGAAATAATACCACTGAAGTGCTACAAGATCTTGGAATTGAAGACAAAAAAGAAAATAAAGGTAACAAAAAATGATTAACACATTGACACAACAAAATCAAAATACAGGAATAGGGTTTTTTAGAAGATACAAAAAATGGTTTTTAGCGTTAGCTATATGGCAAATGCTAATGATATCGCCATTATTTATAGTAGCAGGATATGTAGGTTATACGGTTGTATCGACCATTATAGGCTCTGCTGAGTATCGTGCGCATCCTTTCCAATCTGATATAATTGCAGGTTATAGAGCTGGTTATAAGGATGGCGAAAAAGATCACATCTCTGGTGAGAGAAATATAATGTCAACAGAGTGGGGAGCGCACTATAACGAAACTACCCGATTAAAGAAAAGAGCGTTGGATGAAAAAGAAGAATATTTAGCGCAATTTCCAGAGTCAGAGAGGGGTGCAAAGTTGGCTGAGATGAAGCTTAATAATATAAAGCTGCCTCTTGAGATAGAGCTAAAAAAGAGATTTACTAATGGTTTACAATTCTATACCGATCTTGTGGAGCAAAAAGTAAAAAGAGAAAATTATAAATCAGAGGAAGAATATCAAGAAGCCTTAGAGAAGGAAGCTTGGAAAGTTGGTTATGCAGAGGGGTATAGCGATGGAATAATTGAGTATGGCTTTGGTATGAATCCAGCTTCTAGTGCACTAGATACATTCAGAAACCGCCACCGCCAACTATAACAACACAAAAAAGGAGAAACATCATGGCAAACAAAGAACAAGAAGGAACCAAATAGAGTTGAAAGCATAGTAATTAAGAAATTATTGCGACGCTGTCGCAACAATTAAGATGGAGCACATAAGTAATGTTATATAGGCAATATAGTTTACATAATGCATTAGTATTATTGCTTAGTAATTAGCTTTATGCTAATATATTGATATAAATAATTTTATAAGAGTTATATAAGTGTATGAAATAGAATTTACAAAAAAAGCTACTAAGGAACTAAGGCTAATTGACAAGCAGATCGCAGTTAGTTTGATGAAGAAAATAAACAATTTATCAAAAGATCCTTATGCAAAGAATTTAGATATCAAAAAACTTAAAAATATGAAAAACCTTTATAGATTAAGGTATAGGGAATATAGAGTTATTTATGAAATCAATAATAACAAATTAGTAATTACAGTAATTAAGGTAGGAACAAGAGGGGGAGTATATGTTTAATCTAGATAATATAAGTTATATAGAAGATTCTCATGGGAAAAAAGCGGTTATTTTGTCTTTGGAATCATATGAACAAATGAGAGAACAGATTGAGGAGCTGCAGGATATAAAAAGTTACATAGATAGAAAGGAGAGTAACGAAGAAACTTTGCCATTTGAATTAGTGCAAGAGTTAATAGAAGGTAAAGAATCAAGAGTTAAAATAATGCGAAAATATAGTGGGTTAAGTATAGCAGATTTGGCGAAAAAAATTGAAATTACTGATGGATACTTATCTCAAATAGAAAATAACAAACGCAAAGGTACAATAGAGATATATAAGAAGTTAGCAAAGGCTTTAAGTATCGATATTGATTTAATTGTTTAAGAGCTAGTGATATACGACAAGCAAGTAGGAAATAAATGAGTACAGATGAAATAGCAATTTTTACAGATGAGAAAGGGGGTATTAGTGTTGACGCAAAACTATCAAAAGATACTCTGTGGCTTTCTTTAAATCAACTTGTAGAGTTATTTGGTAGAGATAAATCAGTAATTTCAAGACACTTGAAGAAGATATTTAGTAAAGATGAGCTAGAGGAGAAATCAGTTGTTGCAAAATATGCAACAACTGCTGCAGACGGTAAAACATACAAAGTGGATTATTATAATTTAGATGTAATTATATCTGTTGGGTACAGGGTTAATTCTAAGAGAGGTGTAGAGTTTCGTCGCTGGGCTAATGGAGTATTGAAGGATTACTTGATTAAAGGCTATAGTATAAATAGTCAAAAAATCACTGCTGATAAAGTTGGTGAATTACAGCAAACAATAGAGTT
>JBGCEV010000042.1:0-12040 GCA_045106605.1 Rickettsiaceae bacterium | reverse complement strand
TGTTCGTTCCAGCCTTACTTTGCCTTCAGCTTCCTTCAGCCAACACCTCACGATGTTAACCTTGCCTCAGCTAATGGACCGCTCTAATTCAGCCCATAGGGGACTTTAACCCCCAACTCTTACACCATGCCCGGCGCACACAACCTTTAAAATACCGGTTTAATGATTATCATGCGCATCAGTTCTTGTGCTGGAAAGTAGTAGTTAAACACACACTAGTTAATTAGCATGTATACAAAGCTAGTGTTTTTGCAACAATGCTGTGCTAAAAATATCACACGGCGTGCACTGGCTCATCGGCATCCATGTGATTATAAGGCTCTATGCAGCCTATCCGCGGTAGAAATTGCTGAAATACATTGTTATATGTACTTTTAGTCTTATCAATAAGATAAAAAAAGGAAGGCTAATGCCTTCCTTTTCCACTTAAACTTAAGATATAAGTACCGGTATCAATATTAGAGATCAAATCTAACGCCAGCACCAATATTATGACCTTTGTAATGGAAGGAAGTATCCCTTATAGAAGTACCAGTGTGATCATGCAACTTTTTAGTCTTACCCATATCTCTATAACTATATGTCAGCTCGCCAGTTACACATGGAGCAAATTCATATGAAGTACCAAGATAAGCAGCAAAAGCTACGTTCTTTTTTGCTTTAGATTTAACACCTGGTGGTATGTTATCACCCTTTAGTTTGGCTTTAATGTTAGAAGCACCAACACCAGCACCAACAAACACCTTAAATGCGTCCATATCATAAACATCGACAAAAGCATTTAATAATAGCGTGTCTATTTCTCCCTTAAGTTTAGTGCTATCAGCTTTAACCTTAAAATTTGGATTAAAAAAGTGGTCATAAGTTAAATCTACTCTGACATTATCCATGACGTGGTAACCAGCACCAGCACCTAAGAAACCAGAATTTTGTGATTTTGCTTTTGTACCTGTACGTTTGATATGATCTAATTTTGTCCAGCCACCATTAGCTTTTAAATAAAAGTCGCCTTCAGCAGCATATGAAGAAGAAGTTACAAGCATTGCAGCTGCTGCAGTTGTTAATAATAATTTTTTCATAATATTCTCTATAAATTAATTTAATAAATTACTAGTTTATCAAATTGAACTACTTAAGACATGTGCTATTAGGTTATACATACTCGTGCTCCAAGCTTAAATACTTGATCTAATAGCCTTGTATTTGTAAATCAATTCTTGTAACCTAAGGTATAAGCAAAATGCATAGCGGTCAATTACCATTCATATATAACTAGTGTTTTTTGCAACAGTACTGTGCTTTAAGAGTCACACTTGTTATACGCAAGAAACCACCCCCACGGCAGCATCACTGGACTACCAAGCTCTATGGCCCAATTATTTGTGATTAGATTGTACTGAAACAATGAAAGGATTAAATATCAACTAGACGATGACAAGGAGTCTTGGACATTTCTAGACATGCGATAATAAATAGTATTATACTCGGCATTGTGATTAGCCTGTTTTCTTTTTCTGATAGAAAGACTACCAAAGCCCCTTAATTCTATTCTGTTACCCTTGGCAAGCTCGCCTTTAATATATTCTAGTATGCAATTAACAGCATAATTCGCATCTTCTTCAGATAAGTAACTCAAGTTTTGAACTAATTGTCTTACTAAATCTTTTTTTGTTGCCATAATTCTGAACTATTTATTAAGGAGTATATAATTACATTAATGATTTTATACCAGCAAAGTTAGAATAAACAAAATTGGATAAATTACCTTGAATATCCTTTAGTAAAATATCCCATATTTTATCTTTGCTTTTTAATTTAACCCCAACAACCTTTAGAGTTGGCGAAATATTTTTATAATTATGCAACCAATCAAGAGCTGTATCTTCATCACCAAGCTCATCTATAAGTTTTAACTTGAGGGCTTGATGACCAGAGTACACTCTACCATCAGCTATTTGTCTTACATAATCGATATTTAAATTTCTTCTTAGTGCAACTTGTTCAATAAAATAATCGTAAACATCATTAATAGTTTCCATAGTAGCTTGCCTAATCTCTGGTGTAACTTTTTCCGTTGGGTTTGGTACTGCTTTCAAAGGGTCTGATTTAAAATTATCAAATTTAATTCCTAATTTTTCTGCTAATTCAGTGACTTCTGCAGATTGTATGATTACTCCTATAGAGCCAGTTAATGTGCCATTATGAGCTACGATATAATCCCCGCCTAAAGCTGTTAAATAACCGCCTGAAGCCGCCAAAGAACCCATAACAACTACTACAGGCTTTACCTTCGCTATTTTTCTTAAAGAATTGTATAGCATCTCTGAGCCAACAACGCTACCACCTGGAGAATTAATATTGACGATTAGCGCCTTAATATTATCGTTATCCTTTATGTTTTGAAGCCGCTTAATCCTATCCAAATCATCGAAAATCACTTCTTGTATCTTAATACTTGCTATATATTCCTTAGTTGCTGATTGAGTAAGGTTGGATCCATCAAAACGCATGTTATGTTTAAAATTATATAACAACCCAATTACT
The DNA here is from genome assembly GCA_045106605.1 of Rickettsiaceae bacterium. Lineage (GTDB taxonomy): Bacteria > Pseudomonadota > Alphaproteobacteria > Rickettsiales > Rickettsiaceae > Megaera_A. Next base: position 9,496 of record JBGCEV010000042.1, on the reverse strand, counting down.
AATAGGAACGACAATATTTTCCATTTAGTGAGTTGCTTCTTGTTTCTTTTTCGCTCTATTAAATAATCTGGATTAATGTTCATTACTTATCTCTTAATATTCTGCTTTGCTCTCTTTGCCAATCTGCATCCTTAATAGATTGTCTTTTATCGTGTTGTTTTTTACCTTTAGCTAGGCCAAGCTCTACCTTTACCTTGTTTTTATCATTGAAATATAGTGATAGTGCAACCAAAGTGTAACCCTTTAGTTTGATTTTACTAATAATCTTTTGAATTTCTTTTTTGTGCAGCAAAAGCTTTTTTGGTCTAAAAGTATCGTGATTAAACCTATTTGCTTTATCATATTGAGCAATATGACAATTGTATAGATATACTTCGCCATTGGACTCCGCGGCGTGTGCATCTGCAATTGAAATTTTATTTTCTCGGATTGACTTCATTTCACTACCCTTTAATACAATGCCTGCTTCAAAGCGCTGTTCAATAAAGTATTCAAACAAAGCTCTTTTATTTTGTACAATGTTTTTTTTGTAATCAGACATTATTTTCTAATTTGTTTAGATTCTCAATCATAGGGCTAATTTTTTGCATAATGTCTATACAAGCTGGTGTAAGTGGTAAACGTAATTCATTATTACAAAAACCCATCAAACTGGCTGCGTATTTTATACCGATAGGGTTACTTTCTGATCGCATAGCTAAGAGTATTGGCATTAATGATATCTGCAGGGATCTAGCCTGATCCCAGGATAAAGAATGGCAGCACGTAGTAATTCGTTTAGCTATTTTAGGAACAATATTAGAGATTACGGATATACATCCTACTCCACCATTAGCAAGATATGCTAATGTATTACTATCATCACCTGTCAAAAAATGAAAATTCTTACTAACATGTGGTAATATTCTAAGTGGTTTCTCTATATCATTGCTTGCATCTTTGACTGCAATTATTTGCGGTAATTTACTAAGCTTGATTATGACATCATCTGACATATCACAACCAGTTCTACCAGGGTGAGTATATATCATGATTGGGACACTGCTTGCGTCATGGATTGCTTTAAAATGTTGATACAACCCCTCTTGTTCTGGTCTAATGTAGTGGGGCGCGGTACACATTATGCCACTAATATTCATTGTAGTTAATAATTGAATTTGTCTACAAACATGCACAGTGTGAACACCTGTGACGCCAGCTATTATTGGTATTTTTCCATTAGCATAATTAATAGCAGTGGATATTAGTTCGTAATATTCACTTTCTAACAGACTACTACCTTCACCTGTGGAACCTCCGACTACAATTCCATCGATACCAGCTGCGATTTGATATTCAACTAATTTTTTTAAATGAGAAAAATCTATTTTATTATTCTTGAACGGAGTGATCAAAGCTGTAATTGTACCTTGGAACATCATATTGATTTACCTACAGTTTGAGCATAATGTTGTTGCAATTTTAAAATAATGGCTTGATTAGGAAAATGCATTTTCACATTATCAACATTAATATATTCTACTCCTGTTACCTCAGCAGATGTACCTGTGATAAAACATGTATCATAGGATGCAATATCATCCAATGTTAATCTAGCTTCTCGCACTTTTATACCTAAATTTCTGGCTATTTCTATTACAGTCTGGCGCGTAATACCATTTAAAAAGCGATCAGCGATAGGAGTGACTAGCTCATTATCTTTGCCAAAGAAAATATTTGTAGTAATGCATTCTGCTATATCACCATACTGATCTAATACCAAGCCATCATCATAACCCATATCTGCAACGAATTTTCTTGATACTATATTCATAGCATAATGTGCTGAAGATTTGCATTGAGGCGGCATCGCGTCTGCGCTGACCTTACGCCACGGAGTGACGCATAATTTTAACTTATTTTTGAAAACTGGATTTGATTCTTGGGCCAAGATTAAAAGATTACATTGCAAGGATTTAGTATATATAGATATGGATTCTGCCCCGCGCCATATTAATGGTCTAATGTAAGCATTTTGTAAATTATTGATTTTAAGTAATTCGTTAGTAGCTTTGTTGATCTCTGCTGCCGAATAACTGACTTTTAAAGACATATGATCTGCTGATTTTAACAGCCTCATTGTATGTTCCATTAACTTAAAAACTTTACCACAGTAAGCTCTTTCCCCTTCAAATACCGCGCCAGCATAATGCAAACTATGAGTTAAGACATGTACATAAGCATCCTCCCATTTAATAAATTCACCATTAATCCAAATATAATTAGAAACCTTATTTGCAAATTTAAAATCCATCCTATATAGCCTTTAAAATAATTTTATAAGATAATTGGCTAGTCAATGCTTCAAATTATGATTATGTTAATACATAAGGCACTTTTTAAACTATAGTAGTACTAAAAATTCATGAAGACCAACTCACACATATTAGTAGTGGATGATGATAACAGAATACTAAAACTTTTGAAGAAATTTCTTTGTCAAAATGGTTTTTTAGTATCAACGAGTACATCGGCACAAGGAGCAGTCAAATTGTTATCTTGCTTTGTTTATGATTTAGTAATTATTGATGTGATGATGCCAGAAATCACAGGTATTGAGTTTGCTACGCAAATTAAGGATAGTGGGGCAGTCATGCCAATTATAATGTTAACTGCTTTGGCTGAACCAGAAGATAAAATAAAAGGCCTTGAATCCGGGGCAAGTGATTACATCACTAAACCCTTTGAACCAAGAGAATTGCTGTTAAGAATTAACAACTTAATTAATACCCATAATATTTACAAAAAAAACCAAGAAATTGTCAGGTTTGGTAACAATACTTATAATTTTAATACTAAATCTTTATTACAAAACGGCCAAAACCTAAAACTAAGTTCGGCTGAAGAGAAACTACTTGAAATGTTGTTACAAGCAGATAATCAAATATTATCTAGAGAAGAGTTATCATCTAAATTAGGGATATCAAATATACGTTCTGTTGATGTAGGAATAGTGCGTTTGCGTAATAAATTAGAACCCGATCCAAAACACCCACAGTTTTTAAAAACAATCAGAAATAAAGGTTATGCTTTTTTCGCTTAATCAACTAATGCGCAAAATATTGCCAACTAGTTTGTCAATTAGATTTATACTAATAATCATCATACCAGTATTAACAGCGCAAATATTTGCAATACACATGTTTTACCAAAAACATTGGTATAATGTATCTAAAAATACTAGTTACTTATTAGTGACAGAAATTGCAGAATTACTAAATTTTTTAGGTGACGGCGATATTGATAAGCAACAGGGTGAATATTTAAATTTACAATATTCTGTTATAAAGAAACCTCTTCCTAAGCCTGACAAAGTGTATCCAGAAGAACTAGAGATTTTTCGAAAAGCTATACAAAAAGAACTTAAGCAAGAGATAGTAATTAGTGCGCATGATGAGAAACATGTCACCTTGTACATTATGTTTGAGAGAGGTGTGTTACGTATAATGCTACCTTATAAAGCATTATTAAATCCAACAACAAATATTTTTGTATTGTGGGTTATATTTTTAACTATTATATTACTTACAATTTCCTTGATTTTTTCTAAAAATCAAATTAGATCTATTATTGAACTAACCAACACCCTAGAAACATATGGCAGGGGTGAAAAAAGCATAAAATACAAACCTTCTGGAGCCAAAGAAATCAGGCAAGCTGGTTTGGCTTTTTTAAAAATGAAAGAACGCATAGAACGACAAAATGCAAAGCGTACACAATTGTTAGCAATGATTTCACATGATTTAAAAACTCCATTAACACGAATGAAACTTCAGATAGAATTGATGCAAAATTCAGAAGAAAAAGAAGAATTATCTTATGATGTGGATAGTATGAAGCATATGATTGATTCTTATTTAGATTTTGCTTGTGGAGAAGGGGGGGAGGAATTTAAGACCATCGAACTCAACCAATGGATAGAAGAACATATCAAACTGAAATGGTCAAAATATAACATATCTATTACCATCACAAAACAACAAATTTATTCGCTAATAAAACCACACTCCTTTGAACGGGCAATCTCAAATATTATTGACAATGCTTTTAAATATGCAAGCAAAGTACATATTTTTCTTTGTGTCACTGAAACAGATGTTATAATTAGCATTGAGGATGACGGCAAAGGTATAAAAGCAGAAGATAGGTTGTTAGTGTTTCAGCCTTTTTACAGAGGAGATTCAGCAAGAGGGCTTAGTAGCAGTTCTGGTGTTGGTCTTGGGCTTGCTATAACAAAGGAAATTATTAGTGGTCACTATGGAACAATTACACTAGCTGATAGCCCAAAACTGAAAGGTTTGCTTGTGAAGATTCAAATGCCAATCGCAACAAAATAAACAAGATATATGCAACAAAAACTCGATCATTTAGCCATTATTATGGATGGTAGCGCAAGATGGGCTAAAGTGAATGGCAAGACCAAGGCTGAAGGTCATACAAGAGGTGCTAAAGTTGCTAAATCCTTACTTCCCCATTTATCTAGGTTAAATATTAATTATTTGACTATTTATGCACTTTCTTCAGAAAATTGGCAAAGGCCAAAAACAGAAATAAAACTTTTGATAAACTTGCTCAGCAATTATGTTTTAAATGAGAAAGATCTATTAAATAAATATAATATTAAACTAAAGATAGTAGGTGACTTGCAAAAATTATCTAATAATCTGCAATGTAAAATCCAACAAACCATCTCAGAAACTGAAAACAACTCAGGTGCAACTCTTTGTATAGCATTTAGTTACGGTAGTCGGGCGGAAATAGTAAGAGCCGCTCAATACGCTATTGATAATAAAATTGAACGAGTAACAGAAGAAAATTTTCAGAAACTAATGTATGATAGGGATATGCCTAATGTAGATTTGCTGATTAGAACAAGTGGAGTATATAGGGTGAGTAATTTCTTATTATGGCAGTTAGCCTACGCAGAACTATATTTCTTAGATAAGTTTTGGCCTGATTTTACCATTACAGACCTAGAGCAAGCCATTGAACATTATTTAAACCAAGTACGTACATTTGGTCATCGCCTTGAAAACAAATAATTACAGAAATACTATGATGAATTATAATCTTTTACTCCGGTTGATTTCAGGCATGATCTTATGTACTGTTTTTCTTGTATCCATTTTCTTTATTCGCCCTGTGTTCTATATCGTTCTTTATCTAATAGCTACACTTATGCTAAGTGAATGGTATAATATGACAAAAACTTCTACTCGGCATCTGATGCTTGGTCTAATATTAATACCAAGTGCGATTATTTCATTAATGTTAATATCTAATATTGACCAAAATGGTTGGTTGTTAGTAACATATTTTTGTTTCATTTGGAGCGTCGATTGCATGGCAATGGTTGGTGGTAAATTAATTGGTGGTATAAAATTCGCTCCTAAAATCAGCCCCAATAAAACGGTCAGCGGTTTATTCACCGGGGTGTTAAGTGCTGTAATTACAGTAAACCTCCTTATGTTATTGCCACAATACTGGGTTCCTAAGCTCCCTGCATTATCAATTATCAAATTATCTAGTTACGTTTTGATTCTTGGTCTATTAGCCCAAACTAGTGATCTGTATGTCTCAGTGTTTAAAAGAAAATTTAATATTAAAGATACTGGAACAATTATACCAGGGCATGGAGGTATGCTTGATAGATTCGATAGTATTATTTTAACTGCTCCTATAGTAGCAATTTATTTCATAGTATAAATAATATATTGTATTTGATATGATAAATCGAATTTTAAATAGTATCAAATTTACTAGACAGCAGGTTATCAATGCCTTTATGCTACTAATACTAGTATATTTTGTATTTCATTCAATCTATGGTTCTAGAGGTGTCATCGCATATTTTAAGTTGCAAGCAGAACTTGAACAGGCACATAAGTTGCTTAACACTATACGAGCGGAAAGACTAGATATTGAAAATAGAACAAAGCTTTTGCGCCATGAAACACTTGACAGGGATATGCTTGATGAACAAATTAGAAATGTGTTAGGATTATCATTACCTGCAGAAAAAATATTTGAGACACACAACAATGAACTAGAAAATATTAATCAATTAACTCAGAAGGCAAATTAGTAATGACAATCAATATATACAATAATGACCTGCCAAAAGATTTTCATCTACTTGGAGACTTAGCAATAGATACAGAAACCATGGGGCTAAATATTCACCGCGATAAATTGTGTGTTGTACAAATTAGTAATGGCAATGGCGATGCTTTCTTAATACAATTTGATAAGGATTACTCAGCTCCAAATTTAAAAAAGTTATTACTAGAAGAAACCAGAGGGAAAATATTTCACTATGCTCGTTTTGATTTAGCTGTGATTAAGAAATATTTAGGCATTGAACTAAATAATATCTTTTGTACTAAAATAGCATCAAAACTTGTACGTACATATACTGACTATCATGGTTTAAAGGATTTATGTAGAGAATTGCTGGGGGTAAATATATCCAAACAACAACAATCCTCGCATTGGGGTGCTACCGTGCTGAGTGAAGACCAAAAAGAATACGCCGCAAAGGATGTGATATTTCTTCATAGTTTGCGTAGTGTATTAATACAGCGTCTAATGGAGTGTGGGAGAAGCCAAATAGCCCATAAATTATTTGAATTTTTACCTGCTAGAGCTGAGTTAGATATAATAGGCTGGAATAACGTAGATATCTTTTCTCATAGTTAAAATTCAAGCATCCTAAGGCGACTCAGCTTGTCTAGATTAAAAATCAAGAATCAAAGGATACAATATTTGTTTTAAAATACGTTTGTTGTGAGGTGAATACAAAGCAGGAACAAACATACAGCAACCATAATGGATATGTAGGATTTATAGATTATTCAACCTTTATTTCGGTATTATTTATGCGATAGTCAAAGTACGTGCCAGCATTATATATATAGTGCCACCTTAGTTTAGTTAAGAAACTGATATTATATATTAATAAAGCAAAAAATAGAAATATATATGAAGAAGCATAAATTAGATAAAGAAGACAAAAAAATATCAGAAATCAGATCAGGCGCTGGAGATATAGGTGCGGGTAGCGAAGGCTCAGATACTCTAGATGTAGTTGCTGCATCAGATACAATACATAATTGTAAGTATGTATAAGGATGTATCTAACTATCTTCCATACATACTTTCTTTTGATGTGAATGCACATAGGTATCCTGTTCATATGAATGAGAGTGCAGTTATTGACATGACTCCATACCTAGCTCTGATGCGCATTAAAGAAGAGCTGGCATTCAGGCCTAACATGACTATGACTAAGGTGAATTTTTTACGCAACTATGGTCGAACTGCTGATTTTATAATTCGTCACAATGCAGTCGATGAGTTCGCACAGCAGTGCCTAGAGGAACTTCTAAGTGTGAATAATGTGCTTCTGTTATAATAGTGGAGGTGAAGTTGGATAAATCATTGATTTCATCCCCCAAAATACTAAATTTTCATAATCACGTTCTATGAGAATAACTTCAGAGTTTGAAACTCAGATTAAATTAGGTCAAGTTTCTATGTTATCGATTAAATTGGATTTTAATGGCCGAGATGACATCACTAGATTTTTATTAGGAATGCAGCATATATCTCAACAAACAGAAGCTATGAATACAATCTATGCACTATTGAAAGATAAAATACAGCCTAGTCATCTTGACCGCAGGGTATGTCGTTTTGGCGTATTATTGTGCTTGGCCCGCTCTGACAAATATTTAATGGAGACTATTCCCGTCTGCGTAATTTAGCTAATAATCACAAACAACTACCTGTGAGGTACTGGGTCACGGCATGATTGACTCTAACGACCTTTATTGCTTACTACAAACAATTAAAATATAACATTGATTGTTTAATAGAAGTACTTCTAAAGGAAATAAATATTATAGTAGTGAAGAATGCTCATGAGTTGGTGGACAAGCGCATAACTCAACAACTGAATATTAAAACCGACAGTTTTGTTGTAGAAAGTAATGTGCATTATCCTACAGATTCTAGTCTTTTATTTAATGCCATCTGCTGTATTATTAGTAAACAGCAAGATTATCTCATATAAATAATGTACAAGGTTGGCGTCAGGGCGAGTATCACGTTAGGCACCTTAAAACATTGATACGTAAAGCAACTAGCTTGAAAGCTTCCACTTCAAAAAACCAATTCAAAAAAGAAGAGCGTCAATTAACCGTACAACAAGGGTACATTAAATTCATTACAGAGTGCCGGATACTGTTATCAAAGGCACAGGATAGTTTAGAATTATGTGCGAAAAAAATTACATTGCAGCATCAGAGATAGAATTAATATTAAAATTTAGAGTTCATGCTGAGCGCCAAATAGATCAATTGTACCGCAGAGTAATATTACAAGAAGTGATACCACACCATGAAAAAGTGTTCTCTATTTTTGAGGAGTATACAGAATAGGTTAGCAAGGGTAAAGCAGGAGTGCCAGTGGAACTGGGACTAAAAGTATGCATATCCAGTATGATTACTAAGATACAAGGAGCTTTTACCAATATATACTCAACTAGTTTTGATCGAGGATTTTACTCAAAAACCAACCAAGAAGTTCTAGAAAAACAAGTGCAAAAACTGATTTTACCTAAAAAAGGTAAATTGTCTAAAAATGAAAAACTAAAGCTACAACACGACCTGGAATATCAAAGATTACGTAGCAAGCATTCTGCAGTAGAATCAAATATTAATCGCCTTGAAGTACATTCCCTTGATCATTGTCCAGATAGAGGCGTAATATTATACATAATATTGGTGTATTAGTACAAATAAAGCGCTTAAAAAAAGAGTGCAAAAGTCAGCAATCTATCCCCATAGCAGCTTAATTTTGATTATGCGTCTTAATCAGTTGATAACCGTTTCACCTATCTAAAATTTAGCTTTTTAGGATGTTTTTTCTGTATTAGAGATGTTGTAGAAAAAATTCCTAAATTTATTTTTCATATATTAAGAAAATAGTTATAATGTCAATTAAACTGAAAAAGTGACTTTTTGTTCAGGCACTAAATATGTTAATAACCAGCTTATAGCGCCTATAAGCTTTAACAGCCTCTGCATAGCAACATTATTGAGTAGTTGGGCGAAAAACTGTGTAATAAAGAAGTTGGCATCAGGTCAATTGGTTGTGCTAAGCAGCGCTTTTTTCATAAATCACACCACTACAGAATTAATTGAATGCAAGATGATTTTTCTACTTGTATACTCTCCTGATCTGAACCATTAGAGAAATTAGGGCTAATATAAAACAATGTATCAGAGCTAAACTTTTTCATTATATACAATTATATCCTTTTTCTGTATTTATTAGTAGTTCAGTTTTTTGCGCCGGTAACCCTGCTCGTCAGGTTGGTTGGATGAGTCATTCGGGGAATAGGTTAGGGGAGGATTTGCTATGTCCTTTGGAGAAGAGAAAGTATAGAATAAAT
>JBGCEV010000041.1:0-16026 GCA_045106605.1 Rickettsiaceae bacterium | reverse complement strand
CTAAAACATTATTATCTTTTTCATCATAGATTTCGCTTATTATTCTTTGCCTTAAAGCCATATGCATGTACCATCATTTTGAACTAATTCTTTTATGGTACTTGGAAATACATTAACCGTCAACTATATTAACGCTCTCCTATCGAATGGAAGTGGCACAAAATAAGAAAAAAACTCAACAAAAGGAGGCGTAAAATGACTTAAAAAAATTTTTGTAAAAACCGGCAAATATAATAGGCGCAAACCGGTAATTATAGTTGACGTTATACACTGATCAATATATTAACTTGTGACCTGTCATCATGCTCATAAACGAAATAGAATTGGCAACGATTATTCCATTATCACCAACAACTATGTGCAGTTTATTCCATATCCTACGTATATATTGTGTGCCATGTTTATTTTTAGCCATTCATTACCTGTATAGGTCTGTATCCCTGTGCTATCAATAGATACATAAGGTTGTATAATCCGGGCAAATGATCCTTAACTCAGATATCTCAACTATCCAATTAATAAATCCTTGAGATTGCCGTAGCTTTAAGCCAAACAAATATCTGAGTTGTAGACACATAAGAATAGCTTTATCGCTATATCTCTTCTGACCTCCACGCTTTTTTTTACCTCCAGTATCGTCGTACCAGCCATCACCTAAATTCTTGGAAATCATCAAATTTATACGATTTCTATTACGCAGAATGTTATTATAGCTAGACCAATTAATAACTCTAAATTTAGAGAGTTTGAGAGATGTGCTATATGATTTTTTCTTTCTAGATCCCATATGATATTTTATCAAATTTCTATGGTGACAATCATACCTACTTATTTGCAATTTCGATAGTTCTTCGATTCATGCAACAACGCCCTTCCACACAGGCCCTATAAAAGCTAATTCTTAACACTTGAACATATTATATTAGTGAATTTCTTGCCAATTCGAACCATGATTTATTGTTACACTCAGATCAATATCAGCTATATATTGTTTTTGCATTGTTGATTTTATCAAAGGCATCACTGTGTTGATTTCATCATTAGGAGATTCAAAAATAAGCTCATCATGTATTTGCAAGGTCATTCTTGTGGATAAATTTCTTTTATATAATGCTTTGTTAATATTAATCATTGCCATTTTTACGATATCAGCAGCAAGGCTTTGAATTGGTGCATTTATTGCTGCACGTTCACCAAATGATCTTAATGTATGGTTAGAGCTGTTAATTGTAGGAATAAAACATTTGCGACCACATAAATTTTGTACAAACCCATTTGTTTTAGCAAACTCTATTGTATCGCTCATATAAGTTTGAATGCCAGGATATTCTGTAAAATAACGTTTAATATATTCTGCTGCTTCTTTTGAAGAGATGCCTAGCTGCTTAGCTAGGCCAAAAGCACTAATGCCGTAGATAATACCAAAGTTAATTGCTTTGGCCTTGCGTCTAATATCTGGTGTGATTTGTTCTAAAGGCAGATTAAAAATTTGACTAGCTGTTTGGGCGTGGATATCTTTTTTGTCAATAAAGGCTTGTTTTAATACCTCTATATTGGCTACGTGACTAAAAATACGTAATTCAATTTGCGAATAATCAGCTGAAATTAATTGACATCCATCCTTAGCAATAAAAGCTGATCTTATTTTATTTCCTTCTTCTGTTCTGGTAGGTATATTTTGCACATTTGGGTGTACTGAACTTAATCTTCCAGTACTAGTACTACATTGTAAAAAAGTTGTATGAATCCTATTTGTGTGAACCTTTACTTGTTTGGGTAATTTATCGGTATAAGTGTTCTTAAGTTTAGTTAAGTGGCGATATTCTAATAATAATTGAGCTATTTCATATCCTTCTATATGCAACTTTTCTAAAACATCCACGTTAGTGGAGTAGTTTTTTGATTTACTAGATACTTTACCAAAGGGTAATTTCATATGTTCAAATAAAATTTGACCAAGTTGTTGTGGTGAAGCGATATTAAATTCTTGACCAGCAATAGCAAAAACTTCCTTTTTTAACGTATTGATTTTAGTGCTTAATTCTAACGATAGTTTATTAAGAAGAGATATGTTAACTTGTATTCCTAGTTGCTCCATATCATGTAAAATATAGGACAAAGGCAAATCAACTGACTCGTATAAATGTAAGATATTATTTTTTAGTAGGTTGTTTTTTAATTTATGATAATAGGTGCAAAAATACTTAATTATCTTGGTGTTTTCCAGTTCCTTCTGATCAAGATTAAAAATATCATTTAATTCAAACGTGTTTTTACCCGCATTGGCCACATAGTACATTAACATTAAATCTTCAAAAGAATGTAATGTACAATTGATTGAATGCATCAATTCTTTGACATTGTAGGTAATTTTTTTTATTGCCTTATCTGAAAACATAGAATGAACAATTGTAATAATTTCTATATTTATTACTTTATTTGCAGAGTAAGAAAATAAGTCATTATTTAACTCTGTTACCATATCTTGATAATAATCAACTATATATATAGTATTGTGGCCATCACTGATGGTTAGTGATAAATTGTCATTATGCTTTTTTAAATAAACTGCAATATATCCTTGCTCTTTAGCGATGTTAATAAGAGGAATAAGTTGCTTTGGATCAGTGACTTGTATTGACTGAAAATTAGATTCATGATTTTTAGTGTTGTTTTCTGTAGATGGTTTATTAATTATTTGTAAATTAAATAAAGTTTCTATTCTCCTTTCAAGAGATTTGAAACCATGTTGATGTAAAAAAGATGCAATTTGTGTTAATTCTGGTGCTTTCCAATGAAAGTTTTCTATATCCTTATCTATATCTACATTATGATCCAATCCTACTAGATTCCAAGAAAGAATGGCAGTCTCCTTATTATCTTTTAACAATTTTTGATGTCTCAATGTGAGATTGTCAAAAGACTTAAAAACCTCTTTAATGCTTCCATGGCTATTAATTAACTGGGCTGCTGTTTTTGGTCCTATTCCTGCTACACCTGGAATATTATCAGAACTATCCCCCATTAATGCTTGTACTTCTCTAACCTTATTTGCGGTTACACCAAATTTAGCTAATATATCTTCATCATTAATATATTTAGATTTGGTTGGGTCGTACATTTTAACGTGTTTATCAACAAGTTGCATTAGATCCTTATCGGATGAAATAATTATTGTATTTTTTTTTATGAAAGAGGCTTTTGTAGCAAGAGTAGCAATAATATCATCTGCCTCAAATCCTGATTTAGCTAAACATTTAAAATTTAATGCCTCTGCTGCTTGTTGCACCAATTCTAGTTGCACTACTAGCTCTTCTGGGGCAGGAGGACGATTTGCTTTGTAGCGTGGGAATATATCATGTCTGAAATTTTTACCCTTACTATCTAAAACAACTACAGCATGTTCTGGCTTAAAATCATTGATTACTTTTATTAGCATTGAAGTAAAACCATATATCGCACCAACAGGAGTACCGCCAGGAGAAACTAGAGGAGGTTGTACGTGATAGGCTCTAAAAATAAAACCGTAACCATCTATTATAATTAGAGGTCGTTGAGATTTTGATCCAATCATTGAGATATATTACTTTTGTTTCACTAGATTATTCGCTTTGTGTAATTCTTCTTGTGTATTAACTCCCATCATTAATTGATGCTCAGGAGATTTATAGTATGATATTTTTTTATTTTCTTTACGACATACTGCAATAATATCAGTTAAATATAATTCTCGTGCTGGATCAATTTTAGAAGGAGCAAGGCATTTGTTAATATATTTTTTTAGGATGCTAGGTGCAAATGCCATTATACCGGAATTACACAATGTAATCTTCTTTTCTTCTTCCGTAGCATATTTAGATTCAATGATGCTTTGAAATTCACCATCTGAATCAAGTATAATACGACCGTAATGGCTAGGTTGGTTATTTTCAAAAGCAAGCGTTGCTGCCTGTGATCCAGCTTCAGTTAGATGGTTAAATAACTCTTTAATAATATGATCATTAATAAGAGGGTTATCACCGTAAATTACACCAATATTTTCTTTGTCATCCATTAAATTTCGTGCTACTGACACAGCATGTGCTGTTCCAAGTTGTGCAGTTTGATTCACTACCTGGCATCTACTAGTAAATAAATGTAAGTATGGTAACAAATGATCGGAATATACTAATATAAGATTTCTTGTTACTTTGTAACAGTTTTGCACCACCCGTTCAAGCATTGGCACTCCACCAACCTCATGCATTACTTTTGGTAATGTAGAGTTCATTCTACTACCTTTGCCTGCTGCTAGTATAATTATTTGCATATAAAATTACTATTCATTTGCCTTTGATAGGCTGTTAAAAATTTCTTCAGATAGTTCGTAATTACCAAATACTTTCTGAACATCATCTCTCTCTTCCAAAGCATCTATTAACTTAAATAGCTTGATTGCTTTTTCTTCATCATTAATGATAATCGTATTATGCGGTTTCCATTCAAGCTCTGACTCAACTGGATCTCCATACTTGGGAGTAAGAAAATCAAGACAACTAGAAAATGATTCAAGGTCAGTATATATAAGATGCTGAGTATTAGTGGACTCCACATCCATCGCCCCTGCTTCAATAGCCATTTCTACTATTTCATCATTTGAAGCTACCTTGTTATCAAACTCAATTCGACCTATTTTGTCAAACATAAAGCTTACACTACCAGTTTCAGCAAGATTACCTCCATATTTATTAAAGGCACTTCTGATTTCTGATACAGTTCTATTTTTGTTATCAGTTAATGTTTCAACTATAATTGCAATACCACCAGGGAGAAAACCTTCATACCTATTCTCAGTATAATTATTTAAATCACTTGGATCCGATGCCTGAGCCAAGGCTTTTTCAATTCTTTCCTTAGGTAAATTGTGACTTCTAGCGGCTACTATGCTACTGCGTAGCCTAGGATTATTATTTGTATCCACACCGCCAATTTTTGCTGCAGTAATTATTTCTCTTACTAATTTCGTAAAAAGCTTAGCCCTTTTCTTATCTTGAGCTCCTTTACGATGTTGAATATTTTTAAATTTAGAGTGTCCAGCCATTGAGTAATTTTAGTGATTTATTATTTGTGTGCTATTCTAAATAATTACACAGATTAAGACAAGATTTAAATGATATAGAAGTAAAATATTAAAATTACTACATTATACGAAATCACTAATTTAATACAAATGCGAACATATATTTTTTACCTCGATAATACCATATACTAAAAATATTTTTATACTTGTGCATCAATCTAGAATAATGCTATTAATTAAAAAAATTATTAATTTTAGCGTGGGTTGCAAAAGTATGATTTTATTGATACCCTCTGTTATAGCAAGCGAAGACGTGAGATGAGTATTAACGAGAAGCGCATAATATCAGATCTAACGGGTTATATATCTGAATTAAAGTCTTGTTATATAGAGTCACAGCAACACGAGCAGAAGGATATTCATTTTGTATTATCAATTGTTAAAGTTTTAAATAAATATCAGAAATTACTGACATTGATAAGTAAATTGCATAAATCGGACTTAGTGGATTGTTTAGCAACACATCATAATAATCACCTTTTGTTATTTACTAAAAATAATATTTCTAAAGAACTCATTGAACAATATAAAACTAGTGTTTTTAGCATTAAGGAAGCTATAAAAACTGTGGTAAATCAAGAAGTTATACTCAATACCTTACAATTAAATATAATAAAGAAAAAAGTATATAATATTAATATAATTATTCAAAGATTATTATCACAACCATTTGATAATTTAGAAGATCATAATAATATGCAAGCAACATTAATTGCTTATTCTTTTGACCAACTAGTTCTTCGTGATCAAGAGGAGCTTATTGAAAAGTTATTCCTTGTAAAGGAGCTTTGGCAGCTCAAGCATACTAATGATTTTTTAGTAGAATCTAATAAATTTCAGTTTTATCAAGATCCCAAAAAATTTATTGATAATGAAGTTTTAAGTAATGATGAAAATATATTTCCTATTATTATTAATGCCTTTATTAAGCAAACATATCCTTACAAAAATTTACGTAACCATCAATTAATATCTTTATATGAGAGGCTAAAAAATTATGAAGAGGATGAAAATGTTTTTAAAAAATTGCTCGATAAAGTATACGAGGAATCGATATTAAGATGCAGTTACAATAGACTTAGTGAATCTGATTATAAATTATTACATAAATTTCAAAATATAAATGTATTAATGCAAGAGATAGAAACCTTTAAA
This sequence comes from Rickettsiaceae bacterium, assembly GCA_045106605.1. Classification (GTDB taxonomy): domain Bacteria; phylum Pseudomonadota; class Alphaproteobacteria; order Rickettsiales; family Rickettsiaceae; genus Megaera_A. Next base: position 9,752 of record JBGCEV010000041.1, on the reverse strand, counting down.
ATTGAAATAGTTAAAAGCTATTTATTGAATAAATCTCTATTTCTACAGAAAGTAACGGCATTACTATTGAACCAATCTAGTAGCATAAAGATATTGAATTTGATAACAAAAACTAGTTTATTATCACTATTAGATAAAATAAGACACAATGTACAACACCTTACTATATCCACCAGGAATAAAACTTTAGCTGACATATCAAACCTTCAGAGGATTGCAACTATCCCACTGGATACGAAGGAGCGTAAGAAACATCTAGTATTAGATCAATATACTGGCGTTAATATTGTTGAGAAATATAAATATTTGTTTGAACAAATAATGTTTTTATTAGATCATAACGAACAGAGTATAGCTTTTTTAAATGAAACTTTTGCGCAAAACCTAGCGCAATCTTATTATTTTCCGCATTTAACCAATTCAACTAAAAAAATACGTCAATTAAAGGATACTCAGCAAATAGTAAAAGAGAAATTATTTAATTTGAACTTAATAAATATTTTTATTTTGCCTTCTATGCATAATAGAAGTACTGATCTAAAATTCATTGAAGCAACAAATCTAGAACATAATATAAAACCTGGGCACAATATAAAAACAGCGAATGAATTTCTAAGTATGTTATTTACACAACTAATATTAAAGTGCAGTGCTTACCAACTTGAAGTATTATATGGGTTAGGGAAGAAAGTTACACACCCAACGTCAGTAGAAGTAGATTTAATCGCTAAGGTAGAAAAAGAAATTGATAGCCGAATGTCATTTACTAAAATGATGAAATCTATTGCACAAGGTACAAAACACGAATACAATAAATTAGGTCAAATCAAACAAAAATTGAATATAGAAATCAACTGCTAAATTTCAATTATTGTGGCTTAGCAAATTTATTTATACTGTTTAATGTAGTCTCTAATATCATACTGGCAGAAGTTAGATCATCAATAGCATTGCGTTGTTTGCGTTTCATACCAAAATTTTTAAGAAAATTATCAGCAGCTTTAGAGGTTAATCTCTCATCCTGTAAAAAAATTGGTAAATTTATCTGTTTTTGTATTTGATTAGCAAAATTCTCTACTTTAATAGTTTGTTCACTTTTAGTACCGTCCATATTAATGGGTAACCCTATCACTAGGGCGCAAGCATTTTTTTGCTTAATGACTTGCACAAGTTGTAGAATTATTTTCTTGTCGGAATCAGCTGCAATAATCTGCAAGGGCAGGGCTAAATAATGGTCTGGACTCGAGATAGCTAAACCCATTTTGATATTACCATGATCAACAGAGATGATAGGTTGACCGACCTGGCATAATTGATAAAATTCTTGCAAAGAATGTATGATCATGTTAGTTAATATAGGTTGTATTTATCAAAAAATTTATTCAAATTGATGTTCAAGTATATCCATAAACATATAGATGCTAATTTGATTAAAGCGGCTTTTGCTTTTGCTCTAATTCACTGCTTTTTATTTAATTCTTCTATATTTGTTTATAAATTAAGCTATATTCATTCTAGTCTAGTTGTTGCTATTTTAGAAATCATCAAAGATATTATATATAGCATTATTACATTATTTGTAATCTTTTTTGGTCTAACCATTCATCGGGTAGTCTTCATTGTCTCTTCGATTATATTATTTGTTGCTAGTGCATTAGCTAGTTATTATCTTTTTTTCTTTTCAGTTTCTCCATCAGGATCAATGATGCATTCAGTATTTGGCACTCACTTGAATGAAGTATATGAATTGTTAAGTATAAAATTAATTCTTTGGTTAGTGTTTAGTTTTTCAATTTGTGTTTACAGCATTAAGTATTTTAAAATTCAAAACACTAAATTATTTTTTACAAAACTGCTTGCGTCAATTTGTTTGCTTATAACTATAAGTAACATCATTACTCCTAAGTATAGTTTTATGAAAACTTCATTTCCTATACAATATTTGCATAATAGTTATATCTATTTCTTTGGTGCGTCGAATGAGTATGCTCGAGAAGAATTAGCTAAGAAATTTTCTTTTACAGATGTATCCGATGGAAGTGTAATTGGGGTATTTGTAATAGGTGAGGCTGCACGTTATGATCATTTTGGTATTAATGGCTATCAGCGCGATACCACACCTAATTTATCAAAGAATGAAAATGTAGTTAGTTATAAAACAGCATCTTGTGCTAGTTTTACCCATGTCTCATTACCATGTATGCTATCGCGGTATGGAGAAAAAGATATTGATCTTGTGCAATCTGAAACAGGTTTGTTATCTGTTTTAACTCATTTAGGTTTCGAAACTATTTTTATGGGTACTCAATCTATTGTCAAACACTATAAAAATAGGTCTGGTGGTACATTTTATGATGAAGTTAAATTTCATATGATACCCGGTGGCTCAATAGCCATACTCCCCAATAGCCATGATGGAAACCTATTGCCTCACTTAGAACAAAATATAAAAAATAATAAAAAACAATTTATTGTGTTACATACAACAGGGAGTCACTGGAACTATGCAGCAAGGCATCCAGAAGAATTTGCAAAATTTACGCCAGCGCTTCAGCCAGGAATCAAAGGTGATGCCTCAAGTTATAGTACAATGCAATTAGTCAATAGTTATGATAATTCCATATTATACACTGATTTTTTTTTATCTAGTGTAATTAATAATTTGAAGGATAAAAATGCATTTTTAATTTATTCTTCTGATCATGGTGAATCTTTAGGAGAAAATGGTAGACTTACTCATGGCGTTGATGAGTACGTTCTAGAGCAACGTATAGTGCCTTTGATAATTTGGTTTTCTGATAGCTACAAATCTGCAAATCCAAAAAAATGGGCATCAATAAAATCACTAGCAAGCAAAGAAATATCACATGATTACCTTTTCCATACTATTTTAGATTGCCTTAACATAGATTCAGATGCTATAGATAAATCATTGAGTCTGTGTCAAAATTATTAACATAAAAATTCATACCATGAAGCTCTATATAATCGCTGGAGAAACTTCTGGGGATTTTATTGGTGGTCAGCTGATTGAATCTTTACATAAATTATCTCCTGATAAACATTTGGAAATTCAGGGGGTAGGTGGTGTACATATGCAAAATAAAGGAGTTGAATCCTTATTTCCTCTAAATCAAATAAACTTAATGGGTTTTTTAGAGGTGCTACCACATCTGTTGCGCATAAAAAAGCTTATTAATAAGACCGTACAACATATTGTAACGTACAATCCTGACATACTAATCACGATTGATTCACCAGGGTTTACTTTTCGTGTAGCAAAGAAAGTAAGAGCAATTGCCCCTCATATTAAATTAGTACATATTGTGGCACCATCTGTGTGGGTATATAAACCGGGTAGGGCAAAGAAATATGCTAATCTTTATGATTGCTTGTTAACATTATTACCATTTGAACCACCATATTTTACAAAGCACGGACTTGATACAATTTGCATTGGTCATCCAGTTTTAGAACAAAATTTTAAATTTAATTCACAAATATTAAAAAAAGATTTTGCTCTTGATAAGAATGTCAAAATTATTGCTGTAACACCTGGTAGTAGGCCTGGAGAAATAGAAAGACATATGCCAGTGATTACAGAAGTGTGTAACAATTTATCACTAGATTATAATATTAAGATTATTTTTGTTCAAACAGACAAGACCTATGTGAATAAAATTTCTGATTATTTAGATGAAGCTAAATTTCAATTCATGTTTTCAACTGATAGGATAAAGGCTTTTGCTGTAAGTGATTGCGTGCTTGCAAAATCTGGTACTAACACGCTGGAAATAGCGGCAACTGGTACACCAATGTTAATTGGGTATAAGTTAAATATGCTTACTTTTTATATCTTAAAAATGATTATTAGGATCAAATATGCCTGTCTAATTAATATTATTGCTGATAAAGAAATAATTCCTGAATATATTCAGTTAAATTTTAATGCAAACAAAATTACTCCTCAATTAAAGTTATTACTTGATCAAGGGAATAGGGGTAACCCCCAGGTTTTAGAATCTAGGAAAATTTTGCAATCAATTGGATTCAATTCACAAGCAAAACCAAGCGAAATTGCAGCTAAAAAGATTTTAAATTTGATCCAATGATCACTCAGTATATTCGTACAAAACTGGAACAAGAATATCACAATATAAATCTCTGGTATTTTGTAAGTTTTTTATTCGGTCTATTGTTTTTCTTTCATTATAACCTAACTCTTTTAGTGGCCCCTTTTTGCATTTTGGCTGTAATTTTGGCTATATCTATATTTTACTTTAAATCACGAGATTCAATTATATTATTCTTTATATCATGGTGCTCTTTATTATTTTTATTTGGGTGGTATATTAGTAGTGCTCGCACTCAATCAATTGATATTCAGACAATAAAACAGCCTATACTAGCCGAGATACTAGGTAATATAGAACATATTAGACCAACATTAAGTGGTTACCAAGTCACTCTTAATCATATTGAGCCGAATAAAAAGAATTTGCATAAGGTAAGGGTTAATATTGCCAATAAATTAGCCATAGATTTAAAACAAGGTGATAGGATTCAATTAAAAACTAAGTTATTTCCTCTACCGTCTAGTGTTTTACCAGATAGTTTTGATTTTGGCTTCTATATGTATATGCAACAAATTGAGGCAACAGGATATGCTTTAACTAAGCCAAAAATACTTTCTAGAAAAAATAATATAATAAATCATTACATACAAAATATTAGATCATTAGTATATCATCGTCTAATTAATGTAATGGGTGACACAAATGGTAATTTCGCAGCGGCCATTTTAATCGGTGAAACAAAGGCTATACCAAAAAAAGTAGCCAATAATATGCGTGAAACAGGAGTTTCTCATATATTAAGCGTGTCTGGGTTGCATTTATCACTTGTGGCTATGATATTTTTTATTGTAAGCCGGATAGTACTCAATGTATTTAATTGTATCGCCTATAATGCCAATATAAAACTAATAGCAGCGTTAATTTCTCTTGGTGGCAGTTTTGCTTATTTGCAAATTAGTGGTAGTAATATTGCCGCTACGAGAGCCTTTATTATGACTGGAGTTTTTCTTGTAGCAATTATTTTAGGTAGATATCCTCATCCACTCAGATCCGTTGTAATTGCAGCTTTTGCTATTCTGATATTTCTACCGGAATATATTCTACATCCTAGCTTTCAATTATCTTTTGCTGCAGTTCTATGTCTAATTTCTGGCTACGAATTATATATCAAGAATACTCATCTAATAGGCAAGTCTAAAGGAGTTTTTTTCTCAATGAGAATGTATATATTAACAAATATCTATTCAAGCTTTTTAGCTAGTATAGTGACAGCTCCATACGTGATTTATCATTTTTATAAATTTGCTAATTATTCAATTTTAATGAACCTGATAGCTGTACCACTAATGTCATTTTTTATGATGCCTTTATCTTTGCTGGCACTGTTGTTAATGCCTATTAATATGGATAAAACGATATTGCAAATACTAAGTGCGGTAATAGAGATAGTAATTAATAGTGCTGAATGGTTAGTTACAATGCCAAGGGCTGTATGGTATGTTGGTCATATTTCATCAATTAGCCTTGTATTATTTACATTTGGTTTTTTCTGGCTGTGTTTCTGGCAAACTGCATGGCGTTTTGCAGGCATTATTATAATTTTTATCTCAACTCTTGTTATGTTATATACACCTAAACCTGATTTTATTTATGATCACCGTCTCAAAATTGTTGGATTAAAAAACCAAAAGGGTCAAATTGAGTTATATTCTCAAACAAAATTATCTAAATTTATCACTGATTATTGGTCTAGCTGGTATGGCCAAAAAGATATTGTTATACACTATCACCAGTTAGAACAGACAGATCTCACTTTTCCTATTTATGACAATAAAAAAATATCCCTCAATTATTTCAATTGTACAAATGTAGATTTCATGATTCTCACTTCAGAGTTTATACATTGTAATAATCAGTCATTTATTGTTGATTACGCAGACCTTTTAAAATTCAATCAAGTGCTAATATTTTGTGGCCGCTCATCTCAATGCATATCAAAATTTATAAAAAAACAAACAAGATGGTAAAATATAATCTCATCTAGGGATTTTGTATCGATCAATTCTTAATCATCTACCTCTGCCACTATCATGTTTATTTAACTTGGTTTTCTTAGCTAGATGCTTTTCTACAAAAGTTGTTTTTATAGATTTAGGCCTTTTTAAACACTCTTTTATTTTGTTAATTCGTGATCTTGTTTTATCGTTGATTAGAGATGTAGCACGTCCTTCTATTTTAACTTTACTAGTCTTGGTTTGAGCAACTTCAGTAGCCTGTTCATATAATGGACCTAATTGTTTATCATCCTTTATTTTATCTAGCTCTGTACGCATTGTTGCTAATGTTTTTTCAAGATTATCTGTTGAAAGCATTTTAGATAATTTGGTCGATACATCTAACTTCGCTAGCAACAAACCTACTGCAGGGGATTGTGTTGCTATTAAGCCGACCAATGCTTTGCCGGCATAATCTACCAACTGATCTAACTTACCTGGAAATTGTTTGTCCACTGCTTTTTTAAATTTAATAATCCCACCCAGAATATTTGCTGTTCTATCTGACAGCATTGCTGTATATAGAGCGTCTTTTTGACCTTCTACTCCCTTATATATATAGTTAGCAGAGTCACGAATTGATTGAATGACATTAGTATCAAATAATTGTTGCACTTGTTCCTTATCTTTATCAGATAAAGGTGATTTCTCTAATCCCTCATTCAGTTGTTCAACTAACTCTGGTATTAATTTAGGCAATTCTTCTTTTCCTATTGCTAGTAATTCTTTTGCCTTATCTTCTGATTGTATAAAGGATCCTAAACTATCAACGTCCTCTTTACTTACATTACCAATATTTTCTTTACGCTTGTCCAGTAGTTGAGGTGCTTGTTCTTGTACTAGTTCAAATATTGTTTGTTGATTTGTATCAGATGAATTAGTTTTCATAATTTTATTTGTAGACCTCCCTTAAATTATAGTTATTGTTTATAAATTTATGATATGGTGGTTAGTAAAAAAGTCTTGAACTTTATATCAATAATCAACAGAATAGTATGCAAGTGTTTCATTATCACAATGATGCCTATTATTGTTTTTTTTGTATATTGTGTATACTATTTTGTTTTTATATAATAAAATACTGTAAGTTGTTTACTAATGTTATTCGGTTATTCCATCATATGAAGAAATTTTTACTATCATCAATTTTAACTTTGTCTGTATCCAATGCTTATGCCGTCACTCTTGAAGAGGCCTTAACAAATGGATATCATAATGATGAAGAACACGAAACTATTAGAAATAATTTTTTAGATGCCGTAGAAAGCTATCCTAGAGCATTAGCTGGCTTTATGCCAAAAATATATGCCAGTACCAACCTCAAAAATGATAGAACAAGAGAAAGAGGAGAGGGGCAGCAAACTGGTGTTGATACAGACTATTCTAGGGCTATTACTTTAAATCAATCTATTTTTAACGGGGGGAGCTCAATTGCCGCCCTAAAATCAGCTAAATCGTCTTTTATTGCGGAAAGCAGTGTCTTTTATGCTCAGGAGCAGGCAGCAATTTTAAAAGAAATCGAAATATATCTTAATTGTGTTGAAGCTAGAGACAAATATGAGATTTCAAAAATCAGTGTTAGATTGAATAAAACACTACTTGAAGCAACTAAGGAAAAGTTTAAATTAGGCGAGTCTACTGCAACAGAAGTAAACACAGCAATGGAAGGCTTGGCCAGTGCTGAAGCGCGGCAATCAGATGATTATGCTAAGTACGAGGAATCAAAAGCTGATTTTTATAGAGTATTTGGTCTAGATGCAGTAGAACTAGCAATGCCTACAATACCTAGTGGATTACCAGAATCTCTAGAAGAATTAACAAAAATTTGTCTTGAATCTAACCCCTCAATCATAAGTGCCAGACATAATATGGCGTCTTCAAAAGCGTATGAAAATGTAGCAAAAGGAAATTTACTGCCACAAGTAGATTTCCAAGTTCAAGGGGGTTTATTAGATAGAAAGCATCGACCTAGTAGAAAACAAAAAATTCAAAGTGTAACTACGACATTATCTTTGACGGTGCCAATACTTGCAAAGGGTGGTATAGAATATTCTGATATAAGAAAAGCTAAGTACCAAACCAAAAAACTTGCTATAGGTCTAGACAGTACTATAAAGAAGCTTGAGGCCCAGAGCAAAAGCAGTTGGGCAGAATTTGAGGCTCTGCAACTAAGTTATGTTGCAGCCACGCAAGCAGTTAAGGCTGCAGAAATGGCATATGATGGAGGGCAGCATGAAGAAAGATTAGGATCCAAAACAATAATAGATGTTCAGCAATTAGAAGAAAAATTACATAAAGCAAAACAAACTAAAATTGATTCTAAGAAAAGAATAATATTGGCTGCCTACAACATGAAATCTTTAATAGGGCAACTCACTGCACAATCACTGCAGTTGAAAGTTGATAATTTTGAACCAACAGAAGAATTTAAGAAAGTAAAAACTAAAATAATAGGTTTTTAAATTGTGTCCAGCAAAGTGCATGATGATGAAGATCAGCCTACAAAAATGGAAGATATATTAAAATCCATTCGTAATATTATAGATGATAAGGACAAAATAACATCCTGTTTCACTACCGCTACCAAATCAACTGCAATGGAAGAGGGTGATAATAAACAAGAAAAAGAATTAGTGCTGGAATTAACAAATATAGTTAATGAAGAGGAAATCAACTTAATTTCTGATTCTGTAAAAAAACATACAGAAGACGAAATTAACAAATTACGCTCAGTGCTAAATGATTTAGATAAAAACAAACAATTAGAATTGCCAGTTAAAAATCTAATTTTACCATTTATTAAACACTGGCTAAATATTAATTTACCTAATATAGTTGAAAAAGTAGTCGCAGAAGAGATCAAAAAGATCGTTCCTAAATCATGATGAATAATAGAGTTGTTATTATGAGTAAGCTAATATTGTATCTATTTTTTTTAGTTATTTTTAATTGTTCATATTCATTAGCAGAAAGCAATTCAAATGAGCCAAAACTACCAGAAATAATGAATGTATCAAATGATAAAACAGATACAGGGGAGCTAGGAATTTGGCACAAAATTAAATCATTTTTTAATTTTAATACTAAAGAAAGAGCAGCAAATACTGTTACTACTTATGAAGCAGGAAAAGATATACCCAAATTACCTAAACAAGATGAAAATCAAATAGTTGCCGAACAAGATATTAACACTAAATCAACAGCCATTAATCCAGCAGCATCAACCGAAATACAAGTGCCGCAATTACCAACAAATGCAAAGAAACCGGATAATAACCCTGTTCCTCCGACTGCTTCTCCGACTATACCATTGCCACCATCAGTGCAGAATAAACCAGCTACACCGACAGCCATTAATCCAGCAGCATCAACCAAAATACAAGTGCCGCAATTACCAACAACTACAAAGAAACCGGATAATAAACCTGTTCCTCCGACTGCTTCTCCGACTATACCATTGCCACCATCAGTGCAGGATAAACCAGCTACACCTACAGCTAATAATCCAGCAGCACCAACCGAAATACAAGTGCCGCAATTACCAACAAATGCAAAGAAACCGGATAATAAACCTGTTCCTCCGACTGCTTCTCCGACTATACCATTGCTACCATCAGTGCAG
>JBGCEV010000040.1:0-9893 GCA_045106605.1 Rickettsiaceae bacterium | reverse complement strand
CGTTCCAGCCTTACTTTGCCTTCAGCTTCCTTCAGCCAACACCTCACGATGTTAACCTTGCCTCAGCTAATGGACCGCTCTAATTCAGCCCATAGGGGACTTTAACCCCCAACTCTTACACCATGCCCGGCGCACATAAATAATTTAACGGATCACCATGTATAATATATGGTGATCCTTATCAAGAAATAAAAATGATAATAAAACACTCAATTACAGAAACCAATAAAGTTAAAGCCTGGTCGCTAGAGCAAGTTAAAAATTATTTAAGGGTTTCGTATGATTATGATGATGCATTAATAGTATCTCAGCTTGAAACTGCAATAGAAGCAGCAGAAAATTTTATAGGTATTAGTCTCTACACAAGACACATTGTAACTATGATTCAAAATAGTGCCAAGGAATTTTGCTTAAAATATAGTAATATTCAAAATATCAATTCTGTTAATTTGCATAGTGGGCAGACAAAATCTGTGATTACAAATCTATACGGGTCAATTAATCAACGTAATCAAATATTTTTGAATGCACCTTATGTAAATAAAGATATAGAAATTGAATATATTGCTGGATACAAGGAATCCGAAATACCGACACCTATCAAACAAGGGATATTAATGCATATTGCTTTAATGTATGCACATTTAGAGGGAGATGTAACCCTCAACTCGAAAATTCATGATTTATACTTACCTTATAGAATAATCAAAATATAACGAGGTAGAATATATGGTAAATTCTAATATTATTTCTCAATTAACAAATAAGATATCAATCCTTAGAAATATAGAGCCATCAGAAATAATTGAAGCAAAATGGGAGATTTTTACAGACACCTTTGCAGCAGTCAAACCTGCCTGTGATAATCGCTTCACGTCAATAGAAAACATTAATTTTGGCAATATTATCTCCGAAGAATATTTTATTTTCTGCACACGATTAATCAAGGGGTTGAATAAAAGCATGCGGATTAAATTCCAAGATAGGATGTTTGAAATAAGAAGAATAATCAACGATGATACACACAAAAATATGCTAAAAATTATCGCACTTGAAATTTAATTAATATGTCTCACTATGTCTTTAACATTTATTAATGATTTTCAGAATCAAATATACAAGTCTTTGTCGAACGATCAAGATATTAACGCTATTATCAAAAAAATTTACATTGGCAGTGTTCAAGATGGTCAAAGCCCTTTTTTATTGATAACTATAACTAAAGCAGATGATTTATCTATTCATAAGGTTGCTTTATATGCTATTGAATTTCAAATTTCTGTTTATGCTAAAGATCAAAATCACCATGTGCTTACTATATTATCTGATCTGATTATTAAGAATTTGTCCAATATCAAGAAATTATTTAATCACTATTCAATTGATGGAATAAAAGCAAGAAATATAATTTTTGATACAGCAAAAGATTTAGTCCTAAATAGATTAGTGATTCATTACAAATCTATTATCAAAAAGGAGATAAAATAATGAATTTTCATGATATTAATCTGCCAAGTTTTGTTGAAATATTTGCTGTGGGAAGGTCAGAATTTTCTACTTCTTGTGTTGTATCAAAATCTGGACGCGAGGTGCGTTCTTCTAACGCCACAGCACCTCGTCGAAAATATATGTTGAATAACTGCTTTCTTTCACTTGGTCAATTTGAAATTTTCAATAGTTTTTTTATTGCCAGGGCTGGTCAAAAATACTCATTTCGTTTAAAAGATCATTTTGATTTTGTTGTTGAGAAACAAGTATTGGCTATTGGTACAGGTACAGAAACTACATTTCAGCTCAATAAAATATACTCAGACAATGTATCACCTCATACTAGGAAGATTACTAAACCGAAGCCACAAACATTAAGTATATGGAATAATACAGAACATATAGTAGAACACTCAATTAATTACAATTCTGGGGTAGTAATATTAAATGCTCCATTAGAGATTGATCACCAAATAATTGCTAGTTTTGAATTTGATGTTCCTGTCAGATTTGTCAATGATAGCTTTGAATATAGTTTTAATATAGATGGAACAATAAGTCTTGATAAGATTGAAATGATCGAGGTGATAGAATGACTAACTTAATTTATATATTCACTATCCATAACACTAATGGAAATGTGTATCATCTTACTTCGTGTTCACAACCAACAATCGTTGGTAATATTTGTTATAAATCTAATTCTGGTTTGCAAATAGTAACCGGAGAATTTAATGATTCAGCAGAAAACAAAGTTATAATCCAGGGTGTATTCGAGCTTGGAGGTATTGAACAAACAGATAATTTGTCTGGCGCCGCAGTGAAAATTGAACGTTTGTATGATAACAAGTTCAGTATAGTTGCTTCCTTAATATGCACTAAATATATTAGCAAGGATCTTGAATTTGAAATGTTGTGTGAAGATAAAACAATTAAATATAATCAATCGCTATTACAAATGTTTAGTAAAACATGTAGAGCTAGTTTTGGTGATAATAAGTGCACAATCTCATTGGCTACATTGGCTGTTCAGTGTGAATTAATTCAAATATCTGGAAACATACTAAAATGTGATATTACTAATATTGCTAGCGGTTATTTTAAAGGAGGCATTGTTATGATTCCCTCTTTACAAAAAAAGATTTCTATTTTGTCACACTCAGATAACAATATTGAAATTTATCCGCAGGATGTAGCTTATTTACGATCATCCTTGCAAGTTACCTTAATACCAGGATGTGATAAAAAATATAGAACTTGTTGCTATTCCTTCAATAATGCAGTAAATTTCAGGGGCGAGCCGGCGATACCGGAAGATAATATAATTGAGAATTGATACTAGGGGAATGAGTACAATATTTTGTCATTTTGCAGAGGGTTTTTTAGGTGTTTTGAGATTAAAATCAACACCACAAAAAGACCAAGCTAACAATCATGTATCTCAGCATTTGATTCAAGTTAATCATTGTCTTAATCAATCATTTCAGCAAATAAAAGATGATTATGAAAGAGAGTAAGAATTTTTTTTATAATAACCGTTTAAATAAAGGTTATGCAAAAGTAAGACACCATAGGCAAACTGATTTAGGAATATTAAAAAAACAATATGAACATGTGCTCCCACCTCTTGAGATGATGGAGGAGTATGAAGAGCAGTACCCTGGCACTTTTGATAAGCTGTTTAATATGGCTGAAAAAGAGCAGCAACACAAGCATGCTATTGATCTTGCTAATATGGAACAATATAAGCAAGCAAATAGATTGGGTAAAATTTTTGCTATAATTGTAGTTGTGCTTATAATTCTTGGTAGTGTTGTACTTGCGCTTTCTCTCTCTAATATGATAATTACCCTATTTTTATTTTTTTCTTTTACTTGTGTGCTAAGTGCATCTTACCTTTATACCAGATCACGCTTTGCAGTAAGCCCAGACAAAATTACAGGTAAAAAACATTATCAAGTAATAAAGAAAAATAGTAATTATTCAAGACGATAATTTAGCAAACATTCATGAGATTGAATCAATAGTAAATAATTGTAAATGTCGTTTCGGTTAATTAAAGTGAAAGAACCTAGAAAGCACAATAACACAACAAAAACCTTTGGCAGGCGTATTGGTAAATCCTTAACTGCAACCAATAAAAGAGTATTGCAGGAGGTGTTGCCAAAATATTTATACACTCTAGAAAAAATAAATACTAGTTCGCAGAAAAAAATATACCTAGAAATTGGCTTTGGTATGGGAGAACATTTTATACATCAGATACTCTCGAATCCAGATAATCTGTATATAGGTGCAGAAGTATATTTAAATGGAGTAGCCAACGTACTTAAAAATTTATCTAGTGATAATTTTCTGATTTGGCCAGATGACATAGATTTAATTTTATCAGATCTACTCAATAACTCAATTAGTGGAGTGTATATTTTGTTCCCTGATCCTTGGCACAAAAGAAAATATCTCCCCAAACGATTACTAAATCAAAATAGATTAAATCTTTTAAAGAATAAACTTACAGATGATGGATTTATTTCATTTGCATCCGATATAGAAGACTATTTTGCATCAAGTCAAAGACTATTAACTAATAATAACTTTGTACCAATAAGTCAAGATTACTCAAAAGCGTATGATGGTTATATTAATACAAAATATCATAATAAGGCGATTAAGGAAGAGAGAAAGGTACAATTTATAACCTCTGTATTGGAGAAGTAATACTAGTACCTACTTAAAAAGGTGGTGATCTACATTACCACCTGTGATTATCACTAATATAGATTGATTTTTTTTGGTTTCATGAGACCAATTTTTTACTGCTTCCAAACTTATTGCTGCCGATGGTTCGCAGGTGATTTTCATTATTTGCATTAGCCATCCAGTCCAATAATGTATGGCTTCTTCTTCTACTAAATGGAATTTATCTAATTTTCTTAAATAATGCATCGTTCTATCAGATACAGAAAGGGCTGTAAGGCCATCTGCAATAGTGTTAGGTGAATCAAAGAAGCGAAAAATTTCATCACTATGTAATGATCTGTAAGCATCATTAGCATTTTGGGGTTCAACCCCATGCAATTTAGTGCTAGGAGATAATAACTCTTTAGCAAGATAACTTCCTGAAAGCAAACCACCTCCGCCACATGGAGCGAAAATAACATCTGGGGTTGCGTTCATTGCTGCTAGTTCTTGCAAAGCTTCATAACATGCTGTGCCAGCACCAGCAATTGTATAATTATCATCAGAAGGGGCTAAATAATGATAATTTTTGATACCATCATATTGTGCTAAATCTTCTGCTTGCTGGCGTGTTTTTACAGAAATTACATCTGCTCCATAAAATTTAGCGATATTCATTTTGATTGGAGATATATTTTGTGGCAAATATATTCTGGCTTTGATTTTGAATAATTTTGCTGCATAAGCCATGGCTAAGCCATGATTTCCAGTGCTGTATGCTACAATTTTCTGAGGTAATTCTCCCCTTTCTTTTAAGGCGAGTAAATGATTTAATACTCCGCGTATTTTAAATGACCCTGTTTTCTGCAGAGCTTCCATTTTGAAATAAATCTTATTACCAAACATATTATTCAATAAGTTTGATTGTAGTATGGGTGTTTTATGGATATATTGCTTAATTCTTAGGTAAGCGAGTCTCATAACTTCTTGTTTTTGCTCTAAGGAATTCATATTTTAATACAATAATTAGATAAGAAATACTACCATGACCAATTAATCGCTTGAAAACATTATATTTGATCATTATATAAACAGCAATAAAGAAATAATATAAAATACGGTCACCGATGATTAACAAAGAGAAGGTACTACCAGTATTAGTGTTGCGTGATATTATAATATTCCCCGACATAATTGCTCCTATTTTTATAGGTAGAGAAAAATCTATGAATGCGCTCATGGCGGCCACTCATCAGGACGATGATCAGTATATATTACTTACTACTCAAAAGAAACACACAATAGAAAACCCCACTGAACAAGATTTATATCAAACAGGGGTTATTGCTAAAATTATTCAGATTGTGAAATTACCCAATAATAACGCCAAAATTTTAATTGAGTCCATCAACCGAGTACAATTATTAAATATACAAGAGACAAGTTTTTTTTCTGCTGAATATTTTATTTGTCCAGATGTAACTAATCATAATTTAGAGTTGCTTGATAATAGTTCACAAGAACTAATTACATTATTTAAAAATTATGCTAAGTCGAATCAAAAAATTAATTTTGATATTTTTGATATGCTAAGTAATCAAATAGATCCAGCAAAAATCTCAAATATTATTTCTGCTAATTTAATTGCAACAGTTGAAACAAAACAACAATTACTAGAGCAGGTTGATACGTATAAACGACTACAAATGTTAAACGAGTTGCTAATAAGTGAGAATACTAACATTGAAGCAAAACATTCTGTTCAACAAAGAGTGAAAAAGCAAATAGAAAAAACTCAACGAGAATACTATTTGAATGAACAAATGAAAGCTATTCAACAAGAAATAGAAGGTGGGCAGGATAGGTCGGATTTTGTAGATATAGAGAATAAAATTAAAAAATTAAAATTATCTAAGGAAGCAAAAGAAAAGGCAAACTCAGAATTAAAAAAATTAAAAATGATGAATCCAATGTCAGCAGAATCTTCTGTTGTACGAAATTATCTTGATACCTTACTTGCCTTACCTTGGGGTAAAACTGGTAAAAGTAATGTTGATATTGCTCAAACTGAAATAATTCTTGATCAAGATCATTATGGCCTAAAGAAAGTAAAAGAAAGAATTGTTGAGTATCTAGCAGTATTACAAAGGTCTAAAAAAATTAAAGGTCCAATTTTGTGTTTAATTGGCCCGCCTGGTGTCGGTAAGACTTCTTTGGTCCAATCTATTGCTACGGCCATGAATAGAAAATATACTAAATTTGCTCTTGGTGG
The DNA here is from genome assembly GCA_045106605.1 of Rickettsiaceae bacterium. Lineage (GTDB taxonomy): Bacteria > Pseudomonadota > Alphaproteobacteria > Rickettsiales > Rickettsiaceae > Megaera_A. The sequence goes on along the minus strand of JBGCEV010000040.1, from coordinate 3,454 downwards.
CGTACGGGATGAGGCAGAAATTCGTGGTCATAGAAAAACTTATCTAGGATCTATGCCAGGTAAAATTATGAACCTTATCAAGAAAGCAAAGGTAGATAACCCTGTTATGCTTTTAGATGAGATAGATAAGATGAGTGCAGATTTTAGAGGAGATCCAGCCTCAGCATTACTGGAGGTTTTGGATCCAGAACAAAACACCCACTTTGTTGATCACTACCTAGAAGTAGAATATGATCTATCTAATATAGTTTTTATCGCGACAGCCAATTCTTATGATTTGCCACGACCATTATTAGACCGCATGGAAATAATTAATATTGCAGGATATATCGAGGAAGAAAAACTTCAAATTGCCAAAAATCATCTAGTAGAGAAGCAGCGTAAAATACATGGTCTTAGTAGTAAGGAATTGATTATACCAGATGAAACTCTTCTTGAACTAATTAGATATTATACTAAGGAATCTGGAGTACGATCCTTAGAAAGGGAAATTGGTGCACTTGCTAGAAAGGCTTTAACAAAAATTCTACGAAATGATGAGATAAAGAACATTACAATCTGTCCAAAAGATTTAGAAGATTATTTGGGAGTAAAAAAATACCGTTTTGGACTGGCAGAGATAAAAGATCAAATAGGTGTTACTACAGGACTTGCCTACACGGAAGTTGGAGGCGATTTATTGAGTATAGAAGCCTCATGCTTTCCTGGTAAAGGAGGTATAAAATCAACAGGCAAACTCGGTGAGGTTATGAAAGAATCAGTGGAAGCTGCGTATAGTTGTTTCTTAACAAGAGCAAAAAAGCTTGGTCTAGCAGAAAAGGATTATAAAGAATTTGATATCCATCTGCATGTACCAGAGGGAGCTATACCCAAGGACGGTCCATCTGCTGGTATTGCCATTTATACTACTTTAGTATCTTTATTAACAAAAACTGCAGTTAGTAGGCATATAGCCATGACTGGTGAAATCACCTTGCGTGGAAAAGTGCTCGCTATTGGAGGATTAAAGGAAAAACTACTGGCTGCTCAAAGAGGTGGCATAAAAACTGTAATTATTCCAGAAGATAATAGAAAAGATCTAAAGGATATACCAGATAACATTAAGAATAATTTGGAAATTATACCTATATCTAATATTGATCAATTACTACAACATGCTTTGGTAAGGCAGGACAAAATAAAATATAATAATTAATATCGCACTTATTGATTGCTACATTTTAATCAACAAGCTATTGAAATAGAGCCGCTTTAACCGTCGAGCTCAGTTCACTTCATGAACCTAGAGTTAAAGTGGAATCAGTGTTGTGCCACCACGGTGGTAGAAGGGATTGACTCCGGAGGAATGTTTATAGTCCAGAGGATTTATATTCGCTCTAACTAATCAAGCAGCCCTATTAATCTATTTTGTACACAATTTTTAGTTGATCTCATAATTGTTAAGCCTAATATGAAAATATATTAATTACAAGAGCTAAATTAAGCAATGCTAATATTTATTAAATAAAATTAATATAATTGTGATAAAAAATTGCATTATTATTTATATCATAGAGTGGGTAAGGAGAATAGACCAGCTTGCAGTATATGTCGTAATTAGCTTCAAAATAAGTCGTATTCTGAGTGTTGGATGCTTGTAATATAATACTAATAAATAAAGTGAGATAATTCTGCAACATTAAATAGAGAATAGATGAACCGTAATAAGGCAGAAACGGGATAGCTCTGATAAATACAGAGTATGCATTAGAGGCGAACACTCTTATAATGCAAACACAAAACCACGTAGCTTGCCCGTTGAGGTTCAGGTGCAGGATGCTATAATTGTTAATGCAAGCTCAGATAATTCTGTTTCTAGTTCTTCTATACCTAATGCTTTAGCTAAAGGGATCAATGTTCTGATGGTTTGTAAAGCAATTTTATGCTGTTTATGTTTGGGTAGGGCGTCTATGGTGCTGAGATTATGTAGTCGATCGCATAATTTAACTAAAATTGAGGAATTATTATTCTGTATATATAATTTCTCTAAAATCTTTTCCTCAGAAATTTTAACTTTGTAATGATTAGTATAGTTAAATTTTGTCACGTTATGAACAATTCTGGCAATTTTCTTGTTAAAGAGAAAAGATAATTCTGTGAAAGTAGTGACAGAATCTTCAATAGTGTCATGTAATATTGCAGCAATAATTATGTCAGTATTGCAATCATATTTTGATACGATCTTTGCCACTTCTAATGGATGATGATAGTATGGTTCACCAGATGCTCGCCATTGTCCCTTATGACAGTTTTTGGCAAAATCTATAGCTTCTCGGATCAACACAAAATCTAATTGATTATAACAATCTATTAGCTGCAGATCTGCGATAAACAAATCTACGTATCTATGATTGTTTTCATCTCCCATTCATACAAATTAGTTTAATTAATAATTACTCACCTTTTGTTAATATATTTAAAACCATTAACTATATAATTAAGAGATTATTAATATTTTTTAAGAAAAAATATTATTTAGCTTGCATTTTTGTCATATTTTGTGCCAAGCTGCAATATTAAGTTGCTATGCAGAATAATCATATAACTATTGATCGGCTGGGGGAATATTTAAGTATGAGCATTGATTTAATAATTTTTGTGGGATTTTTAATACTAAATCTAGGTGTTGGCCTGATGTATGGGCGAAAGGTTGTTACTATTGAGGATTATGCTCTTGGCGGCAGAAAATTTACCACTACTGCTCTAGTTTCCACCATAGTTGCCACCTGGGTCACTGGTAGTTTATTTTTATCTGGTATGCAAGGAGCATACCAAGAAGACGGAATACTGGAACTAATAGGTCTATTATGTATGCCAATTAATATCATGATTGTTAGTTTAGTATTTATTCCGCGTATGGGTAGTTTTATGGGTAAACTTTCTTCTGCTCATGTCATGGGTGATATTTATGGTAAATGTATAAGGTTTATTACAGCACTAGGCAATATTATCAAGGATATTGGCTTTGTTGCAGTGCAGTTAAAAGTTTTTGGTGGAGTGATTAATTATTTTTTTTCTATGTCAGAGACTATGGCCATCATTATTGCTGCTGGTATAGTGTTGATATATTCTGCTTTTGGCGGTATCAGAGCGGTGACATTTACTGATGTGATGCAATTTTCTGTCTTCACTTTTATATTGCCAATATTGGGTATTATAATTTGGTTTAATCATGATTTTTCTGGGATATTTACACCAGTAGCTGGAGATTCTCATGTTTTTATCAGTATATTTAATATAGACAGGCCTACATTAATTGATACTCTACTATTATGTGTTGTGCGACTATTAAAAATGCCGATGTGCGCCTATTATATTTGCCTATAAAAAAAGAAGCGAAATAGGCATTAAATTGCTTCACTATGAATTGAAAATAATTCAGTGAAGGCGAGGTAATGATCACAGATCAACAAGT
>JBGCEV010000004.1:0-47322 GCA_045106605.1 Rickettsiaceae bacterium | reverse complement strand
TTTGACACCTTTCTCTTTTAATTTGCCAATAAAAACAGGCCAATCATCTTCTACAAGCTTCAATTTTCTTTGTTGATACCATTTGGCGACAATCGATTGATAAGGAGGTATTCTATCGCTTACTGACACCATATTATTAATAAAGTTTCTGTAAGAACTAGCTTTGACGGAAAACATCTGAGCGCTAGGCATCATAATAGTATCATCAATGTCAATCAATACTAGAGTATCTTGATCTATCCACTTCTCTATATCATGCATGGTAGAAGAGTTAATAGAATAAGTAGCAGTAATTTCTGCTTTAACATCGTTCATTGATAATATGATTATTGTTATAATCAATTTTATAATAGTAGGTGATGACTTAATTTTCATAAGGGTCATTTGTTGATTTATTTAATTCTTTACGTGTAAGGGAGTTGAGCTGTTTAATAACATTTTGCCAAAAGGACTCAAATTCCTTTGACGTGACTTCTTTGAACTTTTGCGGCTTCGGTTTATAAACAAACCCCTCTACCTGTATATTAGGATCTAGAGAATGAAATTGTTGCTGCAAAGATTTAATATATCCCTCCTCATAATCAACTACGTATACCACATCAGGCAACCATTTTAATTCATTCATTAGTAGTGAAGCGAGAATAGCTTGTGGAGAGTTTTCTCCTTCCTGATAACTACAAGACAGCAACCCCTTGTAAAAAGTTGGATATGAGCCCTTCACTTTTTTGTATCTTGCATTAAACAATATTTGATGCTCACCGATAGGACTTTTGCTTAGATCAATACCTTTGTTAAATAAATATTGCCAAGTCCATACCTCTAAATGCTCTATATCATCGATGTTACCAGATACATTGTAGGTCACAACAATTAATGGTACATTCTTTTGTTGCAGATTATCTATAAATTTAGGTAGCATTGGATCAATAAATTGATTTTTATACTTAGTAAGGATAATTTCATCTATATAGCTGGCGCGTGATTCTTTGGCCTTCTTGGTAATACGATTAATAATTGGAGCAAAATTTTTATTTGTAATGTGGAATTCTGGATCAATTGGCGTAGCAAAAAAATTTTTGAATGGCATAATTACTAGAGTTTTCGCTGCATTACGCTTTTCTAGCATATTCAAAATGCTATTATTAATTTCTTCTATTGTAGTTGCGGAATAAAGAGCTGCCGATGAGCAGTATGGTAATAAAATTAACCCGAGGCAAACTACTATGTATCTTATGATTATCATTTATTTTAGTGTCTTATATTTATACTTCCAAACTAGCACTATTTATCACTTTGTTAAGGAAAAATATAATTATCATGGTTTATTAGGAATTGACATTCGCTAAAAACGCTACAATATGTTGCATTTGCTAATTTTTACAATCGTCTAATAAAATAATTTGATTTTTATTGTTGGCACGAATACCACGTAAATAATCCGCTCCTGACATTTGTTGCTTATTTTCTGGCTTCACACACTTCAACAATAGAAAACCTTGCTGACAAGCGACCTGGCAATCATTATTGATGATCGTTCCTGGTATTAAATCATGGGGCTGGTTAACATAACTTGTCTCTAATATTTTTACCCTCTTATTATTGTATTTAAAATATACTCCTGGCCAAGGTGTCATCCCTCTTACTTTGCAATCAATTTGCCATGCCGAATCTTGCCAATCAATAAAACCTTCTTCCTTTTTAAGCTTTTCTGCATAAGAAATATTTGTACTAGATTGTTTTACCCTTGGTAGAATATCAATATTGTGTAGGGCTTGTAATAACAATTTACTACCAAGATTAGCACATTTATCATGCAATTCCTGTAGAGTAATATTAGCATTTAATTGCAACGCTTCTTTTAAAATAATATCACCAGTATCCAACCCCTGGTCCATTTGTATAACGCAAACAGATGTTTCTTTTTCACCGTTAATAATGGTTCTTTGCAATGGGGCCGCCCCTCTATACTTAGGTAAGCTCGAAGGATGAATATTTAAACAACCATATTTTTTCATGGTCAAAATATTTTCTGGAATGATAAAACCATATGCTACCACTATAATAATATCAGCTTGAATATTCTTGATGCAATCTACAACCTCAGGGTTTTTAAGGCTTTTAGGTGTAAATACAATTATATTATTTGCAATACCTATATTATGCACAGGTGAATTAGTTAATTTCATACCACGCCCCTGCGCTTTAGGAGCTCTAGTAAAAATGGCTTTAACTGTATGTTCTGTTGATGCTATAAGTGCCTGTAAGGAAGGAACAGCAAATTCTGGTGTACCCATAAAAATTATATTCATTGGTTTGCACCCCGGATAAATTATTATATTATGAAGTTTTTTTAAGTTTTGCTAACTTGCGTAATGCAGCACTTTTCTTAGCATAGGATAAAGAATCAATTAACAATTTTCCATTCAAATGATCTATTTCATGTTGAATAGCTCGCGCAAGCCAGCCTTCTGCATCAAGCTCTTGTAGTTTATTGTTGTAATCTTTATAGCGTAATTTAACGCTGTAAGGTCGAGTAACTAATATGCTCTGGTCAGGCAATGACAAACACCCTTCTTCCGCTTCTACTAACTCTTCTGAAGCTTCGATTATTTCTGGATTGGCTATAAATAATGGATAAAATCCCGCAGGCCTTTCAACATCTTGTGGGCTATTTTGTAAATCAAGGACCATTACTCTTTGCAATGCCCCCACTTGATTAGCAGCTAGACCAATACCCTCTCCTTCATACATTGTTTCTAGCATATCCTGCATTAACTGTCTAACTTGATCGTTAACGTCAGTAACTGCTAATGCCCTTTTTTTTAAAATAGGATGTGGTGCTGTAAGTATAGCAAGTTGCGTCATGCGTATTTATTATTTTAGCGTTGCTCTGATAAGGAATTATAACATAATCTTTATACTAGGTGCAATATGAAAATATATGCAGCAATGTATTAACAACGAGCCCTGTTGTGTTTCAATCTATACGGCATGGACTCGTTAGCATTGTTGATTTAAGATCAACACTTCTCTCTTTTACTCATTCAACTCAAAATACTATATAACATAAATCTTGATACATAGGGGATTCATAAGAAGGGGATTTCATAAGAAACTGCGAAGGCACACTGCTTCAACACCAAGGGTGGCCTTAGCAGAGTCTGCACTTAGGGCAAGGCTTGTTTATAAGGCAACAGGGAGATATATACCAAACAAATAAATCAAGGAATATTAGATGCAATAAAACAAAATAAACCGGAATATCCTAATATATTTAAAAAATAAGCATTTATAATTATGTCAGACGTAAAAAAGTTATAAACTAAACTTGAATCTAATTTCAATATTATGGTAGATGAGAAAGTTAAAGATAAAGAGTGGGAAGATGCTATAGATAATTATGCCGATGCTGTTAAGGAAATAATAAAACAGGATTGCATTGAATCCTTACCAATATTGCTAAAATATTTTGATGATAATAATCATACAGATTTTGTTTTAGAACATCTGCTGTCTAGTATTGGTGAGTATGGTTATCATAATAATAACAATGATGCCTATGTCAAAGCATTATTGCAGCATATACATATTATGATTCCACGTGCAATAGGATATGCGCACTACCTATTACATGACATTTTGAGTGATACAAAAAGTTACAAGATATTAAAAAATAATTTACGATAGCAGATAGAGAATCGCTTATATCAATCTTAGAGCACATACGTAAGGAATCTGCAATAGATGATCAATATCCATATGATGCAATAGCAGAGGAAGTACTTAACTTACTTGGTAAGTAGTTAGTGTTAAGCACTTGACCTAAAATGATATGTAAATCATATGTCGCAAGCACCTACCATCAATGATAAAAAAGAATTGAGCAGGCCTCCGCAGGACAAGGCCTGTGATATCATGTCTGCTTTTAACTGAGTACACGCTGCTCCTACCCCATGGTGTAATATATAAAGCAAGACCTCTACCCTACAGACATTAGGGCCTAAGCCCTAATCTTTATACCTAAAATAAACTCAAATCTACAAGGCATCATTTGCTTTTGTGAGGTGTAAATGATTTTGTTATTACTCTAATAGTTAATTTTAACTTTTTTCAATCTGTCATTAAGATGACTTAGCACTTCAGCAGTAATATTTAAATCATTCTTAACAAATAAAATTTGAGAACTAGGAAAAATAATATCAAAGTTTTTTTGTCTAGCTAATTGATCGATAACAGCCATGGTATTTTTGTACACTTCTTTTAATGCATCAGAATGAGCTTGTTCTAGAGCAACCTTCCTTTGTTGTGCCTCCTGTTGAGACTCTCGAACTTTTGCATTAAATTCTAAAACCTTGTTATTGAACTCTTCTTCACTTAACGTACCGCGTTGTTTAATTAAATTAGCCTCTATTCTTTTGAGTTCAATTTCTTTTTCCACAAGATCATTTTGTATATTATGACTTATAATATTAATATTTTTTTTAATATGTTGAACTGCTAGAGAGTGTTCTAATATTGATTCTATATCCACCACTGCATAGCATGGCGTATTATCCTCTGCCAGTGTTGTTATAGGTGAAAAAAATATTATTATCAGTAACCAACGTAAAAACATCATAGATTATCAGTACCTTAGATTACTTAAAAATTAGTAGAGAATTTAATATGAAAAGTTTGTTTTTCATCGTATTTCTTTTTCAACATAGGAAAAGCCCAATCTAATCTAATAGGTGCCATTCTAGTCATCCATAACACACCAAAACCTACAGACGCCCGCATTGATTTACTGTTGTAAAAACCTTCTTCAGTTTTACTATCTGCATCCCAGAGCGAACCAGCATCAGCAAAAACTGAACCCGTAACATTAAAATCTTCTGGCAAGCCTAAAGGAAAACTCAATTCAGTTGATAAAGTGTAATATGTTTGACCACCAAGGCCTTCTTCAGTTTTCTTGTCTCTTGGTCCAATACCACCTTGAGAAAATCCTCTAAGACTATAATCACCTATATTGAAGCGATCGGAGATCATCACTTTCTTTCCGCTGATTCCTGTAATATGCCCTGCTGAAGCACCAAATTTTATAGTATATTTATTATCAACAAATGATTTATAAAATTTTCCTTCTAAGTCATGTTTTAAGAACTTTACGTTACCTCCTAACCCTGCCCATGTTTGAGAGCCTGATAATATGTACCCATTTTTTGGTATAATACGACTATCAGTTTTATCGTAGGTTAAGGTGTTTTCAATAGAAGATGTTAAAAATTTGCCCATCTGTTCCTTGATAAAAATCGATGATGCTTTATCTTTGGTTGTTTTAAGATGGTCTGTTTTTATCATGTATTCTATATCATGCGATAGATCGTTGTTAATATCGTACCCTAACAAAATTTTAACACCAGTAGATTTAGAAGAGTATTTATGCTCACCGTTACTAAATCCGCTACCACTTCCATCTTCTCTAAGGAAAACAGTCCCACCTAACAGCAAATCTTTATCCATAAAGTTAGGGTCTGCTAAGCCTAAGGAATAATACAAGCTTTTGTTGCCCACCTGAATTCCTGCTTCAAGTTGTCTCCCAGTACCAATTAAATTTCTTTCAAGAAAAGAAATTCTTCCAAATGGTCCACCTGACGTATTGTATCCTAGATCCAGTCCTATAGATGAAGTGGATTTCTCCTCTACATCAATATTAATATCATACCTGTCTTCATCTTCAGTAGGAGCTAAACTTAAATTCATTTTGCCAAAATAATCCAAATTCCTAATACTTCGCTCTCCTCGCAATATTTTATTCTTATTGTATACATCACCTTCGGCAATTTTAAGCTGCCTTCTAATAACATGGTCCTCTGTTTTAATATTGCCATTAATATTAATTTGATTAATAAAGACCTTAGCAGCTTGATTTACCACTATCTCTACATCAACCCTAGCTTTTGCAACATCTGGATGTAATTTATGTTGAACATCAACATAAGGGTAACCTTTGCTAGCAAGGTAATCCGCTATCGTTTCAGTTGTTTTTTGCAAAACTTTGATGTTAAAAGTTTCTCCTTCGTTATTATCAATGAATTGTAAAATTTCATTGTCTAAAATATGGTTGAAGGTATTATTTAGTGTTGTTTTACCAAAAGTATATTTTTGCCCCTCTTCAATGGAGTAAGTAAGAACAAAGCCTTCTTTTGTAGTTAATAGATCGGCAGTAACAGAAATCACACGAAAGTCTGCAAACCCAACAGAGTTATAGAACTGAGTTAGCAAATATTTATCAAAATCAATTCTTTCAGGATCATATGTGTCGTTAGTGTCAAAAAATTTAAACCATTTAGACTCGTTAGTAAGAATGGTTGATTGCAATTCAGAATCTGTATAATTTTCGTTTCCTACAAAGTTAATTCTTTGGATACCTGCTTTTGGTCCTTCTGATATATCAAAAATTACTTTAATTCTATTATTTTCTTGTGGCTCAATTTTCGACTTCACTTGAGCAGAGAATCTGCCGGATCTCTTATATATCTCTTTAATTTTTTCAACGTCTGCCCTTAACCTTGCTTCATTGAGGCCATCTCCAGCAGCTGTATATATTTCCTTTTCTAGTAATTTTGTTTTTAATTTATTATTTCCTGTAAACACGACTTCACTGATAAAACAAGTTTCAGTGACAGCAATATTAAGTGTTCCATTATCAAAAGTGATATTAATATTTTCAAAAAAAGAGGTGGAGTATAGGTTTTTAACTGCATTACTTCTTGTAGCAGGTGTATAAGTATCACCAATATTAATATGTAAATACTCTAAAATCGTGGATTTTTCTATACGCTGGTTGCCTGTGACCTGTATTTGTTGTATTTTTTCTGCTAGTGCTTGCATAGAACTGCCGGCGACAATAATTAATATCGCCATTTTTAATATTTTATTCACGCAATTTTCCTCTTACAAGAATCTAAATTAGTTTTGACTTTTTATACCATTGACAAGAAAAAATACAACTTAAAAATACATATTTATGTATTATAAACTTAGTAAAGAAACTGAATCTTTACTAATGTCGTTTTTTTAACTAGAATGCAATCAACTTTGATGCCAGCTTTGTTTTACTTAATGATTTTTATGAACTATATGTCCCAAATCTATTTAAATTCAAAATCAATTGCCCGTATTGCAGCAATACAAGCCATCTATCAATTTAAGAATAATAAGGATATAGAATCTGTCTTGTTAAGAATTATTGATTTTTATAAAAATCGTGATGTGCAAAGTGATTATGAAATAGAGAAAATGCCAAAATTAAAAATTAAGCCTAGCTTTAATTATTTAAAAGAATTGGTAAATTATACATATGAGAATATTAATGAAATTGATGTGATTATCGATAATCATCTTGTAAAAAAATGGACGTTGAATAGTTTGTCTCAATTATTATTGGCTATCCTAAGAGTTGCTATTTGTGAGATGAAATATTTTCCTGAAATACCAAGTAAAGTAATTATTAATGAATATACTGATATAGCCAGTGACATGCTTGACGTTGGGGAGATTGGTTTTGTTAATTCAGTCCTAGATAATTACTCTACAAACTATAGGTAATATATTATGTCTTCAACAGGATACCGCGGTAAATTTGTTCAGGTAAAAACAGCAAAGAGGCGAAAAACATCATCTACTCAGTGGCTTAAACGGCAATTAAACGATCAATATGTGGCACGTGCAAAAATAGATGGGTATAAATCTAGGGCAGCATATAAGATAATTGAGATTAACGATAAATTTAAGCTCTTTAAACATAATGATAATGTAATAGATCTTGGTGCTGCCCCTGGTGGCTGGTCTCAAGTAGTTGCAAAAATTATTAAATCAGATGTCACTAATGCAAAAAATAAATTAATTGCAATTGATTTGCTGCCAATTGAAGATATTCCAGGCGTTATTTCATTGCAAAAGGATTTTTTTGATCAAGACGCTAAGCAAGTTATCGTTGACCATTTGGATGGTAATTTAGTGAATGTAGTGATGAGTGATATGGCAGCTAATACTTCTGGTCATAGTCAAACTGATCATTTAAGAATTATGTTACTTTGTGAACATGCGTTGGATTTTGCTTTAACAATATTACGTCCAGGAGGGCATTTTATTGCTAAAATTTTTAGAGGTGGTGCAGAACAGGAGTTGTTAAGTGTTGTACAACAAAATTTTCATCAGGTAAAACATTTTAAACCAAATTCGAGTCGTAAGGAATCAAGTGAATTCTATTTAATTGCTATGGATCGTAAATAAATGTGTATGAAATTGATTAGGAACAATAATAATAAATTTTTAATTAAAATAATTTTATTAATTATTTTATCAATGCTCGCTTATTTGATAGTAACACAATATAAAAAAGGAGAAAATATGCAAATAGATCAACTAATTGAAAAAGAAACATTATTTGGCAACCCAGATAAGTTGGCTGTACGTATAAGTAATGACGGACAATATATTAGTTATATTGCTCCACATAATGGGGTGCTCAATATTTGGGTTGCCCCTGCAAGTGATATTGATAATGCTCAAGTAGTTACTAATGACCAACATAGAGGGATTAGAAGTTATTTTTGGGCAAAAGATAATCAGCACGTTATTTATACTCAAGATAAGAAAGGCGATGAAAATTGGCGCTTATATTCAGTTAATGTACAAAATCACGATCAAAAGGATTTAACTCCTCAGGATCAAGTAAGAGCTTCTGTACTGAAATTGAGTAAAAATTTTCCACATGAATTACTTGTTCTTATTAATGATAGAGTGCCAGAATATTTTGATATTTATAAGATTAATATTGAAACTGGCGTCCGAGAGTTGATTTATCAAAATTCTGGTCAATATTCTTCTTTTGTTGCAGATGATAATTTTAATATCCGAGTAGGTTATAAAATGCTTGCTAACGGAGAAGGCGAAATTTACTTATTCCCAAATGGTAATACTGCAGAACCTGTGTTATTTAAAAAAATCTCAATAGAAGATATGTTGACTACTAATCCTCTGCATATTTCTAGTGACGGCAACAAATTATTTATAATTGATAGTACTGGTCGTGATACTTCTGCACTGATTGAGATCGAGTTAGATAGTGGCAATCAAAAAACTATATATTCTGATGAAAAAGCAGATATAGATGATTATATTGTTGATACTAAGACTAAGCTAGTGCAAGGTGTTGCAACTAATTATTTGCGTAAAAAATGGTCTATCTTAGATAAGAACATAGCCCAAGATATTGCGTTTTTAAATAAGGTAGATGATGGAGATCTAGAAATTATTTCAAGAACGAGTGAAGATAATGAATGGATTGTGGTATTTTTCAAAAGCAATGAACCGCCTAAATATTATCTCTATGATAGACAAAAGCAAAATGTAAAATTCTTGTTTTTTTCTAATGAAAAGCAACATGGTTTGCCCTTAGCTAAAATGCATCCTGTTGTAATTAAATCAAGAGATGGTTTAGATCTTGTCAGTTACTTAACTATCCCTAGGTGGCTTGATCAGGGTACGGCTATACCTAAACAACCAATTCCTTTAGTTTTATGTGTGCATGGTGGACCCAATGCAAGAGATACTTGGGGATTTAATGGTATGAATCAATGGTTGGCCAATCGTGGTTATGCTATACTAAATGTAAATTATCGTGGTTCAGTGGGATTTGGCAAAAATTTTATTAACGCTGGGGACGGCCAATGGTCCAAGGCAATGCAAACTGACTTAGAAGATGGTGTACAATGGTGCATTGATAATAAAATTACAACAAGAGATAAGGTAGCCATTATCGGCGGCAGTTATGGTGGCTATGCTACTCTTGTTGGAATGTCTATGACTCCAGACTTGTATGTTGCAGGTATTGATATAGTTGGTCCCTCAAATCTTGAGACCTTAATTGAATCTATACCACCATATTGGAAACCACAGATTGCCCATCTCAATAAAATGATTGGTGCCTCCATTGATTCAAAGGAGGGTAGAGATTTTTTAAAAACTATATCTCCCATAACGTATGCCAAAAATATAAAAAAGCCCCTTTTAATAGTTCAGGGAGCTAATGATCCAAGAGTAAAACAGGCTGAGTCTGATCAAATTGTAGCTGCAATGAAAGAGCATTCTATACCAGTAGTTTACTTATTATATCCTGATGAGGGGCATGGTTTAGCTAGACCTGAAAATAAATTGTCAATGATTGCTCATGCTGAAATGTTTTTAGCTAACTTTGCTGGTGGTAGATATATGGAGCATAATAATGATTTTACCAACTCTTCAATTCAAATCATGGAAGGCAAAGATATAACTTGGACAAAAACTAAAGAATAATTACATGCATGAATATTATAAATAAGAAATTGGTGCATAAAATACTCATTGTTTGTCTACTATTTATGCCTTGTAATAGTTTTTGTGCTGATAATGATATAGTGCATATTAATTCTGAACGGTTAGTAATTAATACTAATGAATCCACTGCTACTTTTTCTGAGAATGTTCTATTATTTTTTGAGGACATAAGACTTTCTACATCACAGTTAATAATTTATTATGTCAATGTAGAATCAAAGAAGGAAATAAAGAAAATTGTTATACCTGTAAAAGTTAAAGCACTAAGGACGGACACAGGCGAAGTTATTATAGCAGACAGAGCTGAATTTGATAATTATACAAAGAAGCTTATCTTTACAGGTAATGTTCACGTGCAAAAAGAAGATAATATACTTATTACTGACAAATTGATATATTCAACGAAGCTTAAATACATAGAACCCAAAAATCATGCAAAATAAATTAATAATAAATAATATCTCTAAAGCTTATGATAAAAAAATAGTTTTAAAAGATATAAACTGTTCGTTGTCTCAAGGTGAGGTGGTAGGCTTATTTGGACCAAATGGCGCTGGTAAAACCACATTATTTAGTATTATTATGGGGTTAGTCAAGGCTGATATTGGTCAATTAATGATTAATGGTCAGGATATTACTAAGCTACCAATGTATTTAAGGGCCAAACTAGGTTTAGGCTATTTACCACAAGAAGCATCCATTTTTAGAGGTTTATCAGTAGAGGATAATATTAAGGCTATCCTAGAGATAGCCTGTAAGGATAAATCTAAAATTGAACTTAGATGTACAGAATTAATGGATGAATTTTCAATCTCTCATTTAAAAACTAAAATATCTACTACCCTGTCTGGTGGTGAGCGTAGAAGATTAGAAATAGCAAGAGCACTTGCAGCAAATCCTAATTTTATTCTTTTGGATGAGCCCCTTGCAGGTATCGATCCAATTGTAGTAGGTGATATCAAGCATCTTGTAGCCCACTTAAAAGACCGCAATATTGGAGTGCTAGTTACTGACCATAACGTACGGGACACTCTGGATATAGTAGATAGAGCATATATTATTTTTGATGGTAAAGTACTAATGGAAGGAACACCAGCACAGATAATTGAAAGTTCTAAGGTTAGGGAAGTGTATCTTGGACATAATTTCACGCAATAAAAATTTATAATGCGCCAGCTAAACAATAAATCTAATACACATTTCGCCATATCAATTATTATATTATTTCTAAGTATGCTGTTGCTTAGTTTTGCTTCAGTGCCCATTTATAACCTTTTTTGTAAGGCAACTGGTTTTGGTGGTACAACTCAACGAGATAAAGCGTTTACAAAAGTTCATAAAGGGCAGCGTAGCATCAAGATAGAGTTCGACGCAAATGTTGATCGTGATTTACCTTGGCGGTTTATTCCTAAACATCGAAGTATACAACTCACCACTGGTGAAAATGCTCTTATTTTTTATGAATCTGAAAATATTAGCAATCATGATATTATTGGAACTTCAGTATATAATGTAACGCCATTAAAAGCCGGAAAATATTTTGTTAAGGTGCATTGTTTTTGTTTTGAAGAACAATTATTGAAAGCAGGACAAAAAGTATTAATGCCAGTGTCATTTTTTATTGATCCCGATTTTGACCATGATCCATATATGAGTGATGTTGATACAATTACCCTATCCTATAGCTTTTATAAAGTTCGTGATGAGAATTAGTTGCGTTGTAACAATGATCGGATTTGAGTTGAAAGGCTCAATGTTAATAGATATCCAGGGGATTGCGACTTGCGAATATTTATGAGAACCAAGAAAATATAAATCGTACCCTAATACTGATTTTAGCTAAAATATCAAAAACACCGTGTAAATTAAAAAGATATTTCATCGTCGTTTATTAAGATAATTTTTTTATTTTTTACTTGATAGTTCTTTGTGCTGCGTGACTGTATAAAGTTAAAAAATTGGTTTTTATTATTGATGAAATCACATTGATACAGTTGGTCATTAGCATTAAATCCATTTATTATGTTTTCTAGTTCAATATCTGTAAAGTCCTTGTAGGTTTGAAGTATATTAAAAGCTCTGTTTGCTTCAGAAAAGCTGCTACTGTTTATAAATGCATCTATGACAAATTGTTTTACTATATTTTTTTTATCAAATTTATGAGATATTAAATTAAATATATCTGTGGCTAATTGTATCATATTATTAGGGTCACCACTTAAGGCTTGATATATAGACATAAACCCATATGGGTCCTTAGATGACACTTTTACGGGTATAATATGCACTCCTCTAGCAACCGCGAATCCAACTTCTTGATTTGTCCAGTCTCCACCAGAAAAATCCTCTGTTAAGAATGCTAGAAATACATCCATAGAGCGCAATGCCTTCTCAATTTCATTTCTCCATTCTTCTGTAGGTTCAATATCTTTCTGAGCTATAAAGCAAGAAATTCCATAAGGGCGTAAGGACTCAGATAGTTCACTAACAAGCTCTTGATACTTATGTCGATGACTAATAAATAATTTCAAGTGTCCAGGCAAGTATAATGTTGAATTATCATCATTTAAAGAAGCAATACCTTTTGGGTTTATCGCTTTTTTGCATTCATCATCCTCAGGGTTAAATAGCTCTATAAATACGTTATTTATACATTCATTATTTACTCCTGCTGATAATTTTGTTAAATCGGACTGAATGGTTTGCCTTATTTTGTTTATTTTATTAAACCCCCCAAGCTTGCAATATAACTCTTTATTTAAGTACAAGGTCCAATCATGTCCGATTGGACCATAAGGCCCACCTGCATAACACGTACGCACATAAATTGGTGAGGTGCCAATAATATCTTCTAATATAGGTTGCTTAGTGTTTTTATATATCAGCTTAAGTTGTTGTCTATAATGGTTTATTTTCCTAGGAATAACATAGCTGCCCATATAATTTGATCTTTTGTAAAATATTAATAATCACTAGCATTTAATTATCTCTCAAAGAAACAATATCTTCACAATATTCTTATCATATGCTGTAAAAAGGTTCAACTGCTATATTAGATAATAAAGGCAGGCGTTATTTATACAACATCTTAAATTACCACGCATTCATAATAGGGATCTCATAACTATTTAATATATATAATATATATAAAAGCAGCACTGTATTTAACTATTTGAAAAATACAAGTGAACCTCCACGGGGCAAGCCCGTGGTATCAAATCGGCTTTAAGCCGAGTACAAGCTGCGCTGGACCATGTCTTCTTTCTCCTTTTGCTCAATGTATTTTTTAATAACTTGCTCGTTAACACCTACCGTACACACAAAATATCCATCAGACCATAACAGGTAATGAATGGCTGGAAAACAAACATGGTGCTCAATATATACGTAGGATATGGAAGAAACTGCATATAGTTGTTGATGATAATGGAAAAATAGCTGCCAATTCTACTACTGATCATAAGCATGATGACAGGTTACAAGTTAGTACATTGATCAGAAATATCAAAAGCAAAGAACTTTTAGGTAACCCAGTATACGACGGCGAAAATGTATATAGAATGTTACACCAGAAAGGCATCAAGCCAACTAGTCGCCCACCAAATCATTTAGTTGCCAAAAGGGCAAAAACTGAGCGCCATTATAACACGGCCTATCAACGAACTAAAGGATATCATGCATGGAGGAATAAAAATCAATATGGAGGAAGGGAATCTGTAGAAAATACTTTTTTCAGATTTAAAAGTTGTTGAGGTGGTAAATTCTTATCGAGAGAAGTGGATAATATGAAAAATGAAATGACAATCAAGTGCCTACTGTTAAACAAATATTTAAAATTGGTAAACCTATTTCTGCACGCATCTTATAAACCCAGATCATGGAGTAAGGGCAGTATAGCAAAAATTCGATTCATGTAACAACGCCGTTGCACTCGGCCGTAAGGCCGACTTAATACCACGTGGCTTTCCTATTGCCCAGTGGAGATTCACTAAATGAGATAATAACCCAAACTGTGTTGTGTCATCGTATAGTTTGCGCCTTCGCATTATTTTTCTAAAATAATTACTATAAAGGTGTAATCCCATATTTTTTTAATCTTCATCTACTTGATTACCTATTTCAATAACGTTTGCTATATAGATAGGATTTATCATCACGCATTGACAATATACGAATCTGCAAGTAACTGAGATCTTTTATTAATAGAGGATATATGTCTGCTTTGAATCAAAGCGTTGAGAGGTTTTATTGAAGAAAAGACTGGTGATATGATTAGCCCCCTAGGAACAGATTTGGTGCCGGATGTCGGACTCGAACTGACAACCTACCGCTTACAAGGCGGTTGCTCTACCATTGAGCTAATCCGGCGCTATTAGTATCATCAAGCCTATTTACTGGCTTGCTCCTTTAATACTTTTTTTGAAGGTTTAACAGTATGGGCTTTGACCTTCACATCCATTTTTTTTGCAATCGCATTAGGTAATTTTATCCCTGCTGCCTTAATGAAATTCGCTACTCTGTCAGTCGGTTGCGCCCCCTTAGTTAACCAATACTCGACTCTTTCGGCCTTGAAAATCACTCTATTTTCATCTCCTTTTACCAACATTGGATTATAAGTACCAACCTTCTCAATAAACGCCCCGTCTCTAGGTGCGCGTGCATCAGCAATTACAACACGATAATAAGGACGCTTCTTTGCACCAGCTCTAGTTAAACGAATTTTGACTGCCATATATACAAGACTCTATTTTATTTTTTCTTCTTTAAACTCTACATGTTTACGAACCTTAGGATCGTATTTTGTAAAGGACAATTTCTCTGTCATAGTTTTTGGATTACGCTTCTTTACTAGAAAGTAACCTGTACCCGCTGTACTAACAAGCTTTACTAGTAAATTTTTATTTCTTTTTTTAGACACTGATTTTTCTCAATTTATCTATAACAATACAGGACAAAATATACTCGCAAGAACAATTAGTCAAGTCTAAAATCGCCGTACCTGCAGCTATTATAGGATAAATAATTTGTTATGATTTCTTTTGAATAAGTGTTTTATGCATTCCTAAAATAAATGCCACTAACAACAAAATAATTATACTAGCGATAATAGTACAACACAAAGACGTAATTTTGATTACAATACTCTCTGAATAAAATGTTTCTTCAAAAGAATAAGTTATTATTGCAATAAAACTCAACATCACTGATGACAAACATATTGTCTTTACAATAAAAATTTTCGTTTGTTTTATAATCTTGAATTCACCGTGTTGCCTTGCATATTTATTTAATAGGAATACATTGATCCATGCAGAAATACTATAACCAGCAGCAATACCTACATGTCCAAATGTAATCATCAAAATGATAGATAATAGAGTATTTATTATAAGTGAATATATGCTAATTCTTAATGGAGTTTTCATATCTAAATTAGCATAAAAAATTGGGATAAGGATTTTTGCTAAAACAAATGCCGGCAAGCCAAAAGCGAAGGCTGTAAGCGCATGTGCCGTCATGATAGTATCAGTAGCTGAAAATTGACCTCTTTCATATATTAGATGAATGATGGGCATAGATAAGGCTACGAGACCACAAGTCGCTGGTATAGAAAATATCATAGCAACCTGTATCACCCTATTTTGTACAAAATTAGCCCCTATATAATCCTTCCTTTTATATATTTGTGACAATTCTGGTAATAAAATAGTACCCAAACTGATACCGATTAAGGCGAGTGGCAATTGATACAATCTGTCAGCATAAGACAAAATAGAAACTGCACCAGGTAAAAAGCTAGCAATTGATTGAGAAATAAACAAATTTAATTGTTGAGCACTATAACTCATTGTCGCAGGTCCCATATTTTTAACTAATGTCCGGACCTCCTTATCTTTTACATCAAAAGTGAAAGAAAAAGCTAAACCTGCTCTATACAAACAAACATACATAAACAATACTTGCAATACACCAGCAATAATAATCGAATATGCAATGCTGTAATGCGCTAAATATTCACCTTGCAGACCATAGGTAATACAAATAACACAAATATTGAGGATAATTGGCACACAGGCAAAAGCTGCAAACTTTTTTACAGAATTAAGCATTCCACCGAATACAGCTGTAATTGAAATAAAAATTAAGTATGGTGTAGTAATGCGACAAAGTACTATGGCCAAATCACACTTTTCCTTCTGTGCAACAAAACCAGGGGCAATGAATATCATGATATATGGCATGATTATTTCAAGAATGATTGTTATTGCAATTAAAATAACCAGCAATAATGTAAAAACTTTGCCACCGAAAATTTTAGCCTCCCTCTTCGAAGCTACTAATTTTTGACTAAACATTGGTACAAAAACAGCGGACAAAGCTCCTTCACCAAATATGCGCCTGAATAAATTTGGAAATTTAAATGCTACATTGACGCAATCAGCAATAGAGGACGTACCAAATGTATAAGCGACAAACAACTCTCTGGCCAGACCAAACACTCTGGAAACAAGAGTAAAAAAGGCTACAATAACCCCGGATTTTATCAACATCTTTATTATTTTGCTCTGATAATAGCTTCTTCAATTAAGCTAATGGCCTTGGCAGCATTTTCCCAACCTATTATTTTCACCCACTTGCCTTTTTCTAATTTTTTATAATGCTCAAAGAAATGTACTATTCTTAATTTAAGCATATCTGAGATATCTTGAATATCTTTCACTACATTAAAAGTAACATCTAACTTTGTTATTGGTACAGCAAGAATTTTCTCATCCATACCTGATTCATCCTCCATAATCAGCACCCCTACTGGCC
Organism: Rickettsiaceae bacterium; assembly: GCA_045106605.1. GTDB lineage: Bacteria > Pseudomonadota > Alphaproteobacteria > Rickettsiales > Rickettsiaceae > Megaera_A. The sequence goes on along the minus strand of JBGCEV010000004.1, from coordinate 30,144 downwards.
GTACTTTGATTATAGCACCTGGTGTAATAGGGTATTGAGTAATAACCAATACATCAGCAGGGTCTCCATCATCCGAAAGCGTGTGTGGTATAAATCCATAATTACAAGGGTATGACATTGACACTTGCATAAAACGATCCACCACAATTGCTCCGACATCTTTATCAAATTCGTATTTAACAGGAGCATCATTCATTGGAATTTCAATAATCACATTAAAATCGCCATCCTTAGTCTTGGCAGGAATTTTATCAATAAACATGCTCTCTCCTCTAATATTTGTGTTTTTCTTTTAATAAATTAATCAAACCGATGTTAAACAATCTTTTGATATTCAAAATATACTTTCTTTACAGCATAAATCCACATTACGCATACAATAATAAAAATCACCATTAAGGATGATGCTATAGAGCCATATGTTGCCATCGGTAGTATAGTAAATATCATAGATTGTACCAAACCACTAGCGGATTTACCTATTTTTGGACTAATAACATCCACTGCTGCCTTTCCCTTGGTTCGAAGCTCTTGATCTAGTGGTATATACAACATTTGAGTAGAAGTATCTAGAATAGAATATTTAGAACCTTTTGATAACACGTTCTGTACAGCTCCAACAAACACTGCAAGCGCAAGGGGGGACATCAAAATCACACCGTCAAAAAACTCGATTATAATATCGTCAAATACTACTAAAATAAAAAACATTGTTCCTGTAACTAAGATAATCAATGGAGAAATAACAGCCGCCGCAAACCAGCTACTCCTCCTCATAACATTATTTCCTATAATAGTCATAATTATAATGGTGATACCTGTCCAAAGAATATACAGACTATTAAATGCTGCGTATGAGCTAACAGTTGGATATAACTCCTTTATTTTTGCCTTCCATACAGCCTCAACTAAATTCATTGAAAGACCAAACGACGCAGAACAAATCAACATTAACCATAAATATTTGGAACGCATAATATACTTAAAACTTGTAACAAGGTCCATTTTAGGTCGAGTAGATTTTGTTGCTATATTGGCACTTAATTCTAATGGACCCTGAATTAGTTTTTTAGTAATATAACGCACTATTAAGCATGCTAAAATCGATGATATAATTACCATACTAATGGATACTTGAGTGAGGATGATTTTATTATTTGATACAGTAAACAACTTATTTATTATACTATTATCGCCAGATAAATTCATCATTAGAAATCCCACTAATATTAGCGAGGAATTTCCAAACAATGAAAATAATGTATAAAATCTCTTTGCCTCGCTTGTTTTTGTAATTTCATTGGCTATTTGCCAGAACATGAGTACATAAAAAACATTTGGCCATAACTCGGATAATGCATAAAATACTACATAACTCCAATTACCGACAGTTGCGATATACCATTTAAAATGAGGGTGCTCAATCATTAAGGCATGTAATAACTCCCTATCCATATGAAAAGTATCAATATTTGGATAAATTACAAAAGCAAAAATAGTGTAAAAACCAACAAATATCGCCGCTAAATAATAAAAAATCTTGTGAATAGGCAGGTGATTTATTAATTTAGTATATACTATCACAAATATTGCTGCCATTGGCGTTACAACATACAGTTTGCTAAAACTAGTAATTTCTGCACTTACTTCTGAAATTAGAATACTATCCTTTAGAATTCTTAAAACATTTTGATTAAAAATGATAAAAAACATTAAAGAAGCAATAGGGATAAATTTAGCCAATTCTGTGCTATGGATAGGCCAAAATATGCTACGCAACTTACTTTTAAATTGATACGCTTCTTGATCGGACATTAGATTGCAAATACCTTATAGACAAAAAAAAAACTATATAAAGTCATTTCTAGTCGTAAGGCCAATGCCTCCTACATTTTCTAATAATATACAACGCAAAAAACAATAATCTTGTCTATATAACAAGATCAAGCTCGGTACGATGAAAATTAATTGCGCGCAATCCTATCATGATAACTCAATATAGTCAAGATCATTTACAGCCATGCAAATGCATTTTTAGGATATGGGCAAAGAAAAAGACTACGCTTCTATTATATAGCCGAAAAATACAAATATTATTCATTTTTACTAAATTTTAATACTAATGTAGCATTATTTATCTAGCTATCACATAGACAAAAATAAACAAAAATAACCAAACGACATCAACAAAATTCCAATACCAAGCAGCAAATTCAAATGCAAGATGCCCTTGGCCTTTAACAAAATGTCCTTTCTTAGCTCTAAAATAACATACAGCCAGAAAAATATTGCCAATCACCACATGCAGACCATGAAACCCTGTGGCCAGGTAAAAATTTGCTGCATAAACGCCATCACCTAACCCAAAGGCAGCATGGTGATATTCATAGACTTGAAATAAACTAAAACTAATACCCAGCAACACTGTCAACCCTATAGCAGTGACTGAACTTTTTTGATCATTATGTTCAATAGCATAACTCGCCCAGGTAACAGTTGTTCCAGACAAGAGCAAAATCAATGTATTCATCAAAGGAATATCCCAAGGATCAAGCGTCTTAATCCCTTCTGGTGGCCATACTCCTTTTGCTACTACCCAGAGATTATCAAGAACACCAACCGGGAACAGCCATGACGAAAAGAAGGAAAAGAAAAAAGCAAAAAAGAACATTACTTCTGAAGCAATAAACAAGGCCATACCAATCCTTAAACCATCCCTAACTGCTTCAGTATGGTGCTTACCTTCTCTACCTTCTAATATAACATCCCGCCACCAACACCACATGCAGACAATTAACGCAAAGGTGCCAGTAATTAACACTATTCTATCACCGGTATATTCATGCAAGAACATGACTGTGCCTAAAGCTAAAATAAAGAGTGAAAACGAAGTTAAGATTGGCCAAGGACTGAGCTCTACCAAATGAAAAGGGTGATTTTGTTTTGATGCCATTAGAGATATTAGTTTCGTATTATCATTACTAAATTATACGTACATTATAGCTAATAACACAAGTTCATGTCTATTATTTATTATTTATTATTTAGCATAGATTAATTCAAGGTAGGTAATTTCAACACGACTACCAAATTTTTGGCGCTAGGTGCAGCATACTAGATTTTATTTTAATACTACTTTTAATCCGAACTCAGTGATTGACACATAAAACAGTATCAAAGTCGACGCGCATGGGTTTAAGCATGACTACCTACAAGCAAGGTCAGTATATACAGCTTGGAATAATTAAGAAAAATACCTTTTAAGGATTATAAAATCAATTTTTGCTTCCCAATATTTTAATGCATAGATTACTTAAAGCTAAAATAAACCAATACATTATCCTGCAACAGTCCCGCTCAATATCAAATAATATGTTGATGAAACAGACTAAATTTTTCTGTATTAACAATACTAAACGATAAAATGAGCGCAAGACAGTGATTATTATCATGACCTAAAAATAGAAAAGTTAAAAAAATAGTTTACGATTTTTGAATTATTAGACAAAGGCAAGTAATTTTAAAAAACCTAAGAAATATAAGCAGTAACACAACAAAGATTAAGGTAATTTAATAAAGTAGTATTGCAATCTGTGATGATAAAGACATAATGCTAAAATATTCACCTTACCTAATGCGGATTGTTTTTCCTAAATAGCACATTTGTTGCTAAAACAAAGAAAATGTAGTTAAATAAAAGGTATTAAATGTCAGAACATGTATTTGAAAAAAAAATTCTTAATTCCCCTGAAGAAAAGCAGATTATTATGAATCAAATTCATCATAAGTTCGCTCTTATAGGAGAGAACACAGCAGAGCTGTTAGCTGATATCGAATTTATAGCCTTCCAATATTGGCAGATTGACTCACAAAAATTTGATGAACTTGCTAGTCATTTTAGCAAAGTTCTCTTAAAGAATCATAATTTAATGATCTCCTATTTAGAAAGCTTGGATTAACTCCCGGCCCTATAAGAAAGATACCCATGTCTAGCAACTCCCCACAGAACAGGCTTTGCGGTCCTAGCCTAGCATGAAAAATAGACATGGATATTGAATATACAGAGTGCTTAGTAAATTTCGATCATGGTATGAGAGTGATATAAAATATAATATAAAAATCAAGGATCAAATTTTAATAAAATGCTTAAAATAGGTAACCGCACTTCTATAAATATCGTATAAACTCAGACTATATGACTAGGGGGTATTGATTTACAAACTTATGCATACAGCAAATGCACAATCGACAGTGTTGGTTTGCGACAGTGAACCTCGGTGCAAACCCCATGGTATCAATGCAGCTTTAAGCCGAGTACAAGACGCGCTTGCCCCATGCCTTCTTTCCCTGTTTTTGCTTACATATAAATTGTAATATGAGAACATGGGAGGTAATACAGCCACGAGACTAGCACCGTAGTTTTGCATCTGCATTATAAATTTGAGCACTTTTTTTATCCTAAAATCACATTGATACAGCCTTAATTTGGCCGTCACTCTCTATTCTAGCTAGTATGTAGTTTTGTACCTTTTCAAATGCTTTATTCTCAATTTGGCGAATTCTTTCTTTCGACACTTTGTGTTCCATACTTAACACATCTAGGGTTTTAGGAACATCATATAATTTTCTAGCTGTCAAAATTTTCATTTCGCGTTCATTTAAAACCTCTAAGGCTTGGGAAAGAACTTGTTTTTTATTCACTGCAACCTGTTTACATGACAATGTAAATTCTTGGGATTGTTTGGTTTCTGGTATCAAGTCAATCATTTCTTGACCACTATTATCATTGGTTACTCCTATCTGGCGATTCAGTGACAAATCTAATCCAGATAAGCGCTGGCTCATTTCATTTACTTCTCTTTCGCTAACCCCTAATTCCCTGGCTATTGTTTTATAGTCTGAGTTATTTACAGGCCTTGCATGAGTGTTCATAATCTTATTTTTAATCTTACCTAGACTAAAAAATAATTTCTTTTGTGCTGCAGTAGTACCTATTTTCACTAAGGACCATGATTTTAGCACATATTCTTGAATAGAAGCCTTTATCCACCACATTGAATAAGTGGACAACCTGTAACCAAGGTCTGGGTCGTATTTTTTGACAGCCTGCATTAAACCAATATTTCCTTCTGCAACCAAATCAGCGACAGGTAAACCGTAATTCTTATATCTCATGGCTATTTTTGCTACGAGCTTTAAGTGGCTTTTAACCAATTTGTGGGCTGCTTTTAAGTCGTGCTTCTCTAGATAAGACTTAGCTAATAAAAACTCTTCTTCTTGTGTTAACGAAGGAATGCTATTAATTTCACGTAAGTAGCTGCTAAACCCTGACTCAGAAGCAATAGTTGGCAAATTCTTTATGCTGGACATAATTATCACTCACAATGAAATATTATAGGGTCAGTATACCACATATTATCTAAATAATATAATAATATTTTCAGAATTACATAATTTTTGGTTGAAAACTTACTTAATTACCTAGTATTATACGGGACATAGCCACTCATAGTACAACTACGAATATTGTACAAATATTTAACCAATTTCCAACATAAGCAAGTTGCATAAAACACTTAGAAAAAATCCGTTGGGACAATAAATCTATAGATGTTTATTGTAGTTCAACTAATACAAATCCATTAATAAAGCAATTAAACCATCATTGTAATGGTCGCCGTAAATCCTTTAGTCCAACAGTGGCACTATATTTCATCATACTGCTGTTCCATTATAAAAATGATTTCTTCTTATTAGATTAATGCAGAACGATAAGAAAGGTTTATCTACTTGTTAGACCGCAAGCTATATAATGATAAGACGTGCTACAGCATGTTCAATGCAGCGCCGCATTCGTGAAGCTATAGGTGATAAAGATAACTTACTTTCTGGTATTATTGCAATGGACAAAACCTATGTAGGCGGTAGACCTTGCCACGAGAACAAAAAAGATGATGATGACGAGTGCAATACAGGCAGCTCAAAAGGTGCTGAACTAAGAAAACTCGGTATTAGCATGAGTTGAAATAAGCAAGAACATAAAGGTGAAAGCTACTTCAAAATTTGCCGAAATAGTTTCAGTTGAAATCTGCAGAGCTATTATAACACTCCCACAAATACCGAATAACAATTTGATGATGTTTGACATAAAATACGATTAACTAGTGAAGATATGTTTTTACTACATTCACTAGTTTTGCCAACCAAAAACCGTACAATTCCGAATATGGTTTATTCAGCATGAAAACTAATTGCCATTATTTCAAAGGCTTTATCTCCTTTTGGGGTTTTTACTTCAACCAGGTCGCCAACGGATTTCCCTATTAAAGCCTTGGATAGTGGTGATTTAATTGAGATCTTACTTTGAGTAATATCTGCCTCGTATTCTCCAGTAATTTGGTACGCACACTCTTCCTTAGTATCATCATCAAGTAACTTAACCTTAGCACCAAACTTAACACTATCTGCGGTGAATTTTGCGGTGTCAATTACTTCTGCTCTAGAAAATTTATCTTCAAGATCTAGTATTCTGCCCTCGATAAAACTTTGTTTATCTCTAGCTGCATGGTATTCTGCATTCTCTGATAAATCGCCAAATTCTCTTGCCGTAGAAATAGCTTCAATTACAGCTGGACGCTCGACATGCTTTAGTTGCTTTAACTCCTGCTCTAACTTTATGTATCCTTGAGGTGTAATGGGAAATTTGTTCATATGGATTACATCTTGTTTATATTATGATCTGAGAGTATATTTATGCAAAGATATTTTGTCAAACTAGCTTTTTAAATTCATCTATGCACAATTCAACGATAACTTTTGAAATACAACGTAAACTATTTCACCTTTTTGGTATTATATTTCCACTTGCTTATTGCTTTATAACTAAAATGGCAATGTGCATAGGCCTTACCATTATCACAGGTATTGTGGTATGCATAGATATATCTAGACATCATAGTCCAAAAATTAAAAGGATGATAGTAAAATACATGCATTTTTGTTTACGTGAAAATGAAATAAATGGTCATTTGAAGCTGACTGGAGCAAGTTATATGATGATGGGTCTTTTGTTGAGTGGTGTATTATTTAGTAAAGGACTAGCAATCACTGCGTGGTTAATTTTAATTATTTCTGACTGTATAGCCGCTATTATTGGAACAAAGTTTGGCCTTCCTCTGGCCTTGTTTAATGGTAAATCATTAATTGGATCGTTATTCTTTTTCATCTCAGCAATTTTTGTGAGCATTATTACATATTTTGCTATTGGCTACAGCACTTCCTTTGCTATTATTATTTTGAGTTCTTTTTTAACAACATTAGCGGAGTTTTTTGCGCCCAAACTGAGGATAAATGATAATTTTCTTATTCCAATAACTTATTCTCTATCAACTATTTTATTTGGACTTGTGGTATAATACAAACATGCGACTATCTCTAGCATTTTATAATCAATTAAAAGATTCAATTCGCATTTCTGACATAGTGAGTCAAAAGGTTAATCTTACTAAAAAAGGCCATGAATATTTAGGTATTTGTCCATTCCACAATGAGAAAACTCCATCTTTTACAGTTAATGATGGTAAAAAATTCTATTATTGTTTTGGTTGTCATGCCCACGGCGATATAATGCGTTTTATTTCTGAAACCCAAGGCATGAGCTACAGGGATGCAGCTATAAAGATTGCGACAGAGAATGGTATAGATTTACCCAAGATGTCAGATGCAGAAGATAATAGATATAAGGAATCAGAAAAGATCTGTCATATTCTTGAGTTAGCCAGCCAGTTTTTTGTGAGTCAATTAACTACAGAGGTTAAAACATACTTGAAGACTAGGGGGGTCAACGACCATTCAATACAAGAGTTTGCTATAGGTTATGCGCCAGGATATGGCGAGTTAGTAAAGTTTTTTGACCAACGATCCTTATCTTTGAAAGATTTACTCACTTGTGGTTTATTTGGAAAAAATAAACATGGCAAAATATATGAAATTTTTAATAAGCGAATTATGTTTCCTATTAAAAATTCCTATAACAAAGTAATAGGATTCGGAGGACGATCACTTGGCGATGCAATGCCCAAATATATCAATTCGCCGGAAACAACTATATTTAAAAAATCTGAAACATTATTTGGCGAGAATTTAGCCACTAGTCACGCCTACAAAATTAATCAATCTATCTTAGTAGAAGGTTACATGGATGTGATTGCTTTGTATCAAGCAGGTTTTAAAAATACATTTGCAAGCCTTGGAACTGCCGTAACAGAAAATCACATACAAAAATTATGGCAATTAGGTAAGGAAATCATTGTTTGTTTGGACGGAGATACTGCTGGTATAAAAGCTAGTAATAGAATAATTAATTTAAGTTTGCCATTTCTATCTACCGATAAATCCATTTCATTCATTCAATTACAGGCCGGCTTCGATCCGGACGATTTAATCAAGTCTAAAGGCAGTGCTGAATTTAAAAAAATGATTTTAGACTGCACTAGTATGTCTGAACTTATTTGGCAACAAGCCTTTCAAAACAAGAGTTTCAGAACTGCTGAATCCAGGGCCAGTCTTGAAAAAACTTTAGATGATTACTGCTTATTGATAAAGGACAACGTATTAAAAACTAACTTTAGACGCTATTTCAAAGAAATGATTTGGCATAATATTACCAAAAACAATAAGACAGCAGCTACTGCCTTGTCTAATGCTAACAATCAATTGCTCAATTTAAAGCATCATACTGAAATTGAATTTATCGAACACTCAATTTGTCTATTCATATTAAAATTCCCGACAGACATTGCAGAAATGGCAGAAAATATTAGTTTGTGTAACCCCAGTCTAAATGAATTCAAATATTGGATTCTTGATCGTATTAATAAAACTATTGATTCTAATAATATGACATTAGAGGAAGAAATAAAAATTAGTAGATTTTATGATACTTATTTAGTATTATCGAATGTAGATAATCTATTTTTAGATGTTATCTTATCCAAAAATAAAGAAGGAATCAATCAGAAACTAGCTTTTGAATGGTTGTGTAAGAAGCATCATTTACTTCTGTTGAAGCAGGAATATGTTGCAACTTTGAAACAATGTGACTCTGATGCGACAGAACTGAAATCTTTTGCATATTGTAAGGAAATTCAAAAAGTTTCAAAAGAATTAGAACAGCTAAGTAAACTTTTTATCAATTAATTAATGGCGCAGCTACTTTACGTATAAAATTTATGACAAATAATAAAAAAAGCAAAAACTTTACGGAAAAAGATATTAAAAATCTTGATAGCTTGGTCTCGCAAGGTAGAAAAAAAGGGTTCGTCACTTATACAGAGCTTAATAAATCAATCTCTGCAAACAAAAAATTATCTGTAGCTGAACTAGAAACTGCAATATCAAAATTCTCAGATGCCGGCATAGACATTATCGAGGACGAAGGTGAAAATATTAAATTAGATGTAAATGTTAATGAAGAATTAACTATATTTAATAAAACTACGGATTATGAAGAAGATAATAATGAGGAGAATTTAGGTTCAACTGATGATCCTGTTCGCCTCTATTTAAGAGATATGGGAGGAGTAGAATTATTATCGCGTGAAAATGAAATTGAACTTGCTAAAAGGATAGACGAAGGAAAGCAACTAATGCTTAATTCCTTATGCGAAAGCCCTCTTACTATGAAGCATCTCATTAAGTGGTTTGAAAATCTGGTTAACGAAAAAATCATGCTTCGTGACTTAATTGATCTTGAAGCAAATATAGATGATCATGAAGACGCTAGCAATCCAGGGGTAGAGGATGAAGAACATGAAGATACCTATCAATCAAACCCCTCATCAGAGGACGAAGCGCCAAGTTCTCTATCAATTGCTGCCATGGAAGTTGAATTATTACCATCAGTTACTGATAAAATGGAATATATTGCAAAATTATGTGATGATATAATTGATACAACTAAAACACATTTTCTACAATCTGAGCAGAATGAGAGCTTAAAGAATAATACAACCTACAATACACTTTTAAATGCATTAGTAGAGGAGGTAGCTTCTTTACACCTGAATAGTAAGCGCATCGAAGAAATTCTGTCAGAGGTATACGAGACAAATAAATATATTGTGTCAAAAGAAATGGTTCTAATTACTCTTGCTGAAAAGAACAGAGTTAATAGACAAAATTTTTTGAAAGAATATAACGATTCAGACTATGGGCAACAATGGTTAAGTAAGATAAAATTAAAAAAAGAGGCGGCTTGGAAAAATTTTCTTAGTAACGAAGCAGCCGAAATAGATAATATTTTAAATTCGTTTAAAGCTACTGAACAAGAAATTGGCTTACCTATTTATGAATTTAAACGAATTATTGTTGCTATTCAAAAAGGGGATCGCCAAACCTCAAGAGCAAAAAGGGAGATGATAGAGGCTAATTTACGCTTGGTCATTTCTATCGCAAAAAAATATGCTAACAGGGGTTTGCAATTTTTAGACCTGATCCAAGAAGGTAATATCGGACTTATGAAAGCAGTGGACAAATTTGAGTACAGCCGCGGCTTTAAGTTCTCAACTTATGCCACTTGGTGGATAAGACAGGCGATCACTAGATCTATTGCTGATCAAGCTAGAACTATACGTATACCAGTACACATGATAGAAACGATTAATAAAATCATTCGCACCTCTCGTCAAATGCTTGTAGAGCTGGGACATGAACCAACACCAGCTGAAATCGCTGCTAGGCTCTCTATGCCAATTGAGCGAGTTAAAAAAGTCATGAAAATTGCTAAAGAGCCCGTCAGTCTGGAAAATCCAGTAGGTGATGAAGATGGTAGTTATCTAGGTGATTTTATTGAAGATAAAAACGTTATTTTACCTAGTGAAGCCGCCTTTCAAACTAATTTGCGTGAGACAACAACTAAAATCCTTTCCACCTTAACGCCGAGAGAAGAACGCGTGCTACGTATGAGATTTGGTATTGGAGTCCATACTGATCATACTCTGGAAGAGGTTGGGCAGCAATTCAATGTAACACGTGAAAGAATCCGCCAAATTGAGGCCAAAGCATTACGCAAACTTAAACACCCAACAAGATCGAAAAAAATGTTTAGCTTTCTTCAGGGAACTGGTAATAGTCAGAAAGGATGATTTTGTTGGTATAGGATATATTAAGTTTATGTTATCATGACAAGTTCTTACAGGTACAAGATTACTATAGAATATCTTGGAGCCAGATATTGCGGTTGGCAAAGACAAAAAGAGACCTTGTCCATACAACAGATATTAGAAGAAGCAATTTATAAATTCAGCAAGGAAACTGTCACTTTAGTAGCTGCCGGGCGTACGGATGCCGGAGTCAATGCCTATGGTCAAGTGGCGCATTTTGATTTAAAGCAAAATTTTGAACCAAGAAGATTAATGCATTCAATCAATCATTTTTGCCGTGGCAGAGATGTAGGAGTTGTCAATGCCGAATATGTCAATTCTGATTTTCATGCCCGCTTTTCTGCTAAATCTAGACATTACGTCTATAAAATACTAAATCGCCCTTCGGTGAATATTGTACAAAAAAAATTAGTCTCTTGGATTAGGCCTGAGTTAAATATTTTTAATATGCAACAAGGAGCAAACTATCTAATAGGTACACATGATTTTAGTTCCTTCAGAGCTAGTCAATGTCAAGCTACATCAGCTATCAAGACAATAGATCGCATAGAAATAATCAAGACACAAGATGAAATCCAAATATACTGCTCAGCATTATCTTTTCTACACCATATGGTTAGGAACATTGTTGGCAGCCTAATAATGGTTGGAAAAGGAACGTGGCCACCCGAGAAAATCAACCATATTCTCATGGCTCAAGATAGGAAAGCAGCGGGCCCAACAGCTCCATCTTTAGGGCTGTACTTCTTAAAAGTTGATTACTAAAATATAAGCGGGACGCTACGTTAATTAGGTGAAGCATAGGACTGAGAAAAGGCATCATTGTAACATTCTAAAATTACTTTTGTGTAGCATTTTGTTTATTCTATTACGGTACTTTGTACTCCTTAAAACATCCTCCATAATTTATGCTTACAGTTATTGAGTAGCATCAATATATATCAAGAATTTATTCTTCTGCTGTTGAGTCATTTATACTTTGATTTTCTAGCGCATCCTGCTGTTCTTTAGTACCAAGAGCATAAACGCATAAATCTTCTAGTGAAACACTATTTTTTTTAGCTAATTCCTGTAATTGCGTTACGGCTTCCATTACCTCACCAGGAATCATCCCTCCTCTGTTTTTGGACAGCCAATCAGCCTGAAAATGCAAAGGGTGATGCCCCTCTTCTGGTTTACCAACATAGACAGCAAACGGGGACATTTGACCACCAAAATCGCAATTTATTGTAAATTTTTTAGTCAATTAGCACCTACAATTTAAATTACCCTATACCTTCACATATAGTACTCAAAAATTTACTGACAGTAAAATATTTTTACTATAATCACTTGTTTTTAATTAGTTATGTGTTTAATTTTGTCATGAATTTTTTGGTTAGAAGCAATCATCACATTATTATTCATTTGGTACATACCCGCTGCTGATTCAATAAATAACTGCATACCAAACAAAGACATATTCGTTGGTTGTATAATAATAACGTCTAATTTACCAGCAATGAGTTGAGCAAGTGAATATGTAGCCGATTCAAAAACTCTAAGATTTTGGAAAGATTTAGCTAAATCCAATAATTTGATGCTAGTTGATGCTATTGCCCCCTCCATATTATCAATCTGAGATACTCTTAGCCTTGTGGCACCAGGTATATTCAGATTATCTCTCTCTAACCAAGCATTTTTGCCTTTTTCTGTATAATATATTTCACCTAAAGCAGGAAATTGCATCACTGTTTTTTCGGCAATCAATTCATCTCCTTTACGGGATACAATAGTAACCATGATAGAAAAAAGCGGTGAGGATCTGGTAAAATTGACAAAACCGTCCATAGTTTCTATTAATACCGCCTTACCAATAAAATTGGTGCTAATAAGTTCGTTACTATCAAACAATATAGTTTTATAATATTTGCTTAAATTTTTCTGCAATGTCTGCAAAATTCTTGTACAAGATTTTTGGCTAAAATTGATCGTATTTTGCTTGGAAGTTTGTAAATTTTCTAGTTCAAAATAATCTCTAAGTAAAAATTTAGAAGCCTGTCGTATTGCGTTAACGACCAATAACATTTCCCCTTCTATCATTTAGACCTTTCTACAAAGCTTAAATCATCAGTTTTTACAACTATTTTTTCACCAGATACTAGGTATGGTGGGACCATAACCTTTAGACCATTTATTAAAATCGCCGGCTTGTATGAGGAAGTTACAGTTGACCCTTTAATCACAGGATCAGTTTGCTCTACTTCAACTACAAGAGTAGCAGGTAATTGAATATTTAGGGCCTCATCCTGGTAAAACTCAACCTTAATAATCAGGCCATCGGTAAGAAATGGTAGTTTACTGCCAAGCAAATCGCTGCTCAGCCTAGTTTGTTCAAACGATTCAGGATCCATTACAATGATATGAGTATCCTCGATGTATAAAAATTGCATTTCCTTGGATTCTAAAAAAGCTCTAGTGACATTTTCAACAGAACTAAATCTTTGATTAAGTTTATTGCCTGTACGTAAATTTTTCATTTCTACTTGTACATAAGCCCCACCCTTACCTGGTTTAGTATGTTCTGGGTTCTTTGCAACTACCCATAATGCTCCTTCATAATCAAGTACATTACCAGCCTTGATATCATTTGCAGAAATTTTCATACAAAAACTACTCTTTTAGTGTGTTAAAGTTAAATAAAGTTAAAATAGGCGCAGAAATAAATATTGAGGAACAAGTACCCACTAATATACCAAAAAATACTAATATACTAAAGCTTCTTATCGCTTCGCCGCCAAGTAGTATCAGAGCTAAATTTGCTAATAAGGTTGTTAATGCAGTAATCGTGGTTCTAGATAATGTTTCATTAATACTTAAATTAATAATGTCTTTAATTTCTTTACGACTAAATTTACGCAGATTATCCCTGATTCTGTCGTATATTACTACTGAATCATTCACAGAATAGCCGATAATTGTTAAAATTGCTGCAATCGTACTTAAGTTAAAATCGTATTGGGTAAGACTCATGAAGCCTAACCCTATTATGACATCATGTATCAAAGCAATTAAAACCCCGAGCCCAAAATGCCATTCAAATCTTATCCATATATAAAACATTATGGCTATAAAAGACAATACTACCGCCATAATACCAGATTGGATCATTTGTTTACCGACTTGCGGACCAACGAAATCTACTTTACGGTAGTCAAATTGATAAGAAAAATTTTGTTCAAGAGCACCTTTTATAGTAGCTATATTATTCATTAAATTTTCTTCATTACTAACACCTACCCTAATTGACAAATCCTTAGAGGTGCCAAAATGCTGCAATACTACTTCTCCAATACCAAGTTTCCCTAAAACTTCTCGCATTTTTGGCAAGTCAGGTTCTTGGTTTGTCCTTACCTCCATACTAATGCCGCCAATAAAATCTATGCCGAAATTAAATTTATTGATAGCAATACAAGCAATACTTGCGACTAACAACACAATAGATATCCCATAACTAATATTTCTAAATGCCATAAAATTAAATTTAGGCTGATCTGGAATGAGTCGAAGTGGAAATAACTGCATTATTTATTTTGTATTAACATTGTTAATTCGGCATTTTACCTTATGAGCAGCGACAAATCCAGCCATTTTTGTATCAATTCAAATATTACAATATATTTGAAGCTATCTGTACCTAACAGTTCCAGCCAACACTGATATTCTCATTAACTACAAAGTCTAAACCTAATGATACTTAAACTTTGTAGTTAATATTGTTTATTTTGAATCCACCCAAGAAATATTACCATCCTTTCTGTAATATACTACATTTATTCTATCATTTTTGATGTTTCTAAACATTAGAGCTGGTAAATTCTCAAGATCCATTTGCATAACTGCTTCTCCAACTGATAAGGATAGAACTTGCACAGGTTTCTCTGCTACAATTGCAGGATTATCTACGTTGAATTCTTCTTCTTGGTCAGATGCACGGGGAGTAATAACGTACTTCATAGCTTCATCTGTTATGACCTCTGATAATTTCACTCTCTTACTATGACTATTTAATTTTGATTTATATCTTCTTAATTGTTTTTCCAGTTTACTTAATGCACTATCAAAAGCACTATAAATATCTTCTGCATGTGATTTACTTTTAATTATTACATGCCGGCCTGTACCTTCGTTCACTACTATGTCGCAAATAAATTCATGGCCTTGTTTTGAAAAATGAACATGACCATGCGGCGCCTCAGCAAAATATTTTTGTATGCTAGTTAGGGCCCTTCTATTTACGTATTCCTGCAAGGATGCTCCTGTAGAAATATGTTGACCGGAAATTGCTAATTGCATAAATTCACCTCCCTCTGTTTTTGATAAAAGCACCATCATTGTTAATCTTATATTTTCAATATATATATCAGCTAGCATGATTAGTACACAAAGAATAGTAGGTATATTTGCACAAAAAAGCAAGTCTGGTAATTAATTAAACCTCAATTGTATTTAGGCAAAACCCTGCATAGGTTGAAATAACAAAATGTTTTGCAGATTTAATACAAAAACTATGCCCTAATGGATATTGTGATTATATTGTGTGGTTGATAGGGAATTTAAGCCATAATATAAAACAATTCTGGTAATCATTTGGGACAAAGAAGAAAAATAAACAGTATAAAATTATACCTATCTGAAATGATAACAATTTATAGAGTGTATCACTAATCTGGTATATGATATTTTATACAACAAATGTAGAACCACTAGGCCTGTCCCATGTAGGCTCTCCAACCTTATCTTATAATGAAGTCAATTTTATTACCAATCATGATATCAATATTTCTCGTTGATTTTGGTGCTGGGGCAAATTCTGTCTTAATTTGAATAAATTGATTCGCTGCCATCTCAATATTAGTATGATCATCAACAAGAGATTTAATCACCCTATTATCTTTATCAAATAACCTGATTCTCACTAGCGGCATTTTAACTTTGTTATTAGAGTTATTATGCACCTTATAACTAACAGTAATTTTATTAAGATCTTGTTCGTTTTGTATTTGGATATCCTTGATACTCAATTCGTTACTATTAAGCAAAGAATTTACATTTAATTGTTTTGGAAACAACATAACACACATAAAAACTATTAGCCCTATCATTACCAGCGGCATAGTATATAAATATGTGGGAATCTTGACTGGCAGTAGAGCAGGTAAATTCACTCCGTTACCCAATTTAGTATCTTGACTAACAACATGATCGGTGAATATTGGCTCTATTCTCAATTGCGACTCAAGTTTCTGATGCCAAATATTAGCACATTTGGAACATTTAACTTTCCTTCCGTATGTACCTATTTGTTCCGATTTAACAACGAATTTAGTTTGACATTTTGGACATGAGATATACATACACTATCTGGCTAACTTAAATTGATATTAAATTTATATTATAGTTAATTTCATAAAACTATTTACGTATTAGTAAAATACATTTATTTCTAACACTATTCAACCTCAATAACTTAAATCATCGCCTATAATGATAAATTATCCTAAAAAAATTGAAGAATTATGGTACAAAAAAGGTCATATCACTAAAAATTCTGAATTATTTGAAGAAACACAGCAAATAGTCAAAGAAGTATTATCTCTAATAGAAGAAGGAGAAATCTGCGTTAATTATAAACAAGCCAATATTTGGTTAGTTAATCAATGGATAAAAAAGGCGATATTAATGCATTTCCAAACATCTGATATGCAAATTTATGAAGACGGATGCATGAAATGGCATGATAAAGTCAATCTAAAATTCTTCAACGCTGATGTATCAAAAATAAAACAATCTGATGTTAGGTTGGTACCAGGGTGCTATGTTAGGCAAGGCACCTATATCGGCAAGAATGTTGTGCTAATGCCCTCATTTATCAATATTGGGGCACATGTAGGCTCTGGTACACTAGTTGACACCTGGGCTACTGTTGGCTCATGCGCCTATGTAGGTAAAAATTGTCATATTTCAGGAGGCACCGGCATTGGGGGTGTACTAGAACCCCTACAGGCACACCCCGTAATTATTGAGGATGATTGTTTTATTGGGGCAAGATCGGAAATTGCTGAAGGTGTAATAATTGGCAAAGGCTCAGTCATTAGTATGGGAGTATTCATCAATGCCTCTACCAAAATAGTAAATAGAGAGGATGGTAAAATTACTTTTGGCTATATACCTCCTTATTCTGTAGTTGTGCCAGGTTATTTACCCTCAAAATCTCCTGATTTACCAGGTCTTGCTTGTGCAGTTATTATAAAACAAGTAGATGCAAAGACCCGATCAAAAACTACAATTAACGAATTATTGAGATAGTACCTTTTTTACTTGATAGGATAATCCTGTGACAAATATATTTATACCATTCGTTTTTATAAGAAATTTATATTTTTAGCTAGACATGATATGATATACATGCTAAGATCAACCTTAAGTATAGAAGTGGTGACCTGTACCTCAATCTAGGGTTAATTCGTTAGATTGTTTTAGTTAGTGGCATTTATGTACACGACTAGAATGACCAAGAAGAAGCGGCGAGATGACATTTACCTTTCCCATATAATACTACTACTTCGGACCGCTTCTTCCTTTTTAGATACCCTTCATTATTTATTTGTCAACTCATGGCCATTTTACTTCTGGTGGTAAGGACATTAGTATCGCCTCTACATTACCACCTGTCGCAAGACCGAAACTAGTACCACGATCATACAGTAGATTAAATTCAACATATCTACCACGTTTTATCAGTTGATCCTGCCTTTGCTCCTTGTTCCAAATGGTATTCATTTTCTTCTTAATAATGATGGGATAGATCTGCAATATAGCTCTCCCTATATCTTGAGTAAAGGCATAATCCTGATTAAAATCATTAGATAGGTAATCATAAAATATTCCTCCAACACCTCGTGGCTCTTTTCGATGCTTTAAATAAAAATATTCATCGCATTGCTGTTTAAATTTAGGATAGAAAGCTAAGTCGTATTTATCGCACGCAGTTTTTAAAGCTTGATGAAATTGCTCAGTTTCTAATAAATCTTCATATGTTGGCGTTAGATCGCCACCGCCACCAAACCAGCTTTGTGTTGTTTCAATATATCTGGTATTAAAATGCATGGCAGGAACGAGAGGAGAGCGCATATGGGCCACTAGAGAAATGCCTGTAGCAAAAAACCTTGGATCTTTACTTGCACCTGGTATTTGATGCCTAAATTGTTCAGAAAACTCTCCGTGTACTGTTGAAATATTCACCCCCACTTTTTCAAAAACATTGCCGCGCATAATGGACATTACGCCGCCGCCTCCTCCTTCTCTGGGCCATTTAGTTCTCTGAAAAGTGGCTGTGTCAATATTGTTGCTATTAGCAAATTCTAATTCTATATCTTCGTATGATTGACAAATTTGGTCCCTAAGTGATTCGAACCATTTAGTTGTTACTTCTCTATTTTGCATCTTATTCCTACCAAGCATTTTTTATAATTCTAGGCAACCTATATGGTTGTACTAATGCTAAATCAAATCTACAATTATGCTCCGCATATTGAGGGTTCTTAGCAAAAAACAATTCAGCAGTTCTGATAATTCGTTGTTGCTGGGTAGTAGAAATGATGTTCTCATGCATGCCATATTTTCTAGCTTTTACTTCAACAAAAATAATATTCTTACCCTTCTTTAATATTAAGTCAATTTCTCCTACTGTGGTTTTATATCTATGATGCAGCATTTGATAAAATTTTACCAGATAACAAAATATTCAGCAATTAGCCCTAAATGATATCGTATCACTTGTTTTTGAGGTTTGAGTTAAGTAATTGACGTATTGAGTGACGTAAACAATAAATTACTAGTAAGAATACACTAGATGTAAACATTATATAAAAAGCTGGCGCATAATATACTCCTGTTATTTCAAGAAGCCAACGCGCAATCGCAGCAGATGTACCGCCACACAATGCTATACCAAGATTATAACTGAATGCCACTCCAGAAAAACGTTGCTCAGGTGAAAATAAGGAAATAATAAATATATAAGCTGAACCTGCGATCATACCACCTAATAAAGCTAAAATAGTTAAGGCTATGATTTGCTGTACTGTTTCTTCGCTAGATAGCAAAATAAAGCATGGGAGGGCAAGAATTATAATAGCAATCGTTGATATTGTTATCATTCTAAATCGACCAATAGAATCGGAAATATGACCAGAAAGGGGCATAGCAAAAATCATAATAATGGTTGTATAGGCAAGATAGGAACGAGCTGTAATTTCATCAAAATGCAGTACATTGCAGTGATAGATGTTAATATAAGTCTTCACTAAATAAACAACACTACTCGCACATGCTCCAAGACAAAAAGTAACAAACATAGCAGCCCTAGCAGTTTTGAAAATATATAAAAAAGGAGCTTTAAGAGTTTTCTTTTTTTCTGCCAACATTATGAAAATTGGTGTTTCAGAAACCCTCAATCGGATATAAAAGCCTGCTAATCCCATTACCCCCCCCAATATGAAGGCAAATCGCCAAGCAAAATCAGCACTAGGGATATAATAGGATAAGACCATCCCAATAAATGTAGCAAGCAAGGTACCCATTAAATTTGATGCGTGCACAATACCTGCGGTAAAGCCGGGACGTAGATTTTGATAATGTTCTAAAATAAATATAGCTGCGCCTGCTCCTTCACCACTGATACATAGACCTTGCATTAATCTCATTATGACCAAAACAACCGGAGCAAAATAACCTATTTCTGTATAAGAGGGTATAAGTCCCATTATAAAGGTTGGAATTGTCATCCCGAGCATCGAAGTAATTAACGATATTCGCCTGCCATATTTATCAGCTATATAACCGAATATTATACCACCAATTGGACGAGTAACAAAACCAACAGCAAATACTCCTAGGCTTGCTAAAATTTGTATGGTTTCAGAGTTCTCTGGAAAAAATGTTTTTCCTATCGCAATGGAAAATACAGCGTAAACCGTAAAATCATAATATTCTAGTACATTGCCAGAAATTGCTGATAAAAAGATAGATTTACGTTTATTCATTAGTGAAATTATATGACATATTTAATATTGGCCAGATTATAATGGACAAAACAAATTTGTGAAACGAAATATTGATTATATTTATACATTCCATTTTTACCGCACTATAGCTTTTGTTTATCGCTATAGTCAATCACTTAGTGTTATATCTAACCAAGGAATTCTTGAATAAGGTTATAAAAATTGCTTGCAACCATAAACTCTATCTTTAATCCATCGCTTAATATTACCTTAGAATTACAGGAAATAAAGCGATCTCAAAATACAAGAGTAATAAATATTCACTAATAACAATACTTACCTATAGCATAAACCCAACTCACGCAACAAGATCGTGTTTACTTGAAAAGCTATAGGAATTATTAATAACTAAAACTATACATCATAGTCATAGTCATAAGCTGCATATTCACCGATTATACCACATATCCCCTCTATAACATTAAAAGAGTCTAAAGCATTAATCACACTTTTAGTAATAGAAGGTGTAGTGTGTTCCTTAATTATAGGATTAATATATTTACTAAAAATAGCACTGTTATTTATGTTATTACAGTGCGCGTGAAGTGATGACACTTCATCGTCAATTAAGCCACTTTTTGCGTAAGGTGCAATTGAATCAATTAATCCTGAAGAGTTTAATGAAGCAATGTAAGTGAACATAACTCTACCACGTATATCTAATGTTATATACGAATTTTGAAGACTGCTCCCATCTGGGTTTTCAAAAAATTGATCAATAATGTTTAAAACTGCTTCAAATTGTTTATATCTTTCACTTCTATCCTTATTACACCAGCCAGCACCCCAGTTTAATTGAATATCTGGAGTCTCACCGAGAGGAGAAACAACCCCTGGACAATGAGCATCTGAGGACAATCCTTGCCCCTCATAATCGTCAGTCATTCGAAAAGGCACATTATGTTTTTTTGCCAATAACTGAATAGCTGATTCTGGTTGCTCGTTTTGATAATTTGTTTTACTTCTCTTATTGGAGTATTCTGCACTATCACTGCTATACGTTCTTTTCATCTTGCTATCCTCAAATCGTTGCTAGGCAAAATTCAGCACTATATTTCCTTGTTAATTATAGCAGAAGTTAAACTTCAATGTCAATTATTTAGGACTGACACTCTAATGCCTGCACATGTATCTTGAAGAGACAGGGGGCGAGTATAGTACTTGAAAACTGGCCTTCAGAGAGTTAAGCATACTTTCGCATCTGACTGCTGAGGCAGCATCAAAGCTGCTCAAGATAGCTTATCAATTTCTTGGTATCCTTATAATTATTTCTAATAAAGCGACTATAGCTTTCCAGAGTATCTACAATTTCAGCATCCTGCTTGTATTTTGGGCAAAATTTAATCATGTTTTCTGTAATAGAAGTAATTGTCTTTTTGGGCGGCATATTATTATACAATCCTTGTAGTGTAGCTAAATATATTTTTAATGCCTCAATTTCTTCTACAGTCAGTTCTTTCTCGTGCTCTGATATTTGTCTTAGTGCATGTAATGCTAGACTTTTGTTCGTAAATGCTGCTAAATGATCTATTGCGTAGTATACATCGGTATCACTATCATATATCAAATTACCTGAACTTCTATCTGCATTATTAATAAAAGTATCTAACGCTGCAATCTTAGAAAGATCTTTATTCTTGACCAACATAGATATTACTGATGGTGTTAATCCTGTGTTGGCTAAAGACAATGGTCCAAAGCGTTTATCCATTATATCTTTTTGCCATGGTGAACGGCTACTTTGTTTAATTTGTATTACATTCTCATTGACGCAAACCCCAGGAACTTTTGGTTGCAAAAGGGCGATCCTATTTTTAAAAGGTTTAGCTGGGTGTTGCCAAGTAGCAGGGATAATCTGTGTTTCTGGAACATTAATATCTTCTATTAAGGCAATCTGGCTCACTACATATTCAACAATTATTTGGAGCTGCGAGTCTGAAGTGTTTTCCTTAGTTTGCTTTAAAACATATAAATTACCCGCAGAATCCTTGATGGTAACAACTACACTATCGTCTCCTTCAAATCGTTCTCCTGTGGCGGACATAGTCTGTAGCATTGATTCACTTATCTCTTTTGCAATACATATGTTTGTAAAGCAAAAAATCCCTAGCATAATCAATGCCCACCTTATATTGAGTGTGTTCTTATTCATAACTCCTACCTACTTATGTAAATATTTTAGTAATTTTTATACAAATTACTATGATAATTGCCTGGATCTGAGATAGTAGCTTACTAGCAATCTCAAAGCTAAATACGCATTTTTTTAGTATCATTAATATGCTCCATTTGCTGTTTACTTCGCTTTAATATGAATGAAAAATATTCTGGATTAAAGTGCTCTGGGCAGGCCACTTTGGCCTCAAAAAATATACTATCCAAAACTTTTGGATCAAGTTCATTATAAGCTTGACGCACATACTCCGGATAAGAATCTACTACATGTGGAAATGCCTTCTCATTTCTTTTATGAAATTGTAAGCACAGCTTGCCATTTTTTGCTAGAAACTCAAAATTGGACTTGCCTCTATCTGTTAAGTTCATATACATCATGTTTACTCTTCGAGGAGGCAAATGAAATCTTTCCAAACAACTAGAAAATTCATGAAAACTTGGCTTTTCTAGTACCTCTACTCCAGCTCCTTTAGTACTTTCACGTTTAGCCATATTACCGCCAGCGAATACAAATGGTCTTTCTCGAAAACTACCTGGGTAAAACGACTTATTACTCATACCTTCATTATCGATAAATACTAGTTGAGTTTTATCATCAACTACGGTCATAATTTGGTTGCCAGGATGAGCATTCCATTGACCAAAAGCAGATGTAAATGCAGCACCTGTTGCCTTAATCTCATCTGACATGCAAGAATATGCTGCTTCTCTTTGCTTATCTACCCACAAATCTAATTCTGATTCAACAAACAATTGTAAACTACCAAGTTGTCCTTTATATTTCCTCACAATTGTTGGTGGTACTAAATTTACTCCAGAGTATGATTTTTGCCATTGACTTGCTTTATACGCCGCTTGTTCACAATATATATCTGGATAATCATCAATCTCTCTTGGTTTCCATACCGCCTTAAGACCATTATCTAGAAGAGCTATTTTAACTTCTCCAGTAAATTTTGCTACTCTACCTTTTTTTCAAGAAATTCTCGCATATCCATCGTTTCTACAATGCGACCACACTGCAGCTGCCGATCTATTGGTTGCAAATCTCCTATAGGATCCCAAGCAGGATTTGTGGTTGTTAATAGCTTATACTTTAAGTCTCTAAGTAAAGGTGGTGGCATGGCGGGATTTAAATCATCATGTTCCTTTAGTTCTTCTTTGTGACGAAGAAGTACATCTTGCAATCCTCTGTCTTTAATAAGCTGTAATGTTTGGCCTTTGTTATTCTTTAAATTAACATTAACACCAGCTACACCCTCCCTAACTGAGTTAATATCTCTATTAAACTCATGCTTTTCTGTAATAGCTGGGGTAGTAGGATTGGGGCTAGGTCGTGTAGTAACAAGAGCGTTTATGGGGGACAATTTCATTGTCTATATAAATTTATTAATATAGACAATGATAACACAAGAATTTGCAATGAGTCTACTAATAATGATAGCCAAAAAACTGGACTATTAAAATGAAATATATGTACCTATTAAATCCCATTTTAAGAAAGTCTTAAGCTGGGTATCAAAAATTAATATTATATAAGAAAATTTGTACTCTTGAAACTAGCATCAAAACAAGAAATATTGATAACAGCTATATATAAACTTACCACCACTATAAATACTTATTTTGATAAATTACTCATACATATTGTATCATATCTATCTTGCTAAACTGGAGTTTATTAGGCTTTTTCAACAGGCCCGGAAAGTTGTTGCCGTAACTATATCTTGTTTGTGTATATTTTTCCCTTCATAAAACTCTAATAACAATTTTGTTCTACGTTGTATGCCCTGATACATATCACTATCATTGGGTAACAGATTACCTATGCCAGCAAGATTGCTACATCCATGGTGGCAAAAGCTCACATGTTTTTTTAATGTTGTATTAATTAAATTGAACTGTTTTTTTCTGTTACTGACATTCCCATCACATTATAGCCAGAATCCACATAATGAATTTCTCCAGTAACACCGTTGGCTAAATCGCTTAATAAATATACCGCAGCACTTGCTACATCCTGTTGAGATGTATTTCTTTTCAGCGGTGAGGTAGCCTCGTGCATTTTGAGCATAGATTTAAAATCGCCGATACCACTTGCGGCAAGCGTTTTAATTGGTCCGGCAGAGATCGCATTGACGCGAATATCATTTTCTCCCATATCATGAGCCAGGTATTTGACACTCGCTTCTAGAGCAGCTTTAGCGAGTCCCATTACATTATAGTACGGGATAACCTTTTCAGCGCCATAATAACTGAGCGTAATAATTGAACCGCCTTTATTCATTATAGGCTCAGCACGCTTGGCAAGAGCCGTTAAAGAATAGCATGAAACATTCATCGAATTCTGAAAATTTGGCAGCGTGGTATCGATATATCTACCTCGTAGTTCATTTCTATCAGCAAAAGCAATTCCATGTATTAAGAAATCTATTTTGCCCCATTTTTTTTCAACTTCTGAGAATAAATTATCCATAGATTCTTCGTTAGTGACATCACATTCACACACTAACTGACAATCAATTTCCTGTGCTAAGGGTAAGACTCTTTTTTTTAATACTTCACCTTGATAGGTTAAGGCGATATCTGCGCCATTTTGTTTAGCCATTTTGGCTATAGCCCATGCGATTGAGAGATTATTTGCAACGCCAGTAATAATACCTTTTTTTCCCGCAAGTAAATTATGTGTCATAAAGAACCTAATAGTTAACTGTACATATGATCTATGTTTGTATATCATCAAAAGTGATTTTGTACAAGTTTTTATATTATGATGTTAACAAAAAGGATATCATTCTTTGCTGGAATTATTTGTGGGTTATCCTTCTCACCTATATATTTTTCCCTAGGTCTTTTTACCCTATCGATACTAACTGCGCAGATATATCAAAGCCCTACTGTACGCCATGCAGCAATGTTTGGTTATTGGTTTGGTTTTGGTTTTTTTCTCTCCGTTTTATATTGGATATCTTTTGGCGTAATGGTCTATGTTGATGAATTTTGGTGGTTTATACCTTTTGCTTTGCTTGGTCTGCCAGCTGCATTAGCCATATTTATCGCAATAGTTGCTATGATTGCTTGGTGGTGTCGAAGATCTTCTTTTTATCATATATTATTTTGTGTGATATGGGTTATCAATGAGTGGTTCATGTCATGGATATTTACAGGACTGCCCTGGGCAATGCTCGGCTATATTTTTTCCATCTCTGAAGTTCTAATACAATCAGCAAGCATTATTGGCATCTTGGGTTTAAATTTTATTGCTGTATTTATTGGCTCAATTTTTTATAGTTACCACCTTGTATCATTCAGAATCATGATTGCATTTATGATGATTCTATTAATGATTGTGTATGGTACTATAACACTTCGCAACAATGAAACGGAATATAGCGAAATCAAAATACGTATAGTACAACCATCAATTCCACAAATTGCAAAATGGCAACCAGAGATATTTTGGATCAACTTAAATCAACATATATCCATGTCTCAAGCGCCAGGGGACCCTGACATTATCATATGGTCAGAATCTGCTTTAACGATACCATTTTATTACCAGGGTATCTATGACCGCTTATTAACAGTATTTACAAAAGATAATCAGTTTTTGCTCACAGGGGGTGTAAGTGATAATGGTTTATCAGGCGATGACTATGAAATATATTCTGCGTTAATTGCTTTAAATAGTTCTGGTCATTTATTGTTTGATTATCATAAAACTCACCTTGTCCCGTTTGGTGAATATATACCGCTTAAAAAATATATTCCAATTAAACCAATGAAAAAAATTACCCACGGCATTGAAGATTATACACCAGGTAAAGGACAATTAGTGTATATACCAGCTTTAAACCTGACTATCAAACCTATGATTTGTTATGAATCTATATTCTCAGATGAAGTGAGAGTAGATAATCGCAATGTAGATGTTATGATTAATGTGACCAATGATGCATGGTATGGTAAGTCATCAGGCCCCTTTCAACATTTTGAAATTAGTCGTATGAGAGCTGTAGAGAATGGTCTGCCTATAATTAGAGCAGGCAATAATGGAATATCAGCAATTATTGATCCACTGGGCAGGGTTATTGCTAAACTTGATTTAAATGCTATAGATATACTAGATGGTTATCTACCAAAAAAACTTTCTAAAGCAACGATCTTTTCTGTATTTGGCCCGAAGGGAGCAATATTTTTAGTACTGTTAGTGTTAATTTTGCAAAAAATTTGTTTTATTTTTATAGCAAAACGTAACAAAAAAAAACTTTTCTCTTGAATAAGTCTGAATCAAATATTACTTTCTGTTCGTTATATAAAGGAAATGTAAATTAAGAAGTAGTAAATGTTAGAAAAAAAAGGTAAAGCAGATATTGTAGATCAACTTGTCGGTCATCGTTTGCGAATGAGAAGAATGGTATTGGGCATGAGCCAACAGGATCTTGGGAAAGCCGTTGGTGTTAGTATTCAACAAATACAAAAATATGAAAAGGCAACTAATCGTATTTCTAGTGGCAAACTTTTCACTTTGGCAAAGTTTCTTAAAGTACCAATTACTTATTTTTATACTCAAAATACAATCAGTAATCAAATATCAGAAAGCGCTTTTGCAGAGGATCATGCAGAGTACGATAGTGATAATGGTTCAGAAATTGTAAATGAAAAAGAAATTATCAGTTTAATCAAAGCTTTTAGTGATATTAAAAATTGGCAATGTCGAAAAAAGCTAATTGCTTTTGTCAAGACATTATCATAATTTATCTTTATATGTAACTTGGTTAAATCTAGTTAAAAGATAAAACTCTAATGTAACAACAGTATAATTAGGGGACAGTAAAAAAACATTGAAGAATGTTTATGGTGTTTTGCCTAGAGAACAAGCTTAATTGGCTATATATAGATGTTAACAGTTATTTTGCGACAATTGAACAGCAATTAGACCCTGCCCTGAGGAATAAGCCAATTGCAATAGTACCCATGCTGACTGATAGTACTTGTGCAATCGCTGCAAGCTATGAAGCAAAACTAGCAGGAATTAGAACAGGAACAAAAATATATCAAGCTAAAAAATTATGCCCTGAGCTAATATGTATTCAAGCAAGAACAGAAATTTATGTTGAGTATCATAAGAAAATATTTAATGAGTTAGATAAATACCTACATGTAGATCATATATTTTCAATTGATGAAGGTGCATGCCTACTAACTGGAAAATACTGTAAGCCAGAACACGCAGCATCTATAGCCAAGATGATTAAAACAGGGATTAGGAAAAATGTAGGAGATTATATTAATTGTTCTATTGGGATAGCATCTAATAGATACTTGGCTAAGATAGCATCAAACATGCAAAAACGAGATGGATTAGTTATAATCAATCCTCATGATCTACCAGATAAATTATACTCCTTAGAATTAGGAGCATTACCTGGAATCGGCAGCAAAACAAAAGAAAAAATACTCAAACACGGTATTTCTACCGTTCGCCACCTGTGCACCCTCGATCGGCAAAAGCTAGAATCTGCATGGGGCAGTATATGGGGCAAGAAAGTATGGTATTTACTGCGTGGCGCGAATCTACCAATAGAAGAAGTACAAAATAAAACTATTGGACATAGTCAAGTATTAGCCCCAGATTTAAGAGATGTAGAGAATGCTAGGACCGTTCTAATTACACTTATATTAAAAGTTGGCAGTAGGCTTAGATCACAAAATCTATATACTAATAGTATATTATTATCTATGGAGTTAGTGTCTAAAAATATCATTAAAGAGCGAATAAAATTACCTCTATCCTGCGACAGTAATAATTTAATAAAACTGATAGCTCAAACTTGGGATCATCTAATAAATATAAATAAGATCAAGCAAGTAACAAAAATAAGTATTAGTGCGCATAATCTACAAGCACAATCAAATCAATTAGATTTTACTGGTCTAAAAATCAGACAAAAAACTGAAAAATTATCCAGAGTGATAGATAGTCTCAATAAGAAAATAGGAAGTAATACAGTGTCGATAGGTGTTCCCTTAAAACGAAATAAGGTCAAGTCTTCTATAGCTTTTAGTCATATACCAGATGAGGCATAACCAACAAAAGGACATAAGGCGTAGTGATTCAACCTGCCTGGTGTATCTATTCTATACACTATATATGAGGTTTGAGACCTATCCTATCCGGAATCTCTAGTTGCGTTCTGAATAACGCTATTGGAGGCATTAGCATCAAAGTATAAAATATATACTTTACTACTTCAAACTATAACCAGAGTAATAGAACTCATGTTAAGGTACACACCCCTAGCATGAGCCTTTCTTGATAGTTAATACAACATTAGCTTGAGCTACACTTAATAGCTCAAATCTAATACTAGCTACAGTCTGGTGCGCCTACAGTTCCTGTTTTTACGCAGCACTTTTATTGCACTAAAATCTCTGAAAACATAGATGATTTTACCATATACTCCATAAGTAGATTCAGTTGAAGCAGCTAAATATGATGCATGGACCAAATCTATTTTTCTTGCTTTTGCAGATAAATTGTCGTCATGCAATACCGGTACGATTCACCTCTCAGGTACAATGTTAATATTAGCTGAAGCATAACACACTAGCAAAACCTGTGCTTTTTGAGTTATTTTAGGATTAACAGCTATTCTTTGTCAGAACATAACTTCTTCTAAATTATTCAATTCGGACCAACAAACATTAACTTTTAAGTAAAAACACCTGTTGCTGCGTATGCAGAAGAACTAGCTAGAATAGCAGCTGCGGTACTTGTTAAGTGTAGTGTTTTTATTATTCTCTCATTATTAATATTAGATCAATACTGAACTACTACTCTAGTGACGCTATCTTGTTACGATACTTTGCATTATTGTGAGTATCTTTATTAGTAGAAAATTATATAATATAAGTTCATTCTTAAGCAGAAGGCTTTATTATTATAAAACCAGCAATCCTGTTCAGACCCAAATACACTGTACTTTGTGTATTTTACTTATCTTCAGACCAACTTGTTTCGCTCTACCAGATGAAATTCATTGCTTTGCCTATTATAAAACAAATTACAATCCCTTGATTGAGTCTAGACATATTAGACCACATTATTACGAACCCTCATTTTTACCTTATATGGATATTACAATATCTATAAAAAATATTAATAATACTTGTGTACCACCTATATGAGAGCTACTAATTAATAATAAAATATTTAAGGATAAAATTATGACAAAATCATTATCTCAACAAAATGCAACATTATTTACAGTAGAAGAACTTTTATTAATAGATGCTTTCAAAGATATCACTTCTGCTAATAATGATTATAATAAAATAGCGGAGGTTCTGCTGAAGAACTTAGGCAATGTAGATCTTAATAAACGATTGAGAGATAATCCTAATACAGCAAATAAGAAATTAGCAACCTTGATTTATAAGACAGAGCAATATGAAGCTACGCAAAAAGTGCTAACAAAAGCCAATATCGCCTTAAAATTAGAAGAAAATGCAATACCAGTATTACCAGAGGAAAAAATTTCTATAAGTGATATAGGGAAATGTGCGCCGGGCATGGTGTAAGAGTTGGGGGTTAAAGTCCCCTATGGGCTGAATTAGAGCGGTCCATTAGCTGAGGCAAGGTTAACATCGTGAGGTGTTGGCTGAAGGAAGCTGAAGGCAAAGTAAGGCTGGAACGA
>JBGCEV010000039.1:0-6954 GCA_045106605.1 Rickettsiaceae bacterium | reverse complement strand
TGTTCGTTCCAGCCTTACTTTGCCTTCAGCTTCCTTCAGCCAACACCTCACGATGTTAACCTTGCCTCAGCTAATGGACCGCTCTAATTCAGCCCATAGGGGACTTTAACCCCCAACTCTTACACCATGCCCGGCGCACAGATTTTATAGCAAAGCTATGGCTACTAAAAATTATAATTTATTTGATATTTTTCCAAATACGTTTTTTTACTATGTAAAAGAGTATAGTAAAAATGGTAAGAAAGAGCATAACTTTTAAGCCCATTGACTTCCTATGCTCCATTTCAGGCTCTGCTGCCCATTGTAGAAAAATAACCACGTCTCGCGTCATTTGTTCAACCGTGGCAGGAGTTCCGTCCGCATACTCTACTTGGTCATCAACGAGTGGAGCTGGCATGGAAAGCTGCTTGCCTTCAAAATAAGGGTTATAGTATAAACCAGGCATGAGTTTAAAACCTTCTGGTACTTCATGATAACCAGTTAATAAAGAAAAAATATAATTAGCTCCATCCTCTCGTGCCTTGACAATTAAAGACAAGTCAACTGGATGAGCGCCGTTATTAGATGCACGTGCTTCCTCTTCATTGGCATAAGGATTAACAAATATATCGGCTGGCGTTGCTGGTCGATCAAACATTTCGCCCATAGTATTAGGACCATCTACTACGGTTTTTTGTTGAGCTATTTCTTTAATTTCTGCCTCTGAGAAACCTATATCCTTTAAATTTCTATAATAAAGATGGTTTAGCCCATGACATGCTGAACATACTTCTAGATACACCTGCGCACCTCTTTGAGCTGCCTGGCGATCAAATACACCGAAAGCCCCTTCAAATGGCCAAACTAATTTTTTTGGATGTATAACGTTAGAAGAAGCATAGACGTTAGTATTCACTAACATCAATAATATTATAGATAAAATTTTATCACGAATAGTCATAGCCACCTTATTTTAGTTTATTCCTTTTTCTGAATCACTCGGTATTGGTAGTGGTTTTTCAAATCTTGCAATTACTGGAACAATGATAAAAAAATGAAAAAAGTAATAGGTGGCGGCTACTCTGCTGATCAACAGATAAGGTTCTTCTGCTGGTTTGCCACCAACATATCCCAATAACAAACAATCAAACACAAACAACCAAAAAGCCCATTTATATAATGGTCTATAATTTGCGCTTCGTACTTTTGACCTATCCAGCCACGGTAAAAAGAATAAAACTAAGATACTACCAAACATTAACAGTACGCCACCAAGTTTAGAAGGCACAGCACGTAATATTGCATAAAAGGGTAAGAAATACCATTCAGGTACTATATGTGCTGGTGTAACTAAAGGATTAGCCGGAATATAATTATCTGGATGACCTAATAAATTCGGTTTGTAAAAGATAAAATAGGCAAAAATAAGGAAATATACACCAAAGCCAAAAAAATCTTTAACAGTGTAATAAGGATGAAAATCTATCATATCCTTTTTTTTCAGCTTTACCCCAGTAGGGTTGTTTGATCCATGAGTATGCAAAGACCATATATGCAATACTACCAGCGCAACAATTACAAATGGTAATAAATAATGCAACGCAAAGAATCTATTTAAAGTCGGATTATCAACAGAAAAACCACCCCAAAGCCAAGTTACTACACTCTCACCAATGATTGGTATTGCTGAAAATAAGTTAGTAATAACCGTAGCGCCCCAATAGCTCATTTGCCCCCAAGGTAGCACGTAACCCATAAAAGCCGTTGCCATCATCACTAAAAATATTACAAGACCAAGTTGCCATAACAGCTCTCTAGGTGTTTTATAGGATCCGTAATACAAACCTCTGAACATATGTAAATATACAGCAACAAAAAACATTGATGCTCCCACGGCGTGCATATATCTGATTAACCAACCATAATTAACATTGCGCATTATTTTTTCGACACTATCAAATGCATGATCGACATGTGGCGTGTAATGCATAGCTAGCACTATACCAGTAATAATTTGAATCATTAACGCAAGACCAGCAATCGAGCCAAGACTCCACATATAGTTTAAGTTATTTGGGGTCTTGTATACTCGAAAATGATCCAGCCAAGAAAAAATCGGCAATCTGTAATCAATCCAGCCAATTATACCTTTTCTTTCCTGCTTGTTTGTATTAGTCATACTTAACCAATTTTAATTTTAGTATCTGAAATAAAACTATACTGAGGTACAGCTAGATTGAGTGGAGCAGGACCTTGTCTTACTCTACCTGATTTATCATATTGTGATCCATGACATGGACAAAACCACCCATCATAATCCCCCTGATCAGCTAGTGGGACACAACCAAGATGCGTACATATGCCGATTGTTATTAGCCATTTGTCATGACCTTTTTTGACTCGAGCTTCATCAGTTTCTGGATCTATAAGATCCTTTAAAGGAGTTTGCCTTACTTCCTTCAACTCTTCTTCTGTCCGCTGCGTAATAAACACCGGCTTGCCGCGCCACTTCACGGTCAGGGTTTGACCTGGCTCTATACTTGAAATATCTACTTCTATAGAAGACATAGATAATACATCTGCTGACGGATTCAGAGAATCAATTAATGGCCAAGCCACACAGGCTGCTCCCACAGCTGTTATGCCCCCAGCTGCAAGAGTCATAAAATCCCTTCTTGTAGTTTTATCTGTATCTTTAGGCAGTTTATCGTCTGACATAATGATGATTTTTATTATTTTCAGCCAATTATAACTGTAAGACCACTCGCTTGCAACATATTCACTAGCAAATTACACATCTTTCATAGAGTCAATTTATTTTGCATAAGGATCCTTGCATTGATTATATGTATCAAAATCTGTTGATTTCTGCGTTGTTTGTTTCAAACCTGTTGATTTTTGCATTTGGTTAGAACCTAATGATTCCTGGGGGGTTGACATCATCTCTTGTTCTTCTTGAGTAGGTACATAATCCGGAGGATTTTGTAAACAATTCCAGAAATCGTTTAGATTGTTAATCTTAGGCACACAATATCTAGCAACAGACTTCGTGTCTTTTAATGCCGAGGACACAACCTGCTGCGCATTTTGCAACACGCCTGCCTCAGTTAAACCCTTTAATACCCAGAAAGTTACCACGATCGCTGACAGTGCAATCATAATATACCACTGGCTCAGAATGCCATAAACAAAGACTGCCATAGGTCCTTTTAAGAAGATTTTGATTTTATCTAAGAACATTTGTTTTTTTTATTAATTATCTCATCTTTTATACTGTATACAAAATTACGTCACAATGACAAACTTTTTACTAAAAATAATCAAAAATTATAAAATTAAATGTTGTAAATATTTTCTACTAAATAACTTGCTAAGAATAAACAAGGTGGTAAAATCACTAAATCTATACCAGACATTATGGTAAGCAACTGCATATCTCCATTGTGGGCGATCAATATGCCCGCTAAAATGATATTGGGTATAATTAGAGGCATTATCATTATAGCAAAGAAATTAGTGTTAGATTTAAAATAACTTTGTATTGCTGCAATTAAAATAATTAATGCCGCACTTTGTACAACTAAAATGAGCGCTACCGCCAGTAAAACCAAAATATCAATCAACTCGATATTAAATAGTAGAGCGATTAAAGGCAAAATAGCAACAAAGCTTAAAATGGCATTAGTACTTAATACTAGAAATTTGGCAGTAATAATTTTGATAGCTAAGCTATTAGTAAGTAACAACTCTAAACTTCCATCATCTAAATCTTGGCGTATTATGTTTGGTACTAGCCCTAAAAACATCAAGGGTATATAGATTACGGACAATGCAACACCAAGTTTTTCCAGTTCTTCTGGTGCACTAATAAGCGAAGTACTAATTAAACAAAAAACTAAAAATATGAAAATATATTTTATCAGGTGGTATACTCTGTGTTGTATTAACAACTCTTGATATAATAGGCTCATCATGTCATTTGGTTAAAATCACTTAAATAAATATTCTGCACTGTTTTTATTGGAGTTTCATTATGACTTACAAAAAATACCATACCACCATTATTTGCATGGGACAAAATTAACTTTATCATCAATTCTTGGTTTTCCTTGTCTAGGTTAGTATCGACTTCATCTAACAACCATAATTTAGACTGACATGCTATTAGCCTTGCTAAAGCAACTTTTTTTTGATTACCAGCTGATAATTCGCTGCATTTTTGCTTTGCTATGTCTTTTAATTGAAAATAACGTAAAGCTGCTTCAACCAACATTTCTGAATCATGTAATTTTGCCCAAAAAGTAATATTTTCTATGACAGTTAATTCAGCTTTGATAGCAAGATTATGGCCTATATAGGTACAATACGGTTTTTTTAACAAAGATATAGGCAAAGCTTTTTTGCTGAAAGTGATTTTACCGGAAGTAGGAGCCTGGATTCCTGCCAGCATACGTATAAAAGCTGTTTTACCCGAGCCATTTTTTCCTCTTATATGCACAATGGCAGAAGGTAAAAAACTTATTGAAATATTTTTAAAAAAGACCCTTCTATTAATAGCAAAGGTCAAAGACTGCAATGATAACATTCTGGCAAAATTAAATTGATCAATTAATAAGGTTAAAAGTTTGTATTAAACTTTTTATCACAGGCAAATGCTATATAAAAGTAATTTGATATGATTAATTAATTATCAGACTAATGTTCTGCAGAGGAGTATAGCTAAATCGATTAGGATTTAGCTATACTTGGAATAATATTTTGTATTAAAGGTTAGATTTATATATCAGCATTAACTGCGTCCATATCTGTTAAGACCTGGCCATTACATTCCAGCCTATATAGATCGCCAAATGCATTGCAGACTTCATGCAACCCTAAACTATGAGCTATAGTAAACCCATTTTGGTTTTGGTGATTGGGAGCAACGGGGGT
Source organism: Rickettsiaceae bacterium (assembly GCA_045106605.1). Classification (GTDB taxonomy): domain Bacteria; phylum Pseudomonadota; class Alphaproteobacteria; order Rickettsiales; family Rickettsiaceae; genus Megaera_A. Next base: position 2,043 of record JBGCEV010000039.1, on the reverse strand, counting down.
ACCATCAGCGAGGTTTGGTTCATATATATGGCTGAGAATATTTGGAGTGAATGTATACTCATTCTCATCAAGGATACCATCATTTTTCATTTGCAGTAATTCTTCTTGATATGTATCGTGTATCAGTTGGACTGTAGCTGCAAGCTCCTGCTGTTGATTTGCATCTTGGGTAGTGAAAATATCGTATAGATATTTCATATGCACCTTTACAAGCTCTTCCGGAGTTGTATTCTCTGAGTCTGAGTCAAAATCTAAAGCAGGGACGTTATTTTGAAGCTGGACCTCCGCAGCACCTATTATATTAGCATTCTGCTTTTTTTCTTCCTGTCCGTAGTTATTGTTACCCTTCATTATTATTACCTATTTCTTAAGATTAATTAATTAGTCAGCGCATAATAATAATATTATTACAAATAGTAAAGTACTTTTAACCTCTTGTTAATATTTTCTTGCAACATATTAAACCTTATTGAATTAGGCGATTAGGTATGTTAAGCTTAAAAAAATGAAAATTAAGGTCGTTCTTTACTATAATTTTTGTTATTCTGAGGCGCTGTCCCTTTACATGCTGCATCGTATGGGTACTTTATTTTTTGTGCTTGTTATCATGTTTACGTATTATATTACCCCTCGTTTCTTAATATTAATTTAATTACTGTCACTAATGCTGTCGGATTAATTCCTCATAGAGCAATCATATTCTATATCCATCGCCATATTGACATATATAGTAAAAGATTGACTACGATGGGCTTTATTAACCCCTCTCGTTAATACTCCCCTTCACTACGTGTTAGGAACTGCCCATCACATTCTAGAGCAATATTATCAGCAAATTCGTCACAAATCATATGAAGTCCTAAACTATGAGCTATTGTTAACCCATTTAGGTTTTGATGTTCTTGAGCAACAAAAGTACCATCATCGAGCGTTGCATTATATTCATAGCTCAGGAGGATTGGTATGAAATGGCGATCAGATTTATTCCTGATTCTATTTTGTAAGAGGTCCTCATGTAAATTGTCCAGAAGTATGACCTGATGTACAAGAATTTGCTGTTGATTTATATCTGCCCCTGTCAGTAGATTGTACAGATGTCGTGCGAAGAGCTGTATATTTTTTGCTGCTATTTTTATATTTGCATCAGGGATGTTATTCTGAAGCTGTGCATCTGTGATAGTATCTATTTTAGGCGTGTTATTCTTTTTTTCTTCTACTTGAGTGTTATCGCGTTTACGTTTCATATTGTTGCTCGTTGCCTGAAATTAATATACTGGTTATAGAAGGCGAAGATTGGTTATCACGGCTTTTACAGACTAGTCTCAGGGAGTCCAAACATTGAATGTACAAATTTGTTCAAATCCGAATTTCTGATATATACTCGTTCCCTTTGGTGATGCCTGTAATACACCATACTGAATATCTGTATCTTGAGCATATTTTAACGCCTTATAAAACATAGCGGAACCATATCCTTTGTTCTGCATTTCCGGGTGCGTAGATACGTCATAAATGCCGGCAACATCTGTTAAAAACACTCCGCTTGTTGACACCGGCTTATCATGTACATAACCTACAAATAATTTTAAATTATTCCTCTCAGCTTCAGGTATATTTTGAACTTTGCTGTAGAATATTTTGACGTATTCATCAACAGGGTGAAAAACAGACGCTAATACTTTGCCAAAATCTGCAAAATCTTGTGGCTCGTTACATCTTTTAATAGTTAATTCTTCTGGTACATTATATTCATTAGCGCGGGAATGACGTAAATGGCAATACATACCAATATTAAATTCATCATGGCAAAAACTTGCTGCCTGCATATCTGCTTTTAAATTTGCATTATTATCAGAAGAGGGCCCAATCCACCAGGCCATCGGTATTTTTGTATTTAGATAGTAATCGAGTAGAGAGACCCCTTACAGAATCTCCCTCTCACACCACCGTACGTGCGATGTCGCATACGGCGGTTTCAGATTTGTGTTTAACAAAAGAGTCGAAAATGGAAAAGAGTTGAAACTGCTTAAACCATTTAAGAGT
>JBGCEV010000038.1:0-20876 GCA_045106605.1 Rickettsiaceae bacterium | reverse complement strand
TGAATCATGTTCTATTAATACCTCCTCTGGTAGCCTGTGCATAGAATAGCAAGCAGACAATATAGAAAATATTATAAAATATAAATGAGTTCTTCTTTGTCTGTGTATGTTATCTGATACAAATTGTTCTAGGCTTAAGTTTCTTATTAGGTCAACGAAAGGTAACAATACAGAATGTTTTTTATATAAAAAATAGTGACTAGAAAATAACATTACAGTATTTACTATCATTCCTGGTATTGCACTATCAATACTGACCTCTCTAAATAATGCCTCCCATATTACAACAGTAAAAAAGCCTGAGATCATGCCTATTAATATCGAGGTGGAGTTCGTTCTAAACCCTAATAATGAAACGGTAAACGGTATAGATACTATTGGTATATAGAAAGATTTCGAAGTAATGACTAATTGAAGTGCGTCAGAACTATGTAAGGCTAAAATAGTAGCAAATAACCCTAATAATAATGAAAAAACACGAGCAGTTTGTAATTCATTCTTTATTTTGATCCCTAGAGATTGACAAAAATCATTAGTAAATAAAATAGATGTAGAGTTTATACATGAATCGGCAGTCGACATGATTATGGTCATAGCGCCAGCAATAAAGAGCCCCTTGAAACCTGTATAAGAAACATCTGTAGCAACATACCCCATGATTTGATTTGTACAAGAAGAAGGATATATAGTTAAAATAGTTGCACCTATCCAAGATATGGCTAGAGCAAATAATAAAAAGATACCAGCTGTGATCAAAAAAGTATTTCTGGCTTGGTTAATGTGTTTTGCCATAGATATTCTTTGGAAAATCGTTGGATCTGATGCAGATATTATGATGTATAAGAAGAGGAAAAAATCATAAAGCGATTTTGTGTTAAAAAGGTTGAGCATTTCTTGATAGTTAAAATTCTTGTTAGATATAAAAAGATCAGTGGTTTGTTCAGTACTACTTAATGTGTTAAAAACAAAAAACGCTAGAACAGTAATTATTATACTAAATATAACAAATTGTACTACATCCGTGAAAGTAACAGAATTAATTCCTCCATATGCAGAATATGCAGTTACTATAACAGAGCTCAGAACAATTCCATAAACACTAGGAATATCAAAACAATGCTCAAATAACATTCCTGAGATTTTGAATTGTGCTGCTACTACCCCAGCCATACTGAGGCATCCAGTAACAGCAGTAACCAACCGAACTTTTGTACCATATAGTTTGCCCATAGATTCGGCTATAGACAAATCTCCTAAAAAAATTTTCATACGTGGTATAAGCACTAAGGCTAATAGAACTAATACTAAGAAAATATAAAAGATATATGACCAAATAAAATACAGGCCATTAGTATTATCAGATTCTGATACTAGTATTAGGAAATCATCACCACCGAACCAAGTTGCGACAACAGTGCATACAAGAATAGTAGTGGAGAAACCTCTGTTGCCGAGTGCGTATTCCTTGAGGTTTGTTATTTGAGCACCTTGAATTAAACCAACAAGACAAATACTTATTAGAACTGAAAGGATAATAAATATGCTGAGATAATCGGACATTTAGGAGTTCATTAATAAATTGGATTATTTTTACAAATTCACACTAAAGATTGTAAACACTATACAGTATTTATACTTCCGTTGTAAATTAACACACATAATAAATTACAAAGTTTTATCAAGTTATTCAAGAACAAGTTTTATAACTTAATCTAAGTTTATTATGAAGACATCGTATGTATTCACAATATTATGTACAACAGGACATTAAACTTTACCCAGTCCTCTCTTGTTCTCTAATTTCGATCTATCTAACAAGACCAATATAATAGATCAACTAAAGTGCTTCATCGTATTGAGATTTTATTCCAATGGTGCTATCAAACGATTTACTATTTTACCTAATTCAATAATGGTAAATATAGTTATGTCTTGTCTAGGCCAGGTAAATAACAAGACATCACTGATTTGTATAATGTAATAATTAAGTATCAACTTGATTTAGTTAACGCTGATAATGATAAGGTGCAGCTTTATCTATGATGCATACAGCAACTGAGCTTATAAAAAGGTTTGACTTTGATTAAATTAGGCAACCCTGTTGAGGCACAAGAAGCCTTTAAGATTTCTGAGATATTAATGAAACAGATATTCAATACAATATCTGCATATTAATCAGCTAGTCACAAATTGATATTTAGATTTATAAAACTATATAGTTCAAATATTTATTGCATAATATTTTAGTCATTGAATTCAAATATTTGTTGTATACTTGAATTAATTTTTCAATTAAGTCAATACTAATAGTAATGTTTATTAGATCTAAGATTACTTGTTTTATCATAGTGTGCATGATAGTTTGTTGTTCAAGAGCCTACGCTGGTACTAGGCAGCAATTAAATTTTATTATTAATCTTGAACCCAAATTATCCATAAAAAAAGATTTAGATAACTTAGCTAAGGATATAATAAAAAATGCGAATCTCTATAATACAACAAACCAAAAAAACTATTGGGCTATTGAAGCAAAGAAACTTTTTACAAAATTATTATATTCTTATGGTTATTACGAATGTTTAGTAGAGGAAGTTTCTGATTCACCAGATGTTGGTGATGTAGTCTTTAATATAGTTGCTGGGGACCGATATAAAATTGGTGAAATACTGATACTGCATAATGAACATAGTAATAAAAATATAACATTACCTACGTTAGATAATATTAAAATATCACCAGGTGATGTTGTTCTTGCTCAGGATATTGATAATGCACAACAAAAAATAAGTCGTTTTATTGAGCGGCATAATTGCTTGTTATCCTTCTCTGTAAGCAATCAATGCATACTAAATTCTGTAAAAAAAGATGTGTCAATTACGTTTTTAGTCAATGCAGGACCAACTGCTGTTATTGAAAGTGTTGATTTTATTGGTCTGAAATCGGTGAAGGCAGATTATGTTAAGAAATTAATAAAACTTAATAAAGGTCAATGTTTTAAAAATTCATATATTAGAGACGCGAGAGGTTATTTGCAAAAAAGCGGCTTATTTGCATCAACAACTCCATCAATCCCGACTGCTGTCAATAAGGATGGAGCTGTACCTGTTACATTTAATTTAACAGAACGTAAATTCCGCAGTTTCAAAACTGGATTAAATTATAGTACTTATTCCAGTATCGGTACCGTTGTCGGTTGGGAGCACAGAAATTTATTTGGCTCGGGTGAAAAAGGCAATGTTGATTTATCAGGTAACAAAAAAGAGCAAGTGCTGGAACTTAGTTATATTAAACCCTTTTTTCAACGAGATGATCAAAAATTACGCTTTAATGCCAAAATAGAAAACAAAAAATCAAAAGCATTTTATAGTAAAGGAATAAATAGCTCTATTTTATTGGAGAGAGAACTATCTTCAAAATGGCAAGGAGGGGCAGGTGCTAGATTGTCATATGATAACGTAGATCATACTAGTCAAAGTAAAACAAAGCGACAATATTATTTAGTTTCTATGCCGTTTTTTTTAACTTATGACACTAGGAATAATATATTAAATCCAAGAAAAGGTTATTATCTAAATTTTGATCTCGCACCTTTTTTGCAAATAAACAAAGACAATACATCTTTTGTAAAAAACCAAATTTCCGCCACAACTTATTGTTCTAATAACAAAGTTAAACTACGCCCTACGTTAGCATTAAAAGCAGCTATTGGTTCAATTTTAGGCGTTGATTCTATAAAAGTCCCTATGACAGAGAGATTTTATGTTGGAGGTAGTAGTTCAGTGCGTGGTTATGCAAACCAACTTGTTGGCTCGTTAGATAAGAATAATAAGACAATTGGTGGAAGATCATTCGTTGAAACATCAGCAGAAATTAGACTTAAACTCTCAAAATCTATGCAATTAGTAAGTTTTGTAGATAGTGGTTTTGTTTATAACAAGCAAACACCAAATCTCAACAAGAAATTATTGCATGGGGTTGGTTTTGGTATCAGATATGCAACAAACTTTGGCCCAATTAGATTTGATATAGGATTTCCAACGAAGCGAAGAAAATCTGTTGACCAGGCTTTTCAATTGTATTTTGGCATTGGTCAAGCTTTTTAGCTATTTCTTGTGTGGTGTTAAGTGATGATTGGATGTCTTAGAGCAGTAATATTGCGCCGGTAATTGCCACTAAATATGTAGTTGCCTGAAATAAGCATATTTGCCCCTGCATCAATACATAATTTCGCAGTTTTGTCATTTATACCACCATCAACAGCTAACAAAGTATTATTTGTATCTACTATTTTTGCTAGTTGGAGTATTTTCTTGACCTGATTGGAGATAAAACTTTGTCCACCAAACCCTGGATTAACAGTCATTACAAGAATTAGATCTATTTTTTCTAGTATATATTCTAAAATATTAACTGGTGTTGTAGGTAAAAGAGCTACACCAGCTTTGCAACCTAATTGCTTGATTTTTGAAATTGTTCTGTCAAGATGTGTTGTTGATTCTGGATGTATGGTAATGTTAGTTGCCCCTGCTAGGTGATATTGCTCAATCCAGAGTTCTGGCTGTTCAATCATTAAATGAACATCTAATGGTAGCGTAGTGTGATCTTTGATAGCCCTAATCACATCTACTCCAAAAGTAAGATTAGGTACAAAATGACCGTCCATTACATCAAGATGTAGCATGTCAGCCCCGGCTGCTTCAAGATGTTGTATTTCTTGTTTTAAATCAACAAAATTAGCCGAGAGTATCGAAGGTGCTATTATAGTCATAATATGATTATTGAATTTATTTCTTACTTTTTTCTTGAGTTTCAAGGGACATAACATACGAAATGATTTTAGCAACCTCTTCGAAATGTTCAACAGGTATTTCTGCATCTAAATCTACGTCTTTATACAAAGCTCTAGCTAGGGGAGGGCTTTGTACTATGGGCACATTGTGTTCTTCTGCTATTTCTTTTATAGACTCTGCAATTAAGTCTAGGCCCTTAGCAATACAAATTGGTGCTGTATGAGTTTTTACATCATATTTTAATGCTATAGCATAGTGCTCAGGGTTGGTAATAATAACTGTTGCCTGTGAAACAGTAGATTTTATTCTTTGCTTTGCTTGATTCCTTCTTAAGCTTCTTAATTTTTGTTTTATTTCTGGATTTCCTTCAGACTGCTTGTGCTCTTCCTTGACTTCCTGCTTTGTCATTTTGAGTTCATTGTAATATTCGTATCTTTGGTAAGAATAATCAATCGCTGCAATAGCTGCCATAATTATTGTGATTAATATCAAGATATGTTTAATCATGGTTAGTAGTTGCTCCAATATTCCTGCAATGGATAACTCTTGATATTGGCCCAATTCTTTCACGTCAGCAAAAATTACTATCATTACGAATGAACCAACGAGGGTTATTTTGAAAACACCCTTTAAAAACTCCACAAAGCTTTTCATAGAGAAAATTCTTTTAAATCCTTTGATTGGAGAAAGTTTAGATAATTTGGGTTGAATCGTTTCATGGGTAAAGATAAATTCTCCAGATTGAAAATAAGATGAAGCAATAGCTGCTATAATAACAATAAAAAATATTGGACTGAAATAGAGTATTGTGCTTTTCATGATGCTAGGTAATAATAAATCCAAAGACCCTGGACTCATTGGAATATTACCAGCATTTTCAATAAAGAAGCGTAATGAACTACCTAAAGAGTGCATTGTAGTGGGTAAAACCCATATTGTTGCCAAAGTAAGCAATAAAATCATAATAAAGCTAGTGACTTCCTTAGAATTTATTACTTGCCCTTTTTTAACCGCATCATCTATTTTCTTTTGACTAGGTTCTTCGGTTTTGGCGTCTTTATCTTCCTCTCCTTCGGACATTACAATGAAATCACAAAAATAGTTTTAATATTATAAAAACAAGCTATACTAACTTAGTATTGCATTAAAATCAAACTAATGAATATTACTGTTGAAATTGCTACTGCATCAAAAGAATGGTCTGCATATCCTGAAATAGATAGTGCATTGTGTGGGAAAATTACATCAATGATTCTGTCCCGTTATGTAAATTTAAAAAAAGTAAAACAATGGGAGCTATCAATCTTATTAACAGATGATGCAAATATGCAAGAGCTCAATGCAAAATTCAGGCAAAAAGATAAAGTCACTAATGTATTATCATTTCCAGATTTTGATATAAAATGGGATGAGATAGTTGATTTTGTTCCAGATGATAAATATATGTATCTAGGTGATGTAGCATTCGGTTATACTGTAATTATGGAAGAAGCAAAACAAAATTCCATTAAATTTATTGAACATTTCCAGCATCTTCTAGTGCATGCTATACTTCATCTAATAGGGTACAATCACCTTGATGAAGATGAAGCAGTAGTTATGGAATCAATTGAAACTCATATCTTGGATGAACTTGGTGTCAAATCTCCTTATTAAAACAAAAAATATTATATATGCCAAAATCGTTAGTTAAAGCAATGCCCAAAAAGAGTTTTTTTAAAACCATATTCTCAAAATTACAGAATATTTTTACAAACAAACAAAAAGGAATATATAAAAAATCAGCTAAAAATAATCAAGGCAATATTAATAATAATATCCAGAAGCTTTCAAATAAAATAGTTGAAGACGTGATGATACCCAGGGCAGATATCATTGCAGTAAGTGATAACTCTACGGTAGAGGAAATATGTAGTACAATTATTAAGCATGGTCATACCAGAACTTTAGTATTCAATAATAGCCTGGATAACATCGTTGGTTTTGTTCATATCAAGGATTTATTTACAGTTGTTGCAAATGGGCAAGACTTTGCTTTGAAAAACTTAATAAGACAACATATAGTCTCGCCTCATTCGATGAAGCTTATAGATTTATTAACTGAAATGAAAATTAATAGAACTCATATAGCTGTTGTGGTTGATGAATATGGTGGTACTGATGGAGTTATAACAATTGAAGATATTATAGAAGAAATTGTAGGTTGCATTGATGACGAACATGATGTAGATACAAAAAAACAAGCACTTAAATTAGTTTGCCCAGGAGTGATAATAGCTAACGCTCGTGTCGATATTGATCAAATTGAATCAGTTATGGGCATTGCTTTAAATAACAAAGCTGATGATATTGATACAATAGGGGGGTTAGTAATGTCAATCTCCGGTTGCGTTCCTAGTAAAGGAGTTATAGTTGATCTTGGAAACAATATATTAGTAGAAATTCTAGAATCTACTAAACGTACTATAAAACAAGTGAAAATTACCTATTCTAGTCAATAGAACAAATATAATTATATGAAGGATATATACTTAGAAAGGATATTGCTTGATAATTATAGAAATTTTGCTGCATTATCACTACATGTTACCAACGGCAGCAATATAATTATTGGTGAGAATGGTAGTGGAAAAACTAATATATTAGAATCTATTTCTTTGCTTTCTGCGGGTAAGGGCCTTAAATCAGCAAATTTTAATGATGTTTGTCGTTATGATAATGATTACTGGCATACTAAATTTAACTTATATAGTAAACTTGGAGCAGCAGAACTTATCACTAATTTTCACGCAAACGGCAAAACAAGAACTATTAATTATAATGGCTCTAAAATTAGTAGTTCAGAATTAGCTAATCTACTAAATTTGATTTGGATCACTCCACAAATGGAAGGTCTATTTACCGGTGCTGCGAGTGCAAGGCGTAAATTTCTTGATAGGCTTACATATAATTCTAATGCAAAACATGCCAATAATTTGTCTAAGTATGAATATTTTATGCGTGAGCGTAGTAAGGTTTTGTCACAACGAGATTGGCAATCGCAACAAGATTGGTTAAGTATATTAGAAAACAAAATGATTGATGAAGCCTTATGTATAGAACAAAGTAGACAAAATGCTGTTAGATGTTTGCAAAAAGCAATAAATGATATAAATACAGATTTTCCCAAAGCCAATCTTCTATTAAGCTCTCTATTTGAGCAGAAAAATCAAGAAAACGATATAAGGGATGCTTATCAAGCAACACTATGTCAAAACCGTGAAAAAGATTCATACTCAACTAGAACAAGTTTTGGCGTGCATAGAAGTGATTTGCTAGTGATGCACTACAATAAAAAACAACCTGCCAAAATTTGTTCGACTGGAGAGCAAAAGGCTATGCTTGTATCAATTATTTTATCTGCAGTAGAGGCTGTCGCTCAGCAAACTCAATCTACACCTATATTATTACTAGATGAAATATTTATTCATTTAGATCAAGTCAGACAAAAACAGTTGGAAGATTATATTATATCTACTAAATTACAGACATTTATTACTGCAACTGATATAGTTGGCATTGAAACATTAGCAAAGAAATCAAATATTATTGCTCTATGATGGCTAAGCAAGAAGTAAAAAAACCAGATTGGATTCGTGTAAAGGCACCTGTAAATAAGGGTTACCAGGAAACAAAGTCCTTAATCAATGATCTTAAGCTAAATACAGTATGTGAAGAAGCTGCATGTCCAAATATTGGTGAATGCTGGGAAAAAAAGCATGTTACTGTAATGATATTAGGCGCTATTTGCACCAGAGCTTGCGCTTTTTGTAATATAAAAACCGGCCGACCAGATTTACTTGATCCACATGAACCAGATAGGCTAGCTGCTGCAGTTGGTAGATTAGGATTAGAACATGTAGTAATTACTTCTGTTGATAGAGATGATTTGCCGGATGGTGGGGCAGCCCATTTCGCGGATTGCATAAGAAAAATCAGACGAGCGGCTAATGCTACCACAATTGAAGTTTTAACACCAGATTTTCTAAGAAAAGAGCGTGCTGTAGATATCGTGGTTGCAGCTAAACCAGATGTTTACAATCACAATATTGAAACTGTACCATCCTTATATAAAACTATAAGACCAGGAGCACGGTACTTCAATTCTCTTAATTTACTACACAGCGTTAAGCAATTAGATCAGAAAATGTTTACAAAATCTGGTCTCATGGTTGGTCTTGGGGAAACTAATGAAGAGGTGTTACAAGTAATGGATGATTTAAGATCAGCAGATGTTGATTTTATTACGATAGGTCAGTATCTGCAGCCAACACCAAAACACGCCAAGGTAACAAGATTTGTAGAACCAGATGAGTTTACATATCTTGAAAGAATGGCAAAAGCTAAGGGTTTTTTAATGGTTTCTGCATCTCCATTAACACGCTCATCGTATCATGCAGGTAGCGATTTTAAGAAAATGAAAGCGGCTAGACAAGAACTTTTAGCAAATATCAATTAATTAAACATATTAAGGATATGCACTCTTTTACAGATAGTAAATTAATGCCTTACGAGGTAGAAGAAATTGTAGCAATAGTGCTGGATATTGATAAATACCCAGAGTTCCTACCATGGTGTAGTTCGGCTAAAATTTTGTCCAGCACTGCTGATGAGCAGACAGCTCAATTAGAAATAACATTTAAAGGATATGTTGAAAATTATGTATCTAGGGTTTTGTTAACAAAAGATCATAACCAATATATAGTTACTTCAGAGGCAATAAGTGGTCATTTCAAGTATTTAAAAAGCACATGGGTTGTACAAAAGAAAAATAATTTATCTCAAGTTGAGTTTTTCATTGATTTTCAGTTTAAATCCAAGATACTAAACTCGATCGTTGGATTAATGCTTTCAACTGCGATAAACAAGATAATTACCGCTTTTGAAGATAGAGTGAGGGCATTATCAGTGTAAAAAAAGTGATTTATGATTGTATATCAGTATAAAAAACAACCTGAATCATCTTTTTTACTGACTATTGTAAATATTAGTGGTAATATCCGAGTCTGTAGATCGATTAGTAACACATTAAAATAAAATTGGAGATTTATTTATGAACAAAGGTAATTTTGTGTCATATGTTGCAAAGGAAAATAATTGTACTAAATCAGAGGCTGAAAAAGCAATTGATAAGTTTACAAGTGCAGTAATCGGAGCTCTGGGTAGTGGAGAAGAAGTTTCCCTAGTAGGTTTTGGTAATTTTAGCGTTAGTAAAGTCGCAGCAAGAGATGGCCGCAATCCAAGAACGGGTGAAGCGATTAAAATTGCAGCTTATAATCAACCTAAATTCAAGGTAGGTCAAAAACTAAAAGACGCCTGTAATTAAATTTATAATACATCAGACTAAACCACATGAAGCTTCCTAAAATGTAGGCTTTGTATGGAGTGTCGTTATTATAGTAAGATTCATAGATATAGTGGCTACTTTTATTCAATAGATACTATTGTCTACGGATCTGTTTTTCTATAGTTTGTAGGATTAAGTCTTGATCAGCACATGTTAGTTAAACAAGTTACAAGATTACAAATATCAATTACCACAATTGAATAGCCTTATTCAATTGTACACAGTTTGCTCATCCTAACTTAGGTGCTGTTCGACGTAATTGATAGCAAGTGTAACAATTTTATCACATTTGTTCGGCTAATCTTTTTGCCTCATCATTTGAAATTAATGCATCAATAAATTCATCCAGTTTACCTTCCTTTAATATTTCCTCTATCTTGTATAGAGTTAGGTTAATACGGTGATCGCTGATTCTGCTTTGTGGAAAATTGTACGTTCTAATACGTTCAGACCTATCGCCTGAACCTATTTGTTCCTTGCGAGAGCTAGCACGCGACGCTTCCTTTGCTCGCCTTTCCTCTTCATATATTCTTGAACGTAATATCTTTAAAGCTTTTGCCTTGTTTTTATGTTGAGATTTTTCATCTTGAATTGCCACTACGACCCCAGTAGGTATATGTGTGATTCTTACTGCTGAGTCAGTTGTGTTAACATGTTGTCCGCCAGCTCCTGATGCTCGATATGTGTCTATGCGCAAATCCTTATCTTCAATTTTTATATCCACTTCTTCTGCCTCTGGCAAAACTGCTACCGTTGCAGCAGACGTATGTATTCTACCACTAGATTCAGTTTGAGGAACTCTTTGTACACGATGTACACCGGATTCAAATTTTAATCTTGAAAATACACTATCTCCTTTAATTAAAGCTGAGGCATCCTTGTATCCACCTACACCTATCTCAGAAATAGAGAGAATTTCAAATTTCCATCCTTTTAATGCAGCATATCTTTGATACATTGCAAATAAGTCAGCAGCAAATATAGCTGCTTCTTCTCCTCCAGTGCCTGCTCTAACTTCAACTATCGCTCCTTTACTGTCAGCGGCGTCTTTTGGCAGCAGAGCAATTTTAACTTGATATTCTAGTTCAACTAATTTAGCATCCAAGTCATTTACTTCTTCCTGCGCTAATTCTTTAGTCTCTTTATCGCAAGAATTATCTTTTAACAAGTCGCAAGCACCATTAAAATCGGATAAAGTTTTTTTATATTCTAATATTGTTTCAACAATAGGCTCTAGTTCAGAATAATCTTTGGAAGCTTTAACAAAAGCATCACCTGTTATGCCGCTTGCTAGGCTGTTAGCTATATCTTGATGGCGTATTAAAATTTTATCTAAATTTTTTATAAAGCTCATTTGATGCTCATTTTCTGTCTAATATTACTTTGTGCAGCGGCGATACGGGCAATTGGGATTCTATATGGCGAGCAAGATATATAATTTAAACCAATATTGTGAAAAAAGTCTATAGATTGGGGGTCTCCTGCATGCTCACCACAGATACCTAAAGAAAGCCCAGGATTAACATTCCTTCCTCGTTCTATTGCTATTTTAATTAATTGTCCTACACCCTCTGTGTCGATTTTTGTAAATGGATCGTAAAGAAAGATCTTTTTTTCAATATAATCTGGTAAAAATGAATTAACATCATCTCTTGAAATTCCGTAGGTTGTTTGTGTTAAATCATTAGAACCGAAACTAAAATATTCAACATGTGATGCTATTTTATCCGCAGTTAACGCAGCTCTCGGTAATTCTATCATTGTGCCCAATTTAACATTAAATTTAGTTGAGTACTGCTGTTCTATATCTTTAATTGTTTTGACTATATCATCTTTAATGATCATCAATTCATTAACATCGCTGATTAGTGGAATCATCAATTCTAAATAATAATTGTTTTTTGTGGTAGATTCTGCCTGCATGATTGCTTCTAAGATCGCTTCTACTTGCATCCTGTATATTTCTGGATAAGAAATACCAAGCCTACATCCTCTATGGCCTAACATAGGGTTAACTTCGTGCAACTCTCGCAATCTGTTAGTTATAACAGTAGTTGTTATATTTAATGTTTTAGCCAACTGCTTTATATCACGTTCTTCTACTGGTAAGAATTCATGCAGGGGAGGGTCTAACAGCCTGATATTAATAGATTTTCTTCCCATAATTTTAAATAAATTTTTAAAATCATGAATCTGCAAGGGTTTCAGCTTTGCAATAGCTTTATCTCTTTGCTTTCTGTCTGAAGCTATAATTATTTCTCGCATTAGGGGAATTTTGTCTTGATCAAAAAACATATGCTCGGTTCTACATAATCCTATGCCGCTAGCACCAAATTTAATTGCAACACTCGCATCCATCACAGTTTCTGCGTTAGCTCTCACCTCTAACACTCTTAACTGATCGGACCATGCTAATAAAGTTTTAAACTCAGAAGAGAATTTAGGTTCTATTAACTTTATATTACCTAATATAAGGTTACCATTGCTGCCATCAATAGTTATAGTATCGCCTTGGCTAACTTTTTGCCCTGATTTTAGGATGCAATATTTTTGCTTTTCATTAACGATTAATCCATTTATTCCACATACACATGGTTTTCCCATACCTCTTGCTACAACCGCTGCATGAGAAGTCATTCCACCTCTTGCAGTAATTATTCCGACTGATAGATGCATTCCTTTTATATCTTCTGGACTAGTATCATTTCGAATCAAAATTACTTTATGATGACGAGATAATTCTTCGGCATCGTGGGTAGAGAAAACTGCTATTCCTGTATTAGCACCAGGTGAAGCTGGTAGACCATTAGTAATGATATTAGGATTTGAGGAGTAATCAATAGCGGTATGTAATAACTGGTTTAAGGATTCTGGATCTATTCTAAGTAAAGCCTCTTGCTTATTTAATAAGCCTTCATTCACAATATCAACAGCGATCTTTACGGCCGCCGCTGCTGACCTTTTACCGCTTCTTGTTTGTAAAATATAAAGGACACCATCTTCAATAGTGAATTCTATATCTTGCATATCTTGAAAATGTGATTCTAACTTTTTGCAGATTAATTTTAACTGATTATACTGCTTGGGCATTAATTCTTGCATCGAATTATTAGGGTGGTTTTTAGCAATTGAAATGGGTAGGGGAGTTCTGATTCCTGACACAACATCTTCACCCTGTGCATTAATTAAAAACTCACCAAATATTTCTTTTTTACCATTAGAAGGATTACGTGTGAAGACAACTCCTGTAGATGAATCATTCCCCTTATTACCAAATACCATTGATTGAATATTAACAGCTGTACCAACTGATCCATTGATATTATGTATTTTCCGATATGTTGTAGCTCTGGCACTTGTCCAAGATTTAAACACAGCTCTTATTGCGCAAATTAATTGCTTTATTGGATCAGATTCAAATTCTTGACCTGTATATTTTTTGATTAAAATTTTATATTCCGCAATAACATATAATAATTGTACTTCAGACAAGTCGCTATCTTTACTAACTTTAATAATTTGCTTATAGTTATCTAAAATTTCTTCAAATAAGCAATGTGGTATACCCAAAACTACTGAGGCAAACATTTCTAAAAATCTTCTATAGCTATCATAAGCAAAGCGTGGATTTGATGTAGATTTGGCTAGTGCCTCTGCAACTTGATCATTTATCCCTAGATTTAATATAGTATCCATCATACCTGGCATTGAAACACTTGCTCCAGATCTAACGGATATTAATAAAGGATTTGCTCCTTTGCCAAAAGTTTTGTTGGTTGCAGCTTCTAGCTTAGCTATGTATCGTTTTAACTCTGGAATCAGTGTTTGATCGATTGATGCTTGGTTATTGCTAGTATACAAATGGCACAGCTCAGCTGAAACAGTAAAACCAGGTGGTATAGGAAGCCCCAAGTTGCACATTTGAGCTAGATTTGCTCCTTTTGTACCTAAAATATCGACCATTGACGAGTTGCCTTCTGAAGACGAAGTGCTAAAATAATATATTAATTTATTCATTAAAAACTACAATCTAGAAAATGCTTTAAAGATAGATATATCGATAACATTTATACAGGATAATAACTCTCTATACAACAACTAATACTAGTTTCAATCTATATAACCAGTAGTTTGTGAATATAATTTCTATATATGCATATTATTTATATAAATTAAGGCTTTATCTTATAGTCATTTATAACTTATTAGCTTTTAAGGGATGATTGAAATTATTATAATATTGACAATAAATAGAGAGACGACATTTTGTACATAAAGGGGTTCTAGCCTTGCAAACATATCTACCATGTAGAATAAGCCAATGATGAGCGTAAAAAAGCCATTTTTTAGGAATGTTCTTTAATAGCTCTTTCTCTACTTTATCTACGTTCTTACCAGAGCTTAAACCTATTCTATTAGCAACACGAAAAACATGTGTATCAACTGCTATTGTTGGCTTATGAAATGCGCAATTCAAAATAACATTTGCTGTTTTTCTACCAATACCAGGTAACTTAATCAACTCTACAAAATTATCTGGAATCAAACCATTATGTTTTCCTATTAGAATTTTGCAAAGTTCAATAATATAATTAGCTTTAGAATTGTATAATCCAATTGTACTAATATATGTTTTTAATTTCTTTTCTCCTAATGTTAACATTTTCTTTGCTGTATCGTAGGTGGCAAACAATTCTTTTGTAGCTTTATTTACAGAAATATCAGTAGCTTGAGCTGATAAAATCACAGCTACGGCTAAAGTGAAATTATTAGTATAATTAAGTTCTGTCTTAGGAGTTGGGTTATCTTTGCTAAGAATTTCAAATATCTTATTTGCTAAAAATTGCTTATCACCCATACTAATATTTATTAAATTTGTAGTAATTTATGTTTATTTGGTAATATTATTGTATATAATGAGTGCTAAATTGAATCAACCTTTTGTTTTGGAGTATTGCGATGAATGATAAAGAGATATTTAATTATATCAGTCAAGAGATTGCTAACAACAAAGTAGTACTATTTATGAAAGGTACTGCAGATTTCCCTCAATGTGGTTTCTCCTCAATAGTTGTGAATATTTTAGAAAAACTTAATGTAATTTTCAAAGATATTAATGTACTTGCTAATGCTGATTTACGCCAAGGAATTAAAGACTTTTCTGATTGGCCAACTATTCCACAATTATATATTGCTGGTGAATTTGTCGGTGGGTGTGACATTGTCCAACAAATGTATGCTGATGGTGAATTAACAACCTTGATAAGTAAAATTAATCAGGAATAATAATTAATATGACTAAAAATGCTATATTTATTAAAGACTTAGTTAAGGAATATAGTCACAGTAAAGCAGTAACCGTCAAACCAGCTATAGATGAATTGAATCTCGCCGTACCAGAAGGTGCAATTTTTGGCTTACTAGGCCCAAACGGAGCGGGAAAATCCACATTAATCAATATCTTAGCTGGTACTGTGGTCAAAACATCAGGTGAGGTTTTTATTGATGGCGTATCTATACAAGAGCAACCAAAAAAAACTAGTTCTTTAATTGGCATCGTGCCACAAGATATTTCATATGATACATTTTTTCCACTTTACCAGGCCTTAGAGTTTTATGCAGGGTATTATGGTGTTCGACCAGAAAAAAGAAAAACAGAAGAGATTTTAAAAAAATTGAGTCTTTGGGATAAGAAAGATAAGTTTCCACAGCAACTTTCTGGTGGAATGAAGCGTCGTTTCCTCATTGCCAAAGCGATGGTCCATTCTCCTAAAGTACTCATTCTAGATGAGCCAACTGCAGGTGTAGATTTAGAACTCAGATTACAACTATGGGAGTATGTAAGGGAGCTAAATCAACAAGGAATAACTATTATCATTACTACGCATTATCTAGCTGAGGCCGAAGAATTATGTAATGAAATAGCTTTTATCAATAAAGGTAAAATAATTAATCAATCTTCTAAAACTGAATTATTGAAGCAATTTGGTACAAGTTATTTAGACGTAGAATTTTATCAACCAATAAAAATTAACGATAATATCAGTAGTTTAATGGAAGTAATCAGTAGTAACAAGGCGCGGTTTAAAGTTGACATACAAAATGCTAATTATTCTCAAATATTAGCAGAAATTGCCACAATTGGTTTATCAATAAAACATTTAAGTGTATCTGAACCAGACCTTGAAGAGATTTTTCATACAATGATGCAAAAGTAAATAATTATGTTTGAAATTTTAGATCAAAGAGCGATATTACAAATCTCTGGACCAGATAGCCAAAAATATTTACAAGGCATTACAACGAATGATGTGGTTAATAAAAAGTATACATATAATTATCTTCTTAATAACCAAGGTAGATATTTATTTGATTGTTTTATTTACCAACATAGTGTTAATAATTACTTTCTTGACGTTGCAGCAATATGTATTGATCGTTTAATAAAAAGGATGACATTGTATAAATTAAGAAGCAATTTGACAATTAAGAATGTAACAAAAGAATATAAAATACTATATTCCAGAGAGAAAATAAACGATTCTGATTACTCTATATTAGATCCAAGATACAATAAATTAGGTTACCGTTCTTTAGTAATAGAAAATAAAATCAATAAGATGCAAGTCTTAACTAAGCATTCATATATGTCGGATAAGTATTGCTATTCAATAATAGATGGTTATTTAGATTTAATTGAAGAAAAATCAATTCCTATAGAATATGGTGCAGAGGAGTTAAATGCCATTGATTATAAAAAAGGTTGTTATATAGGACAGGAGGTGATTTCACGCGCTAAATACCAGGGTGTGATTAGAAAAAAAATATATAAATTATCTTTTGCAGAAAATATACAGGCTAATTATTCACATAATGAAGTTATGGATTTGCAGGGCAATAGCATTGGTAGAGTTTGCTCAATGTATAATAATTTAGCAATTGCATTAATAAGAGAAGAAAAATACTTGGGTTTGCAACAAAAAAAAGTTATTGTAAATGGCACCGTTGCTGATATTAGTATTCCATTTTGGAGATCGTGATAACTTTTGCACTAATAACTAGAGTTAAACATAAATTATGAGATTGTTAATTATTGGCGATATAAATAGCGAGATAAAAAAGGCTATTGATATTGCTCAATCAAGAAAGGCTAAAGTGATAATGGTTGAATCCTGTGACCAAGGAATAGACTTTTTATGTCAAGGCAAAGGATCAGATCTTATCTTAATAGATGTAAAATTCAATATCAAATCCTTAATAACTGCAATGAAAAATGAAAAAATATCTACGCCGGTAGTGGCATACGGTGTGCAATGTTCGCCTAAAGAAGCTGTAGGTGCTATAAAAGCAGGAGCAAAAGAATTTCTACCTCTTCCGCCAGATGAAAGGATTATTGCTGCTATGTTCTCAGCCTTATCAGATGATTCTACAAATCTTATAGGAAAATCATTAGCAATGCAAAAGGTTGTTGAGCTAGCAGATAAAATTGCTGGTTCTGATGCGAGCGTTCTCATTACTGGCCAATCTGGAACTGGTAAGGAAGTGTTAGCAAATTATATCCATAACAAAAGCAAAAGAAAAGATAAGCCTTTTGTGTCAGTGAATTGTGCTGCGATTCCAGATAATTTGCTAGAATCAGAACTTTTTGGGCATGAAAAAGGAGCTTTTACAGGCGCTGTCAGCAGAAGAATAGGGAAGTTTGAAGAATCATCAGGAGGTACATTACTACTTGATGAGATAAGTGAAATGGATATAAGGTTGCAGGCAAAATTACTGCGAGCTATTCAAGAAAAAGAAATTGATAGAGTAGGTGGTTCGTCTCCAGTGAAAATTGATCTAAGATTGATTGCTACTTCTAATAGAAATTTGCATACAGAAATAGAAAGAGGTAATTTTAGAGAAGATTTATATTTTAGATTAAATATTATTAATATAGAGTTGCCATCCTTAAAAGATAGAGAAGAAGATATAGAATTACTTGCAGATTATTTTGTACAAAAATATTCTAAAAACAATAGCTTAAATACAAAATCCTTATCTAAGGCTGCTTTACGAAAGATGCAAGAATATTCATGGCCTGGTAATGTAAGAGAATTAGAAAATGTAATTCATAGATCAGTATTGATCTCAGATACAACTGAAATTACAGAAAATGACATTAACATACAGGAACAAAGTGATAAAATTACCACCTCTGCAAAGGAAGGCAATAATGAAAAACAAATGGTCTTTAATACTATAGGCTATTGCCTAGGTGATATGAATAAGGCAGCAACGATACTTGGTATTTCGGTAAAGATATTGCGTGAAAAACTAGAACAATATACTAAATGATTATAAATAAATATATTATTTATAATAAATTTATTTTAGGATATAATCTTTTTTTTCTGCACATATTTTAAGATTAAATAATATTGACGTAATGAATATAATTGTTAAAAAATATTGTTCCATATTATTAGTAATCTTGTTAGTATTAAGTTCTTCTTCCGCATTTGCTGCAAAGAAGCGAAAGAAATGTGCTAAGCATAGACCACCTATTCAAACAAGTTTAGTAGTTGATGAGAGAACTGGTAGGGTATTACACTCATCTAATGCTAATCGAAAAATTTATCCTGCATCCTTAACAAAAGTTATGACTACCTATTTAATATTTGAGTCTCTTGCTTCAGGTAAATTAAACTTAAAGCAAAAATTTTATGTTTCAAAATATGCAACCAAGGCCCTACCATCAAAGCTTTATCTAAAAGCAGGGGAAAAAATATCAGTTAAAGACGCAATACTTGCACTTAATGTAAAATCAGCTAATGATGTGGCAAGAGTAGTAGGAGAAAATATAGCAGGCTCAGAACGTAAATTTGCTAGGTTAATGACTGTTAGAGCTAGACAGCTTGGTATGAAACACACTACCTTTACTAATGCTTCTGGTTGGCACGATCCAAAGCAGGTAACAACAGCGGTGGATTTAGCTAAATTATCTATAGCAATTAAGCGAGATTTTCCACAATATTACCATTTTTTAGGTCAAACAAGTTTTTCGTATAAAGGCAAAACTATCCGTGGGCATAATGCTGTCCTAGCAAATTATCAGGGAGCAACTGGTGGTAAAACAGGATATCATACGCCCGCTGGATGTAATCTTATTACATCTGCTACTAGAGGAAACAAAAGCTTAGTTGGTATTGTTACAGGTAGAAAAAGCTCCGCAATACGGGATAAAAAAATGGTGCAATTGCTTGATAAACATTTTGCAATGAATAATAATAAAGCTAAATTCTCTAATAGGAGAAAACAAAATGATACTGTAAAGGTGGCATTAAGTAACAAGAACTAACGCCATGATAATTAAGCTTATTTAATTGTATCAGGCACCTGCATACATTCGTAAAAGCATCGAAGCATATCTAGAGTACTTTACCCCTTTTAGTACTTACGATACTTTCTATCAATAACAAGCAAGTACAACAGGTTATTATTTACTACATGGAATAGAAATCCATAATCTTATTCTGTTTAAAAGTATATTATATTGACTGAAAAAATCAAATATAGTTTAATTACACTTAATGATTTGATAAAATTTATTGCCCGAGAGATGAAATCCTATGTTTTAAGGCATGGAAATCATTATGTTGATAATGTTAAATTGTATGATATGCCATACAAAGAATATATTTGGTTTTGTCTGTAACTATATAAAAAAACGTTAAAATTTAAAAGTGAAAAACACATGTCTAAAGCAAGTACTAATGATCTAGATCAACCTATAAGAACGGAAAATGAAGTATTAAACGATCTTGAGCAATTAATTCAAACCATAGATGTACATGACAATACATTAAGAGGTAGCCGTACAACCTTAAGGGCATTAGAAAATAAATTACAAAATAAAAAATTAGAATTAGAGAAAGCTAGCACAGACAATCAGCAACAAATAGAATCATTAGTAGCAGATTACCAAGGCTATTCTAAGAACAGTCAAGACTCCCAGGCAAGAAAACAAGAAATGCAACAACAGGCACTGGCAGAGATGGTTGCCAGTGCTGAACTAGGGGTGAATAATATAAAGACACAAATTGATGATGCTATTGAAGCATATCAAATAAATGAGCAGCAAATTAAAGAACTTAAAAATAACCAATATCTGTTTGATGAACAGGAAAAGCTTGAGAGGGCGGAGGAGTTAGTTGAATTGCTTCGGACAAATGATACTTTAGACCAACAAAATCTGACTAATGAACAATTTGAAATAGCTGAAGAAATAGCCGAATATATAAAGAACAATGAATCAAAAGGATACAAAAATTCTTTAGATGACGATTTGGATAGTTATATTGAACAAGAAATAAATAAACTAGATCTAGCAATAAGTAGCTCAGATACAAGTAAGCAAAAGTTAGAGGACTTTATTAAAACATTAAAACAGGGTGCTAGTGAGCTAGACATTAGCCCAACTGAAGGCCTCGCATCAGCAATTCAAAATTTTACACAGCTCAAAGGGGAAAAACTTACAGAAATGTGCGCCGGGCATGGTGTAAGAGTTGGGGGTGTGCGCCGTGCATGGTGTAAGAGTTGGGGGTGTGCGCCGGGCATGGTGTAAGAGTTGGGGGTTAAAGTCCCCTATGGGCTGAATTAGAGCGGTCCATTAGCTGAGGCAAGGTTAACATCGTGAGGTGTTGGCTGAAGGAAGCTGAAGG
>JBGCEV010000037.1:0-2759 GCA_045106605.1 Rickettsiaceae bacterium | reverse complement strand
TAAATAAAATTGTTTTAACCTTAAGTAAGTAGCACTATGAAAATATTAACTGTTGTCGGTGCAAGACCCCAATTTATCAAAGCAGCCGTCGTATCACGTGCAATAAAGGGATTACATAATAACTCATTAACTGAAGTGATTGTCCATACGGGGCAACATTTTGATAAAAACATGTCCCAGGTTTTTTTTGACGAGCTTGAAATTCCGAAACCAGATTATAATTTACAGGTTTCTGGTGGCTCACATGGTAAAATGACTGGTGAAATGCTCATGAATATAGAAGAAATTATAGTAAATGAGAAACCAAATTGGGTATTGGTATATGGAGATACCAATTCTACGCTTGCTGGAGCATTAGCTGCTGCCAAATTACATGTACCTATTATACATGTTGAATCAGGGTTGCGTTCATTTAATATGAAAATGCCTGAGGAAATAAACAGGGTATTAGTTGATAGGATATCTGATGTACATTTCTGCACTAGTAATATTGCAGTACAAAATTTAAAAGCAGAGGGAATACAGGGTAAAGTTTATAACGTAGGGGATGTAATGTATGATGCACTGCTATTTTATAATAGTGAAAAAGGTAGCAAAAGGGATAAGGTTTTTTATGATAAATTTTTGGGTGGTGAAAAACCATATATTTTAGTAACTTGTCATAGAGCCGAAAATACTGATAATAAGGCAAGGCTAGAAAACATATTACAAGCCTTGCAGAGAATTACAGAAGAAACTGCGGTAGTTTATCCTATACACCCCCGTACTAAAAAATTAATTACAGAATATGGTTTTGGTCATTATTTAAATAATGTTATAGTTATTGACCCTCTATCTTATAAAGATATGCTTTGGTTACAGAAGAATGCAAAAGCTATAGTTACTGATTCTGGTGGGATGCAAAAAGAAGCGTATTTTGTTAATGTTCCTTGCATCACAATTAGAGAAGAAACGGAGTGGGTAGAAACTGTAGAAGCTGGAGCAAATGTCATTGTAGGAGCGTCCGTAGACAAGATTATTAAAAACGCATTAAATCCAGTTTCTAATCCTTCTAATTTTCATCGTAAACTATATGGTTCAGGCGATTCTGGCATCAAAATTATTGAGAAAATCATTGAATTAACCTTATGAATGCATTAAAAACCCTCTATCAATACAAAAAAATATTACTGTCTATTACGATTCAAGGTATAAAGTCAAGGACTTCAGGTAATATTTTGGGACTAGCCTAGTTGATACTATACCCAGTGTTATTCTTTGACTCTATGTATTATTGTGTTTTTAAAAATTCTAAATGCTAGAATTCACGGTCTGAGTAACCAGAGTATATAATCTTAATTTTCAGTGGACTTGTAGCATTTTTATCATTCTCAGAAGCCATTTAGTATAGGAAAAGTTAGTGTTGTTGCTAATAGAGACTTCTAAATAACACTGTCTGTTCCATAGAAATAACAGTAGCAAAAGATGTCCTGGTTTCTCATGGGGAATAAGAATGTTACTAGTTTGTCTGCTAATGTTGTATATGCAGAGATGGAAAATAATGCTTTATTTTAATATACACAATCCATTAAGGGTATATCGACGTCCTATCCCTAGGCAACTATTGAATTTAATAGATTCAATTTTATTAAAATCAGATGCTAAAACTCCTTTTAGAATTGTGAAAGCTTTATCCTTATATAATTTTGTTTTACTTTAGCGATTCCTCAAGTAACAAAACCACAAAGCTATAAAGAAGTTGTATTAACAGAAAAAATAGTACCTATGAAGATTGTGCTAACCTCCTATCTGCAATGTTTGCAGTACAAAGTATTGTAGTAAGAGTAGTGGATTTACAGAATTATCCGCATAATAATGGGTATGAAATAACAGAAGTGTTGATTAATGGTAGATGGGCCTTACTCCTGGGAAATACCATTTACTGCACAGAATACTACAGAGGTACTTTTTATAAAGCACTTTCATACAGGTGAAGATTTTCTATATCTCAAGATTGATAAAATTTCTTTAATTGAAGACTAAAAGAAAACAACTACGATGTGAGTTATACATTGGAGTGATGCACTGGTAAGAGTAATAAATTATGAAGCAAGAATTATAGAAAATTACCGAGTAGTAATGTAATATAAAACTGCTCACAGAAATATATTAACGAGAAGGAGAATCACTGTGGAGAAAATAAATACTATCCAGAAGAGTCTGCAGATTTAGGTTTGCACCACTCTGAACAAAGAGTGATACTAAAAATGATACAAACTAATCCTTTAAACACCTAATCTAAATACCTTAAAATTGTCTAGAATGTAACGCTAAGTTGCGTATGAGAGACATTATACCCGTTATTTAATAAAAGGACCTATTATCATAATTAGTATTAAATGTTAAAGGTGTAAAGGCAACTCCAAACTACTAAAACAAGTTTAAGGTTGGACCTATAATTAAGCTCTTCTTCAACTTGTTTTTATTCCACCTGATGTGAATAATGAAAAATAATCGCAGACTAACATGGATCATAGTACAAAAGAAAACTTAGATTAGTCCAGTTAAATGGAATACGCATTTAACTCATAACACTCATCATAATCCAATTTTTTACATGACGTCTTGCTGATTAGCGCAGTGTATAACGTCAACTATAATTACCGGTTTGCGCCTATTATATTTGCCGGTTTTTACAAAAATTTTTTTAAGTCATTTTACGCCTCCTTTTGTTGAGTTTTTTTCTTATTTTGTGCCACTTCCATTCGATAGCTTGGAGC
>JBGCEV010000036.1:0-3734 GCA_045106605.1 Rickettsiaceae bacterium | reverse complement strand
CCACCCTTACCATAACTTACATCACGTGCCAATTGATGCATTTCTTCTCCCTTCAGAAGCACTCTATGTCTTCTCTTACGCTTTTCTGGATCAATCATATTCAATAATGTATTCTCTGTCTTTAGTATGCGTCCTAATAGCAAATTTGCTTTATAGAACTCATTACTTGGATTTAAAGCCAATAGGCGCTTAAGAGCAACAGATGCAGTAATATAGCCACTTGATATTGATCCATAAAAATGAGCCATATCTTGCCATTGATTCTCAATAATTTTCATATCAATTATGCTACTCTTATGCTTCAGTAATGGCTCTAAAACACCATAATCCTTATCTCTATCAATTTTATATATTCTATGTTTTTGTATCCCTTTGATTCGAGGATTAAACTTCTCTCCTACAAACCCAAATGCTGTAGACATAATTGCTGCTGATGCACGAGTATCCACATAATGTGCCTCCAATACCAAATCACTCTCATGGTATAATGTCCCATCCAAAGCATAAGGTGCTTCGCCCTCATTACATTCAATTGGCCTACTGTAAAATGGTGCATAATTATCCGCAACAAATGTATAAAATGCCAATGCAAAATCACCAAATCTGGGACTATAATTTTGCTGTAATACTTTCTGGTGATATGCAATTAGATGACTATCACTACTTGAACTCTTACCTTCTCCCCAATTCTTACTGACACTTAAACGTGATATTGCATTTACAATCCAAGAAAGTGCTTTTCTTTGAGCATCGTCGGTGAGTTGCCAATCTGTTATCTTTTTCATATCCTCGTATGAGACTTCACTGACCAATTGACTCATACTATACATGCCTATATTACAACCATGTGCCATAATCGATATTATTACTTTACAAATGTTATCTTGCTTGTCCCCTTTGTCTGCTAGCATAAAGCAATCAGTAAATTTTAATTCATTATCTACTTCTACTAACAAATGAGGTAACTTTATTCTTACCATATGTGAGGCTAGCCAATTTTTAAGAGCTTTTAAACTCTCATTCTCTGCATCACTTAATTGTGTAGCAGGGTCAGTAGATAACAACCACTGCTTATCAACTACCTTGGCGTAATCATTGTCTTTGACCGATAAGTAACTATCATATGATTTATTTAGCCTTTTTGTTAGATACTCAGTTACATTATCTCTTGGCAATTCAGTTTTGCTGAAAAACTCTTTCCTAAACTCATTCCACTGAGAGAGAGGCATAAAGAAATTGCTAAATTGACAAAATCTTTTACTATGATTTGCAAATATATTATTACTATGTATTTCATCCCTAACTCCTATTAACAAAGCTGTTTCCCAAGCAACTCGATTAATATTACCTTCTGTAAAGATCTCATCCTTAATCTTCTTTGGAATAAATTTTATTGGTACATCAGATTTAAGTTTACGTTGATTATTTGCATTTAGTTCTTTTAAAATACCAATTGCTTCGATAATATCTGTTTTCCCAGATGACGATAATTCTAGTTCTAGGTGTTCAAATACCAGTTTAGAGAATTGTCTAAAATAGCTATATTTTTTCTGCATAAAGCAAAATATACGTACTGCCTTTGGCTTGCTGATAAAATCTATATCATTCATGTCATTGTTGAATTCATCTGCAAATTTTTCATAAATTACATTACGCAAATCTGCATCAGCAATATTATCATCAACAATAATTGCCTTCATATCCTTATAATTATCTAATGATTTCTTAATATTATCCTCTTGCTCATTAAGTTCAGCTTCAGCCAAATACTTAGACCTACTCTGACTTTTGTTTACCAACTTAATATATGTATCAATCATAAAATCAGTTATATCTTTATATGATTGTTGTAAAAAGCAGGCCAAAGCTGTATGCCTATGCATAACTGATAAAGCTCGTATTCTCGTTATTGAATACATTCTTATTTCCCGAGCAAATATCTTTTGATAATTATTATTGACGTTGAGATCAATATCTAAAATACCAGTGTCTTTTATAAGGTTTATACGATTAGCTAAATTATTTACAGATTTAACAGATGCACATTGAGGTGCTTTTCTGATAAGCTCTAAATGGGATAAATCTCCAAACTTTATCAGTAAATTTTCTAGATTCTGTTTAACCTTAGTTGATAATTTTGAATTTATAGATTCAAAAATCTTATCTCTTGCCAATACTCTTTGGGTGGCAATTAGTCGTTCTAATCTACTCATTGCTGGTAATAATATCTTATGCTGTTTTAAGAACCGTATTGCTTTTATCTTCAATAAACTACGAGCCTCTAAATGCAGGGACTCCTTGAATATAAAATCTCTAACCATTTTTTCATTAGATAAGTTATAAGAATTTAGGTGTAGATAATTAGAGATTTCACTTTGATGCTTTGATATTGTCTTACGGTTATGGTGATATTGATTAATATATTTTATGTTTATTGAAAGTTGAACAGCTGTATAATCTAGAAGCTCACCTATTATTTCTAGAGGACTAATTTTTGGAAATTTGCCAAATAACTTAACGAACACCAACTGATAAGCAAACCCAAGTCTGTTATGTTTTCCTCGATGCTTATTAATTTTTACAACATCATTTACACCCAATTTACCTAACTTTAATAAACTTTGTTGTGAGAATTCCATTAATCAGGCCAAAATTTATTAAACTTGCTTGGTGATAACTCAGTATATCTTGTAGTATGACGAATATTACGGTGGCCTAAATATTGTTGAATACTACGAGTATCATTTTCATCATTAGCCAACTTATATCCAGTTGAATGTCTAAGCATATGAGGATGAACTAGTATACCTATTTCCGCCATTTCAGCTGCTCTGGACAATAGTTTCGCAAATGTTGAAGCAGTCATAGGACTTTTACGTTCTGATAAAAACACATATTGCGTATCTGGATATTGACGTTGAACTTTCCTTAGTGCTCTTAATTCGGGACCAAAAAGAGGATGGGTGCTATCTAGGCCATTTTTTAAGCGATGTACCTGCAACAACCCTGATTTTAAATCTACTTGCTGCCAACGCAAAGAGATCAGCTCGCTTACTCTTAATCCGTGCCTAAATGCAAGTAATATCATTGCTGCATCACGGTTACCATGGCGACCAATATTCCTAGCAGCAGATATTATTTTGTTAACTTCCGCTTCAGTAAGATATTCTCTGGAACGTCTAGATTTATTTTTAGGCTTTTGAAATGGTAACGACATTTTATATCCCTAATATACTACAAAAAGTTATAACTTTCTGTAAAAAGGATATTAGAGTTATAAAAATAAGTAAAGTTTTTTCTAAAGACTATAAGGAATAAAAATATAAACATTCAGTAAATAGGCTCATTTACTGAATGTTATGTAACGTAAAAAATAGATAAAAAAAGCAAAAAATCATGTCAAAAGACTCTACTTACAATAAAAAGTTTATTTTACGGTAAGTAGTAAAATAAAGCCAAGGTAATTCAAGGGGATATAAGCAAAACTTACAAAAACTAAAAACGTTATTTTACTGAAAGAAATTTGCTAAAACACAAAAAACTACGTATCCGTTCAGTCCCCAATAAAAAATACTGACAAGAGAAAAAATAACTGCTAACGTAATCTTAATAATTATTTAAAAATATTATTAATGACTATTTCTGTAGAATTATTATTAAAAAAGATAGAAGATCTAGAGAATATTATCAGCGAATTACGAGCTGAGAATAAATCGTTACGTCAGGAAAATAGT
>JBGCEV010000035.1:0-11903 GCA_045106605.1 Rickettsiaceae bacterium | reverse complement strand
TAAATAAAATTGTTTTAACCTTAAGTAAGTAGCACTATGAAAATATTAACTGTTGTCGGTGCAAGACCCCAATTTATCAAAGCAGCCGTCGTATCACGTGCAATAAAGGGATTACATAATAACTCATTAACTGAAGTGATTTAAGTTGGATCGGAACAAGAAATAATTTAATAAGGGAGTTAATAAGTTTAGGGGCTTTACATCCAATTATATGAATTTATACATCAGGCCCTAAATATTGTTATGAATTCTACCGTTAAATCTTACTAAAAGGTGAGCTCTAGTTGAATCCTCCTTCTGTATCCAACTTAAATTGAATTTGATTGGCGTTATAGTGCGTTAATCGCAACAATGAACTAAGCATACAAACTATAGTAGATTAGGTTGAGTTATGGTAGGATGGGGGGTATATCCTAGAAGGAAAAAGTCAACAGGCCCATACAATCTAGATTTGCAAACAAAAGTAATAAAATATTTGGCATTGGGTAATAGCTAGCAATCAGCATCAAAGATACTTGTTATATGCTATCAAAACAACTCATTTTACTCCTAAAGCTTGTGGTAATACCATCCTTTTTTCCTAGGTTCGGACTAATAATAAGTAGTAATGTTGTTTAACCTACCATGTTTGTAGGGACTACATATTTATCAAAATCTTCTGCAGTAATTAAGTGCAGGGCAATAGCAGCCTCCTTTAATGTTGTCCCATCTATAAAGGCCTTTTTTGCAATTTTTGCTGCATTATCATAGCCTATATGCGGGTTTAGAGCAGTGACGAGCATTAAAGATTGATCCCGTAGTGAATTAATACGTTCTATATTTGGCTCAAGCCCGTCAATGCAATGATCGACAAAACTAACCATAGAATCACTTAATAAATTAATAGAATGTAGAATATTTTGAATAATTAGCGGTTTAAATACATTGAGTTCAAAATGTCCATTAGAGCCACCCACTGTTATGGCAACGTGATTACCCATGACTTGAGCTGCAACCATTGTCAAAGCTTCACATTGAGTTGGATTAACTTTACCAGGCATTATTGACGATCCTGGTTCATTCGCTGGTAAAGTGAGTTCCCCGATACCACATCTTGGTCCTGAGCCCAGCATACGAATATCATTGGCTATTTTCATCAAGCTAACAGCTAGTGTATTTAATGTACCAGATAATTCTACTAAAGCATCATTGCATGCCAATGCTTCAAATTTATTCGGCGCAGTTTGGAATTTATAGCCCGTGAAATTAGATATTTCCTGAGCAACTTTGGTTGCAAATTCACGATGACAATTAATTCCTGTACCAACTGCTGTACCCCCTTGGGCCAAATAGCAAACATTCTTCAGTACTTGCGTGACTGAATTGAGTCTCATTTGAATTTGATAAGCATATCCAGAGAATTCTTGCCCTAAAGTGATAGGAGTGGCGTCTTGTAGGTGAGTACGTCCTATTTTGACAATAGAATTCCATTGGGTGCTTTTGGTAGTTAAACCGTGCTGAATTTGATTTAAAGCAGGAATAAGTTTAGTATTAGTCTGGATAACTGTTGCAATATGCATAGCGGTTGGGAATGAATCATTTGATGATTGCCCCATATTAACATGATCATTTGGATGTACTGGAGTTTTACCTCCTTTTTGCCCTGTTAATGATTCATTAGCAATACCTGCAATCACTTCGTTCATATTCATATTTGATTGCGTACCTGAACCAGTTTGCCACACTACTAATGGAAAATTATCATCAAATTCACCTTTTAGGATGCGATCTGCTGCGTTAATGATTGCATTAGCTATAGATTTATCAAGTATACCAAGTTCAGCATGTACTTTTGCAGCTGATCTTTTTAAAATAGCTAATGCCTTGATTAATTCTAGTGGCATTTTTTGACCAGCAATTTTAAAATTAACAATAGAGCGCTGCGTTTGAGCCCCCCAATAATATTTTTCCTCTACTTGTACTTCGCCAATTGAATCAGTTTCTGTTCTGTATTGCGTCATAATGGTCACCCTTTGATTTTGTAGGATTGAATATTCAATAAACTAAATTGCCTTAGTGCTAATAATTTATAACCTAAGTCGATATTAAGTGCGAGTATATCAACGCGCTTAGTCCCGGTTTAATGCATCAATGTCTTATTAATTGTAGCTCGCTTGCTATGATTGATTAGATATGAATCGGTTTATCGTAAGCCTGTAACACTGATTCATGCATCATTTCTGATAATGTAGGATGAGGAAAAATGGTGTTCATTAAATCTAGTTCCGTTCCTTCCATCTGCTTCGCCACTACATATCCTTGAATTAATTCGGTAACATCAGTACCTACCATATGTGCACCAAGCATTTCTCCAGTTTTATTGTCAAAAATGGTTTTTACTAAACCGTCACTGTCTCCTAAAATCATGGCCTTACCATTAGCATAAAATGGAAATTTACCCACCTTGATTTGATGACCGGCCTTTCTGGCTGCTTCTTCTGTTAATCCTACACTAGCTATTTGCGGGTGTGAATAAGTGCAGCCTGGTATATTGTTCTTAATTATAGGATGAGTTTTTTTACCGGCTATTGTTTCTGCTGCAATGATACCTTCGTGACTAGCTTTGTGCGCCAGCCAAGGGGCAGACACAACGTCACCGATGGCATAAATATTACTATGGGTAGTTTGCATTAAACCATTAGTATTAATATGTCCTTTTTCACTGCTGATCTTAGTTTTTTCAAGACCAATATTTTCAACATTGCCTGTTATTCCTACAGCCATTAGTAAAATTTCTGATTCTATAGTTTCTGTTTTTCCATTATGTTCAAAATTAAGTTTCACATTACTATTAGAGGATTTTTGACTAATTAACTTGATTTGCGTTTTGAATTTTATGCCTCGTGATTCAAAGGATTTCTGAGCAATTGCTACTATGTCTTGATCCTCCATTGTAAGGATTCGGCCTGAAGCTTCAAGAACTGTAACATCTGAACCCATAGCATTATAGAAAGAAGCGAACTCAATACCAATAGCACCAGACCCGACTATAGTAATAGATTTAGGTATTTTTTGTGGCACTAGTGCTTCCTTATAGGTCCAAATATTTGTGCCATTTGGTTCAAATCCTGATAAAATGCGCGCCCGTGCTCCTGTGGCAATAATGATGTTCTTTGCCTTGATAGTATCTTGATTATTAACCGAAACTTCTGTCTGGCTAGTAAGCTTAGCTGTACCCTCGATGACAGTAACTTTATTCTTTTTCAGCAACGCCTTAATACCGCTCACTAGTTTTGTAGAAACTGTTCTAGAGCGATCCACTATTTTGTTTATATCAAATTGTATCTTTTTTACAGAAATACCAAATTCCTCTGAATTCTTCATTTTGCAGTATAATTCAGCTGATTTAAGCAAGGACTTAGTAGGTATACAACCCCAATTAAGGCACACTCCACCTAAATGCTCTTTTTCAATTAGCGCTGTTTTTAAACCTAGTTGGGAGGCTCTAATTGCCGCTACATAACCACCTGGACCCCCACCGATCACTACCACATCAAAATTTTTCATTATATGATTCCTTTAAATAAACATTAATATTGGCGATTCTATATATTTTTTCAATGCAGCCAAAAATTGTGCTCCAACTGCTCCGTCTACCACCCTATGATCGCATGACAAATTGAGATCCATCATAGTACGAATTTCTATTTTATTATCAATAACAACAGCCCTTTTGTTGCTCATACCCACAGCCAAGATACAACCTTGAGGTGGATTAACAATGGCATTAAAACTTTTTACTCCATACATACCAAGATTTGAAATACTAAAGCTACCACCCTGGAATTCTTCGGGTTTTAGCTTATTCTCCCTAGCGCGTTTAGCTAAATCTTTCATTTCACTTGAAATTTGAACAAGGTGTTTTTGATCGGCGTTCTGAATAATAGGCGTAATAAGACCGTCCTGGATTGCTACTGCTACAGAAATATCAACATTATTGTACAATTTTATAGCCTCATCACTCCAGCTAGCATTGGCGGTAGGCACCTCCTTTAGGGCTCTAGAAGCAGCCATAATAATAAAATCATTAACAGATACCTTCTTCCCTTTGTCAGCGAGTTCCTGATTGATTTGAGTTCTAGTAGAGAGTAAGGTTTCCATATTACATTCAATGGAAAGATAAAAATGTGGTACAGTGACCTTGGATTCAAGTAAACGCTTAGCAATAATTTTACGCATATTACTGTTGGCAATTGTATGGTACTCTTGAGGATTTCTCATTACTTGGTTTTTATTGCTAGCACATAGTAAAACGTCTGCTTTAATAATTCTGCCATGAGGACCACTACCCACTATATTTGCAAGGTTTACCCCTTCTATGTTAGCTATGCGTTTGGCTAGTGGTGAAGCAAAAATCCTATCTGTTTTTATGCTACTATTATTAGTTGTTGGCGGTAAATCTACTGATTTTTCAGTAGCAGTATTTTGATCTAAATCTACTGTATTGGTTGGTTCAGATGCAGGAGTTTGCTTTTTAACTTGTGCAGCATTTTCGTTTTCAATAAATGGGGCGACCGTTGAAGGATCCTCATCCTCTTCTATTAATACAGCAATTAAAGAATTTACGGGTACTTCTTCTGCGCCTTCTTTTACTAATAATTTAGCAATAATACCTTCATCAACTGCTTCAACCTCCATGGTTGCCTTGTCTGTTTCAATCTCTGCAATGACATCGCCTGCTTTAACGATATCGCCTTCTTTTTTTAACCATTTAGCTAGATTACCATGTTCCATGGTCGGTGATAAAGCAGGCATTAAAATCTTGATTGGCATTTTTCTACTCCCTATTTACGATCAGTATAGCAAGCTCTTTTAGCAGCTTCCACTATTTCTAGAACAGTTGGTAATGATAATTTTTCTAAATTTTCAGCATAAGGCAAAGGTACATCTTTACCTGCAACAATCTCTATCGGGGCATCAAGATAATCAAAAGCATCCTTCATTACTATTGCACTGATTGTAGCACCAATACCAGCAAAGAACCAACCTTCTTCAACAGTTACCAAACGATTAGTTTTTGTTACAGATTCAATAATAGTTTGTTCATCTAGAGGTCTGATAGTTCTTAGGTCAATTACTTCTGCATTAATGCCATGTTCAGAAAGAATTTTAGCTGCTTCCAGTGCCATACCTACTTGAATGGAAAAGGCAACTATCGTTACATCTGCACCTTCTTTTAAAATTTTAGCTTCACCAATTTTCAGAGGTTCGGCTTGACTCGATACTTCAAAGCTTTGCCCATACAGAATTTCATTTTCAAGGAAGATAACAGGATTATCATCTCTAATAGCGCTTATCAGCAAACCTCTAGCATCTTCAGCGCTATAAGGTGCTATAACTTTAAGACCAGGTATATGTGCATAAGCTGCAGCATAATTTTGGCTATGTTGAGCACCAACCCTTGCTGCTGCGCCATTTGGCCCCCTGAATACTATTGGGCAACCTAATTGTCCACCAGACATGTAATTTGTTTTTGCTGCTGAGTTAATAATTTGATCAAAGGCTTGCATTGAAAAATTAAAGGTCATAAATTCAACAATAGGCCGGAGTCCACCAAACGATGCGCCGATAGCTAAACCAGCAAAGCCATGTTCTGTTATAGGAGTATCAATAACTCGATCGGCACCAAACTCCTCAAGTAATCCTTGTGTGATTTTATAGGCGCCCTGATATTGAGCCACTTCTTCTCCCATAACAAAGACTGTTTTATCTCTTTGCATTTCTTCTCTCATGGCCTGGCCGAGGGCTTCTCTTACTGTCATTTCTGCCATAATGATTCCTATCCTTTAAAAATATCAGTATATAATTCGTCGCTGTTTGGTAGTGGTTCATTTGTTGCAAACTCTGCAACCTCTGCAATCGACAACTTTACTTTATTCTCTATTGCTTTAATTTCTTCTTCAGACGCATGAGCTTCGGCAATTATTTTGCTTCTAACAGCAACAATAGGATCCTGTAGTTTTTTGTCTGCTACTTCTTCCTTAGTTCTATATTTTGCCGGATCTGACATAGAATGACCACGATACCTGTAAGTCTTTGTTTCAATAATGACTGGGCCTTTACCTTCTCTTACATACGCAGTTGCTTGCATAGTGGCATTATATACCGCATCAATATCCATGCCGTCAACTTGAAACCCTGGTATACCAAATGACTCACCTTTTTTATATAAATCTGTCATCGCAGTTGATCTGGCAACAGAAGTCCCCATAGAATATTCATTATTTTCAATAACATATATCACAGGTAATTTCCATAAAGCCGCCATATTAAAGGCTTCATATACTTGTCCTTGATTAACTGCACCATCACCGAAAAAAGTAAAACATAAATTATTAGTATTATTATATTTTTCCGCAAATGCTAGACCAGTTCCTATTGGTACTTGTGCTCCTACAATTCCGTGTCCACCAAAAAACTTTCCTTCGCTATTAAACATATGCATTGAACCACCTTTTCCCTTTGAGCAACCAGAGGCTCTGCCGGTTAATTCTGCCATAACATATTTGGTATGAATACCAGACATAATAATATGCCCATGATCTCTATAGCTTGTAATAGTGCTATCATTTGCTAATTTTGCTGCGCTGATCCCGGCAATGACTGATTCTTGTCCAATATATAAATGACAAAATCCTCCTATTAGCCCCATGCCATAGAATTGACCGCATTTTTCTTCGAAGCGTCTGATTAATAGCATTTTTTCATATGCATCAATAAGTTGCCTCGGTTCTAAAGAGTGTTTGTTATGTTTAAACATATTATTTTCTAGTAAAAATAAATTTAGAACATAATACGCGATAGGTACATTGTCAATTTAAGTCTTGGAGTTTGTTTTGCAACATAAACAGTTTTTTTTACATTATTTGATAAATATTAACAGAAAATGCTTGTATCACAAAGGTAACTAATAATAGAACTAGAGTCTAGTTAATAAATCAAATGGGGGATGTTTTGTCAAACGCGATAGTAAATATTCAGACTAATCTTACAAGAGAGCAGGGACAAGCTGTTTCTATTTTATCCATCGGAACTTTTTTAGAGTATTTTGATCTGATGCTATACGTACATATGGCTGTACTTCTTAATGAGTTGTTCTTTCCTACAAGCGATGCGTTTACCGCATCCTTAGTATCTACTTTTGCCTTTTGTTCTACTTATCTAATGCGACCTATAGGAGCTGTAATATTTGGTTATATTGGTGATAATATTGGACGCACATTTACTGTGGTTATCACTACAGCGATGATGGCTTTATCATCCTTGTCTATATTTTTTCTACCAACATATGCTCAAATAGGCATTACAGCCTCCTGGTTAATGATTATACTACGTATGATTCAAGGATTATCAGCAATGGGAGAGATTATAGGGGCTGAATTATATTTAACTGAGCTTATCAAACCACCTAAACAATATTTTGCAGTTGCTTTTATAGTATTCATGAGTAGTGTTGGAACTTTTGCGGCATTGGGAATGTCTTTTATTATATTACAGTATAATATTAATTGGAGGTATGCATTTCTAATCGGGGCTTGTATAGCATTGGTTGGGATGATGGCAAGAACTTCCCTCAGGGAGGCACCAGAGTTTTTAGTTTCTAAAAGAGATCAATTAGTTAGAAAAATGCTAAATATCAACAGCCGTAAGAAAAACACATTACCTACTGTTAGTAATCGAGTTATCTATTCATTTTTATTTATGGAATCTGCAAACCCTATATGGATATATATGACTTATATTTATTATGGAATGTTTTTAAAACAGAATTTTGGTTATAGTTCTGTTGATGTAATACAACATAATTTCTATATTGCTACACTTGGAGTAGTAGCGGGTGCTGTTATTTTGTTTTTAGTGAATAAGATGCATCCGTTAAAAATAATGAAAATCAGAGTGTGTGTTTTTACCGCTGGATTGCCGTTCTTTCTTTGGATGCTTGACAATAATGTAACAATTTTCAATGTCATCATATTTCAAATTTTTGTAAAAATCTTTAATCCTACTAATACTCCAGGTCAGGCAATTCTTTTTAAACATTTCCCTATACTTAGAAGATTTACCATGGTGTCATTGCTTAACGCTATCTCGAGGGTAGCGATGTATTGTTGCACCGCATTTGCTATGTTATATTTGACAAAGTATTTCGGTACATATGGATTATTAATTATAATAGTACCTATACTTCTAGGTTATTTTTATGGATTAAATACTTTTATCACCTTAGAAAGGGAAGCCGGAAACTACGGTAAGAAGGAATTTTAGAGTATATTTTATCGAAAGTAGAGCAAAGATCTGGTTTTATAATCTTTGCTGCAAGTAATACCAATTCCTTATGTATTTCTATATTTGTAGCACAGGCAGTAATTTCCTGCAACGTTTCCATTGCGATCCTGTTTTGTTTTGCCGCGCTCATAGCGCCTAAAGTCTGCATATTATGCAGTCTGTCGGCTACCTTAATTAACAATACTTCATGATCCTGGTGTGCATAAGCATTATCTAGCATTTTTTCAACGCTCCATTTAGTGCCATCTGGTCGGTAGCGGGTTAAGCGATTCACCATATCAGCAGTACGCTGACCAAAGCTATGAAAAACCATACAGAACGTGACTTCA
The DNA here is from genome assembly GCA_045106605.1 of Rickettsiaceae bacterium. Lineage (GTDB taxonomy): Bacteria > Pseudomonadota > Alphaproteobacteria > Rickettsiales > Rickettsiaceae > Megaera_A. The sequence goes on along the minus strand of JBGCEV010000035.1, from coordinate 3,249 downwards.
GTATCTTCTACAATATCGTGCAATATGGCGGCAACAATAACATTAGTTTTAGGGTTGTATTTTGATACGATATGAGCCACCTCTAGAGGGTGGGTATAATATGGTTCGCCACTTTTGCGTTTCTGCTCTCCATGGTATTTTATCGCCCAATTAATCGCTTTATTGACTTGACCGAAGTTAATCAGTCTATCTGTATCAAGCGCTCTAAGCCTATTGATTAATTTGATCGAGTATTGACAATCTCTTGACATAATAACACCACTTCAAATACATTGTTTTCATCTCAAGGTTAACATACTTTAGTGTTGTGCTACTAAATAGCGAGATATAATATGCTATATTTGTTATTTTGGTGTGTCGCAAATACACTAGTGCTGCTTTTATTTGTCAAACACAGGAATGATTTATTAATCTTTGTTCTAAAACTCATATTATCAAGAAGTTGATGATATATTAAGTTTGATGTTATTGTATGTTTGTGGTTGTCGGTAGCAAAGAAATATATTGATTAATATAAAAAGAAGACAGGGGAGGGGTATGCACCTCATATAAGGACGATTATTTGATGCCATTCCCTTTGTTTGGGTGATGTTTGTAAATTTACTTTTTTATTCCTTTTTTAGACTGAATATATAAATTTTGGCAATAATTGACTATTAATAGGAAGCCACCAATACTAATAAAACTATCAGCAAGGTTAAACGCTGGGAAATAGAATTCTTGATAATGGAGGTAAATGAAGTCAAATACAGCTCCTCTAAATATTCTATCTAGTAAATTGCCTAAGGCTCCTCCTATAATTAGGATTAGGGCAGATTGATATAAAAATCCTGATGATTGGTATAATACATAGAAAAGATATAATATTATTAGGCTGTTTAGGATTAAGAAAACCAGGTTACTATGTTGGTAATATTGATGAAATAGACCAAAACTAATTCCATGATTCCAAGCGTAAATTAAATCAAGGAAAGGTAGTATAGTTTTCGTATAATTAGATTGTGTTGGCAAGTAGTCTACTACTAGACTTTTTGATATTTGGTCAATGCATATTAGTGACAATAGCAGGACGGAATAATATGATAGGCGCTTTATCATCATATTTAACTTAGAGGAGTGAAATTAATTTCTGCTGTATAATCAGGTTCCTGGGCTAATTCTTGATCAATCTCTACTAAGCGAGTTTTTATTTTATTAAACTGTGCTAAATTTTTGCCTGTAAGTTTAGTGTCAGGAGTAGATTTAAATTTCAAAGGATTAACTTGCGAGCCTTTAATTCTTACTTCATAATGTAAATGAGGTCCGGTTGCATGACCACTGCTGCCAACATAAGCGATAATTTGACCTTGTTTTACTTTGGATCCTTTCTTAAGGTTTTTGGCAAATTTCGAAGCATGCGCATAGGCGGTTGATAGATCATTATTATGCTTCACTATAATGAACCTTCCATAACCAGATTTCCACCCTATAAATTGTATTATTCCCTTGCCGGCCGAATAAATAGGAGTGCCAGTTGATGCAGCAAAGTCCACTCCTTTATGCATCCTGCCATAACCCAAAACAGGGTGTTTTTTTCGATAACCAAAATGTGAAGAAATTCTTACTACATCTATAGGTGTTCTAAGGAGGGTGCTTTTAATAGTTTGTCCATTTTCAGAAAAGAATTTTAAATCTTGCGCCTGACCGGAAGGAGAATATAAGTATATTTTATACTCTTGACCTTTAGAAGTCAGAGAAGAGTATAAAATTTTACCATGATGAGATAATTGATTATCCGGAGTGATAAATTTCTCAGCTATAACTGTAATCGTATCGCCAGATCTAATTTGTCTCTGTAAATCAATTTGATGAGAGTAAGTGTTGATCAATTTAATTACGCTTCTTGTAGTCATTCCAGCTTTTTTTAATGCAGAGATCAAGTTTGAATCTATTGTTGCCTGGTATCTAGTAATTACTTTTTTTAGTGGGGCTGCAATCTCGTGTGCAACAAATTGGTTATTTTGTCTGACAAATTCTATCGATTTTATATTATCTACTTTTATAGACATTCTATTAAGAGATAATCGTTCTTCAACTAGATCTGATTCTGTTTGTTCCAATAATTCCGTTTCATAATAAAAACTGATGACCTGACCAATTTTCAAATTGGTTGCCTCTCTTATTGTTTTAGCAAGTTGAAGCAGTTGTTGTAAATCGTTTCGCGGTAAGTCCTGTCCGCTTAATATAGAACTTAATGTATTACCTTTTTTTACTACTATCTCTACTACTTGAGCTTCAGTGACTTCCTGTTCCACATTGCCAGACATATCCCACAAGATACCAGGTAATTTTGTACTTATGTAATTACTTGAAAAAATTAATATGCTAACAACAAAAGCTAATGTAACAGCTAAAGTAAATTTTTTTATAATGTGTTTTGCTATTAGAAATGCTGGATACACAAATAAGAATCTTATTATTTGAGTCATAATTTATAATTTAGATATATGTCATATTCATTCTTGATCGCCCCAATATGGACTAATTTTAAATAAAATACAAATAAAATTAAAAGCTCTATATGCATTCATTTAATAAACAAATAATTAGTGTTAATTTAACTAAGCTTAATATAGTTTTATAGAACTTCTAAATATTTTATTTTTTTTGTAAGTTTGTTGTTGACAGTAAATGCTTTATTCCATATAAATACTCCAACGAAGCGTGATCGTCCTTCAGAGGGAAACACGAAGTTGTTTTGAAAGTAAATATCAAATACCAAGTAATTAGATAAAGGTAGTGACAGTAGTAAAATAAACCATCAATAGATGGTAAACCTGTCGACAATTTTTTTGAAAATAGTAATGACAGGAATCAAACTTGAGAGTTTGATCCTGGCTCAGAACGAACGCTGGCGGTATGCTTAACACATGCAAGTCGAACGAATATTTTTTAGAGCTTGCTCTAGAAAATGTTAGTGGCAAACGGGTGAGTAACACGTGGGAATCTACCTATCAGTACGGAATAACATTTGGAAACAGATGCTAATACCGTATATTCTCTTCGGAGGAAAGATTTATCGCTGATAGATGAGCCCGCGTAAGATTAGGTAGTTGGTAGGGTAATGGCCTACCAAGCCTACGATCTTTAGCTGATTTAAGAGGATGATCAGCCACACTGGGACTGAGACACGGCCCAGACTCCTACGGGAGGCAGCAGTGGGGAATATTGGACAATGGGCGAAAGCCTGATCCAGCAATACCGCGTGAA
>JBGCEV010000034.1:0-27876 GCA_045106605.1 Rickettsiaceae bacterium | reverse complement strand
AAATAATTGAAGAACAAATCGTGGCAGCTATTGCAGAAACTATTGTAAATGGGGCTACAGAAAATCAGATCCAAGAAGCAGTAGCCGAAGAGAACCCAGTGCAAGAGAATCCAGTACAGGTAGCAGAAGTTGAAGCAAACCCAGTGCAAGAGAATCCAGTACAGGTAGCAGAAGTTGAAGCAAACCCAGTGCAAGAGAATCCAGTACAGGCAGTAGAAGTTGAAGCAAACCCAGTGCAAGAGAATCCGGTACAGGTAGCAGAAGTTGAAGCAAACCCAGTGCAAGAGAATCCGGTACAGGTAGCAGAAGTTGAAGCAAACCCAGTGCAAGAGAATCCAGTAGAACCAGAATTGGCTTTGCAGGCTGAAGGAACAGTTATGTCAGGAGTGGATAGAGCGGCTCTTGCTCCGGCCCAACAAGAATTATATGATCTAATATCAAACAGTAGAGGAGCTCTAGCAGTTCATGACCCTAACAACCAGTATATTGTAAGGCAATTGCAATATGACGTTGTAGATGGCATTATTAAAGCCAATCCAAATGATACAAGAGAAGAAATAGAACAAAAAATAGATCTCAATCAAAATATTGTTGATAAAGTGTTGCATAAACAATTAGCAGCACAAATAATGCGGTTTAATGGCGATATACGTGTTGAAGACCTTCAGGTAGGAGCGCAGCAAGGAATAGGTACGGGGCATACTGGAGCTAAAGATGTTTCAATAGCTATATCTTTAGAAAAACTTAGAGCTACATACGGAATACTTGATGGAGATAATGCGTTACAATGGACAAAAATGCTAGTTTCTCAGGTAATCAAAGAGAACGTACCAAATATAGGTAATAATGTTGATGTCACCGCATTAGCTAACGGAGCAACAGCGCCAACGCAGGAATATCAGGCAGCAGCTAAAATATATCTTGATAATGAAAAACCACCCGCTGATATAGTAGAATCAGCAAATGATAAAGCTGCAAGAGAATTGCGTAAGCGCAATGCAAAAGCTATTATTGCTAGAGGGGTGCAAACGTCGTTATCTGCAGTCAATAACAATATGGCAGCATATAGAGCTCTTTATCGCGCAGAAACAGCAGTAGGACAAGTATTTACTGAAAATGTGCTTGGAAGATATAATGAAAAAGAAATGCTTGCTTATGCCATTATGGCAAATTTAGATGTTAGAGAAATACAAAACAACCTTCAGCAAGCAGGTCTTCCGTTAACTCCAGCCAATATATTTAAGAGGCAGCAAGAAAACTTGCAAGATTTAATTACTGAGTTGGGTAATGGACAAAGAGCCTATAACCTGAATCACGGCTCAGGTATTATAGATATTGGTGGAGTGCAAGATTTAGATCCACATGGCATCCGTGTTGTACGGGACATGGTTTCATTCGCACATGGTTATTGTACAAGAATTGTAAATAGCATGATTCATCATAGTAAAGTGAATTTAAGTGATGCATCACCAGCGAGTTTGGCAGATGAGTTTAACCAGAGTGTTCAACGTAAATTTAGAGAACTAAATCAAGGCCAGCAGGGGCAAGTTTTAGCTTGGCAAACCAATGCACAGGATAACATTAATGCAGTAACTGTTGATATCAATAATGATAGAACAATTAATTTCTCTACCCCCATTGTGCCTGGTCAACTAGATATACCACAACAGTTTAAAACAGTATTAACTAATGTTGCAGCAGAATTGGATTCAAGATACAATTTCACAGACCCAAACCATAAAATACAAATAGTTAAAAGACCGAGGGCCATTCAGTCGTTCCAAAACATTCACTGGATAGGATTGAATGAATAAAACACTAGACTTGATCTGATAGCATGAGACCAATCTAGAATAATAGTCTTATAGGCAGAGGGTGTCATTTATATGATACTCCCTGCTGTTTCAAGTTACCCAGGCTAGAAATTGAAATAAAGATGGGTCCCATTTTTGAGTTAAATTAATCGTTAGGGTCAATCATTTGCTTTGAGTCTGTATTAAGAAATACTCTCAATTTATACATAAACTGTTTGCACTTATTCTAAGACATAGAGATTATGTTAGGATTAGAGAAATATCAAACCTAATACGTTTATTATTCGACACAGTTTTCATAGCAACATTCCCTGCTGAAGTGCTGGGAATAGGTGCAGCTTTTCTCAGCTCATGAAAATAGTTAAAAGATCCTTCTTGAAATATTTTGCAGCGATATTTTGTAACTATCACAAGATTAGTACTCACATTTATAAGCACAATGTCCGTCTGTTCTTAACTGTATAATACACACTGTAACACAAAACATGGGGATTACTCCAGCCATGGGACAAGTCATGTGGTTTTTCAGTTGCATTATAAAATATTTCAATAACTCAAATACAATTCTACTGGGATTTGCTCTGATGGCTTAAATCTGTTGTATATGCTTCTAAAACTAGGAGTTTTGCATATAGCAAAATATAGCATGAGTTGAAAAACTATTTTACATTATCGTGAATAGCAAATTATACAGAATTTCAAGCCTACTTTAGTTCCTTGTGATAATCTTCAATAGACAAAGGTGCTTGTGTAACTTTTTTGATTTTATCATGATGAGATGCATTTTACTCATTATTGCTATCACCAAGAGTTGCAACAGTATCACTATCTGATGAATCTGAGAAATCAAGTGCTATATCAGGCTCACCCTCTAGGGTAGTATGATAATTTATATTTGCTGCATCTATAACTATCATTTCCTTGGCCTGCTCCAGAATAGTAATATACTCCTCTAATTTGTGAAGCTTTTTTACATTATTATTTGTTAGAGCCTGCTGATAATCGTTCTGCAATTTCGAATGAGTGATCCCATGCTTCAGTAATACTACTACTGTAGATACTTGACCTTCTTTTAATGCGTAATCTAATGGAGTAAAGCCCTTTATATCTAGAGGGTTCAATTGCTTGCTATTGGTTATTAAGAATTCTAATATTTTATTTTTGCCTAATCTTGCGGCATAATGCAGTGATGTTTGATTTAAAGAATTAGCGTGATCAATTAATGTTGGTATATTGTGCACAATAATTTTTATAGCCTCAACATTGGAAGCGCTTATTGCTGTTAATAGTTCATGTTTTTCTGGTATTTGATTCCTTGCGTACGAGACGCTCTTCGATAGGGAAGAGATTGTTGTCTCAATCTGATCCCTTATAGATGATTTAAGTGCTCTGGTCACTCCTTTCTCATAAGCTGTCGACATACCATCGATTTTATCGATGAACGCATCGAATCCTTGATTCATGAGTATTTCTGTTAAACCCGTAGCATGCATAGTTGGAATATTTTCTTCATTATGTCTTAAACTATCAGAGGAGTGAAGAGCTAACAATTTAATCATCTTATGATTTTGATTTGATTGAGCTATATCCAGTACACTCAATTTCCATTCTTCTTTAAGAAAGTTTTTTCGACCTTTTGATAAATCAATTTCCGGGAACTTTGTTAGTAATGTTTTCACTGTCCGCAAATCATTATTCTTACAGGCTCTACCTACTACAGTGTAGCCATCTGACCCGTAATCATTTATAGTTGCTTTAGGGTATTGTGTTTTATTAAACTTTTTTCCTTCTTTCTTTTCATATTCAGTACTTAACGTTGATTTCTTAATTTACTGCATTCTCTTTTTTGTTCAATCCCGAATCCAGGGTTACTATGTGATTAGGTTACGATTATTACTTTGTCCTTGTATAGTTGAATATTACTATACTATACTAAATCCCTAATGTAAAATATGCGTGTTCGTGCTTATGAGAGTAAAGATTATTGCATTAGCTTGTAGCAAAGAAGTGTCGAGTAGTTTATCAATCTGTTATGCTTGCATTCTTGTATTTCTACATATAGGGAATTGATCCCAACATTTAGGGCATTATATTTGAATTTGTACCATTAAATAAACATTCCCTTGCAATTTATTCGTCTTTGGAATGCAGGTGGAGCATGATTTGTTTGTCTGATACAGAGTTATTACTTGTCTCTGCTAAGTATTGTTTTACTAAGAGAACTACAGTTTCTGTAAACTCGTGACTCATTGCGCTGCTGTATTGTTTTGCTTCGTTTTCTATATTAATAAGAGCCTGTTCTTTTTTGTGCGTAATTAGTTTGTCTATTTCTATTTGTTTAGTTTTAATGAAATCACTGCTACTGTCCTGAGCATTATTAATTGCTATCTGTTTTTGATCTTCGAAGCTAGAAATTTCTTGCTGTATTTGTGTAAGTAATAATTTAGCATCTGCTTTTAACTGTTCAGTATCATGTAATTGTTGTTTGATTTGATCTATCTTGGTGTCTAGTGTATTTAAAATTACTTTTTTGATCGGTCTATAAGCAATATAAACAAATATCACAAAACAAATCGCCATAACGAAACTTTCATCAAGCCAATGGATCATTACATTTTACCACATAGTTGTTGTAGGATTTCTATATTGGCACTTTTATTAGTAATTTTCTCTATAACTACAGCGGCTGTTTTTACATTATAGCTTGCTTGTTGCTGGCGAAAATTATTAACATAGTTTGTTAATTCCAGTACAGATTCTTGATGCTTTTTATCTATTGCTATATCCAATTCTGATTGCCTAGCATGAAAATATTGATCCGCTTGTTGTACGGCTCTATGCTTTACTGATTCTATTTGCTCCTGAATGAATATCAGATTTTTCTGACGCTGTATCTCAAGTAACTTTATTTGATCATTAAATTGTTGAGCGTATTTGACATTATCCTCAAAATACCTATTTCTTGCTGTGAAAATGGATTCTGCTTTTGGCGCAATAACTTTACTTACTAAAAAATATAGTAACCCAAATACTATGGATAGCCAAAATAGTTGTGAGATAAATGAGGATATGTCGAATTGTGGCACAATATTGACCCTTAATCACTGTTATAGAAAAATTAATAACATAGCAATTACAAATGAAAATAAGCCCATTGCTTCAGCAAGACCTGCACCTATTAAAGCCATTCTTTGTAATTGATCGCTAGCAGAAGGATTACGAGCTATAGCGTTAAGTAAGGAGCTAAAAATAGTACCCACACCAATTGCAGCTCCAACCATACCAAAAGCCATAAAACCCACACCTATAAATTTAAATGCCGTCGCGTCCATTTTGTTCTCCATTAAATTATTTATAAAAACACTAAATCATCTTAATATTTAATAATTTCAGTACTCCAAGTTTTTACCTAAATTATTAAATATACCTAAATCAATGCAAATTTATTGCATCATTCAAATATACGCAAGATAATATTGCAAAAATATAAGCTTGTAAAATCGCAACAAATATTTCAAAACCTATTAAAATCACTATTAAAGGCACAGGAATTACTTTTAGATAAACAATTAACGATATAACAAAGCCTGCCATTACCTTTAACAATACATGTCCAGCAATCATATTCGCAGCCAACCTTAAAGATAAACTAACTGGCCGGGCCAAGTAGGCAAATAATTCAATAATAACCATTAAAGGCGCAAGCCACCAAGGTGTACCTTTGGGTAAAAATAGAGAGAAAAAACGTAAACCATGTAGATAAATACCAAGTATGGTAACAAGTAAAAATATCATCATTGCTAGCGCAAAAGTAATAGATAAATGGCTTGTGACCGTAAAACTATATGGTAGCATGCCAAATAAATTACATGCTAATATAAACATAAAGAGACTAAAAATAAGAGGCGCTAATCTTGCTCCTTTCGCTCCTATGTTCTGATCTATCATATCAGTAATCATAGAATATATTAGTTCTCCACTCATTTGTAGCCTGGAAGGTACTAGTAGATGCTTCTTGAAGGCGAATATGAAATAGGTAAAAACCAGGACAGCAGCTAAGATCATCAGCAAAGAAGAATTAGTAATACTAGCATTATAACCTAAAATATCTAAGTATAGTATCTCGCGTACTTTAAATTGATCTAAAGGGCTGTGTATCATTTATTTGTATTTATTCCAAATTGACCTAAAAGATGCGCAAATCGACAGCATTAAACAGATTATAAGGCACAATGGTTTTGAAGCAAATAGATTATCAAAAAATATACCCATTATTAATCCCACTAATATTCCAGCAACCAACTCTATTGCCACGTTCAAGGGTGTTGCGTTAGAGGTATCGATTTTTTTTTCTTCTTAGAATATTGATTAATACGCGTTTGAATATCTTGTAGCTTCTTATTTTCCATAACGTGCGATAGCAGCATCTATTGCCTCTGATAAATCTTCTAATGTATAAGGTTTAGTATAATGTTTACCGTTAATAAAGAAAGTAGGGGTGCCAATAAAATTAGGCCCTTGCATTAAGAATTTATTATTATCTATCAAAAACTGAATTTTAGCAGAATCATTTAAACAAGCTGCGTATTGTTCAGGCGAAACGCCGCCTAGAGTGCCAATATTCGTCAAAATTTCTCGATAATTTTTACTAAACGCCCATTGATCTTGTTGGTCTAAGATCACTTTCATAAAATTATGATAACTTTCTATAGATCCATTGCATCTTGCTAGGATAGAAGCGTCTAAGTCTTGCTTGTTACCAATGAACTCTCTAGTTACATAGGAAATTTTACCGGTATCGATATATTTTTTCTGTAACTCTGGGAATATTTTTGTTTGATAGTGAAAACAATGAGGGCATGTTGGAGAAAAATATTCTACAATCATAACATTAGACTCAGTATTGCCCATGACAAAATCCTTATCCTGTATGTTTAAGGATTGCTTAGAGTCCTCCATTATGGAGGGTAGGTTCAAATATGGTGTTGTACTATGTTCAGTGCTAATATTATTATTTTCAACTTCTGCTGCCTCAATACAATAACTCATTAAGCACAATATAAGTGTTATAGAAAGATAATTTATAAGTTTTGTCATATTGTAAAAACCTGTTCCTATTCAACTAATTCTATATTAATTATAATATTAGGAGATTTATTTATCTCTTGCTTGATCATTCTACGTAGTGTTTTTCTAACACATGCTTCAACTTGGTCTGTACTAAACAGCCCCTTGTTCTGTTTCTGTTGTACCTTTATGTCATTTATAATGACATTTTTAATCTCCGAAATATAGTCCTTATCTTCTATGTGGTCAAAAATACCAGGCATTGCAATCATTGGCTGGCAAATAGGTCGCATCTTTTTATCCAAAACGAGCGAGGCTATGGCCACGCCAGAATCTCTCATGCGTCGGCGCATTTTAAATATTTGAGCATCCTCAGGTAACAAATAATTACCATCAACAGCTAAATAACCTGTATGTACCTGATCGATAATAGCTGGTTGCTCAGAGTCAAGTAATACTAGGCTACCATTTTCCACTTCAATTGCATGTTTAATTCCATTGGTCCTAGCAAGTTTTGCATGTTCATGAATATGTACTGGTTCACCATGTACTGGCAGGCAAATTTGCGGGCGTACTAATTGATACATTCTTTTTAGTTCATCAATCGCAGGATGACCAGAAACGTGAACGAAATGATCTTTTTCTGTAACAACTTCAATTCCTTTTTTTACAAAGAAATTAAATAGTCTGGAAATTTTCTTTTCATTACCAGGAATGATCTTAGAAGAAAAAATAACAGTATCTTTTGGTGCTAATGAAATAGAGTTATGATTTCCATTGGACATTTTAGCCACCGCAGCCATAGGCTCACCTTGACAACCAGTAGCAACAACTAATAAATCTTCTCTTTTATATTTACCAATTGATCTTTCATCAACAAGCTGTTGTATATCCTGCAAGTAACCGCTTTCTCTAGCTGCTGCAAAAATTCTATGTAAACTGCGACCAGTTAAGCATACTTTTTTTCCAGCCTTCTGACCAGCGTGAATAATTGTATCAAGCCTAGCCAAATTAGATGCAAAGGTAGTTACAACAACCATTTTTGGACAACCGGCAATAATTTCAACTAAGCTATCTCTCACATCTCCTTCTGACCCAGATACCCCTGGATTAAAAACATTAGTTGAATCACACACAAGTGCTAATACTCCTTCATCACCACAGGCTTTTAACGCCCCTTCATCTGATACTTTACCTACGATCGGCCTTGGGTCAAATTTCCAATCTCCTGTATGTAAAACATTACCCGCAGTCGTTCTAATCATTAATGCGTGCATTTCTGGGGCAGAATGGGTTAAGCCTATCATTTCAATAGAGAAGGGGCCAAGATCAAAGATTTTCTTAGGGTCTATTTCTATAATACTTACTTCTTTAGAGAATGAATATTCAGCTATTTTATTTTGTAAGAAGCATTTAGTAAATTTTGTTGTATAAATTGGGCATTCCAATTCATTCCATAAATACTGAATAGCACCTAAGTGATCTTCATGTGCATGAGTAAGAATGATTCCAAGTAAATCTTCCTTGTATCGAGATATAAAGCTTAAATCGGCAACGACCATATCAACGCCTGGCAAATGGTCGTCTGCGAAGCCGCTACCACAATCTATCATTATCCATTTACCTTGGAATTGGTATAAATTGACATTGATGCCAATTTCATTTGCACCACCCAAGGGTAGAAATAATAATTTATCTTGATAGGCTTTCAGGTTGATTGACATTTATTTTGCTATATATTGATTTTGAAATTTAAACACTACTTATAACCTATTCTTGACTCTTAGTCTATGATTAATCAACAACTAATTCGTATCAGTATATTAGTATTTTTTATTGGTTCTCTAGTATTTACCTTATGGCCAAGTCTTGATATTCAGGCATCTAACTGGTGTTATTCTCAGGATGAGGGGTTTGTTTATCAAAATAGTTCCTGGGTGTTGTTTTTTTATCAAATTATCCCTTATATGACTACAATACTGGTGACTAGCTGCCTAGTTTCCTTGATTTACTTAGGTATAAGATTTCAAAAGATACGCAAAATAATGTCATCTGGGGCGTTTTTTTTACTTCTCACTGTATTAATTAGCCCAGGTTTAATTGTCAATACAGTGTTAAAAGAAAATATTGGCAGAGCGCGCCCAAGGTCTATTGTTGAATTTGGTGGTAGTAAATCGTTCTCGGGCTCTTTTGTGTGTGCCGATCAATGTGCCAGTAATTGTTCTTGCTCTTCTGGGCATGCAGCAATGGGTTTTTGGTTTAGTGCCTTTGCTTATGTTGCTAGTTACTTGTATTTTACTAGAATATACTTATTGGGTGTTTTATTCGGTGTATTAGTAGGTTTATCAAGAATTGTCATGGGTGGACATTTTACTAGTGACGTACTTATTTCAGGTTTTATTGTGCTGCTCTTCAATCATCTCATATATTTATTATGGAAAAGAAAATTTGTAACGTAGCTATTATATCTAGTGTTGAGGCAGATGCTATAATACTAGAAAATCAACTCAAAACATTGATGAATAGAACGCTTCCTGAACAAGCAGACGTTATTATAGTAATTGGTGGAGATGGTAGCTTGCTCCATGCCTTGCATAAATACATGCATTTGAATATTCCATTTTATGGAATCAATGTAGGTAGTGTTGGGTTTATGATGAATCAATTTCACCGTGAAGATTTTGTAGAAAATTTACAACATTCAGAAATAACAAAACTTTATCCATTGGAATTAACTACGATCAATGCTGATGGTATTAGTACTGCAGCACTTGCTATTAATGAAGCGTCGATTTTTCGAAGCACCAATCAGGCAGCAAAATTTAAAATTATAATAGATGGAATAGAGAGGATAGAATTATCTGCTGACGGAGCGCTAGTATCAACACCAGCTGGCAGCAGTGCCTATAATTTATCTGCTGGCGGGCCAATAGTGCCATTGACTTCTAAGGTGTTATGTTTAACACCTATTTGTCCATTTAGACCAAGAAGGTGGAATGGCGCCTTGCTGTCAGTAGATGTTGAGATTAAATTCAAAATTTTAGAACAAAATAAACGACCTGTGAACGCAGTAGCTGATTTTCATGAATTTAAGAACGTAAGTTCGGCAATTATTAAATCAACCAATCAAAAAGTTATTAAATTATTATTTGATAAGCACCATACTTTTGAAGATAGGGTCATTAAGGAACAATTTAGCTTTTAGTTAATACCAAATCTTCTAGCCAAATGTGTATAATCATCATACTTCATGAGGTTGTATTCTATCGGAAACTCTAAACTACTGCTGTAATGTGCCAATAAATCTAATAACCCTTCTCTATGTTTGACAATGTCGTTGCGGGTGACTGGTATTGACGTATTTTGAATATATGGACTAGTGCTAGCAATCTTAATATAACTAAGCGTATCAACTTGATTACAATTAATGGCAAAACCTCCCCCAGCTAATATAATAGCTTCAATAATCATTTGGGGTGCTAAACCAGAAGCAACATCTTGTTTCGTTGGGGCGGCACCAGTTTTAAAATCAATGATAGTTGCTACATCTAGGTTATTGACTTCTATACGGTCAGCAATCGCTTTTAGTGTAATTGTTTGTCCTTTGACGTTTAAATCTATCTTTCCCTCTATTTCACTATAAATTTTAACACTAGTTTGACGCCTAGTTTCATCAAAATCAATGAAGGAATCGGCAATAGCTTGAACTTTAGTGTGCCAAGTTTTTTTATTGTTATCAGTTAATGTGCTATTAGTCAAAATAGAGTCAGCAATATTTATTAATTGACTTTTCTTATCCAGGCAAGTTGTTCGATAATCCTTACTATATTGTTCAATTACAGAATGAATAAAATTGCCGAAATCAGCTAAATTGGGACGATCCGAAATTTCTTGAATTGGTCGTAGTTTAAGGATCTTTTTACTATAAAAATTGTAAGGAGATTTTATTAATGTTTCAATATCAGTGGCATATATCTGTTGAGGAAATTTTGTGCTTTTAGCAATTTGTGATACTTCTTTGACCGGCGATGTTGTCAATATAGCTTTGCCAGTTTTGATCTCTAATTTATCTTGCAAAATATTTTGTAGATTCAATATAAAAGGTGAAGGCAGGGTGTGTTTGTTAGTAATATCTAATTTACTTCTAGTAATTAAGACATGAGGGTTATGCAAATTCAGGTAAAAATTGTATAAATCCTCGTCTGCTTTTGTTTTCTGATCAATAAGATTCAGTTTTTGTTGCATACTAGTATTAATCCATGCACTGACTGGTAATGGTTTAGGGTAAGTTCCCTCATTCATATCGGTTATTATAGTGAGATCATAATTTATTAGTATTGTATTATGGCCTTGAGTAATTGTGATGGGAGCATCATGTGTTGTATGAATAATTCTACCACCGTTAAGAGTTTGTTGTAGTATTTCTGGAAAATCCTCTAATTTATCGACTATAAAAGACTGGTTTAATTGATATATCTCTCTTAAAGAATCGACCAATTGACCAGATAATTGCCAAATGTTAGGAATAATTTGTTCTATAGCTGCTAAAGTATGTGCAAATAAATGAACAAAGTCATGTGATGTAGGTGCTTTAGATATAACTTGCTTTATTAGGTTAAAATAGCCGGATAGTTCCTGATTATGTTCGATGTCTAGGATATTTGTGATATCTTGCAAAGTGTGTGCAAAGCGATTCTTCCTTCTAATTATATTTTTTAATTCCCATGATTTGGGTGAATTCATTAAAGGATGCGATAGAAAAACAAAGAATCTCTGTAAATCAAACTCACAACATATTTGTTCTGCAGTAAACAAGATTAAGGTTACCACTTTATGCTGTAATATATTTTGTCCAAACTGATCCTGATACTTTAAATGGTATTTATCTAAAAAGGTACAATATTGTTCTTTTGTTTTTTGATTATGGGTGATAATTGCTATTTTGCTATGAGGGTTAGCCTCTAGTGTTTTCTGACATTTGAGAGCAATAAATTCTGCCTCATGGAAAATATGATCAAATTCAACACATTGGATATCAGAATCAAATTTTGTTGTTTTTGAATTTGCAACTAATTGATCCAGCATTGATTCAGCATATGGTTTTTCATCAAGTAAGGTAATTCTTGAATTGAATAATTGTATCAATTGATTTAATGCAGTGTCAATAGAACTTGTTAAGGAGTGCGCAGGGTAGGGCGGAAGTATTAAATGACAATTATCAAATTTAATAGCATCATTAATAAAGTTAGATGTTATGCTATTATTGCCATAAATTCCAGCTATTATCAGCGAATCTAAAGGGTTGTTTTTTAGGCGTTGCAGTTCAGAGCTAAGCATCATTTCTTGATGCTTAGCACGAGTTGTTTTATTTAATTTCTGTATTTTTTGTTGCCATGCATAAAAAGCAAAAGATAAAAAATCATATATTTGATACCAATGGGCTGGCTGATCTAATGATGGCAGATCCTTTATATGTTCAATATTAACATTATTCGCTTCAAGTTCAAAAAATAATCCGGCTAAAGAAGGAGCTAGGTTTAAACACTGAGTTTGGTTGTAATTCAGTTTTGTATATTCATATATAATCTCTGCTAGTACAATTTTCTCTTCTAATTTACTTATGCTTGTGATCCGAGATGATGGAATTTGAAAAACTTCTTCATCTTCAGCAGTTATTTTGTCAAAGGGAATGATGTTAGGTAATATACATATTTCTAACTTTTGCACTATAGCTTGTTGCAGCCTACTGCATGTTTGACCGTTTGGTAAAATAACTTTCAGTTTGCTAAAATCAGAGCGATAGTGCTTGATAACAAAGTTTGCTACCTGATTTATAAAATCTAATTTACTAGTTGATTGTAATATAGTCATTAGGTGATAATAAATATAGTATAATAAATAAGCTTTGTTATTGCAGCAATAACTATAACATTCTTAAAGTTAAGTTTACTAAATCCTGCTAAAAATAAAATAAATTTACCAAAAAATGGTACGCAGCTAAATATTAATAATAGTAAGACGTAAGAATTATTGTTTAATTGTGCAATACGTTTTTCAGATAATCTACGTTCCCTTGGGGTCCATGGAGCAAGAATCTTGTAACATATTCTGCCAAAAATATAATTGATAACCGCAGCAATGATAAAAGCAGGAGTAGCAATGCCAATTATTGCTGCGTTATTATAATTGCCAAAAATTTTCATTGATCCAATAACTAATTCTGAAGAAATATTAAAACAAAGATTGCCGGTTAGCGTATCAGTGAAAAGCAAAAGATATATTTCAGTAATATTCATGATTTAAAGAAAAATAATATATAGATACATAAGATATAGCAACCTTTCAAGATATTAGCAAATTAACAGGTTCTAAATAACTTGCAAACTGCTTAATCAGCAGCTAGTTTGTATTTTGGTGGTAATAAAAATCAATTCAGAGGTGATATGTTGAATGTTTCTTTTATAATAAATGATCTAGACAAGGATGATGCTATAGCAGTATTCGTTAATGATAAATTACATATAGAGCAAGGCATAATTGATCTTGATCAATTATTTTATGGTGTTATTTCCAAATCTATTCAGGATTCTAATAAATTTACAGGGAAATTTGGGCAAGTAATGTGCTTAACAGGAGTTAACCAAGAAGGAAAAATCAAAACTATTATAGTGGTGGGCATTGGGAATGAGGCCAATTTAGCTGATTATCAAATAGAGCAGTTAGGTGGCATTATCTATAATAACGCTAGATCTCAGAAGTCCTTAGCAGTAGGGGTACAAATAGATACCAATATTACTACATCAACACAAGCCAATATTGCTGCCTTAATAGCTAGTGGTGCTATGCTAGCTAGCTATAAATTTGATAAATATTTAACTAAGCAAACAGCTGAGGAAAAATTTAGTACTGAAGAACTAAATATAATAGTGCCAAATCCTAAAGAAGCTGAAGATGCATTTGCATCCAAAAAGGCTGTTGTCTCAGGTGTGGGTTTTGCCAGAGACCTAGTCAGTGAAGTACCAAATGTGCTATACCCAGAAAAATATGCCGAACAAATTTTCACAAAATTAGATCCGCTTGGTATTGATGTTTCAATATTGGGAGAAAGAGAAATGGCTGATATTGGTATGGGAGCATTACTTGGTGTAGGTCAGGGGTCAACTCACGAATCAAAACTCGTTATAATGCAATATAATGGTGCAGATTCTGATCAGAAACCAGTCTGTTTCGTTGGTAAGGGGGTAACGTTTGATACTGGTGGTATATCACTTAAACCATCTACCAAAATGGGTGACATGAAATATGATATGGGTGGTTCGGCATCTGTTGTCGGAACAATGCAAACCCTGGCTATGAGAGAAGCAAAAGTAAATGTAGTAGGTATCGTTGGGTTAGTTGAAAACATGCCAGGTAGTAATGCTCAAAGACCAGGCGACGTAGTAAAAACTATGTCTGGACAAACTGTAGAAGTATTGAATACTGATGCAGAAGGACGCCTAGTATTATGTGATTGTATGACTTATTTACAAGAAAATTTTGATCCAGCTTGTATTATCGACCTTGCTACGCTCACTGGAGCAATTATAGTGTCTCTTGCCTCTACATATGCCGGTCTTTTTGCGAATGATGATGTAACGGCGGATCAGTTAATTAAATCCTCCTTATCAGTCAATGAAAAATTATGGAGAATGCCTTTACACAAGGATTATGACGATATGCTTAAATCACCTGTAGCAGATATGGCAAATATTGGTTCAGAAGGAGGAGCGGCAGGTAGTTGCACAGCAGCGCACTTTATCGAACGCTTTGTTAAAAAAGGGGTGAAATGGGCTCATATTGATATAGCCGGAATGGCATGGGAGAAGACAAGTAAAAACCATATTTGCCCGAAAGGTGCTGTAGGTTTTGGAGTAAAATTGTTAAATCAATTTGTCTCTGATCATTATGAATCATAATAAAAAACCCTATATATTCGTTACTGGTAATGAAAAGGGTGGAGCAGGTAAGACTACATGTTCTATGCATTTAATAGTTGGTTTGCTTGATAAGGGTTATAAAGTGTCCAGTATTGACGCTGACGCAAGGCAGCATTCTTTGACTAGTTATATTAACAATCGTCAACGCTACAATGAAGCAAACCTCGATCATCAAGTGGATATGCCTAAGCATTTTCATTTATCAGAAGTGCTACATAATGCAATTGACGAGAAAAATAAATTAGAGCAGGAGCAATTTACACAAACCCTCGTTCAAGCCAGTAATGAAGCAGATTATATAGTAATAGATACACCTGGAAGCCACACTAATTTTTCGCGTGTGGCTCATTCATATGCTGATACAGTTATTACGCCAATTAACGATAGTTTTATTGATTTAGATGTAATGGCAAAGGTTAATGGCGACAACCTAAATATATCTCAGCCTTCAATATATAGTCAGATGCTGTGGGAGCAAAAAATGGCAAGGGCAGAACGTGATAATGGCTCGATACATTGGGTGGTAATGCGTAACCGCCTTAGTAATTTGGATGCTATTAACAAACGTAATGTGGCGGATGCGCTACAGAAACTGGCTAAACGTATATCGTTTAAAATCGCTCCTGGTTTTAGTGAAAGAGTAATTTTTAGGGAGTTATTTCCAGTTGGCTTAACTTTGCTTGATTTAACTAAAGCTAATTTTAATAAAAATCTAAGTATATCACACGTCGCAGCTCGTCAGGAATTAAGAGATTTTCTAAATATACTAGGAGTGAAATAGTAGAGGGATATGATTCTTTATACAGCCATTGGTTTTGGTTTGATTCTATCAGTGGCGTTAATTGTAGTTCTATATAATAGATTTATATTAAAATTGCAGCTAGATAATGCTAATCAATTAGCTGAGGAAGAAAAGCAGAAAAATACTCAGCTTGAACTTGGCAATATAGAATATATTAAGGAAATAGAACGACTGAAAGGTCAGTTAAAATATCAGGAGCAATTAATTAATGAATTTAAGAAACTGAAAATTGATACGCATGAATCGGCCAAAGCTGCGCTGTTTGATTTAGGCAGTCAATTATCAAAGCAACTAATTGACATTCACAAGAAAGAAAATCTGGAGACTAGAACTTTATCAGAGAAGAACATACAACAAACGACTTCAAAGTTTAATGCAGAATTTGAGAGAATAGTGGGTTTGGTAGGTTCTTTAAATAAGGAAATCACACAATCCAAGGATACTGTGGATATAATAAAAAATTCCCTTTTGTCTCCTTCAGGTGCCGGCAGTCTTGCTGAAATTACTTTAGAAAATATTCTGAAATCGTCTGGTCTATCTGTGGGTGTGGATTTTATTATGCAATATAATATTACTGATTCTGATAACCAGATAACTTTAAGGCCAGATGCGGTGGTTTTTCTACCTGCTAATAAATTAATGGTCATAGATGCAAAGGCTTCTAAATTTCTTGTAGATTATCAAGGGAATGCAGATAAATTGGCAAAAACAATGAATGATCATTTACGTTCTTTAAATAACAAAGATTATGCCAAATTTATTAAGCGAAATATTGCCAATAAAGAAGTTGAAGCTTCTAGTTGTGTTACCTTAATGTTTCTACCATCTGAGCATGCAATAGAAAAGCTAATGGAAGTAGATAGGGATTTTATGCAAAAAGCCTGGAAAAACGATATTTTGCCTGTTGGTCCTGCTGGTCTAATTAATATGCTATCATTTGCAAAATTTCAAATATCAGAGCAAATGATAGTGCATAATCATTTGCAAATAATTGAAGAAGTAAAGAAACTGATAGCTTCAGTAGGTTCTATGGCTCAGCATTCAATGAAGTTAGGTAGTTGTATTTCAAATACAGTAAATCAATATGATAAATTTGCTGCGTCCTTCAACAGTAACTTTCTTTCTAAAGCCCATAAAATAAGGAAAATGGGCGTTGATGGCGGTCTAAAAAAGGACCAAGAATCCCTGAAAAGATTACAATTATTTATTTCAAAAGCTGAATTGATAGAAATTGAAGATGATACAACAAAGGATAAACTTGCAGTTGTTGATGAAATTAGTTAATATTAACAATAGTTAAGAATTATTGTTTCAGGAGGAGATAAATGCCATCTAGTGATAGAAAAAAACCTGCTTCGCTTTCTTGGTTCCAACGTGCAATGAATAGCATGAAGAATGCAGGCAGAGCAATTGCATCATCAAAGCTTGTAACTTTTATAGCAAGTGGTCCAGTAATTAGAACCTTCAGTATAGCGATGGCATCATTTGCCATTACTGGCTTAGCGATAGCTGGTGTATCGTTAATTGCTCCGGTATCTTTGCCTGTGGCTGTTGCTGCGTTAGCGTTAACTACCCTAAGTGCGGCAGGAGGAGCCATCAAAGATGTTTATTATACTAGAGATATTCGTAAATTAGATGAAGAACATAAAGTATTGGTTAAGAATAAGGATAATATTTCTGTTGAGCAGCAAATATTTAAGATAGATCCAAAATTAAAGAAAGATTTAGAAGGGAGTTTAGATCAACTCTCGACCGATTCTGCTAATATAGGTAAATCAAATGCAGGTATAGGCAAACTCACTAGATCAAAAGGCGGAATTAAAGTATTTGCCGAAGTTGTGGCTCCAACTGCTATTAATATTGCAACCCATGTTCTGAATCCAGTATCTATTACTAAGTCAGCGGGGGTCGCTGTTATATCTATGCTGACTGGCACTAAAGAACAGCTCAGTGTTGATGAAAAACGTCATGAACTAAGACAGAAAATTAGCGACGTAACCCATAGATCGGGTGTGCCAGACTATAAAAACATTACAGAATTGAGGCAAATT
The DNA here is from genome assembly GCA_045106605.1 of Rickettsiaceae bacterium. GTDB lineage: Bacteria > Pseudomonadota > Alphaproteobacteria > Rickettsiales > Rickettsiaceae > Megaera_A. The sequence continues at coordinate 10,166 of JBGCEV010000034.1, read as the reverse complement.
TCCAGAAAACAGGAAATTCAAACAATGGCCTTGAAGGATCTTGTAAGGCATCCAGATTATTTTAAAATGGATAGCCAAGCAAGGAAGGAAAACTTCAATATTCTGAAGCAGCAAAAAGAACAAGAATTGCCCCTACAAGGTAGCAAAGAAAATTCCGTCACTAGTGTAATCAAAGATATAGGTAGGGCAAATAATCCATTCCATAAATATAGCCCTAGTCAATCAGGGCATTTAAAATTATCTGAAAGAAGTCCATTGTCAAAGAGCTTAGATAATATAGCCAAAGCAAAATTAGAAAATATAGCAGATCATTTGCATCACAAGCATAGTGCTCCCTCAAATAGAAAGGTTCGTCGAGTTAATACCTCAAAAACTACAGGAGAGAAAGGAGCGAGGCGATAAAATGAGACACCTTTCAGCACAAGCTACGAGGTGTCTAAAAAAGTCCCCCCACCTTTGTTGCAAAGCTTTATAAGAAGCCTTGCCCGAGTCTGAATTTTATAATATAATTCTATAGCCTACTTTCATCTCTATGCCTACCAAAAGCTGTTTTTGTAAATAATTCTCTGTCTAAAACTTGCTACCCCATAACATCTATTATCTTTATTTTAATAAATTATATGAGGCATTAGTTAAGTTATTTTCTCGCGCCAATTCGACTTAACCTACTATACATAGCAATCATAGTGTCCCTCCAGATAAAAAGGCTCGTCGAGTTAATACCTCAAAAACTACAGGAGTAAGGCAACGAATTAATAAAATATTAAGATATATTGACTTTTATTGATGTTAACCTATATTCATTCTCTAAATTATGAAATAAATAGCGAGTGATAATTATGACATTACCAGGTAGAGGAAGAGATTATGCAGGATTAACGCATAAGTTGATAGATGATTACATCTTAGGAAATAATGGTTTGAGTATTAATACAGTAGCAGAGACCCTGGCAGAATATAATAATGCTCAAGCCGGTGTTATTAATTCAGTAAGGGCAAATGAAACTATCCTTGCTAAGGCTGCCAAAGCGAAGGATCTTGTTTTAATAGATATGCTATTAAGTCTTCAAGTTGATCCTAATAATTCAGGAGATGCAAATAAATCTATACTAGATATATTGGTAAAAAGTGACGACTACAATATAGCAGATTTATGTTATATTATGACCCCGACTAATGTGAATGAGGATGGTAGTATTATTGTACAAGATAGAGTATTAGGCAATAACATATTTCAATACATGCATGAGATATTGACAGGTTAACAACATTTGACAGAAGTTTATAATCAACTGTTAATCCAACATGGATTTGCAATACTAGATCAGGCTAATAACCTTCTAGATAATGAGCAAAAGTCTAATTCACCTAATGAAGAAAAGTCTAATGAAGAAAAGTCTAATGATGGGGGATCTGTTGCAGAGAATATACCACAAGCAGAGCCTGAACAAGCACCAGTTATGCAAGATTTAATAGCACTAGATATACAGCAGCCAAACGCTGATAATTCAGATCCAATAGATTTGTCTGGTAATGCGGCTGCCGATTTCTCTTGGGCAGGGTTCACTTGTACAATATTATAACCAACTCATAATTGTTTCTAGTGTAAATAGACGAGGAGAATACAGATCTAATGGCTTTCTTCATCGTCTATTTTTGGAGTGCATTATTAAGTTTTATTAACTAAGCAACCACATATATTCTCGCATGTTGCATTAGTCGTAGATGGAAAGGCGCTTGGTAATCGTTGAAAAAACCTTGCTGCTAGGTAAGCAAAGGCTTGGGATTCAATGTAATCGGGGTCATATCCCTGGATAATAGAAATATTATCCAACTTATATGTGATATTTTGTTTTGCTAATATCGTTTTAAGGTTGAAGGTTAGTTGCTTGTTTTTACTGCCACCACCGCATAGGAAAATTTGATGAGGGGGAGATGGCAATATTTTTACTGCTTTAGCAATTGATGCAGCGGAAATGTAAGTAAGAGTAGCTATTATATCTTGTGGCTTATGCAGCTGCAATGCGGGTAAAATCGAATTAAATTCATTTCGATCTAGTGATTTGGGGTAGGGTTGCTGGAAATACTGATTATCTAGGGCTTGGTCTACAATATTTTGGTCTGGGAGGCCAGTTGCCGCAATATTGCCATTACGATCATAACTAGCATTATAGTATGTGGTCATTGCATCGTTAATCAGGACATTGCCGGGCCCAGTGTCAAAGGCAATTAATTCATTAGATAGCGGATTAATATAAGTAATATTCGCCACCCCGCCTATATTGATTATAGCAATTGATGTCTGATATTCTTTAACAATTAATTTGTGAAAAATTGGCACTAGGGGTGCACCTTGTCCGCCTAAACTTAAATCTCTTCTTCTAAAATCATGCACTACATCAATGCCAGTTGCATGGGCTAGTAAATGAGGGTTGCCAATTTGGAGTGTAGTTTTGTCTTGTGGTTGGTGGCAAATAGTTTGTCCATGGAATCCTAAGGCTTTTATATCTTGACTATTATAGTTGTTTTTCTTAAGTAAAATATTGGCAGCCTTAGCATGGAACGAAGTTAGTTCAGCCTCTATATCTAAAAAAGGACTTATCTGAGTCATTAGGTCTTGTAGTTTATTGCTAAAGGCTAAGGGGTATTCAATATGTATGTTATCAATAATATCAAATTGCTCTATGCCATCTGTACGCACCAGAGAGGCATCTACTCCATCGCATGAAGTACCACTCATAAAGCCAATATATAAATCATTCATTACATTTAATCATTTCTCTTCTTTGATATTATCTATCTTTTTCTGTACACATTTTCGTCTTTGTAAATTTTTTCTAAGTGCGTCAGATAGTTTTTTACTTTTTATTGTTTTATTCGCTGTCATATTACAAAAATTCCTTGACCCTTTATCAATAATGTGGCAAAAATGGTTACTTGCAAAACTTGTTTCTATTTTTAGCAAAATTTTCTATAAATGTCACTTCATTTTGCCGCTATAGCTCAGTGGTAGAGCGCATCATTGGTAATGATGAGGTCGAAAGTTCAATTCTTTTTAGCGGCACCACGTATGATGAAGTAAAACCACAAGGAATAAGTCCCATGGGTGGTAGAGTCAACTCGGCTTTAAACCGAGCACAAGCTGCGCTTGCCCTTGACTTGACCTTATTGCTTAATGTATTTATTGATTCTTTTTTGTTAGCACCCACTATAGCAATCAAGGCTCAATCCAGACTATATCCCGCCCATTCTTCAATATACCTTACGTAGATAGCTAATTGATATACAATAGTTAGCTTTACCATTTTCTTGCGCATAAGTTCCTTCGCTTTTATAACTCAACCATCATCTATTGATTGTTGATGGATTTATAGTATATATCTTTGATGCTGATTGCTGGCTATGATCTAATTCCAAATGTTTTATTACTTTTTTTGTAAATCTAGACTGTATGATGCTGGCCCTGTTTAATGTGATATAATTCTTCTATACGCAAACCTCAACTGAATTCACTGGAGGCGGTGGCTAGGTTTTTTTAGGCCTATTATTATTTATTAAATAAATTGCCGATATCCTTGATTGCATCGCCAATACTATCTTTTATTTGATCAGCCGGATTTTTCTTCTGGCATCTAATATTATTATATTTTCTTACCATGCCACCAGTCATAGGGTCTTTAGCCATATCGTATAATGGCATTAGGCTAAAATCTTTTGTTTCTGAGGATGCAATGCATTGCCTAATTAATGTTTGCCCTGGTAATGGCTCCCACCCTTTTTTGCAGATGCCGTGAGAATATTTTTCAACTTGTACTGCTGGCCAGTATGCATAGCCATTCTCTTCTGAGTAGTCATTTTGTTCCTTACACCGACCTTGTGGCACTGCAACACATTGCCCCAATTCTAACGCTGTTTTGTTTCTTATGCCGTATAAATCTTGATCATATGGTTTGAACTTTTTATTTTGATGGTTTTTTGGATCAACTTCAAATGGGTCGTAATATTGATTACGCTGTAAATGCTCTCCAAGTGATGCACTTGGTTCTTTTCTATCCGATGGAATCATGCTAATTTTGCATAATTCTTCAGACCATTCATAACAAGCCGTGCTATCTGCACAAGTCCTGATTAGTATATTACCTTTATTATACATCATATGCATAGAATCTTTTGCCGTACACATAATACTTTGTTGAGGAGAACAAAGAGCAAAATTGCCATATTTTTTTGCTTTTGCTATAAACTGGCTGCATTTTACTGTATTATAATCACTATAACGAGCAAGTACACATAAGTTGGGATCATCTGGACATTTTTTATTATTATTAGTATTTGATACGCAGGTGTATTTACCACCCAAATGATATTTGTCATTTATATATTCCAAACCTTCTAGGTAAAGTGCATCTGGATTAACTTTATTATTTTTTATTGGTAATACATTATCTTTATATGTACCAAATAGGCTGGCTGGATTAGGTGATTTTGTACCAGAAAAAGGTTTTACTAACAATGATTTACCAGTGACAAACGCATCAAACTCTTGCCCTGCTAAATTCACAATATTATTCAAACTAGAATCATTGTACACTGATTCTGGGGCAATCACAGCTGAGGTTTTATCTACTGCAACATCTGATGCAGCGCTCTCTGTCTTATAGGAAGACTGGTACGATACGACAAATTGCGGCTCAAAATAATTTGATGAACAATTAATTCCATTAATACCACATTCATAAACAAATACTTCTGGCTCTGGAGCCCTTTCCTGACAACCTACAAGGCGACCCATGCCCTCAAAAACGCAAGTTTGGCTAGGTTGTTGCATAAAACTTTTGCTTATGCCTAATGTCTTCTCTTCTGCAACTCTTACTATTGAAGCAATAAAATTAACTTTTCTTTGCTCCTTGTCAGCAATGCTAACATGACTAGATAATGATGTAGTATTATATATTGTCTCTGTATTACTAAACTGCATATTCACATCGACAAACTCACTGAGATTAATACCCCATATTTTTTGGCATTGTGCACTAGTTGAACTGGGACAATCACTTATATCATCATAAAAATATGCAGATGGAGTGACGACTCCACCTAGAGTAGTACCATACACTACTCTAAATCCATCTTGGCAACCATCTTTGGTTACACTACAATGATGTTGGAAATTACTTCGTACACATGGTTCGCCAGAGGCCGCCTTACCACAAGGTTTAATAATATCTCTTCTGGCTGTTAATACATGCAGGGCTTTTGCTGCAGTGACAGAATCAATATTTTCAATCGCTACACATTTATCAGTATCTTTTTCATACTTATTATCCCGACATAAGGGTACTAAATCTTCATATCCAACCCTTATGCTATTATGAATATAATTGTTCCTTAAAGTTGAAACAACACATTCCTGACCTTGAACAGAGTTTACAGCTATACCATTATCACCGATAGGACATATCTTCTGAACACTAGCTACTTGAAAAAAAGGTTTTACTTTTTCACAATAAGGTGGAGGATAGGGTCCCATGGGCAAATTGACACAACCATAAACAGTACTGTGAACTGACCGATTAATCCCCCCTATCGCCTTTATCATAGCTACAACTACCTGCCCAAACTTTTCAATCAATGACCCAAAAGCCGAAAATAAATCACTCATCAGGTGCGCCATTGTTGTGTCGCCATCTTTACCATTATCCAGCATGCCAAAGAGAGAGGAGATGAGGGAGAAGGGAGATTCAGCAAAGCTTGTAGCATTATCCACAAAAAATATTATAACCTGAACTATAGGATGTAATTGTTTTGTTTTATGAAAGGATTGCTTGTTAGGATTAAAATCCATTACATCTAAACCATCCAAACTAAATACCGATGGATCATAATATATACAAAGCTTAGGTGGCTCTAATATTATTTCTTTACCATCGACAGTTTTTATTGGTTTATCTGGTTTCGTTGCTCCTTGTGAATTCAAATGTTGACCATACGTGTAGCCAGGATCAGCATTTCTGTTGTTAACAGTGTCTGCTGGCATTGCCAGCCTTGCACACATTCTGTGTAAAGGATAGACATACCCGCCTGGTAATGTTACGCATTCTCCATTCCATTTTAGTGTAGTATCTGTAGACCAACATGCTGCCGCATTGCATTGCTGACCACGCACCCTAATTTTCGGCTCTTTGTATGTGCTTTCTGGCGTTTCTTCACCACACAGATTTTCATAATATCCTATCCATCTACCAGGATAAGAATTTTTGACAAGGCAAATATTATCTTTTCTGCCACCGCTTTTATTATATGGTGGACACAACGTATTCTTGTCCCCTTTATTTAACCGTTTGCCATCCCAGTGTTCCCAACGAATTTTTGGACTTATACCGCAATCACAGAGGTTATCTAAACAATTAGTTACTGCACTCCACCAACTAGCCATACCGTTAGTCGCATAACCACATAAAACTAATAATAAAATGATCCGTTTAATCACTATAAAAAACCTTACGAACTGAAATGTTCAAGTCGTTCATATAAAACCTCTACCCAATCCTCGAGTTTGATACTGCCATGTGTTTTTGTCACCTCTTTATATATTAATCTTTCTGCACTACCAGAAGATAAAACCCTAATTAATCCATTTAGACCTCCTAAACTCAACTCGGTTGCAATAGTTTGTTGATCCTGTCTGATGAAAAACATGTGAGAAGATGTAGTCATATTGGCGATTTTTCTAAACTCATGAGTTGATAATCTTAATATTTTCTCAAGCTTAGTAGAGTATATATCTGCTGGCAAAATAAAACTTGTACCTATTCTATCTATCCAAGATAAAGTGTCAACTTGAGCGACATCTATTAAATTATCAGTATCCATAGAAAACAACATTACTCCATTATTATGGTTCATTGAATCCGAAAAATGATCAATTAGATGCTGATAGTGCTGCAAATCAATAATGGATGAAAAATTATCTATAGCAAAGATTTTTCTGTTATCTTCATTCCCCATTAACGCATTATGCATGGCGAATACTATTCCTGCCCTGACGGCCCTTAATGAATTTAGATTATACTCAAATTGTTCTACCAACTTTTTCTCTTTAGGATAATTATTTTTAATATAAAGCTTATCATCAAAAGCCTGTAGATTAAAAGCTATTAATTCACCTTGGTCAATAGTCATTAAAGCTTCTTGTTCAAAAATGCCGTAATATATTCCTCCCTCTAAATAATCTGTTATACGCTCACTTATACCCGATTGCTCTATAGCGCTTAATATTAACGATAATTTTCTTTGGGCCAATGGTATAGCAAAGACACTATCACTAATAGTTTTTAATATAGCCAAATCACTTTCTATTAAAGGATCAAAATAATGCCTTGCAATGATCTTAAAAAAATCAAACATGTATGCTCTATTTTTGGGCGTATCATCACATAATAATGGGTTGATTATATTTTGCTTTCTTTGAAACCAACTTCCTCCCCTGGCTTTGATATATAAACCTGAATCTAAATCATCAGTTATATATATAACTGATGGGAAATATTTATCTGATTCAGATAATAGAAAATTCAATAAGGTTGTTTTTCCTGTCTTTTTCTCGCCAAAAATACAAGTAGAGCTGATGCCATGACTATCATGAAAATTCATAAAATAGGGCGTGCCTTTTTCGGTTCTAAGAATAGTTATTGCTCTACCCCAGGGGCTATATTGATTACCTGTAGGAAAATTATGTAAGGATGCTAGAGCCGCAGTATTAGTCAATAATGTTGGCTTCATCCTAGTTAAAAAAGAAAAATTACCTGGTAATTGAGCCCAAAAAGTTTTTTCTAAATTAATATCTTCTCGCACGTGCACTATGCCAGTCTTAGCCAAGGCCTCAGATGCTTGCTCTACCTGCTTGTCAAGAGCCTGTAAATTATCTCCGATAATCATAAAAGCAATTTGTTGATAACAAAACCTAACATCATTATCTTGTTGATCAAAAATTTTATCCAATCCTTTTAGGGCCCTTAATTTATTATCTTTACTTACTTTTAAAATATAATTTTGATCAGCATATGATTTTATAACTATTTTTTTGTCAACAAAATAAAAGACTTCGGTGGCAATCATCTCTACTGGAATTTGTAAAAACTTATCTAGCGCCTCGGCTGATACTTCCTGATATTCCTTAATAGACATGATTGCTGCAAATTTCTTACCCTCTGCACCGATTACTTCCATTTTATCACTACCAACCGCATATTTATGTGACGCAAGTGCTGCAGCAATATCTGCGGTAGGAACAAGACAATCTTGTTCTTTTAATTGCATTATATTACGAAATAAAAACATTGGATCCGAGTAGCATTTTTCTCCTTCCATTCTAATTGTTAATCTACTTGCTCCATATTCTTTAAGCCCTTGTAAAATATTATTTACTGTCGCAGTTAACTCCTCTAGTGCTTTTATGTGAAATTTTGCTTCAAATTCTGCTATTGTTTTAGCTGATAGGGAGTTAATTAAGGAATTAAGATTTTTTATTTTTAACGATGATGATTCATGCACTACAGTTATATAAAGTTTGTTAATAAACTTATCATGCCAAAAATTCTTGCGGCGCCATATATCATGGATATTCGCTGATAAAAAACCATGATATTCTGCAGGATCGTCAAGATCAACTTTTTTTCTAACCGTATGTACCCACAAGGAGTATTTATTATTCTTAATGGCGTTACTAATTGATTGGCGTACAACTTGTCTTAAATTAAATAAATTTTGGCTAATATGTTCAGCATTAATCCCCTTGATCTGAATAGTTTGTAACAATTCGCCATTTTTAGTCAAAAGTGTGTTTTCATCATAATGACATGCTACTGGTATAAAGTCTTCTGACGAGTTATTATACAAATCACTGTCAGATTTTTTTTTTGCTGCCACTGTCAAATATCCTATTTTAAAATTATCCTATTCATTAATAATATCTGTTCTGTGATGCTTAAACGCAACTTCACAACATGCATTAGTCACATATATCTATTATGACTGGAACTTGTTGTATTTGAAAGAGTTCTCACTACTTTGGAAAGTAAATATTAAGTTAATTGTTACAAGTTAGATACTAATTATAACTAATTGCAAACTAATTTATATCAATAATATAAAAAAAGGAAGGCAAATGCCTTCCTTTTTCCACTTACACCTAAGATAAGTATCAGTATCAATATTAGAGAGCGAATCTAATACCAGCGCCAATATTATGGCCTTTGTAGTGTATAGATGAATTATCTATAACCTTAGACTCCTGACCTTCTGGAAGATGTGTTTCATGCATGTTTTTAGTCTTGCCCATATCTCTATAACTATATGTCAATTCACCAGTTACACATGGAGCAAATTCATAAGAAGCACCTAAATAAACAGCGTAAGCTACAGTCTTTTTTGCCTTCGCTTTATAGTGGAGGTCTACTTTCCTGTCTGCATCAGTATTTTTTACTTCAACTTTCATTTTAGCTTTAATGTTAGAACCACCAACACCAGCACCGACAAATATTTTAAATGCATCTATATCATAAACGTCAACAAAAGCATTTAATAATAGCGTGTCTATCTTGCCTTTAATTTTAAAATTCGTGGCAATATTTTGACCGTGTATTAAGTAATCCTGTGACATCTTATAATCTGGGTTAAAAAAGTGATCGTAAGTTAAATCTACTCTGACATTATCCATGATGTGGTAACCAGCACCTACGCCCACATAGCCAGAATTCTGTGATTTCAATTTTGCGGTGTTGTTATTTGCAGTAACATCGTTTGAGGTGATGTTATTTAGTTTTGTCCAGCCACTGTTAGCTTTTACATAAAAGTCACCTTCAGCAGCATAAGCAGAAGAAGTCACAAGCATGGCAGCAGCAGCGGTTGTTAATAATAGTTTTTTCATAATGATACTCTATAAAAATTAATTAATAATGAATTATTTTCTGACCAAACTGAACTACCTAACACCAACAACTACACTAGAGTTACGCAGATTCGCCTTAATCGAGTAGAGAGACCCCTTACAGAATCTCCCTCTCACACCACCGTACGTGCGATGTCGCATACGGCGGTTTCAGATTTGTGTTTAACAAAAGAGTCGAAAATGGAAAAGAGTTGAAACTGCTTAAAACATTTAAGAG
>JBGCEV010000033.1:0-4198 GCA_045106605.1 Rickettsiaceae bacterium | reverse complement strand
AGAGAAGGAGCTCATAACATTCTACAAATCAGATCTTCTCGTGCTAGTAACAAATGGGGCCAGGAATGGGCTCAAGCTAAACAAAAATTTTATATTCCTAGAACTAAAGCTGCATAGATGACAGATATATTAACGCTCTCTTTGACAAAATACAATTTCTTATATTAAACTTTATACCCTTCTATTCAATCATAAGTTTATTTGTTTGCGCAAGTACTTTATTAATATTATCTGTAAAAAAAGTAATAAATCATCGACGCTCGCAACCTATGGTTAAAAAACCTAGCTTTGTTTAGTTGCAATAGTTGTTTAATTATTGTTTAGCTTTTAACAGGGATGGGTTTTAATTTTGTTCATGCATGCCTAAACACAATGCTAATAATTTGTGTTTGAATTTTCTTTTTGTTATAGGTAATCTATCCATATGTAATTTTGAAAGCGCTCGATCAGTAATTGGTAATTGCTCGGATAAAGTGACTAGATTCTCTTCCGAGGCGCAGCGACCTCTGGGAATGTTCAGTATCTGAGCACATTCTTCGCGAAACAGTGCTAAATTTTTAAACCGAGTCTTCAAATCTTCGCTACGATCTAGTATATTTGCCTTTTTCATCATTCTATCAAGATTAAGTTTGTACGTCTCTGGTTGTACAAGCTTTTTACTTCTTGCGTTATATGCATCCCATAGGTCTCTGCTATTGAGAGAGTTAGATAGTTCTCTATAAAGTGGAATAAGGTATTCAACATCCTTAATTGCATAATTCAGTGATTTATTAGAAAGTGGACGCTCTAGCCAGTTGGCTTTTTGCAGGGTTTTATCAATATTTATATTTAATAGTGTTTTACATAGCCTGGCATAACCAATGCCCTTCTCTAACCCTATAACTCCTGCAGCTATTTGAGTATCAAATATATTCTTTGGCAACTTGCCAAATAGGTGATAAAAAATATCAAAATCTTGATCTGGAGCATGTAATATTTTACAGACATTATTGTCGGATAATACTGTGCCAAATAACTGAAGATCAATGCCAGATAGGGCATCTATAATTATTCTCTGATTTTGTGTAGCTATTTGAATCAGGCTTAATGTTGCATAATATGTTCTGCGCCTGTCAAATTCAGTATCTAAAAAAACGGACGGTTCTCTTAGGAGATCCGAGCATAATTGATTAAATTCTTGTTGATTATTTATAATACGCATGATTTTGATTGCTTCAAATAGTTATTTGATATATAAATTGTCAGTTATAAAAACATAACTAACATTAGGTGTATGCATAAATTCCGAACTCATCATTGTAACGAGTTAAATAAGAGTAACGTGGGCCAGAAAGTAAAATTATCTGGATGGGTACACAGAAGACGCGATCACGGTAATTTATTATTCATAGATATTAGAGATCATTATGGCATAACGCAATTAGTTTTTACTGATCAAGACCTAGATTTAAAAAATAAAGCCAGTTATTTGCGCTATGAGAGCGTTATTACAATAGAAGGAAGCGTGGTTGCACGTACCGATGCTGCAATTAATGACTCTATGGATACAGGCGAAATAGAGATATCAGTTGAAAAGTACAGCCTAGAATCGGAATCAGAGATGTTGCCATTAATAGTTAATACAGAGCAAGATGCCCCTGAAGATACAAGGCTAAAATATAGATTTTTGGATTTGCGAAGAGAAAAACTGCACAAAAACATAATGCTCAGATCAAACATTATTGCAGAATTAAGAAAAATGATGATTGATTCAGGCTTTACAGAATTCCAGACACCAATTTTAACAGCAAGTTCACCTGAAGGTGCAAGAGATTTTTTAGTACCAAGTAGATTGCACCCCGGTAAATTTTATGCTCTACCTCAAGCACCGCAACAATTTAAACAAATGTTGATGATGTCTGGTTTTGATAAATATTTTCAGGTGGCACCATGTTTTAGGGATGAAGCTGCAAGGGCTGATAGATCGCCAGGTGAATTTTATCAGCTTGATATAGAAATGTCATTTGTTACACAGGAAGATATTTTTGCTGCAATTGAACCTGTAATGTTTAAAATATTTAGTCAATTTAGTCAGAAAAAAGTCTCAAAGCCACCCTTTGCACGGATTCCTTATTATGAATCTATGCTGAAATATGGAACGGATAAGCCAGACCTTAGGAACCCCATTCAGATAGTAGATGTAACTCATGTTTTTAAGGATTCTAATTTTGCAATTTTTAGAGATTCAATAAAAAAAGGAATGGTAGTCAGAGCAATTCCAGCTCCGAATGTTACGGCTAAATCCCGTAAGTTTTTTGATGAAATAGTTAATTTTGCTATTAGCGAAGGAGCAGGAGGATTGGGCTATATTCAATTTACTGAAAATGGCGAAGCAAAAGGTCCTGTAGCTAAGCATCTTACTGTCGAACAACTTCAACAGTTAAAAGAAAATGCATCTGTTCAGAATGGAGATGCATTATTTTTTGCCTGTGATAATGCATTAGAAGCAGCTAAAATGGCGGGGAAAGTAAGAATTAGACTAGGCAATGAATTAGACTTGATTAAGAATGATTGCTACGAGTTTTGCTGGATTACCGATTTCCCATTTTATGAAATCAATGAGGAGACTAAACAAATCGATTTTAGTCACAACCCGTTTTCAATGCCGCAGGGAGGGTTGCAAGCCTTATCTGATGCAAAAACCACAGAAGATTTACTTAAAATCAAAGCGTTTCAATATGATATTGTATGTAATGGCATTGAATTATCAAGTGGAGCTATCAGAAATCATCAACCGGAATTAATGTATAAAGCGTTTTCAATTGCTGGATACAGTAAGGAAGATGTAGATAGAGAATTCGGTGGTATGATAAAGGCATTCAAGTTCGGTGCCCCACCACATGGTGGTATTGCGCCAGGTATTGATCGAATTGTTATGCTAATTGCTGATACTGTAAATATTAGAGAAATTATTGCTTTTCCTATGAATCAACAGGCAGAAGATTTATTAATGAACGCGCCAAACACCGTAGGCAAGAAGCAATTACAGGAGCTGAATATTATGTTATCACCCTCTGTAAGAAGCAAATTATAGAGAAGGTCACTTCCTCTAATCTACAACAATAATACTGGCTAAAGTTGGTTGTCTAAATGCAAGTTCATGATAAGAACAGATGATTAATATCAAACAATCCATCACACAACCTAGAAGGTTGTGCAGTGAAGCAAAATCATCTTTCCCTTATGCTATCCTGATTATGATGATATTGCCAACACGGCTAATTGTTTTGAATCAATTGAAGCTGATCTAAAATTAGCCAAATCCTTTATACACAAGGAGTGGGAGTAGTTTAAGATATTTATAATATTATTTCCAAAGCAACTCAAAACTAAACATAATGGTGCATTATTTATATTGATTTTCTTTTTGCACTCGATACAATACCCCATAAGGATATAGGGACATTTCCTTTATATTGACAGTCACAGATTATAAAACAGTGTTTATTGTAGTCAATTATTAAAGGCAAAACATTCTCTGAAAATACAAATTTTAATCTTATTATTTGTTATGAGTAAATTTATACAGTCACATCAAGATGCTATTACTTGGCTTATTGAAGCCACACAGCTAGCCCCCAAAAATTCTAAATACTTTTACAAAATAGGCCAAGTTAAATATTCTTCAAACACTATCTCAATTACTACAAATAAATCTTGGTTCCATAAAGCCTAACCCCTACAAATAAAGTATGATTGCTAATTATATGAATACTTAGAGCATTGCTCCTGTGGCTTTAATGAATGATTCAATGATTGAGCTATATATTTTTTAATTAGAGAACGCAAACAAAAGTAATACTTAACTATGGATACGCCTGCTTCCCATAATTCTCAAAGCACAAAACAATTGATAGAATTTGGCTAAAAATATACTTTATTCCTACCACGCTCTGCATAAGACTTGAATCTGATCAAAAGATTTTAGCTGATATTGTGTAATGAATTAAAAACACAATATTAGATTTGAATAAGCCTTGGACACCAGTTTTTTGAACCCTTTGTTAAATTATTTAACATTGTATAACGTCAACTATAATTACCGGTTTGCGCCTATTATATTTGCCGGTTTTTACAAAAATTTTTTTAAGTCATTTTACGCCTCCTTTTGTTGAGTTTTTTTCTTATTTTGTGCCACTTCCATTCGATAGCTTGGAGC
>JBGCEV010000032.1:0-2707 GCA_045106605.1 Rickettsiaceae bacterium | reverse complement strand
GTTTATTTAAAAAGCTTACATGGATTTGGTGGTTGGGGAAATACCTTGGCCTTTCAACAAGCTGGCATAAACAAATCAACTGAAGCTCCTGTTGGCGGAGAAATACTCAAAGATAAAGATGGCGAATTGCTTGGCATAGTTGTTAACCGAGCCACGACTTTAATGAATGAAGCCATTCCAGAAGCCACAGATGAACAATTTGAACAGTATATTTATGATGGATTAGAGCAATTAACCAAAGATGGTTTTGTTGGCATTCATCAAGCAGGAGCCAGCACCCAACACCTCAAAGCATTTGATAACTTAAGAAAACAAGATAAGTTGCCTGCTCGAGTCTATGCCATGTTATCTGCCAGAGACGAGCCACTTTCTAGAGAATGGATTGAAAAAGGTCCATATACTGATCCAAAAGGCATGTTAGATATCGTTTCTGTTAAAGCTTATTATGATGGTGCATTGGGGTCTCGTGGTGCTCGATTAATTGAAGATTATTCAGATAAGCCTGGTCACAGAGGCATCAGTGGTGATGGATATGGCTTTAACGGAGAAATAGTTGCAGATCTAATGGCTGCTGGGTTTCAAGTCGGTGTGCATGCCATTGGTGATGCAGGCAACCGCGAAACCATTGATTATTTTCAATCTGTATTTGATAAGCACCCTGAAGCCATGAAAAACCGTCACAGAATTGAACACGCTCAAGTCATACATCCTGATGATATTCCTCGAGTGGCTGATTTATCCATCATTGCTTCAATGGAACCGCCTCATGCGGTTGAAGATAAAACCTGGGCAGAAGAACGATTGGGTCCTGAAAGAATCAAATATGCTTATGCTTGGAGAAAAATGCGACAAGCAGGCATACCCTTAACATTCAACTCAGACTTACCTGGTTCAGACCATTCCATTTTTTACGGATTACACGCCGCCATCACCCGCAGAGATAAAAATATAGAACCCACAGACGGTTGGTACAGTGAACAAAACATGACACCAGAAGAAGCCATCCGCGCTTACACCAACTGGGCAGCTTACTCTTCGTTTAGAGAAAACGAAACAGGTATTTTAAAAGCTGGATATTGGGCAGATATCACTGTTTTGGACATTGACCCATTTCAATTAGGTGAAACTGCTCCTGAGAAATTATTGGATGGGAAGGTTTTGATGACTGTTGTTGGTGGGGAGATTGTTTATAGGGAATGATCTTGTTATAAGTGGCAAGATAAACGTTGGCTATAATTGTTGTGATAAATGAATAGTAACAACTTTTTGCTGTTTAATTTTTACCTTTGTTAAAAGTTAATTAGAGGTGCAGAAATATAGCAAATATAAAGTAAACCACTCGCAAATAATAATACGAAAATTGAACCAGAATAATTCTTTTTAAAATATTCTCCTATCGATTGTGCGATAAGGCCTATGCTAAGTAAAAATAATAAAAGTAAAAATCCATAAACAATGCCAAATCTGAACCAACTTCTAATATCGAATGAAGCCAATAATATTATTGGTACCGACATAATTAAAAGAACATTCAATATTTTTTTTGGTCCATTACTATAAAGAATGCTTTTTTCTACCTTATTCGATATCAACTTTAGCTTATGTTTACTCATAATTCATGACATAATATTATTTTAGAACCAATCATTAGTACCTCTTTTTCACTGAAGATTAATTCAATCACAGCGGTTTGTTGAGAAATAGCCGATGTTATATGTGCATAATTCAGGGTTAATATGCAGATATCATAATAACAAGTTCAAACAATTATAGCCAAAACTCTCAATTATCATTCCAGCCGAGCCTAAGCGAGAGCAGGAATCCATTTTTACATCTACTAATATACTAACCAAGGGTTTCTGATGGTTACTTTATTAAATCTTACTACATTAAAGACAGTTAATATAGCGAATAAGTAGCTAAAATATGACTAGTATTACTCAAAATTCTAATGATAGAATCAATAAGAAAATCGAGTTTATAGATTCCTGCTCTCGCTTAGGCTCGGCTGGAATGACAGGAGTCTTTGAAACTTTACCTCATTGCCATATTTACAGACTGCAACCTAATTATTATAAATAGAATAATTAGGTGCGATAATTCGAGCTACTACAATAAATCACTTTATCTTCTGCAAATGCTCTACAAATTCTTCAGGTCCTTTGAAGCCAAAGAAACTGAATTTTTTGATGAGTTGATTGTTTTGATCAAAAAACAATGTGGCAGGTGGGCCAACTATTTTGAATTTCTTCATCAGTTCTTTATCAATGTCATCTTGACCAGTCACATCGGCTTTGAGCACTAAAAATCGTTCTAATTCTTTTTGCACAGGCAGTTTTGAGTAAGAAGCTCTTTCCATTCGAATACACTCCACACACCAATCCGCATAAAAATCCAATAGCACAGGTTTATCCGTTTCTAGAATGGCTTTTTCTAAATCTTCATAGGACTTAATTTTGACAAAATGTGTTTCGTATTTAGTTAATGGGTGCATAAAATCTTTGTTACCTTGAATAGCACCAATGATTTGCACCACACCAATGGCAATTAAGATTAATTTGAATACGAAAAACACGCCAATCATTTTGCCTTTAACACCGTTTTTCATGGCATATTTAAACCAGAGTATTGATGACAACAAAGCCAATATGCCAAATAATGCTAATGTAATAGGACCTGGAATAATTCTAGATAAGAACCAAATGGC
>JBGCEV010000031.1:0-32010 GCA_045106605.1 Rickettsiaceae bacterium | reverse complement strand
ATTTCTTCATCACGTCCAATTATTGGATCGAGTTTACCTTCAGAAGCAAGCTTTGTAACATCTCTATCATATTTCAGAAGAGCATCATAATGCTCTTCTGCTGATTCACTATCTGCAGTTCGGCCTTTTCTCATTGCAAGTATTGCTACTGCAACCTTTTTATGATCAATGTTAAATTCCTCTAATACCTTAGCTACAATATTCTTATCATAATTAAGAGCCTCAAATAACCTTTCTATTGTAACAAAATTATCATTATTATCCTTAGCAAGAACTTGAGCCTTGTCCAAAATTTTTAGAGAGTCTGGAGAAATAGATATTTGCCCTCCCCCACCTTGCACTTCTACACTCGGGATACGTGATAATTCGTCTTTTGTACGATTATTAATAGACTTCATATTCACACCAAGTGTAACCAAAAGATTAGCTATCACTACTTGGTCTGTTTCTAATAACGCAGACAAAAAATGTATTGGTAAAATCTGCTGGTGATTGTTTTTTACCGCAATCATCTGAGCATTTGAAATTACTGACTTTGCGGCAGAAGTAAATTTTTCAATATTCATAATTTATCTCTAAGTAAATTGCTTTGTTATTAGTTGATATAATCATCAAATAGTTAAAGTCAATACTACTAGTTTTTTATATTCATTTAAAATTTTCTGTAATTGATAATACCCAATTAATAATTGCAGGTTCATCCTGCCAGTCCTTATCATAGATATAGGAAGGTACTAAGGCGGTGGTTAGATTATTCTGGGGCTGAACACGCAGTTGCGTCGGATAGAAGAAATCAAAATATTCACTCGGAGCTCTTACCTGCTTAGCATAGGAGTAAATACTCTGAATAGTGGTTGATTGGCCAATATGAATCACGCCTGGGATTTGTTTTAATTCTTTTACAAAATTCCAACATGTGCTGCGGCAAAAATTATCAGTTAATACATATATTTTTACCTTGATAGGATTATCATCATTATTGCTATATAAATTATCATTATCATTAAATATGCTCCATTTTTTTAGAAAAAATGGTTCACCTTTTGTTAGTGAAGATATGTATGATTTAATAGCAGCCTGACTGTATTCATTGCTAAAAGAATCAAAATTGTCCTTGCTTATTCTTATTTTTTTTATCCATTGACGATTATAATCATGTTTCTGTCCAAGAGATTTGATATAAGCATCTCCCCATAGATTTCTAATAATAGGAATAGACCATTTTGTGGAACCACCTCTGTTACTCCGTAAATCAAACAATATGAAATCTTCCTTAGCAATATCATCTTTTAGCCTTGCAAGCATTCCTACAAAATATATTACTTGCTCGCGCGCAGGAAAAAAACTAGGGATTTTAATCCAGACACCATTAGATAGCATTTCAATTTTAAAATCATCAGTTAGCCCTGGCTGACGTAGCTTTTTAGCAGCAAGCACTGCATCTCCCGAAAAATCTATGTATTTTAATGTAACAGTGATTGGCTTGTTATCATGTATAACAGTAATAGTTTTTGGGATGGGCTTAAATCTATTACCATCTATAATTAAACTATAAATACTAGCAGCTACTAATGTTAATTCAGATTTATCATTGGCATAGAATGGTAATAGATAATCCTTATAAAAGACTTCTATATCTATTCCATTGATGTGGGTCACCCTATCACCAGGGCTAATATCCTTAAGATAGTCTATATCATCATGTTTATAAATAATATAGTGAGCATCGCCTTTTTTTGCACTTAAGATACCTGGGTATTGTTCTGCGGGTAATGATATATAACTTCTTATACTAATATGAGATTGATCAAAACCGTTAATATAATATTTCATTACATAATAGCAATCATCCTGATCTCCAATTCTGCCAATTAATTGCAACACATGCTCATAGCCTTTAGAATACCAATCTCTAAAGTGGCTGTCCGAATTATTTGCATAAGGGGCAGAGTTATCCTCAAGTTGCTTTCTAAAAAAATCTACGTCTTGCTTACAGGCATTTTGTATATCATTTAACACCGTTTTACCTTGTGCAAAAACAGTATCAATTAAACTTACAAGAATAACTAAAAGTGAAAATACAATTGTAAAATTTATTTTTTTTATACAATGCAAAATGGCTTCACTCTCTCTTTATTGTTTACAACTTATAAACTACCTTGGATAATAGCAAATAAAATGATCTTAAGATAATTATTCTCCGTCAACTTATTCTTTTCTTAAAAAATCTGGTTTTTCTCTTATCGAAGTAGTTGCGTCAGAAGGTATATTTTTCTTCACCTCCTGGTTGTAACTTGTCTCACCACCTAAATCATTTGCTTTTAAGGAATTCCACATGCGTTTTAACAATGAGGGTTTTGCCTTATTTATATTCTTTCTTGCAAGCAATATATCATTTTCTGGCTCCTGATGACTATGCTGAGTCCATTCAAGTTGACCACTATTATCTGACTGTTGAATAATTGTACTATGACCGTATTCATCATAAGCAGGTGGTTGATCATCATCTTCGTTAGTCTCAGAAGAAGCATTACTAGTTTGATCTACCGAATCAACAGCCTCTTGAGTAGGTTCTATATCAATAGAGGTATCTTCACTCTTAAATTGACTCATTTTCCCTTGTTCTATACCAGTAGCAACCACAGATACCCGAATCTTACCTTCAAGATCAGGATTAAAGGTAGAACCAAAAATTATATTTGCATCACTATCCCCTACTTCCTCTCTAATACGATTGGCAGCACTATCAACTTCATATAAAGTCATATCTTTACCACCAGTAATATTGATCAACACCCCAGAGGCACCAAACATTGAATTTTGATCTAGTAGTGGATTTGCAATTGCAGCCTCTGCTGCTTTGATAGCCCTCTCTTCACCTTCTGCTTCACCAGTTCCCATCATCGCTTTACCTTTTTCACTCATAACTGTTTGAATGTCAGCAAAGTCAAGATTCACTAAACCTGGAGAAGTTATTAAATCTGTTATTCCCCTGACCCCAGCATGTAACACTTCGTCTGCCATTTCAAACGCTTGTTGAAAGGTAGTATTTTCATTCGCTATACGAAATAAATTTTGGTTTGGAATAACAATTAGAGTGTCAACCTGATTTTGCAATTCTAGGAGACCACTATCAGCTATTCTCATTCTCTTCGGGCCCTCAAACAAAAATGGCTTTGTCACCACTCCTACTGTCAATATACCTAATTCCTTTGCGATACCTGCAATTATCGGTGATGCACCTGTGCCTGTTCCGCCTCCCATACCACCGGTAATAAACACCATATTACTGCCTTCTAGGTGAGATCTAATATCTTTTTCACTTTCAAGTGCAGCCACATTGCCTACATCTGGGGATGCACCAGCACCTAAACCTTTGGTTGAAGTAACACCAAGCTGAATTTTATTTGTACATTCGGAATGTTTTAATGCCTGAGCATCTGTGTTGGCAACAACAAAGTTTGCACCTTGTAGATTAGCCTTAATCATATTATTAACTGCATTACCACCAGCGCCGCCGATGCCAAAAACTGTAATGGTTGGTTTTAAAATAATATGCTCTGGAGCCTTAATATCTAATCCCATGATTTTTCCTATAGCTTCTATTGTTATAAGTGCTAATTTTACGTATACATTATATAGATTTGTAATGATACAATTTTTTAAGCTAGAGTGCAATCTACTAATTTACACTCCAGCTTTCATTGCACTGTTATCATTTACAACTAAAATAACAAGTATTTCAGTTATGCATTATCTGTAATCGCCTTATCTCTAGCAGCCGCTTGTTTTTTAGCCATATTCATGTAAAAACCTGTGCCGGAAGGTATTAATCTACCCACAATCACATTTTCCTTCAATCCACGTAAATGATCAATTCTACCAGCTACTGCAGCTTCTGTTAATACTTTGGTTGTTTCTTGGAAAGAAGCCGCAGAAATAAATGAATTAGTTTGTAGTGAGGCCTTGGTGATTCCTTGCAGCACTAACTCCCATTTCGCTGGCTTTTTACCTTCCTTAACTAACTTATCATTAATATCTGTTAAAGTACGTAAATCAATCTGTTCACCAGCAAGTATTGTTGTATCACCCGAGTCAGTGATTTCTACTTTTTGTAGCATTCTGCGCAATATAACTTCAATATGCTTATCATCAATTTTTACGCCCTGCAATCTATACACAGCCTGAATCTCTGATACCATGTAACGTGCTAGAGCTTCTACTCCCATGACCTTGAGAATATCTTGTAGCAATGGGCTACCATCAATAATCATATCGCCGCGCTTAACAAAATCTCCTTCATTAACCACAACATGTTTACCTTTTGGCAAAATGTATTCTATTGGTTCGCCTTCTACTGGATTTAAAATTACTCTGCGCTTGGATTTATAATCCTTACCAAACTCAATTTGGCCATCTACTTCAGCAATCACAGCATGATCCTTTGGCCTTCTTGCCTCAACGAGTTCTGCAACTCTTGGCAAACCACCTGTGATATCTCTTGTTTTTGTAGATTCAAGAGGTATACGCGCTAAAATATCACCAGCTGTTATACTATCTCCATCTTGAATACTTAGCACGGCCCCTACCGGCAAATAGTGCTTCATTTCTACGCCAGCAGAGACTTCTATAGGTTTATTATTGTTGTCTAACAACTGGACACGTGGACGTAACTCTGCTCCTTGTGAATATTGCTTAGATTCAATAATAACTTTACTTGAAATACCAGTGGCCTCATCTAATACTGTTCTTATAGATATTCCTTCGACCATATCAGTAAACACTACTTTACCAGTTCTCTCAGTAACTACAGGAATAGTATAAGGATCCCACTCTGCTATTTTTTGACCTGGCTTTACTTTATTACCATCTTTTACTAGTAATTTTGCGCCATGTGGAACTTTATATCTTGAACGTTCATTCCCTTTATCATCAACCAATAATAACTCACATGAGCGGCTCATAACGATTTGCACTCCTTCTGAGTTTATCACCACATTATGGTTTAGAATTTTAACTTTAGCATCGTAGGCTACCTCGATTGACGAAACCTCTGCTCCTTTAGTCGCTGCGCCACCAATGTGGAACGTTCTCATAGTCAGCTGTGTACCTGGCTCACCAATAGACTGGGCAGCTATTACACCAATTGCTTCACCCATAGATACTAATAATCCGGTTGCTAAATCTCGTCCATAGCAATGAGAACAAATACCGTCTTTTGTCTCGCACGTGAGTACTGACCTAATTTTAATTAAATCAAGTCCTGATAATGAAATCTTATCTAATATATCCTCGTCAATTACCTTGCCAGCAGGTACTAATAAACTACTATCAACTGGGTGGTGCGTATCTATTGCTGCTGTTCTACCAAGAATTTGGTCAGATAAAGAAACTATTACCTCCCCTCCTTCTATAATTGTTTTGACTTCAATACCATTATTTGTACCACAATCTAAATCACTAATGATACAATCTTGCGCAACATCAACAAGTTTTCTAGTTAAATATCCAGAATTCGCTGTTTTTAGCGCTGTATCTGCTAGACCTTTACGGGCACCATGCGTTGAGTTGAAATATTCGCGTACTGTCAATCCTTCCTTAAAATTAGATTTAATTGGAGTTTCAATAATTTCTCCTGATGGTTTGGTCATTAGACCTCTCATACCAGCTAGCTGCTTGATCTGTGCAGCAGAACCCCTTGCACCAGAAACAGCCATCATATGAATAGAATTTAACTTTTGTTGGTTTGTAATATTTTTTCCATTATTATCATATGGTACAGATATTTCTTCCATCATTTTTGCAGCAACTCTGTCAGTACAGGCTGTCCATGCATCTACTGCCTTATTAAACTTTTCTCCATAAGTAATCAATCCTTCCAAATATTGTTGCTCAAATTCATTCACTAATTCCGTGGTTTCATTGATGAATTTTGTCTTATCATGCGGCACAACCATATCGTCCATACCAAAAGAAATACCAGAATTGCAAGCATGTTCAAAACCAAGAGCCATCAACTTATCTGCAAATATCACAGTAGCTTTTTGACCACAATAACGATATACATAATCAATTGCAGCTGATAAATTCTTCTTTGTCATTTCCTTATTGATAAGTTTAAAATCCAACTCATGTGTTTCAGGTAGTAACTGAGATAAAATCACTCTCCCAGGAGTGGTATCAACAATAGCATCAACATACTTACCTTCAGCATTTAATACACTAGCACGATACTTAATTTTAGCATGATAAGAAATGGCTTTTTCAAAGATAGCAAATTCTATTTCCTTAACATCACTAAAAATCATTCCTTCGCCTGGCTCATTATCAATTTCCAGAGTCAAATAATATAAACCCAATACAACGTCTTTATCAGCCGAGATAATAGGTTTACCGTTAGCAGGACTTAAAATATTATTAGTGGACATCATTAAAACTCTAGCTTCTAACTGAGCTTCTATAGATAAAGGTACGTGCACTGACATCGTATCACCATCAAAATCAGCATTGAAAGCTGCGCAGACTAAAGGATGCAACTGTATAGCTTTACCTTCAATCAGCAACGGTTCAAATGCTTGAATACCAAGGCGGTGAAGGGTTGGTGCTCTATTCAATAACACAGGGTGTTCTCTAATAACTTCTTCAAGTATATCCCACACTTCTACTTTTTCTGATTCAACAATTTTTTTCGCTGCTTTAATTGTTGTTGCAATACCATACATTTCAAGCTTTGAGTAAATAAATGGTTTAAATAACTCTAGAGCCATCTTCTTTGGTAAGCCACATTGATGTAACTTTAATGATGGGCCAACAACAATAACCGAACGACCAGAATAATCGACTCTTTTACCTAATAAATTCTGACGGAAACGACCTTGTTTTCCTTTTAGCATGTCACTTAGAGATTTAAAAGGTCTCTTATTTGCATTTTTTACTATTTTGCCACGACGTCCATTATCAAACAATGCATCTACCGATTCTTGAAGCATTCTTTTTTCATTACGGATAATAATATCTGGCGCTTTTAGTTCAAGAAGTCTTCTGAGGCGGTTATTTCTGTTTATTACTCTTCTATATAATTCATTTAAGTCTGATGTTGCAAATCGCCCCCCATCCAACATTACCAAAGGTCTAATTTCTGGTGGGATCACAGGTAACACATTCATTACCATCCATTCTGGTTTATTACCAGAGGATAGAAAATCTTCTACCAATTTTAGCCTTTTTATAAATTTTTTCTTCTTGGTCTCAGAGGAGGTATTATCTAACTCTAACTTTAATTCTATTTTAAGCTCTTCTAGGTTTAATTCTGACAGTAATTTTTGTACTACTTCAGCACCTATCATAGCAACGAAACTATCTTCACCATACTCATCCTGAGCTTTAACATAGGCATCCTCAGACAATAATTCTCCTTTTTGCAACGGTGATATGCCGGGCTCTATTACTACATAATTTTCAAAATATAGCACTTTTTCAAGATCCTTCATTGTCATATCTAACAAGGTACTGATTCTTGATGGCAATGATTTTAAAAACCAAATATGTGCTACTGGTGCTGCAAGTTCAATATGCCCCATACGTTCGCGTCTGACTCTAGAAGTGGTAACCTCTACACCACACTTCTCACACGTTACTCCTCTATATTTCATGCGCTTATACTTACCACATAAGCACTCAAAATCTTTTACAGGACCAAAAATTCTAGAACAAAACAAACCATCTTTTTCTGGTTTAAATGTACGATAATTGATAGTTTCTGGCTTTGTAACCTCACCATAAGACCACGATCTAACCTGAGATGGACTTGCAATATTTATTTTTATTTGATCAAATTGCTGTGTGCTTTTTAATTGACCATAAAAATTAATCTCTGACATAACGGATTTTCCTCAAACTAAAACTCTTATGAACTAAACTTTCTTAAATTTATTTAAACCTAGTATATTACTAATATTCGACAAACTTTAAGAACTCTCTTCTAATTGTACATTTAAACATAACGATCTAAATTCCTTAATCATCACATTAAATGACTCAGGTAATCCTGAATTAAAATTATGATCACCTTTTACAATATTTTCATAAATTTTAATTCTACCAGTTACATCATCTGATTTCACTGTTAATAATTCCTGCAATGTAAATGCGGCGCCATACGCTTCAAGTGCCCACACTTCCATTTCACCAAATCTTTGACCACCGAAGTGAGACTTACCTCCCAGAGGCTGCTGTGTAACTAAACTATACGGACCTATAGAACGAGCATGAATTTTATTCTCTACTAGGTGATGTAATTTTAAAATATATTTATAACCAACTGTAATACTGCGGTCGAAATATTCACCTGTTCTACCATCTAGGACTTTAACTTGTCCAGAGGAATCTTGATCTGCTAATCTCAACATATCCTTTACTCCTCCTACTCTTGCCCCATCGAAAACTGGTGTAGAAAAATACACCCCGTCCTTTAGGTTGTCACAAAATTCTAGGAAATCTTCTTTATTTAAGTCTTTTATTTGCTTAGCAACATCTCGACCAGCATAAATTTGACCAACAAATTCCTTTATAGCCTCACAATCTATATCATTATTGCTATATTTTTCTAGCATATCACCCACTTTATGACCAAGTTTTGTTGCAGCCCAACCAAGGTGAGTTTCTAGTATTTGCCCTACATTCATTCTTGATGGTAGGCCTAATGGATTTAGTACCACATCAATTACTGTCCCATCTTCTAAAAATGGCATATCTTCCTCTGGCATAATACGAGAAATCACACCTTTGTTACCATGACGTCCAGCCATTTTGTCACCAGGTTGTAATTTATGCTTAGTTGCAACAAATACTTTGACCACCTTTAATGCTCCTTGTGGCAAGTCGTCACCAGCTTGTAATTTTGCTACTTTATCTTGAAAACGTTGATTTAACTCTACCTTCTTTTTATCGTATTGCTGTTTAATCTGTTCTATTTCACTCATGACCGAGTCATTCTCAACAATCAACTGCCAATATTGACCTTTAGAAAGAATTTGTAGTAAATCTTTATCAATTATTTGACCGACTTTTACTGATTTTGGACCACTTACAATCACTTGATTTTCTAAAATATTTTGTAACCTCATAAAGACAAAACGATCTATAATTTCAATTTCATCATCTTTATCTTTTGCTAATTTTTCAATTTGCTGCTTTTCAATAGTAAGAGCACGCTCATCCTTATCCACACCACGACGCGAAAGCACTCTGATCTCAACAACAGTGCCAGAAACTCCTGGTGGAACATACAACGAGCTATCTCTTACATCCGAGGCCTTTTCACCAAAAATAGCTCGTAGTAATTTTTCTTCAGGTGTCATAGGGGATTCACTTTTTGGAGTGACCTTCCCAACTAATATATCACCGGGGTTAATTTCTGCACCAATATGCACTATACCAACCTCATCAAGATTACGCAGAGCTTCTTCACTAACATTTGGCATATCTCGTGTAATCTCTTCTGGGCCAAGCCTAGTATCACGCGCTACAATTTCAAATTCCTCAATATGGATAGACGTAAAAACATCATCCTTGACTATTCTTTCTGATACTAGGATTGAATCTTCAAAATTGTAACCTCTCCAAGGTATAAATGCTACTAACATATTACGCCCTAAAGCAATTTCTCCTTGATCAATTGCTGGACCATCTGCAATAACTTTTCCCTGTTTTACTTTTTGTCCAACATCTACTAATGGTTTTTGATTAATACAAGTATTATGGTTAGATTTCTGGTATTTCATCAAATTATAAATATCTACTTCTGGAGCGCCGTTTTTCTTACGCTCTAAAGTCTGAATAACTATTCTTCTTGCATCAACTTCAACTACAATACCATCATGTAAAGCAATAATTACTGCACCAGAATCCTTTGCTACAATTGACTCAATTCCAGTGCCTACAAGGGGCGCATCTGTCGTGATTAGTGGCACCGCTTGTCGTTGCATATTTGAGCCCATTAAAGCCCTGTTGGCATCATCATTCTCTAAAAATGGAATTAACGAAGCAGCAACTGATACCACCTGCATTGGTGTGACATCAATAAAATCCACTTCTTGGGGTGGTACTGAAATAAAATTACCAGTATCATACCTACAATTGACTAATTCTGCATCTATTCTTCCGTCTGGACTAATTGCCATGTCGGCTTGTGCAATTTTGAACTTAGATTCATCATTTGCAGTAAGATATTGAACCTCGTCTGTAACAAATCCGTCTTTTACTTTTCTATATGGGCTTTCAATAAAACCATATTTATTCACTCTGGCAAAAGTAGCCATCGAGTTAATTAAACCAATATTCTGGCCTTCAGGAGTTTCAATTGGACAAATACGACCGTAATGCGTTGGATGCACGTCCCTAACTTCGAAACCTACTCTATCACGACTTACACCACCGGGGCCTAATGCAGATACTCTACGTTTATGAGTAATTTCTGACAGAGGGTTAGTTTGGTCCATAAATTGTGATAACTGAGATGTACTAAAAAATTCCTTTACTACTGATCCCAAAACCTTAGAGTTAATTAGATCATTTGGCATGATAGTATCTATATCAACAGCACCCATACGCTCTAAAATAGCTTTTTCCATACGAATCAGACCAATTCTAAATTGGTTCTCTATCAGCTCTCCTACCGACCTTACACGTCTGTTACCTAGATGATCTATATCGTCTACAATTCCTTTACCGTCTTTCAAATCTATTAAAACTTTAATCATCGCCTTAATATCTTCGTTAGTTAGGCAAGTATTTTCTATAGGTATATTCACATCCAAACGGGCGTTTAACTTAATTCTACCAACTTCCGACAAATCATATCTATTTGCATCAAAAAGCAAACTCTCAAATAATGCTGCCCCTGCCTCAACTGTTGAGGGCTCGCCAGGGCGCAACACTCTAAAAACATCCATCAACGCAGATTCTTGATCTTTGTTTTTATCAATAAATAAAGTATTTCTTATGTAGGCATCGCTTTGTGATGAAACTTTTAGTACAACAATGGATGTAACACCAGAATGAACTACTCCCTTAATAGAATCAGCTGAAATTTCATCACCTAAACCTATTAATACTTCTCCGCTATCATTATCTATCAATTCCTGACCGGCAAATTTACCGACTATTGTTTCTTCTGCAACTAAAACTTTCTTTAAGCCGTTTTCAAAGAATTTTTTAGCCAATCTTGGTGTAATTTTCTGCCCTGCTTCTAATACAACCTCATTGGTTTCTGCATTGATCAAATCAGTATTCAATCTGTGTATCATGACATCAGTTGGATCAAAATCTCTGATCCATCCCGATTTTGTATAACAATAAGTTTCTGTATTATAGTAAGTGTCTAGAATTTCTGCAGATGACATTCCCATTGCAAAAAGCAATGTTGTAACTGGCAACTTTCTTTTACGATCTATTCTGATATAAATAAGATCTTTTCCATCAAACTCGAAATCTAGCCATGACCCTCTATAAGGTATAATCCTTGCGGAATATAGATATTTACCTGATAGATGTACTTTTCCTTCATCATGATAGAAAAAACCACCTGGCGATCTATGCATCTGGGAGACAATAACACGCTCTGTACCATTTATAATAAATGTACCATTCTCCGCCATGAAGGGGACATCCCCCATATATACTTCTTGTTCCTTTATACCCTTGATTTCTCTAGCACCCGTCAGCTCATCTACATCCCAAACACTTAAACGTAATGTAACTCGCAACTGTGCCACATAACTTAAGCCTCGGTGAACACATTCTTCTACATCATATTTTGGTGTATCAAAAGAATAGCTTACAAACTCTAGAGTTGCTGAACTTCCTGCATCCTGAATAGGGAAAACAGAATTAAACACACCTTGCAAACCAACATTTCTTTTTTCATGCTCAGATACACCTATCTGTAAAAAGTTACTTTCGTAAGATTTTTTTTGAATTTCAATTAAATTCGGTATAGATGCAACTAAATTGATTTTACCGAAGTTTTTTCTAACTCTCTTACTGTTTTGCAAGGCTTGCAGCATATGATCTCCAGATATTTTGTCGATTACTTACGCATTGTTCTGTATACTCAATTAAACATCTTTTGAAATACAAAAACAATACTTGATATAATTCATTTTATCCAAACTAAGCTATTATCTGATATAGTTAATAACTAACAATTTGGATAAAATGTTTTAACTTTTCCAAAACTATTAAAAAAAGCCTAAGGAAATTAGGATATTATTACTCTACATCAAAATGTTTATTGGTTTATTGTCTATAAACAGGAAGTGTATTGTATTATATAAAAATTTACAACGGTTTAATTTCTAATAATATTATTTTATTTCTACTTTTGCACCTGCAGCTTCAAGATCAGCTTTGATTTTTTCAGCGTCTGCTTTAGCCACTCCTTGCTTAATAGGAGATGGTGCACCATCTACTAGGTCCTTAGCTTCTTTTAAACCAAGGCTAGTAATTGCTCTAACTGCTTTAATCACTTCAATCTTCTTATCACCTACACTAAGTAGCACAACATCAAATTCAGTTTTTTCAGCTACTGCTTCAGCTCCTGGTGCTGCTGCCGCAGCTGCCACAGGTGCTGCTGCAGAAACTCCCCATTTTTCTTCTAAAAGTTTTGTAAGTTCTGCCGCCTGCATTACCGTAAGAGAAGATAACTCCTCTACTATTTTTGTCATATCTGCCATAAAATTCCCTCGTTAAATTATTTTTATTATTAATTATTTATCAGCATAAGCTTTAACAACTCTAGCTAATGAACCTGCCGGAGCTTGCACAACTCTAGCAAGATTTGCCGCTGGTGCTTGTAACAATCCAACAATTTTACCTCTAAGCTCATCAAGAGATGGCAATTTGGCAAGTTGTTGCACAGCACTCACATCCAAAACTGTATTATTTACCATACCTCCAATAATTTTTAAATTATCATTAGTTTTAGCAAATTCTGCTACTCCCTTAGCTGCCGCCACAGGATCCTGTGAATACGCAATAGCTGTTGGACCAGAATACATACTTGCATCATAAGCAACACCAACATTAGATGCTGCTATATTAGACAGAGTATTTTTTACAACCTTAAAAGAAGCACCTTTATCTCTTAATGATCTGCGTAATTTACTTATTTCCGATACGGTTAAACCGTGGTAGTGAGTAACTATTACAGAGCTAGATGTTTTATAGACTTCTTCTAATTCTGTAACAAAACTTTGTTTTTTTGATTTTAACACCTTATCTTTCTCCAAATATTTAGTAAGAAATCGTTGACAAATTAACCTTCAACGAAGGTCCCATAGTTGATGACATATGTATTTTCTTCAAATACGTCCCCTTGGCTCCATCTGGTTTTGCTTTTACAACAGAACTGATAAAGGCTTCTACATTCTTTAATAAATCTTCTGTGCTAAATGATATTTTACCAAGGCCTGCATGCACTATACCAGATTTTTCTACCCTATATTCAACTTGTCCGCTTTTAGCATTTTTTACTGCCGTAGCAATATCGGCTGTAACTGTACCAAGTTTTGGATTCGGCATTAACCCCTTAGGACCCAAAACCCTTGCAACCTGCCCTACCAAACCCATCATATCAGGAGTGGCAATACAAACATCAAAGTCTAATTTTCCGCCCTTAATATCCTCGATAACATTTAGTGATCCAGCTATATCAGCACCTGAATCTTTTGCTGTTTGAATTGAGTCATCTTTACAAATAACTGCAACTTTTACGTCTTTACCCAGACCTGATGGTAATGAGACAACTCCTCTAACCATTTGATCTGAATGTTTTGGATCAACACCCAAATTAATTGCTAATTCTAATGTTTCATCAAACTTTACAAAGCTTGATTTTTTAATAATTTCAGTTGCTTCTTTCAGTGAATACTCCTTCTGCTGATCTAATTCACTCTTAACTGATCTAATCTTTTTGCCCATAATTTTAATCCGCTTCTATAACCTATGATATTTATTGTATTACTTCAATACCTATTGACTCAGCAGAACCAGCAATAATCTTTGTCGCTGCAGCTAAATCATTTGCATTCAAATCCTGCATCTTAATTTTTGCAATTTCTGCACAATCTGACATTGTAACTTTACCTACATGCGCTTCCTTTTTAGTTGCACTAGACCCCTTTGCTATTTTTGTATATTTTTTTAGGAAATACGATGCTGGAGGAGTTTTAGTAATAAAAGTAAAACTTTTATCAACATAGACTGTTATTACTACAGGTATTGGTGTTCCTGCTTCAAATGAAGTTGTAGCCGCATTGAAAGCCTTGCAAAACTCCATGATATTCACTCCTTTTTGACCGAGAGCTGGACCGACGGGCGGTGAAGGATTTGCCTTCCCGGCTCCAATAGTAAGCTTAATATAACCAGTGATTTTTTTTGCCATGTACTTAATCCCTAAACTTTTTTATATCTATAGTTTTAATTATTATTCTTTTTTACCTGAGTAAAACTCAAATTAATAGGAGCATCCTTACCAAAAATAGAAACAGCAACTGTTAAATTTTGTTTCTCTATATCAATCTCCTCAACCACTCCAGAAAAAGTATCAAACAGACCATCTATAATCTGCACTTTGTCTCCGATATTGTACAAACTAGATATACTAGCCGTTTTAGTCTCAGATTCGAGTTGTGCAAACATTTTTTTTGCTTCAACATCATTCAAGGGCTGCGGTTTTATTTTACTACCCAAAAAGCCTGTGATTTTTGGCACGGATTTAATTAAATGCCAAGACTCATCAGTCATCTTCATTTTGATAAATATATAGCCCGGCATAAATTTCTTTTCAGATACTACTTTTTTTCCCCTTTTTATTTCAGGAACTTGTATTATCGGCACTACTATTTCATCAAAATAATCAGACATGTTATTCTTGATTATCTGCTCTTCTATTACTCTTTTGACCCCTTTTTCAGAACCTGAAACAGTATGAATTATATACCACTTGGTATTAATTATTTTTTCACTCAAAACTACTTACCAATATTTAACAAAAATCTCATTAAGTTATGTATACCAAAATCTAACAACATGGTTACTAAACTAAACAACAATACTGCGACTACCACAATTGCGCTAGATGCTATCAGTTCTTTTTTCTCAGGCCATACTACTTTTTTAGCTTCTTGCTTTACTTGCTCAAGAAATTTGTACGCTTTTATTTTTCTTAACATTTAACTCATTCTCAAAAAAGTAACATTGGCAGGAGCGACAGGCTTCGAACCCGCAACCTCCGGTTTTGGAGACCGGCGCTCTACCAATTGAGCTACACTCCTATCATAACTTCAGTACTGAATCAAGAAGTTTTCACTTCTGATTAATAAGTACCACTAATTTTTCAGCAAACAAATAATTATTTGCCTCTTTTACTTAAAATTGCTTCTACAACCTGTTGAGGCACTAGATCATAATTACTAAATTCCATGCTATACTGAGCACGACCTTGTGACATTGATCTTAAAGTATTAACGTAACCGAACATCTCTGCAAGGGGAACATGGGCAGTAATAACCTGTGCGTTTGCCCTTGGCTCCATATTTTGCACAGAGCCTCTGCGGCCGTTCAGATCGCCTATAATATCACCCATATATTCCTCAGGCGTGATAACCTCAACTCTCATTAACGGTTCTAGTAATTTTGCTCCTGCTTTTGGCATACCTTCTCTAAAGGCTGCTTTTGCTGCAATCTCAAATGCTAAAACACTAGAATCAACATCATGAAAAGCACCATCAATTAGTGTGGCTTTAAAGTCAATCATAGGATAACCAGCAACTACACCAGTCTCCATGATATTTTTTATTCCTTTTTCCACACCAGGAATAAACTCCTTAGGAATAGACCCACCGACGATTTTACTTTCAAAAACAAAACCACTACCCTGCTCGCCTTTTTCAAAAATAATTTTAACTCTTGCAAATTGACCAGCTCCACCAGATTGTTTTTTATGAGTATAATCTACTTCATGAGAGCTAGTAATAGTCTCTCTATAAGCTACTTCAGGAGCACCGATATTGGCCTCAACTTTAAACTCTCTTTTCATTCTATCAACTAATATTTCAAGATGCAATTCACCCATACCAGCAATATTAGTTTGGCCATTTTCATTAGTCGTCACTCTAAACGAGGGATCTTCAGATGCCAATTTAGCTAACGCCAAGCCCATTTTTTCTTGATCTGCAGTAGATTTAGGCTCAACAGCAAGCTGAATCACAGGATCAGGGAACTCCATTCTTTCTAAAATAATACCAGCATCAGGTGAACACAAAGTATCACCAGTTGTGGTGTTTTTAAGCCCAGCAATAGCAACAATATCACCGGCTACGGCTTCTTTGATATCTTCACGATCATTTGCATGCATAAGCAACATACGACCTACTCTTTCCTTCTGATCTTTGACAGTATTAATAACAGAAGATCCCGTAGCTAATTTACCGGAATATATTCTAACAAAAGTAAGAGAACCAACAAAAGGGTCCGTCATGATTTTGAAAGCTAGAGCAGAAAACTTGCCATCCACTGAATTTTCTATCTGCTTATCCTCTCCTGTTTTTACATCTATCGCTTTAGTAGGAGGAATATCTAGAGGAGAAGGTAAATAATCAATTACAGCATCTAATAATGGCTGCACACCCTTATTCTTAAAGGCGGTGCCGCACAAGACTGGGACAAATAAACCTTCTATTGTTCCCTTTCTAATACATGACTTGATTTCTTCTTCTGTAAGCTCTTTACCACCTATGTATTTTTCAAATAGTTTGTCATCAGACTCTACAGCCATTTCTAATAATTTTGTTCTATAGTCCGCAGCTTTGTCTTTCAAGTCAGCCGGAATATCACCATATACAAATTCTGCCCCCAAGGATCCATCTTTCCATATGATAGATTGCATTTTAACAAGATCAACAACACCTTGAAATTCATCTTCAGCACCTATAGGTAACTGTACCACCAGAGGATTAGCTCCTAAACGGTCGATAATCATCTCAACACATCGAAAAAAGTCAGCA
Organism: Rickettsiaceae bacterium; assembly: GCA_045106605.1. Classification (GTDB taxonomy): domain Bacteria; phylum Pseudomonadota; class Alphaproteobacteria; order Rickettsiales; family Rickettsiaceae; genus Megaera_A. The sequence goes on along the minus strand of JBGCEV010000031.1, from coordinate 14,944 downwards.
CCTGCTCTATCTAACTTATTAACAAAGCACATTCTTGGCACTCTATACTTATCTGCCTGACGCCATACTGTCTCAGATTGCGGCTCAACACCGGCTACACCGTCAAAAACTGTTACCGCTCCATCAAGAACCCTTAAAGACCTTTCAACTTCGATTGTAAAATCAACGTGGCCTGGGGTATCGATAATATTAATTCTTTTATCTTGCCAAAAACAAGTTGTAGCAGCTGAGGTAATAGTAATACCACGCTCCTGTTCTTGCTCCATCCAATCCATGGTTGCTCCACCATCGTGGACTTCGCCTATGTTGTGAGATTTACCTGTATAATACAATATACGTTCAGTTGTGGTGGTTTTACCCGCATCAATATGCGCACAAATTCCAATGTTACGAACGTTTGATAGATTCTTTGACATGAAATACCTCTATGACCTTTGCGCAAAATGCGAGAAAGCTTTATTAGCCTCCGCCATTTTATGCGTATCGTCTCTTTTCTTGATCGCCACACCACGGTTATTAGCAGCGTCAAAAAATTCCTCAGCTAATTTTTCAATCATGCTTCTGCCAGAACGCTTTTGAGCGGCGTCAATAACCCAACGCATAGCAAGAGCATAACCCCTTCTTTCATCGACAGGAGAAGGAACCTGATAATTAGCTCCACCAACGCGTACAGACTTCACTTCAACATAAGGTTTAACATTGTTTATACAATCGTTAAACGTTTGAAATGGATCAGCTGCGTGTTTCTTTTCGACTTTTCCAAAAGCTCCGTACACCAATCTTTCTGCCAAGGCTTTTTTACCGCTTTGCATAACATTATTAATAAACTTAGAAAGCAACACACTCTTATATTTTGAATCTGGCTTTACTAACCTTTTCTCGGCCGCATGACGTCGTGACATTTTATACCTTATCTATATATCTTTTGTAACTTTAACAAACAATTTTTACTTCTGACCTTTCGAAGATGTACCGTAACGAGAACGAGCTTGTTTACGTCCTTTTACACCTTGCGTATCCAGTGCTCCTCGAACTATATGATACTTCACACCAGGTAAATCTGGTACTCTACCACCCCTTACTAATACAGCAGAGTGCTCTTGTAGATTATGCCCTTCACCAGGAATATAAGCATTTACATACTCTCCGTTGCTTAGGCGCACCCTTGCTATTTTACGCAAAGCAGAATTTGGCTTTTTAGGTGTAACAGTTTTTACTATCACACACACGCCCTTTAAAAAAGGGTTTGACTTAAGAGCTGGTGATTTACTTTTTCTTATTTTAGATTGTCTACCAAATCTGACCAATTGATTATTTGTTGGCATTCGATTTTACTTCTTCATTAAATTACAAAAATAAAACTAAGTAGACTTTATGGCGCCCTACCTAGCATTAATATTCAAACAAAAATTTCATGAATCATATCGAGCTTTTCTACAGTTCGCAAGATATTTATATAGTTTATTGTAAAATAACAACTTTTATATATAGTTCAAAAAACAACCGAACTTATAGTTTACGAATATGGCGCATTCTCTTTATCACTGGAATCAGTTTAATGAGCATTTATTTATTTTAATAAATAAATTTACTAATTTCGGAATATTTCCATATATTCTACAGCAATTATCAAGTATTTTTTTTATTGGCAACTTTGTGATCGCATACATATTAGCTTGCATTTTCTGCTATTTTAAAATTCGTAACTCTACCAACAGAAGCCACGAATTTTACCAGAATTATCAAGAGTTAACTCGCATTGGCACTTGTTACGCTCTATTTGGTTTCACCTTTGCAGCTTTAAAATTTTCTGTTAACTTACCAAGGCCTTTTTGCTCCTTAGCTGATAATGAATTTGTCACTATTGCCAATCTCTCTGCAGAGCGTTGCTTGTCATCCTTTCCTAGCGCGCATACAGGACTCGCTCTATTGATTACATACTGCTTATGGCCGCATATGAATAAATTTTATAAATTATTAGCAGGCTGCATTGTTATTCTGGTTGCTTTATCACGAATCACTCTGGCTATGCATTATCCTGCTGATATTATTTATAGCGCAATTGTCACTACAATTGTAATTATAGCTGGTAATGGGATTCATAGTTTAGCAAAAAGCAACATTATTACACCTATTGGTAAGTTTATCTTCAAACATCTATTCAATAATTCAAAGTGAGTAAATCTCGGGTAATGCTAAAATCTCTAAATTTATTGATCACACTCATACCAAGCAAGGATACATCAAGACCGCCAGAGGTAACGTGCCCATCTATATTATAAAATGTTTTCTGACCAATAGTTAGCTGGTCGATGACCACTGGAGCTGCGTAAGCGACACCATTGGCTGTACTGTATCTTTGCGTATAATTTAATTTTTTTGGATCAATCCCAAACTTCACAGCATCCTCCTGAGTCAAGGCTACATCAGTAGCACCCGTGTCAACAAGGAACTTTATCTGGTATTTGTTTTTATTCTTGGCATCCAAATAAAAATGCCCATCAGACCCCCTCGCAATCACAACCTGCCCCGGTGTATTGCTCCAACTATAAGAGGGTACTAGCACTGCCAGCACCCTATCTTTTACAAAATTTAACTCAAATCTGAAAGCGTAAATTACCACCAAACTAGTAAAAATCATCAACCACATGACTATACTGAACACAGTATTACTTCTGTTTGATTTCCTTGCCGAATATGACCATATAATAAATAATAAAATAACTGCATAAAATACAATTTTAACAAAACTATAAGAATCGATAATAATAACCCATTTTTTTATTAATACTCTTCGATATCATCTCTATCTCGGCGAAATCATCAATAGTCCGACTTCAAAATATTGTATCTTTATACCTACACAACAAATGCATACTTCGTAACTAATCAAGTGGTATAAATATGGCTTGTTGATGGTTAGAATATATCAACACCCCCTCCTAGTTCAACATCACCAGTTATCTCTAAGCTAGTTGACACATCATCAACCAATACAGTACACCATTACTGGAAGTAATCATAGAGAGCCCTCCAGCAACTAACTCTTCATTTATTAAAGTTTCTTGAGCCATAACATATCCTGTAATTTTAGCAGGAGATAAAAATATCTGTAGAGTGTTACACTTAATATTTCCTTGAAGGAATTCCTTCCATAACACAAATTCACTACACTGTATAGATATTATCTGTTATATTGCACCTTTTACACCATAGTCATGCACTTACTCTCCACATAACTCTAACGTTTTAAAATAGTAACTATTATCCCCTTCTAGCAAGAGTAACACTTCTGCACCTAACTTTTCCTCAAATTCCTTCACCTTCCACGCTTGTAATTTTAAGGATGTCACATGACTGATTATTATATCAGTATTAAGATTAGAGAACAACTTGGAAAATACTATTTTTTATTCTATACAAGGCTTACCGCATGTTGAATTATAAGCACCTGCAGCAGATCGCTCTATACCTAATTGTAAGTACATTATATCATGTTTTGGATGATGTGTCATAATTAGACTTGCTTGTTGAGCATTGGCATCAACAACACAAACCTTATCGTTATCACAGAATGTGAGATATCAATGATCATTATATTGATATGCTGATACCGCATCACTAGCACTACTACCTAATTCCTTTACTATATTTATTCCATGCTTTTCTATGAATCTACTAGAAATATAAGCGTTTACACCCCCTTAGCTCTATTAATAAAGTAGGCTATTGTTTCTACATTCAATAATTCATCACTATTAACTTTAATAAATTCATATAAGGTTTGTATTTTAGAGAGAGAGCCGTGAGACTTGATAATTTCTGACAGTTCCTGTAAACCATTCATTACTATATGAACAAGTGCATTACAGTATTGAATTATTAGAGAATTTACTATAGTAAATTTGTACATAGTTATTAAACGTTTACTATACTTAACAATTACAAATCGTCGCGATGCTTATATATCAAGAGTTACCTCTTAATGCAATGCTGCATTATCAAAAATCATCTGTATTATATTGCTATATCTTTAACAACCTAAGCCAGGCCTGCCAATCTCTTAAACCCAAATCTTGTTCAAAACTCAACAAGTCTTTATTTGCCTGCAAGCATGTTGCTCTGTTTGGTACAACCAATCCTGCATTAGTAGACAAAGCAGCTATTTGAGTTTTACACGCTAATTCTAAATGATAACAATAGAATAAAGCCTCATGTATTGTTGAACCACATGTAACAAAACCATGATTGCGTAAAAAGGCTATTTTCTTATCGGCAAGATCACGTACCAACGATCCGCCTTGCATTACTTCATCAAGAGATAAGGCATTATATTCATGGTAGTTAATTCCCTCATAAAAGTGTAGTGCCCATTGGCTTATGGGTAGCAACCCTTTTTTCATTGCTGATACAGCAACGGATGCAACAGTATGGAGATGAAATATTGAAGTTAAATCCGGTCTGTTCTTATAAATACTACTATGAATTACATAACCAGTTTTATTATACTTCTGCTCTATACCTTCAAGAATATTCCCATCTAAACTTACTTTTAATAAACATTCTGGAGTTACTTCTGCAAAAAGATACCCTAATGGGTAAATATAGTAATAATCTGCATTTTTAGGCCTTGCTGATAAATGAGTGTATGTCAAATCATCCATTTGTAATTGGGCTAAAATCCTATACGCGCGAGCTAAATTTTGTTTTATTTGGACATCCATAATATTTTTTCCTCTTATGCAGCTTCTAAGTTAAAATAGTCCATTTTGCGATAGCTTAACGCTTCTGCAACATGCATTTTTTGTACTAACCTTGCACCTTCAAGATCAGCTATTGTCCGAGCAATTTTTAATATACGGTTATAAGCACGCATAGAGAGCCTGAATTTTTTTGCTGCTGCATTCAGAATATTCAACCCTTCCTCAACTGGCATAGCGTAATCAATGAGTAATTGCCCTTCAAGATTGCTATTTAATTTAATATTATAACCTTCATATCGTTTAACTTGTATTTCGATTGCTCTTTTCACCCTTTCTGCTACCATCTGACTTGATTCCTCCTCCGATTCAGACAAAATTTTATCATAAGCATAGCCCTCTTCGAGGTCTCCAACTTCTATATGCAAGTCAAACCGATCTATAATTGGCCCGGAAATTTTAGCTTGATAATTACTAGCGCAAGATGGCGCCTTATTACAGGCTTTCTGCGGATCGCTTAAATAACCACATTTACATGGATTCATAGCAGCAATTAGTTGAAAATTAGCAGGATATTTAATATTGGCTCCAGAACGGGATATTAATACTTCTTTTGTTTCCAAAGGCTGCCTTAATGCTTCGATTACCCCAGATGCAAATTCTGGCAATTCATCTAAAAACAATACACCATTATGAGCTAATGAAATTTCCCCAGGTTGCACTTTACGACCCATACCACCGCCAACCATAGCAGCTGATGTACATGTATGATGCGGCGCTCTGAATGGTCTTTGACTAGTCAAGCTTCCATCAGCTAATTTTCCTGCTATACTAGAAATAGTGCTACATTCTAATACTTCTTCTGGTGATAATTCCGGCATAATGCCTGGCAATCTAGAAGCTAGCATTGATTTACCCGAACCAGGCGGACCAAACATTAACATATTATGCCCTCCAGCAGCAGTTATTTCCAATGCCCTTTTTGCAATTCTTTGTCCTTTTATATCTTTTAAATCTGGATATTGTATATCTGAATGAAAATTGCCTGTTTTGGGTTGTGATAATATTTGCGTCCCTTTGAAATGATTGATTAGCTCAAGTAAATTATTGAGAGCTAGGATGTTGCTATTACCTGACCACGCTGCTTCGGAACCATTCTGCTTTGAACAAATCACTCCTTTTTCCCTATTAATCGCCCCCATTGCAACAGGCAACACTCCATTGACTGGCAATATTGAACCATCAAGAGACAGTTCTCCCAAAACAAGGTAGTTACTGATTTCTTCCACTGGTAGAGACGTAAGATGAGCTAATATCCCAACACTAATTGCTAAATCAAAATGACTTCCTTCTTTAATTAAATCTGCTGGAGCTAAATTAATTAGAATCTTTTGCGCAGGCAATTTGATGCCAGTTGAAGATAAAGCCGCCCGTACGCGTTCTTTTGATTCAGCAATAGTTTTATCAGCAAGACCTACAATGGTAAATTTAGGAATACCTGGTTCAATCTGTATTTGTACGTCGACATCTGTAATGCCAATACCATTAAATGCTAAACTCGATATTCTTGTTATCACTATAGCCCTTATATATTATATATCCTGGCACCTATAAAATAAACTTAGCCAAATCGATATTTTGAACAAACCCAGAAATTTGTTGATCGACAAATTTTTTGTCAATTATTATTGATTTATTATTAATGCTTCCAGCTTCAAAACTAACATTTTCTAGCAAATTCTCTAATATAGTATGAAGTCTGCGTGCGCCAATATTCTCTATCTCCATATTGAATTTTGCTGCATAATTTGCAATTTCGTCAATTGCCTCATCAGTAAATGTTAATTTTATCCCTTCAGTACCAATTAGTGCAATATATTGCTTAATTAAACTTGATTCAGGCTCTGTTAGTATTTTTACTAGATCCTCCTTGGTTAATGAAGACATTTCAACTCTAATCGGTAGCCTACCTTGTAATTCAGGTAATAAGTCAGATGGTTTTGATAAATGAAATGCGCCAGAAGCAACGAACAAGATATGATCGGTTTTTATTGCACCATATTTCGTTACCACATTTGTACCCTCTATCAAAGGCAACAAATCTCTCTGCACCCCTTCTCTACTGACTTCTGGTCCTCTCGCTTCCGAGCGAGAAGCTATTTTATCAATTTCATCTAGGAAAACAATACCATCATTCTCTACCGCATGGATTGCCATAGTGACTGTTTTGTCCTCATCGATCATTTTTTCAGACTCTTCAGACATAATAATCTCCAAAGCGTCCTTAACTGTTAACTTTTTTTGCTTCATCTTATTACCAGCAAAGGCTTTTCCTAACATGTCACTGATATTTAGGACACCCATTGATGCACCGGGCATACCCGGAATTTCAATACTACTATTATTCTTTTTAGTATCTTGGACATCTATATCGATTTCAGTGTTATCTAATTCACCTTTTGTAATTTTTGCTCTAAATTTTTCACGCGTTTCTTCAGAAGAATTCTTGCCTACAACCGAGTCAATAATTCGTTCAACGGCCTTTAATTCAGCTTTGTCTTGTACTTCCTTTTTAGCTTTTTCTTTCTGATAAGCAACAGCGATCTCAATTAAATCACGAATAATTGATTCAACATCTCTACCAACATAGCCTACTTCGGTAAATTTGGTTGCTTCTATTTTAATAAAAGGGGCTTCTGCAAGCTTTGCTAATCTACGCGCAATTTCTGTTTTACCAACACCAGTTGAGCCTATCATTAAAATATTTTTAGGCGATATTTCGCTCCTAAGTGGTTCTGAAACTTGGGCTCTTCTATATCTATTACGTAGTGCAACAGCAACAGCTTTTTTTGCAGCATCTTGGCCTACTATAAATCTATCCAACTCAACAACAATTTCTGTTGGGGTCAATCCCATATTCTTTTTTAAACTCATTTTACCTTCTCAGTAATAATATTATGATTTGAAAACACGCATATATCAGCAGCTATATTCATAGATTTCAGAGCTACGTCTTTAGCGCTCATTTTACTTTTAGTCGACATGAACGCCCTAGCTGCAGAAAGCGCAAATAAACCACCTGATCCGATAGCAGCCACACAATCTTCTGGTTCTATAACATCACCATTACCTGTGATAATAAAAATATTGTTTTTATCAGCAACTATTAACATTGCCTCTAATCTGCGCAAATATTTATCAGTGCGCCAATCTTTAGCAAGTTCAACAGCACTTCTCGTTAATTGATTAGAATATTTGTCAAGTTTTACTTCTAACCTTTCAAATAAAGTAAAGGCGTCAGCAGTAGAGCCTGCAAAACCAGCAACAATTGTATTATCTGCAAGAGTTCTTAATTTTCTCGCCGTTGCCTTCATTATACTATTACCTAAAGATACTTGACCGTCAGCAGCAATTACTACTTCCTGATCTTTCTTGAGGCACAATATAGTGGTACCATGAGGCGTTGGGCTATTTGAATAGCTATTAGACATATGTGATTCTTTCTGTTATTTTTTGTATACTTGTATAGATAATACAAGTATTTATATTATCTTGGGCATTAAACTTCAGTAATTACAAAAATGAATATATACTGTATATACACCGATTCAAGTAAAAATCATAATGAGGTATTAATTGTAAAGCAGGGTTTTAACTTCTATGCTGCAATTTTCACTCTTTTATGGGCTCTATATCATAGAATGTGGTGGCTAGTATTGCTCGCTGCTCCCATTAGTGTTTTCACTTATTCGGTCGCAGAATTACAATTTCAATATTTACTTGAGACATATATATTATTAGCATTTGGTTGTTTTGCTAGCGACATTCAAGAATATTATGCAACACAAAATGGTTTTTCACTGGTAGATATAATCGTTGCAAAGAACGAAGAAGAAGCGGAATTAAAACACTATTATAATAACGCAAAACAAGAAGAGGCACTTTATGTACAATAAGAATAATGTTTTTGCTAAAATTATCAATAATGAAGTAAATAGTGATAAAATATATGAAGATGATAGTTTATTGGTAATCAAAGATATTAAGGCAGCAGCGCCAATCCATTTACTGGTAATCCCTAAAGGTAATTATACAGATTTAACTGATTTTGTTGAGAATGCTTCCAATGATGAAATTGCTCACTATTTTAAAATGATTGCAAAAATAGCTAAGGAAAATGACGCTCTTGAATATAGAATAGTTAGCAACAAAGGAGAATCTGCCGGACAATCCGTATTTCACTTTCATACGCACATTTTAAGTGGATCAACAAATATAAATTTAATAGATAAGACTTTATGAAAAAATATGTAATTGCCGTAATAGGAGCAACTGGTAATGTTGGCTACGAAGTATTAAAAAATTTATCAGAAAGAAACTTTCCAGTTGAGAAAATAATAGCCATCGCCTCTGATCAATCTGTTGGTAGGCAAGTAAGCTTTGGTGACCAGGTTATACATGTTGAACCAATACCCGAAAGCTTTAATCGTATTGATATTGCTTTTTTCTGTACAGCTGCATCGATATCAGAAAAATATGCTAGGAAAGCAGTTGAACAAGGTTGTATAGTCATAGATAAATCATCCTTTTTTAGATTAGATAACAATGTACCTTTAATAGTACCAGAAGCTAATCTAAAAGCCATGCAGGGCTTTAAAAATGGTATTATTGCTAATCCCAATTGTTGTACTATCCCACTAGCAGTGGTGTTAAAACCTTTAGATAATGCAGCAAGAATAAAAAGACTAGTTATCTCAACTTATCAATCTGTATCTGGCGCAGGTAAAGCAGCAATGGACGAATTATACTTACAAACTAAGGCAAAGTTTGTTTTTGAAAATATTGATTCAAAAATATTACCAAACCAAATTGCTTTTAATTTATTTCCTCATATTGGCGATTTCCAGGAGGATGGTTATAGTGACGAAGAGCATAAAATACAAACGGAACTAGAAAAAATAATTGGCTCGCATATCACCACTACAGTAACTTGCGTTAGAGTGCCAGTATTTGTTGCCCATTGTATGTCTGTTAATGTTGAGTTTGAAAATGCTTTAGATGCAAAGGAAGCAGAAGAGTTATTATACGAAGCTGATGGCGTAGTAGTTTACAGTACAGGGAATGATATTAAATATTCTACTCCAGTAGACGCTGTTGAACAAGATGATGTTTTTGTTTCTAGAATACGTAATGACAATTCTAAGGATAATTGTCTTAATATGTGGATATGTACAGATAATTTAAGAAAGGGTGCTGCACTTAATGCAGTCCAAATAGCAGAAGAAATAGTTAACTCCAATTAATATAAATCTGGTTATTTATGCAAATACCTGATGAAGTTATACAGTTGATTCAAAACCATCAATGTCAATTTGTTTCTTTTAAATATCTTGACGACGATGGAATGCTAAAACAATTAGATATTGCAGTGCAAACTATCGCTAGGTGTAATAATATCTGGGATTATCAAGGCATACAATTAAATCCTATTCCGTATAAAGTTTTTATAGATCCTTTTAGAAGCGTTCCAACTGTTAGCGTATATTGTGAAGATGCATCTAATGCAAACAGTGTTCGCCAGATGGTAAAAAATATTAACCTACCTGATAGCCTGATATCACAACATAAATTAGCTGCAGAAATTAGTTTCTGGATAAATCAAGACACAACTGCAGCAAATAATTTCGACAATATCTCAGATCCGATTGATCAATATGCTAATTTACGATCAGATATCGTCACTATTCTCGAAAACATAGGTATTGAAACAACAATACATCGTCATGGCCCTTTAAGCGGCCAATCGATTGTAGGTATAAATGGTAAAACAGCAATAGACCTTGCTGATAATATAGTTATTAGTAAATTTATCATCAACAATTGCGCTGCTAGTTATGGCTTCAGTACAAATTTTAGCTCTCTAGACAATACCAATCTCACTCTTATAATAAAAGAGCTTACCAAACAAAACTATAAAAAAATAAAAACAGAAATAAACCACAGGGTGTTTAATCTTAACTCGCTGAACTACCCTAGATTTATAATAAAACCAATACAACAGAATATTAGGGAAAATAGGTGCACCCTATTTATACCTCTTATTGTGGAGGGATCTTGCTCCGTATATTTTTTCTTGTTATTATTGATGCAACATGATATAAATCGCCTTAGTGTTAGACAGTTTTTAGATTATGCTAATAAAAAAAAGTAATTTATATTTTTTCATTAGTTGTATAGTTTACTCTTCTGCGTTGATACATCCATCTTGGTCTAATTAATACCCCAATAATTGAAAAATTATGCAACAGAAATTTAATGAAGTAAAAAAAAGAGAAAATCCATTAAAAATTGCGCTTGAAAAATGCAAAGCTGCTTTTAAAGTAACATTCGTATTTTCATTTGTTATTAATTTACTAATGCTGGTTACCCCACTTTATTCTCTCCAAGTACTTGATAGAGTAATTGGCAGTGGTAATGTACAGACCTTATTAATGCTTTCTGTAATTATCGGGTTTATTTACCTTGTTCATACCCTGTTGCAAATCACAAGATCCTTTACTTTAATCAGGGTAGGTGAATGGCTTGACAATACACTTTCACCTATTATATTTGGTCATTCTATTTCCGCTTCAGCAACAAAAGTCAACACTGGGGCAAGTCAGATGTTAAGGGATTTCCAAACATTAAAAACATTTCTTACGAGCACAGGAATTAATACTCTTTTTGATGCTCCTTGGAGTATTGTATACATAGCAATTCTATTTTTTATACACCCGTATATTGGTATCTTGACTATTGCTGGTGCTATTATAATTGTTGGCTTTGCTTTTTTTAATGCTGTGGCAACAAATCGTACTCTTGGTGAGGCAACAGAACTTTCTATAAAAGGTATGGGACAAGCAGAAATAGCAAGTAGAAACGCTGAGGCTGTTGAAGCCATGGGAATGATTAAGAACGTCAAGAAAAATTGGGCTAAATTTAATGAAGCTTCACTAGCCAAACAATCTATTGCCAGTTATAGAAATGGCATTATCTCTAATTTTTCTAGATTTGTTCGCAACGTTATGCAAATGGCCGTTACTGGCATTGGAGCTTATGTAGTTGTTTCCAGTAATGGGCAGGATATGACTACTGGTGGTATGATAGCAAGTTCAATTATTGTCGGCAAGGCATTAGCACCTTTTGATAATTCGATAGTTATGTGGAAAAGTATCAGTGGTGCCATGAAATCATATAAGAATATTAATGAATCTTTTGAGCGCCATGCAGAAAGAGATCAAGCAATGCCTATACCACATGTTGACGGTCATTTGTCAGTAGAAAATATATATTATGCTGCTCCAATACCACAAGGAATGCCCCAGCCACCAATGCCAAAACATATATTAAAAGGCGTTTCTTTTGCTGTACAACCTGGCGAAATACTTGCGGTTATTGGTCCAAGCGCTGCCGGTAAATCAACTTTAGCAAAAACGATTGTAGGCGTATGGAAGGCATCGTCAGGTTCTGTTAGATTAGATGGAGGCGACGTGTTTACTTGGAATAGAGAGAATTTTGGTGAGCATGTAGGATATTTACCACAAGGTATAGAATTATTTAGCGGAACTATCAAAGATAATATTGCTAGAATGTCGGAGGAAGCAGACCCCAACAAAGTAATTGAAACTGCAAAAATGTGTGGCGCCCATGAAATGATACTACGATTTTCTGATGGTTATGATACTGATATAGGGCTTGGTGGGTCAAATTTATCTGGCGGGCAAAAACAAAGAATAGGTCTTGCCCGTGCTTTTTATGGCACCCCAAAGTTAGTTGTATTAGATGAACCAAATGCAAATCTTGACGAGGCTGGAGAATTAGCTTTAGCAAATGCTCTCGCAGAGGCAAAAAAGAAAAAAATAAGTGTTATAGTTATTTCTCATCGGCCTTCAGTATTATCAGCAGTAGATAAAATTTTAGTATTACAAGATGGTGCTGTGGCAAGTTTTGGTACAAAAGAAGAAGTGCATAATCGTATTCAAATGCTAAAAAACGGTACCATTCACATTAATAATTGATAATTTTGTTAGGATAGTTTTAGAATGTCTGAAAAAAAGAAAAGTTTAACTCCAGAGCAATTGCAGCAATTACAATTGCTAATGATGCAACAAAAACAAGGTGGTGCTAATACAATGAACCAACCGCCTGGTGGCCTTCCTCAAAAACCAAGCAAATTAACCCCTAAGGGGATGTTAATAGCAATTTTGCAGAGCATGCAAAATGGCGTTAAATTTATCGATCAATTCATTAACTTTATAGTAAAACCAGGAGGTGGCAACGCTAATGACGTAGTGAAAAATGCTAGATCCCCTATAATGTTTGGTTTTTTTATTACCTTAATTTTTGTATTTTTTAGTACTATTTGGGCAGCCACTGCTCCTTTAGACAGTGCAGCATATGCTATTGGAACCGTTGTCAACAGCTCATTAAACAAAATTATTAATCACCAAGAAGGAGGAATGATAAAAGAGGTATACGTAAAACTAGGTGATGAGGTAAAGCAAGGAGATAAATTAATAGAATTAGATGACACCAGAACTAAATCAGATTATGAAAGCATAATTCATCAATATCGTACTTTATTGGCAGCAGAAACAAGATTACTTGCAGAAATAAATGAAGATGACAGTCTACATTACCCTGAATTTTTATTAAAAGATAACAATCTTAAGGATGTGAAAAAAATTATTGAAACCCAAAATAATTTATTTGCGTCGAGGCGCAGTTTGAAAACAGCTGAGCAAAATTCTTTAAAACAAAAAACCAAACAGTTACATAAGCAAATAGATGGATTTAATGCTAAAAAAGTCTCTCTACATAAAACTCTGGCAGTTATCAAGGAACGTTTAGACGCAACAAAAGAATTGCATACCAAAGGTTTTGCACAAAAATCAGTGTTACTTGACTTAGAAGCTAAAGAGGCAAACACCCAAAGCGAAATAGCTATGACTGATACAGAAATAGCGCGCTCAGAACAAGAAATAACTAAAACTGACATAGATTTACTAAATTTAGACAGTAAATTTACAATGCAAACATTAACTGAATTAAAAGAAGCACAACTAAATTTAGCAGCAGCAAGGGAAAAGTTTTTTTATCTACAAGATTCACTAGCTAGAGTGATTATAAAATCACCTGTAGATGGTGTAGTAAATGTACTAAATTACCATACTGTAGGCAGTACTATAGCCGGAGGCCAGCCTATCATAGAAATTGCTCCTAAAGATGATATGTTAGTTATAGATGCAAAAATCGCACCAAAATTAATTGATAATATTAGAACAGGTTTAACTGCTAAAATCAGATTTAGTGCTTTTAAATCTAGAACTACTCCACTATTTACTGGCACAGTAGTTTCCTTATCACCCGATATCATCCGCCCTACACCAGGCGCTCCTCCCGTGGACCAATCCTTAGCTAACGGTTACTACTTAGCAAGAATTGAACTAGATATGGATAACTTTGAAAAAATGGCTGGTCCAAGACATCTGCAACTTTACCCAGGCATGCAAGCTGAGGTACAAATTGTTACTGGCACTAGAACATTATTACAGTATCTGTTAGACCCTGTATATGATGCGATGTTCAAAGGTTTTAAAGAAAAATAACAGGTCAACCGCATCTATTATAAAATTAAATAAACAAGATTTATAATAAAATATTATATTGCACCTGAAATATCATAATATTTTGAAAATTGTGATTTATCATGCTCAGCAATAATGATATTTGTCTTAATAATCCATCAAATCTGAGTTTGACAATCATTTAATCCTGATTACGTATGAGATAAGTCTGCATAGCTTATGTTACTGAGATATTCTGTACTTTTTATCTCAGAAGTCATTAAACACTTTGATTCATAATAGACATAGATCTCAAATGAATGCTTTTCTCTCTTGCTTACAGGGTTGATAAATTATCAAATCTGTACTGATGAACCATCAGATCAGTCGATAAAATTAGATGTTTAAACATAATTGAGATTAATTTAATAATTACTCTCAATAAATACAACTATATTATTATTGTTTCGTTAACAGAAATTAGTATATTCATATAGATACGAGAGCGTTAATATATCTGTCATCTATGCAGCTTTAGTTCTAGGAATATAAAATTTTTGTTTAGCTTGAGCCCATTCCTGGCCCCATTTGTTACTAGCACGAGAAGATCTGATTTGTAGAATGTTATGAGCTCCTTCT
>JBGCEV010000030.1:0-12026 GCA_045106605.1 Rickettsiaceae bacterium | reverse complement strand
TCGTTCCAGCCTTACTTTGCCTTCAGCTTCCTTCAGCCAACACCTCACGATGTTAACCTTGCCTCAGCTAATGGACCGCTCTAATTCAGCCCATAGGGGACTTTAACCCCCAACTCTTACACCATGCCCGGCGCACATTTCGTACATAAACTACTAGAATCTGATAAAGCTTGGCGCACAATAGATCTCATTTTTTGTACTGTCAACAAATTTTATAATTTTTTTTGCCTGCCGCATATTGTATCAAAGAACCACGACAGTACCTGGATAAAAACGTGTTAAATTGAGTGTAGAGATATAATAGACTGGTGCATCGTTGATCTGGGATTACCCTGGGACTAGTTCAGTCTACCCTCTAATACTCAGTCAATGCGTATAATGATTTAAGTACGTGTTCAACGATTATCTACACGTCATTTGTGCTTATGCTAACCTAAATAACTAGTGCTTCGCCTCTGTTGAGAATAGTTTTTTCAATTATAGAAAATTCTCTTATTATAGGCCCAAATGGTGGGAACGTGTGATTCCGGCAATGTAACGCTATATTATGTATGTTTCTTGGGATTGAGGACTATAGATAAAAAACTTTTTTAATGTGCGCTTTAACATAATCCCTTTCTTTCTAAAGGCTACAGAGAGGGAGTGTTGACTCAACTGTGTCAGTCTAATTTTCCTACAACAGAAAAATCATATTTTTTACTCATATTTAATCCTAATCTATTAGGGAACATAATGTCAAGTTGAGATATAGTTAGAGCCCACTCTGGCAGGGGCATGCTCCATTTTTTACTCTAGTTTACTATTTGACACAGTTCATATCAACATTCCCAGTTTTCGGACGGTTACGAAATAAATTAAGATAAAAGCATATATTTTCTTCTAAAATTTTCTAACAAATCTTTATTTATCATATTTGGAATATAAGGATTTAGTCTTAAAGGTGGCCACCGATAAAATGGGACTTCCATTGCGTTTAAAAAAGAACCATAAGCACTTTGTTTATGTAAATCATCATATATGTCACTTGTTACGGCTTTGTTGCATGAATCAAAAAACTGCTATTACGTTCTTAACACGGTATATTAATAATGGTACTTACATTGAAGTATATAGAGCGTGTCTTTTTCAACAGTGTACACTATTCTGTGTTCATTATTAATGCGTCGAGACCAAAAACCAGTTAAGTTATGTTTTAATGGCTCTGGCTTGCCTAAACCTGTAAATGGTTCTCGCATCATATTATGCAACAAGGCATTAATCTTATTAGCTATTTTTTTATCGTTTTTCTGAAAAAATATATACTCTTCAAATGCGTTTTTGTGAAAACTAATATTCATAATTACTTTGGCACTTCAATTTTGCTAAAGTTGCTTTTATTTTTAAAATCTTTAATAGATTCATTTAAACGCATAGCGTTCTTAGGGCTAGCCATTAAATAGGCTGTTTCTTCATATGAATTAAAATCTTCTAAAGACATAACAACTACTGACTCCTTCTGTTGTCTCGTAATAATTACAGGGTTATGATCTTGGCATACATGTTCCATTATTCCAGCTAATGAGTTCCGTGCTTTTGTATAAGATATAGCTTCCATAAGCATTTGTTTTTAAATTAGTATGTACATATATTAGTACATGTACATACTTATGTCAATACTTTGTAATTGATAATGTATACCTTTCATCACACAGTATACTTTTGGCAATATCAACCCCTTTCTATTGTTAGTTGCAGAGAAAAGCAAAAAATACGTGTTTTTAAGTAGTGTCCGAAATCGAACGGTTACGGACACACTGGTTTAGCTGTCCATAAATTATATTGACAGTGTTTCGTACATACTTTATATTTAGTACAACCTTTTTTATACATATTATTTATAATTATGTCTCGTACTTTTGCTTATGTTCGCGTTTCTACGATGCAACAAGAAACAGATAACCAAATTAAGGAAATTGAATCATCTGGTTTTACCATTGAACCACATCGTATAATTTCAGAAACTATTTCTGGTTCTATGCCAATTAGTAGGCGTAAAGGTTTTTCACGTCTATTAGAGAAAATGGAAAAAAATGATGTTCTAGTTGTTACTAAATTGGATAGGCTAGGGCGAGACGCTATTGATGTTAGTCTTACTGTAGCAAAATTAGAAAAGATAGGTATTAAAGTTCATTGTCTTGCTCTGGGCGGAGTTGATCTAACTAGCTCTGCAGGAAAAATGACTATGGGAGTGATTAACGTTGTTGCCCAATTTGAGCGAGATCTATTGATTGAACGGACTCAGTCGGGACTTGCTAGGGCTAGATCAAACGGCAAGATTCTGGGTCGACCACAAGCTCTAACAAAAGCCCAGCAAGAAGAGGCGATGCAAAAATTACAAGAAGGTACGTCCATTGCCTCTATAGCCAGACAATTTAACGTAAGCCGCCAAACTATAATGCGCGTTAGGGGGAATATTAAGGGTGGGGAGTAATAGCAATGATAGTAATTTTAGCTTTATCAGGCCCATAATGCCAAAATACTCTGTAAGCTTGAGGAGTGTTATTTTCGGCATAGGCTTCAAAGATTTTGATGCCAAATTGGCGGCTTAGCGAATTATATTCGTGTGTATTTAGGCTAGGGTGCTTAGGGTTGTTTTCTAAATACCCCAGGCATTTTAATACTGCTTTATACTGTTTTATTTTGTGCGTAGAATGTTCTAACTTATCTAAGTTAGATGCAGCTTCTTCAGTAAAAAGTATTTTAAAGCTCATCTTCATTATTTATGATGTGTTCAGCAAAACTACCTTTATATAAAGTTTTTTTATCAGCGGATTGTTGTAAACCTCTTTTGACTTGATCAAGCGCTGTTTTATTTTTAAAAAGCCATTGCTCAGGTAATGCCAATTCTGTATATGGTTTTAAAGTTATTTCCTTGGTATTCTCATTGACCATAGCTTTGTATCCACTAATGCCCTTTGTTAACGAACCTAGGCAAATGCGTCCTTTTGAGTCTGGGCGTAAGATTTTTTGAGCTTTCATTATAATTTGCAATTTTTTATTTATATAGAACAACACTAACACAGGGTGGGAAATAAAGCAAGTGGGAGGATTAAATATGTGCGCACGAAAAGATAAAAGGGGGGTAAAACTTGCGTAGATAAACGGAATGAGTTAACTAGCAGTTTTATGGTATAAATGTTGTCAAATGCAGTAGTGTCCAGAAAACGAACGTTTTCCGGACTAAAATTGTAGGAACAAGATCGAAATAAACTGCTTGCTGCGCGGTTGCTGCAAAAATATGGGCAAGGGCCATCTACAAAATATCAATTAGTTTTTAATTAATCTTCTAACCTTGATTAATCAATAAACAACCCCGCTGCTTGCGGCGGGATTGTTTATCTTTGATAATTGATGAGCTAGCCTTGAATTAATAGAACTAGAGAAAAACGTGTGTAAATACGAAAAAGCTCGCACGTTACGTTTTTAGAGGAGGGATTGCTAGTAATAGTGGTTAACTAATCTACTTTACGATTAGACGGATCAAAAACTAGTTACAGGAATATTATGGACATGGATATCACGTGCCGAGTATTTTTTTAGAATTTTAATGGCTTGTTTTTTACTTCTATTATCATGAAATATTACCCAGAGTAATATCCCTCCATGGTTAATTTGATCCTGAATATAATCAGCGTGATGCTTATCCAACATTTTTGCAAAAACACTACCTATTAGCGCCCCTCCAGTCCCTGCAGCTATTGTAGCTATAATGGTATTTAGTAATGTACCGCCTGAGGCAGTTATTATTGCGGCCGCTGTACAGGAAGCAATATACAGGGGAGCCCCGATCAATCCTCCTTCTGCAGAACCAATTGAGTCAATAGATATAAAAAACGTGCGTGGCACATTCGGATTATCTTCTAATTCCTCCACACGTTTATAGATATGTCCTAATTTTTTTTCCACTGTTTTAGCATCAGCCAACATACTTAGATGTTGACGAGTAAATCCATGCGTTTGCAATTCATCTATTGCTTGCTGAAGCGTATCAGCATCATTAAATACTCCAACTGCTTCTGGTACAGTTTGTACCCCCCTTTTTGCAGGTGCCATAAATTACCTTATTTAATTCTTATTTTAGTAACCAACTTTGGGTTTAATTCTAACATTAGCAGTCTAAAAAGCAATTGTGTATAAAAACAATTGAAAACTAATAAAAAATATTAGAGTAATACTCAACCAATGCAGGAATGAAAAAGTTTATATCTTACATACACTAAGAAACTTTTTGGTTATATGGATAAAAAAACAAGGGGTTGATTATGCATGTATACAGCCTTATTCTAGACATCAATCAAAACAATATTTAGAAGTATATTCAAAATTATCTATAATATAAGCTGAAAAAGAATATGAAAAGTTATTAGACATTTTTAGCATAAGTTAGCTTTTTATTTTAAAAAAAAGACAGTATATTGACATTTCGCACGCTCGTTACTATTGGGTCAAATATATGCACTTTAAAAGGAGATGAATTAATTATCTGTTTAAATATTATGCTTACTAAAATTAAATAATACTAACTAATTTACTATATAGAGCATCTGCACTCATAAAAGCTCCTTCAATTCGGCTTTCTATGCACCAGTCTCCAATTACAGCTAGTTTATTGTTTTGATCTAGTAAATATTTATATTTATTATTCTTTTCAATATTTGCATATTTCCACCTATGGATATTAGATTCTACTAATTCATTACCGCAGTAGTCTATAATTCCTGATAGAGTTTTTATCATTTCTGATTTCACATATTCAAGATCAGATTCTATATTCTCGTC
Source organism: Rickettsiaceae bacterium (assembly GCA_045106605.1). Lineage (GTDB taxonomy): Bacteria > Pseudomonadota > Alphaproteobacteria > Rickettsiales > Rickettsiaceae > Megaera_A. The sequence continues at coordinate 7,208 of JBGCEV010000030.1, read as the reverse complement.
AGCCCATTTGTTTGTTGTTAGAACGACTATGGTATTCAATAGATTTCTTTTGGGCTTACTAGAATTATTTGAAATCCAACTAATATTAGAATTTTTTACAAGTGCGGCATCCCATCCAAGATATAATTTATTTTTAAAACCAAGCATTAGAGCGTAACATCCAAGCATTTTTATTTCTTTTAAGCTTTTGTGATAAGCAAATTCTTTAGGCAGTAAAGTTTTGGATTGATGCGAAGGGATGGTACTAATAACCCAATCAAATTTACCTAGTTCCTTGTTATTGCTATCGGATAATTTCCACTTATTATTATCAATTCTTTCTATTGTTTGAACTTTTACTTTAAGGTTAACATTTACCTTGCTTGCTAAATGTTTACATATTGCATTCATCCTAGGAGTCCCAACATAGTGAGGATATTCTAAATTCCACTTCTTTTTATGGATTACCTTGTTTTTATTAATTTCAACAAATCTTGCATCCCACACATCAATTATACCATTATCTATCAAAGGTTGCATAAATTTTTGGAAACCATCAGTTTTGATAGTAAAAAATTGCGCTCCATGATCAAACTCAAAATCCTCAATATAGCGTGTAGATATTCTTCCTCCAATTCCTCTTGATTTTTCAAAAATTGTTACATTAGCAATATGATTAAGCATATTCCCAATGGATATACCTGATATACCAGATCCAATTATAGCAATCTCTTGTTTTTTAATTGTCATATTTCATTTTTTTTAAAAATTCTCTACTATCATAGTCTATCGCTTCTTTTTTTGATTTATTCATTTTATCATATGTCTTATACATCATAGAAATTCTAGGATTAGACTCTAGTTTACCTCGGTTTCGTGCTAAAAAGTTCCAATATAAATAATTAAATGGACATGCTTCAATACCATTTTTGTTATTTACTTTGAAAGAGCAATTTGTACAATAATTTGACATTTTATTGATGTAAGCTCCACTAGCAGCATATGGCTTACTTGCAAGATACCCGCCGTCTGCAAACAATATCATGCCCGTTACGTTTGGAAGTTCAACCCACTCATAAGCGTCCGCATATACAATAAGATACCACTTATTTACTTCATCTGGATGAATACCTGACAAAAGCACAAAATTACCTAGTACCATCAATCTTTGAATATGATGAGCGTAGGCATTTTGTTTTGTTTCTTTGACACATTGATTGATACAATTCATTTTTGAGTTTGCCTTCCAAAAAAACTCTGGTAATTTACGATTGGCTTCAAAAAAATTCTCATTTTTGTAATCAGGCATTCTATACCAATATATTCCTCTGATATATTCACGCCACCCGATAATTTGTCTTATAAATCCTTCAATAGAGTTGATGGGTAGATTTTTTCTGTGGTATGCGTATTCTACGGCTCTTACACATTCTATAGCTGTAAGCAGACCGCAATTTAAGTAAAAGCTTAAATGTGAATGAAACATCCATGGTTCGTTTTCTATCATCGCATCTTGATATTTACCAAAATTCTCAAGTCGTTTTTCAATAAAGTCTTTAAGCGCAAGACGTGCTTCATCTCTGGTAACCGCAAAAAAGAACGGTTCTATATCGCCAAAATGATTGTCAAAGTGTTTATTTACAAGTTGCATAACTTCAACTGTTATTTGATCTGGCTCTGATTTATAATTTACTGGAATAATAATATTTTTTATTGGAGTTTTACGATTTGCATTATCAAAATTCCACTTTCCACCTTCTGGCTCATTATTATTTATTAAAATGTTATATTTCTTGCGCATTTCACGATAAAAAAATTCCATTCTCAATTGTTTTTTGTTACCTACCCATTGCCTAAACTCTGACGGCGTGCATAAAAAACGATCATCCTCTAGTATTTGAACTGGAATGCCCAAAAATCTTTTCCATGGCTTTATTTCTTGTAAGATTCTATATTCCGACGGACGAGTTATTATTATCTTTTTTACTGAGCGCTCCTTTATAATTTCTTGCACTTCTTCTTTTAATGAATCTTTGTTATTGCTATCGTCTAATTTTACGTAGCGGACCTTGATATTAGAATCCACAAGTTCTGCAGCAAAATGCCGCATCGCAGATAAAAGAAATACTATTTTCTTTTTGTGGTGTTTTACGTAGGTAAATTCAGAATATAACTCAACCATAAGAACTACATCTTTATCCTTGTTAATGTCACATAAAGATGAAATATCATGAGTTAATTGATCATGAAGTATAATTATTAAATTTGCCATTAAACCTGACTCCTTAATGATATAAATGCTTCTAAAGCAGTAATGCGTGACTCTTTTAAATCAACAATGGGTCTTGGATAATTCCTCCCCAATTCTACTCCAGCATCTTCTAGCACATCAGCAGGTGCTTCCCATGGATTGAATAAATATTGATTTGCAAGATTTTTAAGTTCAGGAACGAATTTTTTAGTATAATCACCTCCAGGGTCAAATTTTTGCCCTTGTGTAACTGGATTGAATATCCTAAAGTAAGGTGCAGCATCAGCTCCACAACCAGCTATCCATTGCCAGCTAGCGCTATTATTTGCTAGATCTGCATCAACAAGTGTATCCCAAAACCACCTTTCGCCATGATACCAATGTATAAGAAGGTTCTTGACTAAAAATGAACCAACTATCATGCGCACCCTGTTATGCATATAACCTGTTTGCCATAGTTCGCGCATACCTGCATCTACTATTGGTATTCCTGTTTTGCCCTTCTGCCATGATTCCAATAGGAACTTATTATTTATCCATGGGAATGAATTAAATTTCGAATTAAGATTTTTTTTTGGCAGATCTGGATTGTAATATAATTGACTATAGGAAAACTCTCTCCATCCAAGCTCACTGCAAAAATGATCTATATTCTGATTTTCTTCTAGGTCTCTCACCCCGTGCCATAATTGGTTAGGAGATATTTCTCCAAAATGGAGATAAGGGGAAAGGCGAGAAACATAAGGCTTAGATGGAATATTACGCCCATCCTTATAGAAAGGTAGACCACTTTCAATAAATTTTACAAATTTATTACGAGCTGCTTTTTCACCAACTTTCCATTGTTTTGCTAATGATTTATACCACTTTACTTTTGATAAAAGTTTGAGAGCCTTGATATCAATGCTACAATTTTTGTCATGAATATATGAGGTTGATTTAGGCGCTTGTAAAGGCTTGCGTGGTGGTATCGATTGCAAACATACCCTTCGATAAAAAGGAGTAAATACCTTATACGGTGAGTTATCTTCCTTTTGAATAGTCCAAGGCTCCCAGAGAAGAGATCCGTTATGTGTTTGAACATCTATTCTTTTTTCTTCTAAAAATGATTTTATTTCCTTATCTCGATTTATACGCCATGGTTCATAACATCTGTTCCAGCATATGGCAACAATATCAAACCTTGTTATCATGCTACTAAAAATCTCTAAGGGGTCTCCCTTATAAAAAGACAGGTTACCACCTAGGGATTTTTTAAGTGAAATAAGTGAGTTGTGTAACCACCAACGACTAGCAGACCCGATTTTATTTTCTTTTGCGTTCTTATCATCAAGAATATAAATAGGAAGCACCTGATTGCATTTTGCTGCACTAATAAGCGCAGGGTTATCAGATAATCTTAGATCTTGACGAAACCAATGAATAGCAACTTTTTTTGTCATAAAAAGATTTCCTTTATAGCTAACTTGTTCTTTTATTTGTTTGACTAGCAATATATGTCTTTGGCATATTGATTATTTTTGTACTATATTTTCTAAAGCTTTATCTAAAGATTTATGTTGAAATTTATATCCACATCTAAGTAATTTATCAGGATATACAGCTGATCCGCTAAGCAATAAGCTATTGCCCATTTCACCAAATAGTAGATCAATAACAAACTTTGGTATTGTAAATATAGTTGGTCTATTTACAATTTTCCCAAGAGTTTGAGTAAATTTACAGTTACTAATAGGATCAGGTGATGTTAAATTAAATACACCTTTTTGTTTTTTGTTGTTAATTAGAAAGTCAAATACTCCAATAACATCACCTATATGAACCCAAGAAAACCACTGTTTTCCAGAGCCAATTTTTCCTCCAAGACCTAATTTAAATATAGGCAATATTTCTTTTAGGGCCCCCCCATTTTTTCCTAACACTACGCCGAGCCTAGTAATGCAGGTTCTTACTCCAAATTCTTCAGCTTTTTTTGCTTCTGATTCCCACAATCTACAAAGTTTATGAGTAAAATCATCTACATACGAAGAAGTTTCATCTATGTGGTTGTTATTTTGCAAGCCATAGTAACCTATTGCTGAGGCACTAATTAGTAAACGGGGCTTACTTTGTAGTTTCTTGATTAATGAAATTACGTCCTGAGTTATTGTTAATCTGCTGTTTATTAACTCTTTTTTGTAGGAATTGCTCCATCTCTTGTTAATCGTCGCTCCTGCGAGATTTATTATGACATCTATTTTCTCAGCAGAATTAATTTTCTTAATAGATTGTATAACTCTTATATTTGGTAAATTTCTAGTGTTACGGGTAAGAATGGTAATATTATGTCCTTGTTGTAAAAAAAATTCCGTTAATGCTGAGCCAATAAAACCTGTGCCTCCAGTAATCATTATGTTCATATATATATGACTCAAATAGTTTCTGTTATTAGTGCGTTTAAATATGAAGCACAACATATCCTCAAGTAGTATGCTAATATAATACAACCAATCTCTACTATTTAATTTTAATAGCATACAAATATTAAGAGTTAAATAATAGCAAGATGTAGATTAAAAAATATTATATCCCATAGTAATTTCTGTATCATTTATATTGAGTAAAGCTTAAATAATTCATCTATGCAATGATTTTAATATTTTATGTAGTTTAAGTGGAAGAAAGTTAACACCCTGCCTTTAGTCAGACACTCAGCTACTAATTATAACATACCTCATTTTATGATTCTAGTTACCTGGCTGATTAATACTATGTATCCCGAATTCTAGGGCAAGATCAATAGTGTTTCATATTTAAAGGCCGGAGTAATATGATAATTTCAGAACTTTCCGTACAATTGTGTCAATTCATACATATGCATCTAAATATTTTGCTACATTATATCTTTAGATTTTATCAATAAGTGGGCTATGGCCTAATTATAGGGCAACAAATTGCTAAATAATATTTTTATGTAGTTAAGTGGGTTATAGTTAACTACATAAACTCTCTGAAATTGGAGACTGGTGCATACAAAGTAGAATTGAGCGCGCTTTGATGAGTGCGTATGTTCTATGTAGTCAATTATTAATGTTATCTAATTTTAGCAAGCATAATATTTGAATAGATAATTATTGCTGCTCCTATTAAAGTATGTATATCTGGATACTCTCAAAAAAAAATAAAACCCAATGGTATAGTAAAGACTAATCTTGTATATTCAAATGGAGCCACAAATGCTGGGGTTGAATATGACAAGGATTTAATGGAACAAAACTGTGTAAAAACACTTATTAACCCAATTAAAAATAACATTACCATGTTATTATATGTTATATCTATATTGATGTCTCTGGTAAATATTACAGATATTAGCACTAAAAGTAAATTATAGTAAAACATGATTGTAGAAGCGCTATCTGATTTTGACAATGTCTTTGTATATATAATCGATAAGGCAAAAAATATATTTGCTAGTATGCTAACGAATATACTAGAATCTATAATACCTGCATGAAAAGGATTTAAAGCAATAGTAACCCCAATATAACCTAATATTAATAATGCCCATTGTTTGTGTTGTATGCTCTCACGCAGTATAAAACACGATAATAAAGTAATAAATAATGGTAAAGACATCAAAATTATTGATGAAAGTACCAATGGTAGTTTTCTAGAGGAATAATAAATGCAAAACATAGCAGCTGCACCAAATATACCCCTAAGGAAATGCAAACCTAATTTATTAGTATTTGTTACTCTTAATCCTTGTTTTATAAATAGAGGCATCAATAATACAAAACTAAATGAGCTCCTGATAAGTAAAAGAATCATATTTGATATTTTACCATCAAGTTTTTTTACAAAAACAAGTGCTACACTTATTAAAAACACTCTTACAAGTGCTAATATAGCAGAAAAATAATAATTGTATTTTATCATAATATGCACATAATTATTATTATATAAAATAATTGATCTTAAAAATTAGAATCACAAGAATTTTGTATTTCTTATAGAATAAATAAATATTAACTTATTTTTTATGCTCCCAAAAGTACTCGTGTACTGCAAACATAAAAGTTTGTACAATAGGCTCAACTATTCCTATACTTAATGACATTATTATGTCTTGGGTAATAGCATAAGAAACTGCTGTAGCAACAAATAAATGCAAAACTCCATAACTAGCTGTTTTTAATACTAATCTGAATTTCATAATATATAACCTTTCTATATTTGACAATTGAACTTAACTCTTAAAATAGCATCTTATATGTTTTGGATTCAACTTGCATATACTAAAAAGGGAACTAGAGAAAAAGTATTGTGAGGTCAAACACAACATTTATTATATAACTCTTGATATTTATACGGGATTAAGTTGATATTAGTATAACTTAATCTATTTGATACATATTATAAATATAGCTTTTTAACTGATGATGTGGTTTCACAGTATAACTGATGTTATTACTACTTAACTGGACAGTATGACATAAATATGTGGATCCAATTGTTTGGATTAATGGATTGCAGAATAGATAGATGATAAACACAAAACTGCTTTAAAAACACAAGCAAGGCTAAGGCTAAGAATACTCCACAAGCTAGCATAATCAAAAAGGTCATGAAGACCCAATTGCTGCACAGAAATTTCTGGCATAGTATCTAACAAACTCATTTAAAGAAGGAATCTATGGGAATTTTAGATGTATTTTTACAAAACTTCACTTCACCTCCTATTTTGTTTTTTATATTGGGAATAGTGTCGGGTTTTCTAAAATCAGATTTGAATGTTCCGGACTCAATAAGCCGATACCTTTCCATATACCTAATGATGGCAATTGGCTTCAAGGGCGGTGTAGCAATCGCTGAAACGCCTGAGATTAATGGCCAGATTATTACAACTATAGTAGCAGGCATCATAACAGGATTTACTATGCCATTTATTGGGTATGGATGTGCGCCGGGCATGGTGTAAGAGTTGGGGGTTAAA
>JBGCEV010000003.1:0-11954 GCA_045106605.1 Rickettsiaceae bacterium | reverse complement strand
CTAAAACATTATTATCTTTTTCATCATAGATTTCGCTTATTATTCTTTGCCTTAAAGCCATATGCATGTACCATCATTTTGAACTAATTCTTTTATGGTACTTGGAAATACATTAACCGTCAACTATATTAACGCTCTCGTCGAGCGTTTAATTTTTAGCTTTTTCATATCTATAAATTATTGCCTATTATATATCAAATTGGCTGTAATAATGGCTTAACATTTGTATAAAATCAACAAGGCAAAATAAATCTTTCTTATAAAGCAAAATAAAGATTGCTGGTTGAAACTATATCCATATTACTTAATCCTAATAATAATCAATACATACTAAAGACCAGTTTTATTTGAGTATAACCTTAAAAGGAATATAAATTTTATGCATGCAGTGATATTAGCAGGAGGAGAGGGCAGCCGCTTGTGGCCAGCCTCCACCAACAACAAACCAAAACCGTTTTTACAATTGCCTAACAATAAGAGTTTATTACAGGACACTTTAACTCGAGCATGCAACTTACCCAGGGTAAAGAATATTATTACTATAACTCATTCATCTTGTGCTATAACCGTTGAGCAGCAATACAGGCAACTTGCTGATACACCTCTTATACAAAATCAGAATCTAGAAATTATAACAGAACCTTTTAGCAAGAATACAGCGGCAGCAATAACCGCATCAGTATTACATATAAGAAAACAATATGGACCTGATGCGACAGTCCTAATCTTACCTTCTGACCATATAATATCAAACATGAGGGCCTTCTCAAAAGCTATAAACAAAGCGATGGATATAATAGATGATGGTAAAATCATTACCCTAGGTATTCAACCTTCCTATGCTGAGACAGATTACGGTTATATAGAAAGTGACCATTATTCAGTAGTACGTTTTATTGAAAAACCTGGCAAAATATTGGCAAAAAAATATCTAAAAAACCGAAATTATTTATGGAATTCTGGTATATTATGTTTTAAGGCCAAGGACTTTATTCTTGCAATGAATCAACATTGCAAGGATATCCTCTATAATGTTCAACGTGCCTTCAATAGTGCGCTGATAGATGATTCATTCAATCATAATCAAATATTATTGAATCAAAACTATTGGCATCTACTACCTAATATTTCAATCGATTACGCCCTGATGGAAAAACTTGAACAAGTAGCTGTGATTCCATGTGACATTGGCTGGCAAGATGTCGGCAATTGGAATAGATTCAGCAAATTACTATCACAAAATATTGATGGTAACAACCTCATAGGGAATGTCATTACTCATGGAACATCTGATTGCTATATAGAAAGTAATGGTATACCTATAGCAGCTATCGGAGTTAAAAATTTAGTAATAGTAGAAACTAAAAATGGCCTCCTAGTAGTCGACAAAGATAATACCTCGGATATAAAACATATATTTTCTCTACTTAAATCACAAAATAACCTAGCTAAAAATACAAATTAGGTTCATTATAGATAAGTATATTAATCTGCTTATCGGTGCACAATCGTGATAAATTTAAGCTGCTTTAAAGCCTATGATATCAGAGGAAAAGTTCCAGAAGAACTCAATGAGCAATTAGCCTATAAAATTGGTTATGCATTTTCACATATAATAAAGCCAGGTACGGTAATAGTTGGATATGATGTTAGGCTAGAAAGCCCATCTTTGACTAGAGCCTTAATTAAAGGATTAATTGAATCCGGTTCTAATGTAATAAATATTGGTTTATGTGGTACAGAGGAAGTATATTTTCATACTTTTGATAACCAAATTAAAGGTGTCGGTGGCGGGATTATGATTACTGCTAGCCATAACCCCAAGGGATATAATGGAATGAAAATGGTCGGTATGGGAGCAAAACCAATTTCACTCTGCGATGAATTACAAGCAATTCATGATTATCTTGTTAAGACAACACTATATACTCCCTCAATGCAGCCAGGCGTAGAAACTATACGCACTGATAAGAGTTGCTATATTAAACATTTATTACAATATATTGATACAACAAAATTAAAACCCTTAAAAATAGTAGTGAATCCTGGTAATGGTCCAGCTGGGACAGTGCTTAAGCTTTTAGAACAATTCTTACCTTTTCAATTTATTTATATTTACGATAAACCAGATGGCAACTTTCCAAATGGTGTACCAAATCCTATGATAATTGAAAATAGGGCAGTTACTAAACAAGCAGTATTAGAATATAAAGCAGATTTTGGCGTAGCTTGGGATGGTGATTTTGACCGCTGTTTTTTATTTGATCATACAGGTAATTTTATTGAAAGTTACTATATAGTGGGGTTACTTGCTGAGAGTTTTCTCAAAAAATATCCTAATCAAAAAATAGTTCATGACCCCCGTCTTACTTGGAACACAGTTGATATTGTAAAACAAGCTGGAGGAACAGCCATTCAGAGCAAGTCCGGACATAGTTTTATTAAAACAGCAATGCGCTTAGAACGAGCTATTTATGGCGGTGAAATGAGTGCACACCATTATTTTAAACATTTTGCTTATTGTGATAGTGGTATGATCCCATGGTTACTAATAGCAGAACTGATTAGCTTATCTGAGGAAAACTTATATGAAATGGTGCAATATAGAATTAACAAATTTCCATGTAGTGGAGAAATTAACTATAAAGTGACTGATGCTGACAAAACAATGCAAAAAGTAAAAAATCATTTTATCTCATACAATCCTAAAATAGACTATACTGATGGTATATCTTTAGAATTTGACAATTGGCGGCTCAATTTACGCCGCTCCAATACAGAACCTTTGATAAGATTAAATATTGAAGTAAAAAGAGGGGTGCATTCTATAGGCTTTTATTTAAATGAAGTAGAGACAATAATTAATGGTAGATAATCCCAAACAGGATACTATGTCTAATTTAAATCAAACTAATTCATCTCCTAGAATCTGGGTTTTAGTTGATCATAGATTAGGCAACGCGCACCAGGCTATTGAACTTGCTGACGCAATAAGCAGTAATGTTGAAATAAAGAACGTAAAATATAATTTATTGAGCAAATTGCCAAATTGCATTTTAAATTTTTATCCTTTGCATATAAAAAACTCAATTCTTCTTAATCTCCGAAATCAACCCTTGCCAGAAATGATTATTTCAGCTGGGAGGCGAACCGCTGTCCTTGCATTATATTTAAAACGTCTCACTCGCTCAAAATCTTCTGTTAAAATCATTCAAATAATGGGGCCTGATATCAGATCTCAAGAATTTGATTTAGTTATATTACCAGAACATGACACATCATATTATCAATTTGCCAAAACCACAAGAATTTTAGGAGCACTGACAAATATACATAAGAAAATTCAAGCCTCCTCCAATGATTTTATAACACACTACCCTTATGCTAAGAATTTTATAGCTGTCATGATTGGCGGATCCAGTAAAGGGTATACCATGACTCTTGAAACTATTAAAATCTTAATACACACTTTATCGAATATTTCGAAAACCCAGCAATTACCATTATTTATTACTTTTAGTCGGCGAACACCACAGAATATAAAAGATTACTGTACAAAAACAATTGGTAAGTCCAATATTATCTACGATCCACATAACAATCAATGCAACCCCTATCCAGGTATGTTAGGAGAAGCTAAATATATCGTAACTACAATTGATTCTATATCCATGTGTAGTGAGGCTACAGGCACTGGCCTCCCTGTGTATGTTTTTTGTCCAGATAATTTTAAACTAAAAAAACATCTTATGTTTAATAAATCATTAATAGATCGCAAAATAATAAAAGAACTCAGTATTGATATTAAGAAATTAGAACAATATAAATATCATCCTCTGACAGAAATAAAAAGAGTTGCACAAATCGTAAAGCAAGAGATTTTTTAAATAGAGCCTCGTAATTTTATTAATTTTGCCTCGCTATAATGGACTAAAAAGTTAACCTCAGAGGGTTAATCTCCATGGTATCAGGTTGGTTTTAAGCTTAGTACAAGCTGCGCCTAACTTATGTCTGCGTTCTCCTGGTCTAATGTGTTTTTTTAATCTCTTTTGGGTCTAATTCCCCGAAGCTAAGCTTCGAAGACGTATAATTGATTTTAGTGCTACTAAGCAATTACTTCAGATACCTAATAGCTCTGTCGCGAAGAGTGTCATTCCTCGTTAAAACCAATCGTAAAAACTAAACAGAGGGGTACTATAGTCAAAGGCGTAACTTTATAACTTTAGCGGTTGTATCCTAAAAAAGGATCAATTGCATCAATGAATGAGCTCATATATTGCACCTTAGTACTAAAATTATGTTCCACCTGTTAACCAAATGAATTATCGTCACTTATTAACTTGTTGAGTGACGCCCTGTTTATATTAATGACTAAAGTAATATGTTATCAAAGGCTCCGATCATTGCACGATAACAGGGTTCTTGTATCTCAGAAGGTATAAAATAATGATTTAACTCAAGTTTTTAGCGTTATCCCATGGTAGAATTTTGCCGTTACCATCAACTACTAATTCACCTGATTCTTCATATTCTGCAGCGAAAAATGATTGTCTGTTAGCGATAAGCTTTACAGGTTTGATTTTTTTACCATCATGCAAATATTCCCTGGCTTGGCGTCTTCCTTCGGGATTATTCTTTGAGGCTATTTTAGCTTTACTCATAGGATTATAACTTTAAAACTTTTACTAAATGATGAAGACGAGCATAATATGGTTTTCGTTACAGTCAAGAAAAAAGTTTTCCAATCCCACTTCGCATTAAGGATTTAGGGTTCATTTGGGATGCTTTTTTCATCATAGTACTAATTTGCATAAACTGTTTTAATAGTACGTTCACTTGTTGCACAGATGTACCAGAGCCGCTTGCAATTCTTTTTTTGCGGGAATCATTAAGTAGATTAGGATGACGACGTTCTTTTTTAGTCATAGAAAGCACTATTGCCTCCTGATACGTCAGCATTTTATCGTTTAATTTTGCATCATTCAGTTTATTAGTAAGTTTTGACATACCGGGTAACATATTAACCATACTGCCTATGCCACCTAGTTTATCAATCATTTTAATTTGTGATACATAATCGTTGAGATCAAACTTTCCTTTTTTAAACCTAGCTGCTGCTTTTTCTGCTTCTGCTGTGTCTAGAACAGTTTGAGCTTGTTCAACAAACGATACAATATCACCCATATCCAATATGCGGGAAGCTATCCTTTTAGCGTCAAATTCTTCAAAGTCGGCTGGTTTCTCGCCAGTACTTAAAAACTTAATAGGTTTGCCAGTGAGATACCTGACACTAAGGGCTGCGCCGCCCCTTGAATCTCCATCTATTCTCGAAAGAATGACACCAGAAATATTCAGTTTTTGATCAAAAATACTAGCTACATTTACAGCATCTTGACCGATCATTGAATCAATAACTAACAAAGTTTCAGTTGGTTGTATTATGTTTTTTATTTCTGCGACTTCATGTATCATTTCATCGTCAATATGCAACCTACCTGCGCTATCATAAATTACTACATCATAAGCAGCAATTTTTGATTCCTTCATACCTCGTGATGTAATTTCAAGGGGGTTTTGTTCTTTTATGATTGGCAAAGAATCAACACCGATATCTTGAGCAAGAATTGCCAGCTGTTCTTGAGCTGCTGGTCTATAAGTGTCAAGAGATACTAACAACACTTTTTTATTTTGTGTTTTTAGTTTGAGGGCTAATTTAGCACTAGCCGTAGTCTTGCCACTACCTTGTAGGCCAACAATAAGGATATTGATCGGTGGCGTATTATTTAAATTTAATCCACCCTCAGTGCCCACAGGGGCTAATAGGTTAACGATTTCATCATTAATGATCTTAATAACCATCTGAGCGGGAGAGACAGATTTGATTACTTCCTGTCCCTTGGCTTTTTCTTTAACATTTTCAATAAATGCTTTGACTACAGAAAGTGATACATCTGCTTCAAGTAAGGCAATACGTATTTCACGCATTGCTACATCTATTTGTTCTTCAGTGAGCACGCCTCGACTTTTGATTTTATCAAAAATTTTGGTAAAATTCTGTGTTAATGTTTGAAACATAGCAAATTAAGGAATATATTTGATTTAATATAAATAGAATAAGCCAATACAGAAATAAATTCAAGTAATCATATGATCGTTATTGATCCCAAGACTCAATCTATATTACCAACGAACGGTACAAAAAATACCTCTAAGAATGACAAGGAAGTAAAATTTGCACCTAAGAAAAAATTAAAAGGGGCCACTAAGAGCGAAAATAATGCTACAGTATCAGATGTAAGTGGCATAATTTTCTTGCAGGAAGTGGACCAATATGCCGAGGATCAGCAAAATCTAGAAGAATTTGCTCAAAGAGCTTTTAAAGTACTTAAGGAATTACAATTAGATCTCTTGCAAGGTAGAATTTCGCACACTCGGTTACACCACCTTAAGGATGCATTAAATAGTAGTAATTTTGTCATTAATACTCCGGAGCTTGCTAATATTGTTGAGCAAATTCAACTCAGGTTAGATGTAGAAATCGCTAAAATTGAAAGCAACTAACAATAGTTTGTTTATATTTTTTTAGACAGGTTAATAGCGAATTGGCACATAGTCTTAATTCCCCTAGAAGCCAGATTAAATAATGGTAATTTTCTGCTACTGTGATCTATCGCTATCTGCATATGTTGCTCTTCTTCTTGCTGAAATTGCTTAATTTTCGGTAATAGGGGATGGCTAGGATCGCACTTATTGAAATAGTCTATTTGTTCTTGATAGTGGTCTACAATAACCTCTTCAATTGCATCGGTCAGCAGCATAGATGTTCTCGTGCCTATCATCGCACTAATTGCACCTATTCCATAACCGACCATATCCCACATGGGTAATAGAAAAGTCGGTCTTGTTTTAGTATTGACAAGTTCTAGATGAAAAAATTGCAAATGTTCTAGTTCTTGTTCTAGCATATCCTGAATTACTATTTTTGCGTTGGAATCTCTAGTCCAGGCTAATTGTCCTTGATATATACGCTGGGCACCATATTCTCCAGCATGATTAACCATAATTATTTCTTGTACTTTTTGTTGTGGATCAAAAAAATATGGCTTAGGCATGTACTTATTACTTAATTTTTTGTTTTATCAATATAGCAAATAAGGTGATATTTAATAATAAATTCCATTCTGTCATCGATAAACCAAAAATGACCAAGGCAGGCTTATTGCACATACCCATTTGATCATTGTATAGCATTTTTTTAAAATCCACTATAGACAAATTATCACTGACATGCATTAAAGGTTTACATACACTCGATAATGCGAATATCCCTCTTTCAACGCCAGTATGATATCCAGCTAATAATATCGACGTCAGTATTGTAACAAGATAAAATGAGGTAAGTTTTCTATTGCTGGACAGACCGGTAAGGGCAATCATAAACAAGATTAGATAAGGAAATCGTTGATAGACACATAAAGGGCAAACAGCCAAAGACATTATATACTCAACAAAGTAAGCAAATAACATACTAAATATAGCAAGTAACAATATACAGACGTGCGGTCCGTTCTTAGGAGTGATTGACATAAACCATTTAAAATAATATCTTACATTGGATCTATCCTAAACTGACATTTTAATTATGACAATCAATTTTGACGATTTGCTAAACTCTAATGCTTGGCCATTTATCGAAGCAAAAAGAATTTATGATAATATTAAGGGCAAAACTCCAGCCAAAGGTTACGTTTTATTTGAGACTGGTTATGGTCCTTCTGGCTTACCACACATAGGTACTTTTGCTGAGGTCACGAGAACGACTATGGTGCAAGCAGCGTTTAAACAAATTTGTGATATTCCTACAAAATTAATTTGTTTTTCAGACGATATGGATGGCCTGCGTAAAGTGCCGGATAATCTACCAAATAACGAAATGATCGCTAACCATTTGGGCCAGCCACTTACTTCTGTACCAGATCCATTTGGAGAAACAGAAAGTTTTGGTCATTATATGAATGCTAAACTCAGATCATTTTTGGATCGTTTTGGTTTTGAATATACTTTTTACAGTGCAACAGATTTATATAAAGCGGGTAAATTTGATCATATGATGATTAAAACAATCGAAAAATATGATGATATTATGAATCTCATGCTGCCAACTTTTCGGGAGGAGAGAAGAAAAACATATTCACCCTTTATGCCAGTTTGCCCGACAACAGGAGCAATATTACAAGTTCCTATTGAAAAAGTGGATAGAACAAAAAACAGCGTGTTTTATTTTGATGATTCAGGCGAGCTCATTGAAGTTCCTGTAACTGGTGGGCACTGTAAATTACAATGGAAACCAGATTTTGGCATGAGGTGGGCCGCTCTGGATGTAGATTACGAAATGTATGGTAAGGATCATAAACCGAATGCAGAAATTTACAGCAAAATTTGTCAGATTTTAGGCGGCAAAGTACCAGTACAGTTTTTTTATGAATTATTTTTGGATGCTGATGGTAGTAAAATTTCAAAATCAAAAGGCAATAGCATAAGTGTCGATGAGTGGCTGCATTATGCACCTCTTGAAAGTATCAGCCTATTTATGTATCAATCACCGGCTAAAGCTAAGCGTCTGTATTTTGATATTATCCCAAAATGTGTTGATGAATATCTAACATTTAATAAAAAATACCACGAGGCTACAGACTTAAAACAAAAAATTGCTAATCCAGTGTATCACATACACCAATCTAATGTACCTAAAATTAATACTTATGGAATTAGTTTTAGTTTACTGCTCAACCTTGCATCGGTATGCAACCCTGATGATAAAAATGTTCTATGGGGTTTTATCTCTAAATACTCTCCCAGTGCTACGCCCCAAAATGCACCGTATTTGGATCATATGATTAGTTTCGCTATTAATTATTATAATGATTTTGTCAAAAGCACTAAACAATATTTACAACCTAGCGATAGGCATAAAGAGTTATTGCAACAGATTTCTGCTATGTTGTCAGAATTATCAGGTGAGGAATCAGGGGAAGAGATACAAAATAAAATTTACTCTATAGGCAGTAATGCTCAATATGATAATTTGCGAGATTTTTTTAGTGAAATATACCAAATTCTACTTGGACAAACTCAAGGACCAAGGTTGGGTTCATTTATAAAGCTTTATGGAATTAAGGAAACGATCAAATTGATCAATGACAAAATATGTACTTCTGCATAAATGATTAATGTTGATATTTAATACTGTAGGTTTGCCTTTGTAGTTATCACAATGCACATCGTCTAATATATCTTTAAACAAATAAAAGTATACCTGGGTTTATAATCCATAGTTGAATTAGACAAGAGTATATAGTACGATCAAGGTTAGCGTTCAGTCTTAATTAATCTAGACAGATTCCACATGAAAAACAAATTACCTTTAGAAGGAACACAAGATATGAAGATCGCTGGAAAGAAGATTAGAATAGCTGACACAATGGAGGATTTTATAAAGAACCCAGAGGAAATTATGATTCGTTAGCTTTTGATTTGCCTATTGCTTATACGGGCAGTAAAATCAAAAGTAATATAATCATAGTTAGAGCTATTTTAGAAGCTATATCCTCTAATAGGTTTAATATATTAAACTACCTGATAGAAGAAAAAGAAATTGCTTTAGACAAAGTTTATAACGACCTAGATAATAATTATGATTTTGGAAGCGTACAGGGTTATTATGGGGCACTCGAAGAAATAATTATGGATCAGGATAATATAGAAATGCTTGGTTATTTGCTTGATCGTATTACCCCTATGGAGAATCCAATTCTTTCTGCTGTAAGCCGCTGTTCTATGAAATCATTAAAATATCTTATAGAAGAACGGGGTATGGATCTTCAGAATGCTTACGAAGATGATATATGCGAGGGACCGTTAACTATTGCTGGTAGATTTCTGAATATTAGAGTTTGTGAACACACTAAGGACAACATTAAGGATTCAATGGAAATCCTAGAATATCTAATGTTTGCGGCAGCAAATCTTCTGCCAGTACGTACTCTGGATTCTTTTATTCCAATAGTTAATATTTTACAGAAGAGTCTTACTAAGCATTTTGGTAAGGAGCTTGAGTCGGGTAATATTCAAGCAATTATTTTTTCATATCTTCAACCCTGTGATATTTCTATTGTAGAATCTTACGAAGCTACAGATTTATCAGGGGATGACCAATTAGACTTGTAACACACTGAGTTGACATTATATAAGAAACCCTGTTGTTAATATAGCCATGGTTTATTCTAAATTATAAATATACAGTTTCAATAGGTAAGCCTATTTACGGATACTATTAATGATATTAAATACTAAGTGATTTGTTATAATTAATACAAAGATTTATTCACCCTTGCTACTGGAAATATCCGCATTTTTTGTTAACATTGCTATATTCAATGATGTAATCTGGATTGACTTGAAGGAAGTTAAAATATAGTAAAATAAGTTGAACTAGCTGCGAGAAAGTATTTTCTAACAGCATCATATAATTGTGTATTTATAAGCAATTCAAAGGAATGTGCAAGGAAAGAAAAAGAACTTAGGACGAAGAAAAACGGTTCTGATACTATCTTAAGCGTCAAGTACTAAATAGGGTGCACTTTGCCTATTATTTTTAATTGTACCAAAAATAATATGTAGTAATATTATGCATAATGACTACAAATAATAACTGTGCTGGGGTTAGCTTTGCTAGATCAATTTTTATTGACTCCTGATACAGGATAAAAGTTTATGGCAGGCGCATTAGAGTTTTTGTTGATTATGGCTCCTAACCATAGGAAACATAAGCTGTACAGCGGTCTCATGCTAGAATCACATGTTCCGCTCATTCGGGCCATTAACTTGACGGTACCTGCACAGCTCATATCATACTCTATAAAGAAAAACCCTCTATTAGGTCTGCACCTGTTATAGTTGCCTTCATTTCTCTACAAGAATCTTGATGAAAAGCATAGTCATTACCATCATTCACCTGATCAGCAAGTAGATAATCGTAAATTATATTTTGTAATACTTCCGGTATTTTATTGTTATCAAGAGAATTAGTGAGGGCCTTTAAATACGAATGTAGTGCAAAATTTACTAGTTCTGGAGCGATTGAATATAACTGCAGGCTTCGAATAGATAATGACGGATTATTTTTGAGTGCAGTAATGATCATTTCTCCCCCACTAGCAGTTGTAGCAATATTACCTACATATTTAGTACGAGGAAGGGGTGCAACATCTAAGTCTAGCTTTGTTAAGGAGGGTATGTTTAATAGTTTATTAAAAGTTTCATGTTTAAGATCAGTGTTTTTTATAAAAATAGACTTAATGGACTTTAATTCGGACATTATTGTTACAAATGCATCTGTTGCTCTGCGTAGATAAGATATTTTTATACATTCTAGTGATTTCAAATTTGCTAATGATTCTATTATTGTTAGATTGTCTAAATCGCGGTGGGTATCTAGAGAAAATATTTGTTGTTCTACAAGGTCAAGAGAGTTAAGGGACTTACAGCCTTGCAGTTCTTTTAATATATTTTGAATGTATGAGTGTGGTAATGACGTGTTATTGAGACTCAACTCTTTCACTTTTCCTTGTTTTATGATTTCCATAACATGGTGATAAAGAGATTCAGATATTTTTGTAGAGGACAAGTCTATTACCTCAAGGTGATTAGGACGTAAAGCAATGTCTTTTATATACTCACGATTTTTCTTAGTTAATTCTTTCATTCTGCTCTTCATATTTCCTGTGTCTAAATTCTTATATTAACTAGTATCTATAGAGAGCGTTAATATAGTTGACGGTTAATGTATTTCCAAGTACCATAAAAGAATTAGTTCAAAATGATGGTACATGCATATGGCTTTAAGGCAAAGAATAATAAGCGAAATCTATGATGAAAAAGATAATAATGTTTTA
>JBGCEV010000029.1:0-9378 GCA_045106605.1 Rickettsiaceae bacterium | reverse complement strand
TTTCGGTTTTCATATTATTTTCATTCCTTGAGAGAAATTTACCACCAAAGGAATTTTTAAATCTGAAGAATGTGTTTTCTACAGACTCCATTCTACCATATTTATTTTTATTCCTCTATGCATGATACCCTTTAGTTTGTTAATAGGCAGCGTTATGCTGACGCTCAGTTTTGCCCTTTTGGCAACTAAATGATTTGGTGGGCGAATAGTTGGCTTGATGCCTTTCTGGCGTAACATTCTATACACATTTTCGCCGTCGTATCCTGGATCCTAGAAGTTCTTTGCTTTTGACGTCCCTGATCAATATACTAACTTGTGACCTGTCATCTTTTTTATGATCAGTGGTAGAATTAGCAACGATTTTACCATTACCACCAACAACTATGTGCAGTTTCTTCCATATCCTACGTATATATTGTGTGCCATGTTTATTTTTAGCCATTCATTACCTGTATAGGTCTGATATCTCAAATATCCAATTAATAAATCCTTCAGATTGCCATGGCTTTAAGTCAAACAAATATTTAATTTGTAGGCACATAAGAATAGCTTTATCGCTATATCTCTTCTGACCTCCACGCTTTTTATTACCATCATTCTCTTCGTACCAGCCATCACCTAAATGCTCGGCAATCATGAAATCTACACGACCTCTATTACGCAGAATGTTATTATAGCTAGACCAATTAGTAACTCTAAATTTAGAGAGTTTGCGAGATGTGCTATATGATTTTTTCTTTCTAGATCCCATATGATATTTTATCAAATTTCTATGGTGACAATCATATCTACTTATTTGCGATTGCAATAGTTTTTCGATTCCATACAATAACGCCATACGTTCCGACCATTTGGGCCAAACAAAATGATTGACTTAGCGAACCCATTAACCTGATGATGCACCGTTAGCTATCTTGATCTTGCATTAGAGATCACATGGTTAGGTGTATAATTGGAGCTTTGCTTTTGTTTATTCTTAAGCATAATCTGCTCTACTTGTTCTGTTGCCATTACCTGCTTACTTACAAATTTAGATTTGGCCACAAGCGATACGAGCTCTTCTTTTGAATAAATCTTTCCTTGCATTTGTTTAAATAATGGCTCAAATTCTTTTCTATCTTCTACAGTAAGGCTATCACTACTTTTTATTGCATCTGCAAACTCAACTGAATTAATTATAGCCTTATCCTTTAATATCCCATGGTTTTCTATAATAGTTTCTGCAATTTTTGTTGCCAAAGTGGGTGTATCATTTTGGTTTTTTAATGCGTTGAGTGTTTTTGATTTAGCCGCAGCTTGTTCTTCGGTGCTTTTGTCAAAACCATTATCACTTCTTGAAATTTTTTTGTTATTATCTTTTTTGTTTATCGGCGAGTAATACACTATATGCTTCATACCCTGAAATTGAGTGCCGATATTAATGGAATTAGCTAAATTAGCTTTATCTCCTAAAAATTTGGTTGCAATCCACTCTTTTTCACCAAGTGCGTTTACCCTTTCATCATGGAAATTAATATTTACTCCACAAGCTTTTGCTGCAATGCACGCTTCATAGATTCCTCCCCAAGCATTAGAGCCTACTCTGTTAGAATTAATTCCAGCCTTTATATTATCTTTAGTTTCGTAATCTATTACTATACGCCCCGTGTCTTTATAAGAATTTATATCATTATGTGAATTCATTTTTGCAGTTGGGTTCTGTACCGAAGGGTCTTCCTGCTGTATTTCTTCTAGTGTCATCTTTTTGTGAGAACTTGCATATACATCTAAGATTCCATCGATATCATTATTTATTGTACTTAATAGCCTGTTTCTAATATCATTCACATCACCAGGTCTAATGCCATATGACTCTCTAATCCTAACTTCAATGCGTGATAAAAACAATTGCCGTCATCAGGAACATTCTGGGATTCAAATCCAGGGTTTCGTTGTTCATAATCTCTAATAAGATTTTCTTGATCGGACTTTGTGCTATTTTCCTTAAGATCCCAAAAATCCCCGTTTCTCTGAAAGACTTCTGAAAAATACTTCGATCTCTCTTCCTTGTTTTTTTTACGAAAATATGTTTTTGCCGACTCTAACTCTCTGTGAATTGGCATTTTCTTTTTAGTCATATATCTTATCCGTTAATCAAATTATAAACACTAATTTAATGCATATTCATTAGAGTATGTAAAGGTTAATTCTCTTAACCATACTTAGTGCTTGAACAAAAAGTCACTTTTTCAGGTTAATTGACGGGTTCTGTGGCGTTGTTGCATGAATCAAATTTTTTCTATACTGCCCCGTGCCCCGAGATCTGGGTTTATGCGACGCGTACAGAAATCAGTTCTGTTGCTGATACAGGTCCAGTGTGGAGGGTTTTTGTAAACTTTTAATTCGAAAAATATACTTTTTGTCTCTGAAGGTGTTTTAATATTTGTTCTATTGAGCATTTTTGATTTATGGATTTTATTGCACAATTCAATCCTAATGCAAATACGAATCCTCTTAAATATGGCAACCAAGACACATCATAGTTATTCCAAAAGAACTCTTTTATATTGGTATTACTAATATCTATTACTGGAGATGAGTAATGCTCCTTTAAAATATTATTGATTTCAATAATAAATTCCTCAAATGATGAAATTCTATATCTAGCCGCTAAAATTTTAGTATAGTAATCTGTAAAGCCCTCTGACAACCAATAATTTGCTCTTCTTCTGAATTGCAAATCTGGATACCAATCCAATTATGTAAATATTCATGAGCTAATAAAAGTTTAAATTGATTCTGGTCAATATTTTTTGATAAATCTAAGACAATACTATTATATAAGGCGATACCCCCATTAATGCTAGTTTGTCATCTCCATCAGGGATTTATCAAAACTTCCAATACCATCCCCGTTTTTTTTATTCATATTATGAAAGAATTCTAGTCCATAGAGACTTACTCCAACTTTAAAATCATGCTTCGCAAAGAACTTTGCCTAATCTTCATTAATTAACACACCGTTTGTCTGTATAATATTTGTTACTTGAACGTTAGTAGGTTTATATTTATCTATTATTCGCAGAGCGTTTTCGTAGAATGTTCTACCAACTATCATAGGTTCGTCAGCATGATAAAGAAACTCTACAGTCCTTCTTGTTTATCCTTAAACAAACATTTTATTGCTTTTTCTAGAACTTCTATATTCATACGAGAAGCATTTTTTCTATCTAGAACGTAACAACAATTGCAATTCAGATTACAAAAAGATGTAGGTTGCAAGACAACTAGCTTTATATCTTCAGACATAAAAATAGTAACTTACTTTTGTTTTAAAAGGATTTTCTCCAACTAGCCTTAGCAAAAACATTTCTCTCAGAGTGTTCTCGTAAAGAATCACTATAACTTAAATCTTGAGCTAATCCTTTAAGTAATTTACCATTAATACTATTCAGCGTATCATTAACGTACATATCATCTAGAGGACTTTTAGTATTAAAGTCTTTATACTAAAGTTAAGTATGGGGTTCGCACAAGTATAAAACCCCATACTATCGTATTTTCTTTAATAAATTGATGATGTTCTCGTATGTGCTAAAAAATTATATCTTAATATTTTTCTAATAACTGGTTTAATCTTTGGGCAAAAGACGATACATCTGATACTGGTTCTCCTTCAATAATACAAGCTTGATCATAAATTAAATGAATCAAGTCTTTATTTTCTGAGCTTGATTTTCCTTCCTTGATTTTTTGTATGATTGGATGATCTGGGTTGATTTCCAGGATTTTTGCGGTAGCTCCGGCTAATTGCTTTTGTTCAATTAAATATCTTTCCATTCTAATATCCATTGCTCCATCTGCTACAACAAGACAGGCGGGGGTTGAAGCAAGTTTTTTAGAAATCTTGACATCCTTAACAAGCGTACCTAAAGTTTCCTTAAAATAATCTAGTACTACTTTTATATTCTCCTCTATAGGTTCTTCCGGTTGGTCTTTTGTCGTTTCTTGTTTATTTAAATCAATATCGCTTCTTGTAACGGATTTAATATCTACGTCTTTATATTTACTGTTCACATTAACCCAAAAATCATCTACGGTATCAGTGAATAATAGAACATCAATATTTTTACTTAAGAACCCTTCAATTTGTGGGTTGTTTTTTAGTTTTTCTGGATCATCACCACTCAAGTAATAAATAGTTTTATCTTCCTCTGAACGTCCGGCGATATAATCATCTAGGCTAATCATTTTATCATGTAGAGCACTTCTAAAGACACATACTTCTAGTAATTTTTCGTGTTCGCTATTAACTTCACATAATCCTTCTTTAAGAGCACCGCCAAAATTATTCCAAAATGTTAAATAACTATCAAAATCAGTTGTTTTTTTCTTATTAAGTTCAGATAAAACTTTGTTAGTAATAGATTTTTTTATCTTTTCCATGACTGCATTATGCTGCAAGGTTTCTCGGCTAATATTAAGAGGTAAATCATTTGAATCTACCACGCCCCTTAAGAAACGCATATATTGCGGCACAATATCTATATTTTCATCACCAATAAACACCTTCTTGATATAAAGTTTTACACGACATTTGCGGTCCGGATGAAATAAATCAAAAGTTTTTGTACTTGGAATAAAAAGTAAATTGGTAAACTCGACAACTCCTTCATTTTTATTATGAATTGTTACCCAAGGTTCATCTGCAGCATATGATACACTTGAGTAAAATTCTTTGTATTGCTCCTCGGAAATATCTGACTTATTTCTTGTCCAGATTGCAGCAGAAGAATTTACTTGGGTTTCATTACCAGCGGAATCAATGAAATAAATAGGTATTGCTATATGATCAGAATAAGTTTTGATAATATGCTTGAGTTTAAAATCATCAAGGTAAGCCTCTTCATCTGACTTTATATGCAAGACTATTTCTGTACCTGTGGTAAATTCTCGATCTGTATCAGAGATAGTATACTCACCTTGACCATCAGAATACCACGTATATACTTGATCTTCCCCAGCTTTGCGCGAAGTCACTGTCACTGTATCTGCAATCATAAAAGAAGAATAAAAACCAACACCAAATTGACCAATTAACTGGCTATCTTTTTGTTTATCTCCAGATAGTGCTTCTAAGAAGGATTGTGTACCTGATTTTGCTATAGTGCCTAAATTTTCATTTAGATCATCCTGATTCATACCAATACCAGTATCTTTAATAGTGATAGTTTTTGCTTCCTTATCAGCTGATACTGTAATTTTAAAATTATTATCGCCTTGAAGAAGTTCATTATTTGTTTGACTTAAATATCTTAATTTATCACAAGCGTCTGAACTATTAGAAATTAATTCTCGCATAAAAATCTCTTTATTCGTATAAAGAGAATGAATCATTAATTGCAATACTTTTCCTACTTCAGCATTAAATTGTTTTTTTTCCTGTGCCATAAAATTCCTTTATTTTCTTTGTTCAAAATAATATATAGCGTTTTAGTTCAGATATTTAAATAGCTATGTTATAAGTTTATAACGAAAATATGAAAAAACTTGAAAAAAGAGATAAAAATTGAAACAAGAAACATGTACGCTTTCTATCAATGACTTAAGAATTTGGGTAAGTTTAGGCTGTAGTAGCCAAGAAAAATTCAACCCTCAACTTGTAAGTATACAGATTAACCTAGTGTTCAAACAATTACCTAAAGGTGCAAAAACAGATAGGATAAAAGACACAGTCTGTTATTCTGAAATTGTTACAGACATACAAAAATTTTGCCAAGAAAAACAATTTGACCTTATTGAATATTTAACCAATGAAATTTCTAAAACCATCATTCAAACATTAGGAACAAAGAAAGACAGCATAGATATTATCAAAATCACTATTTCAAAAGTTTCCCCTCCAGTAGCGGGAGTACACGGAGGAGTTGCCTTTACTTATTGCCATAAACCAGTCTGAAAGGTAAGCATGTCAAAAGTATATATAAGTATTGGTTCTAATCTTGGTTGCCGTATTAATTATTTACGCCAAGCGGTGCACTTATTATCAAAAAATTATCTACGCAATGTGCAATGCTCGATTATTTTAGAAACAAAATGTATTTTACCAGAGCATGCCCCAGATGCTTGGAATAAGGATTTTTTAAATATGATAGTGGTTGGCCACACCGATTTATCTCCTCAAGTTCTATTACAAGGGTTAAAGTTGATAGAAAGCCAAATAGGCAGGCAAAAAAAATATTCTAGATGGTCTCCCAGAATAATTGATCTTGATATATTAATATGGCCAGGAGTTCAAGTGCATAGTACTGATTTAACTATTCCACACCCTGAACTTCAAAATCGACCCTTTTTTCTACATCTTTTGCAAATGATGGGTGCTGGTGATTTTACAAATCATATTCTGCCTAAAGCATCTTTTAGTAAAAGCCTAGTACTTTTTCCTAAATTCGTTGGAGTAGTGAATATTACCAGTGATTCTTTTTCAGATGGCGGAGAGTTTAATATACCTGAAAAAGCGGTATCTCATATATTAAAGTTGGCAAATGATGGAGCAAGTGTAATTGAAATTGGCGCGCAATCTACAAGACCTGGAGCTATCATTAATTCGCCACAAGAAGAATATCAAAAATTAAAGCAAGTACTAGATAATATTAAACCTCTATTAGCAAATAATAATATTGTATTAAGTATAGATAGTTTCTGGCCAACTGTTATTCATGAGGTGTTAAGTCATTATCCAATTGCCTGGATCAATGATGTAAAAGGGGATCTAGACGACAAAACACTCAGATTAATAGCCGAGCGCAATTGCAAACTATGTATTATGCATTCATTAACTGTGCCCGCAAGTAATCAACATATATTGCCGCTAGAGCAATCACCAATGAAGATAATTATTGCTTGGGCTAATCAACAAATAGAACGTTTGTTATTACTTGGGTTTAAACCAGAAAATATAATCATCGATCCGGGTATAGGTTTTGGTAAATCTATATATCAAAATTTAGACATTCTAAAAAACCTTGGACAATTGAAAAATTTAGGAACTCCCGTGTTATTAGGTCATTCTCGCAAATCATATATATCAGCTTTTTCAACACAAGCTGCTTATAATAGAGATATTGAAACTATAGCCGTTTCTTCTTTAGTAAATAATGATGCAGATTTTTTAAGAGTGCATAACGTTGCAGATCATATGCGTTTTTTTGTGGCCAAGCATGCTATTCAATGGAGTGCAAATGACATTGACTAGGGATATTATTGGTATTATGGCGGCAACCAAGAAGGGAGTCATTGGAAATAATAAGCGTATGCCTTGGAACTACCCAGACGAAAGACAAAACCTTATTCGTATGACAAAAGAACAATGCGTTATAATGGGGCGTAAAACTTTTGAATCTATCCCTACTAATTTTTATGATGATAGAACCCCTATTATATTTTCTCGCAGCCAGACAACACAATTTTTTACGGTTCAATCAATAGCAGAATGTCTAGCTATTATTGACAAGCAATGTGCTAATAAGAAGATTTTTATGATAGGTGGGGCTGAAATTGCTCACCTCTTTTTACAAGCAAATTTAATATCCCAATTTTTATTAACTACAATTCATCATTCCTATAAAGGAGATGTAGGACTAGATATGAGTTTATTAAAAAATTGGTCTAAAAATGACATAATGACTAATTCAAGATTTACTATTAGTAAATTAACTCCAGAGGCAAATATTATCATAAAATAATGTTACTTTTTATTCAATGATGTACAATGGGTAGAATTTATAATAATACAAACTATTTCATGCAATTATCTTTATTTAACACACTATCTAAACAAAAAGAAATTTTTACACCCATAGATGCAAATGCAATAAAAATGTATGTTTGTGGACCTACTGTCTATGATCACCCACATATTGGTAATGCTAGATCAGTGGTAATATATGATATGCTTTATCGTATATTAGTCGAGTTATTTGAGCATGAAAAAGTAACGTATGTACGCAACATAACGGATATAGATGATAAAATTATAGACAGAGCAATAGAGAGAAATATTTCTATAAAAGAGTTAACTCAACAAACAATTCAGGATTTTCACCAAGATATGGATTACTTAAATTGTCTAAGACCTACTATTGAACCAAAAGCAACAGATCATATAGATGATATGATTAATATCATAAATCTATTACTTGCAAAAGGGGCCGCATATAAAGCAGCAGGTCATGTTTATTTTGATGTAAAACAAGCTCAAAATTATGAGCAATTATCGGGACAATCTTTTAATCACTTACTTGAATCAGTGCGTAAAGATGCTAGTGATGGCAAGAGAAATACAGCAGATTTTGTGCTTTGGAAACCAGCTAAATTAGATGATGATGCCTCTGCAATATATGATAGTCCATTTGGTTTAGGTAGACCTGGTTGGCATATAGAATGTTCAGCTATGAGTCATAAATTTTTAGGTGAGACATTCGATATACATGGTGGTGGAGTAGATTTAGTATTTCCTCATCATACCAATGAAATTGCCCAAAGTTGTACCGCCTTTCCTGATTCAGAGTATGCAAAAATTTGGGTGCATAATGGATTTTTAACAGTTGATCATGAAAAAATGAGTAAATCCTTGGGGAATTTTCTAACAGTCCAAGAACTCAGAAGGCATGGAATGAAAGGAGATGTAGTCAGGCTATTCCTTTTAGGTAGCCACTACCGCAAGCCTTTAGATTACAATGATAAGGCTATTAATGATGCTAAACATATGCTTAATTATTGGCACCGAGCAATAGAAAAAATAGGATTACCGGTAAATGAGAGTTTAGATTTACCAGTAGAGTTCAAGAAGGCCTTACTTGATGATTTAAATAGCTATCAGGCTATTACAATAATTAATAATTTTGCTAAAACAGTTCATACTACAGAAGATCACAATATTCAAAAATCTAATGCAGAAAAGTTATTAAAATGTATTAGCTTTTTAGGATTAACATGCTTTACTAACAAGGAATGCTTGCCAAGCGACTTAGATACCAATCAAATAGAGCAACTGATTAACAAAAGAAAACAAGCAAAAGCTTGTGCTGATTGGTCTAAAGCGGATAAAATAAGAGAAGCTTTAGATAATATGGGGGTTGTTATCACAGATTTGCCTGATGGCTCTACGACGTGGAAAATTAAAAATTATACTTGAATATGCACTATACTTACTTAAAGCAGGTGAGAATATACTAAATTCTAAGAATGTAAAACTGCGTGTTGTGCGACTATTAAAAATGCCGATGTGCGCCTATTATATTTGCCTATAAAAAAAGAAGCGAAATAGGCATTAAATTGCTTCACTATGAATTGAAAATAATTCAGTGAAGGCGAGGTAATGATCACAGATCAACAAGT
>JBGCEV010000028.1:0-53943 GCA_045106605.1 Rickettsiaceae bacterium | reverse complement strand
ATACCTTCTATTGAAAGGTTTTAGAAGAGGTATCCAATTCCTAATAAACCTTAGTAGATAGAAATTTTAGAAATAGATGAATTATTTACATATTATAAAAAAAGACCAAACGAGCAGATGTATGGGGTGCTGTTGACCGAGACAGAAACATGTTGTGCGCCAGGTATACTAGGCCACTAAAATCAGATCTGCGCCAAGCAAACTAGTCCACCCTTGCGCCAGATGAGAAGTCCACTTTCAAAAGAAAAAAACAATGGTAATTTAGTTAACGCATTAGTTAATTAAATTAGAGTTTAAATTAAATTGAATGAGGAAATATACCATGCCAAAAATAAGAGAAGTATTATACCAATATGCAAAAGGAAATAGTCAGAGATTGATATCAAGGTCATTGAATATATCAAGAGATACAGTAAGAAAATATATTGAGTTGGCTAAACAAGAAAATTTTAATATTACAATCAGTGATATTGAATTAAACAAAATAGCAACCAAAATGGAGAAAGAATTATATAAAAACGAGCCCAAGCAAAAAGCCTCAGCGATGTCAATTTTATCTGGATATGAACAGGAAATCAGTAGTTGGCTCGGGCAGCGAAGTATCACGCACACTCAAATTCAGCGATTATTATTAGCAGAAGGGGTTAAAGTAAGTACTCGTAGCATTATAGATATATTGACAAAGTATTTCCCAAAGAAGCTAAAAAGTACTATTCATATAGTAACTGAGCCTGGTCAGGAAGGGCAAGTAGATTTTGGTCATGTAGGAGAAATGTGTGATACCAATGGTAAAAATAGGAAGCTTTATGTTTTTGTCATGACACTATCACATAGTCGTTATCGCTATGTAGAGTTTACTTTTTCACAATATCAAGTAAGTTGGGCTCGACTCCATATAAATGCTTTTAAATTTTTTGGAGGAATTCCTGCACGAATAATATTAGATAATTTGAAAGCTGGAGTGATTAAGCCAGACATTTATGATCCTACTTTAAATGAAACTTATTCAGAATTATCAAGATTTTATGGCTTTACCATTGACCCAGCAAAGGCTTATAAACCTGAGCACAAAGGGAAAGTGGAACGTTCCATTAGAATAGTTAGAGAGCAACTAATAGCAGGTAAATCATATCAAACTATTACTCAAGCTAATATTGAAGCAGCTAAATGGTGCAAAAATGAAATCTCACATAGAGTATGCAGTACAACAGGATCAAAGCCAATTGATCTATTTGCATCAGAAGAAAAACAACATTTAATAGATATCCCGTTAGGAATTTTTGATATACCAACTTGGAGCATTTGTAAGGTGAATAAAGATCATCACTTTACGGCAATGAGAAATTTTTATTCAGTGCCAACACAATATATAGGCAAGGAAATTAGCGTACGCATAGGTTTAAAAACAGTATCTGCTTATTTTAAGCACCAAATTATCAAGACTCATCCAAGAAATTATGATACAGGCAAATGGATTACTGATGAAAAAGATTATCCCAAATCGGTCTTGCATCATTTAGAAAACACTCCTGAGAAGTGTTTAAAGTCTTCTAAAGTTATAGGAGATGCTACATACCAAGTAGTAGCAAAAACCTTAGATACTGGAGGTAGAATTGATTTACGTAAAGCTCAAGCCATCTTAAGATTAGCAGAAAAATACAGTAATGATCGACTAGAAGCGGCGTGCTTGCGTGCAGTTGCATATGATAATTATGCTTATAAAGCTATATCTAATATTTTAAAAAACAACTTAGATCAACAATCAACCGAGAGCTTTGGGGTGGTAAAGGTTAAAGATAGCCAGGATGGCGCATATATTAGAGATGGTAAAGAGTACAGCTCGGATATGGAGGTAAATTATGCCTGATAGTTTACAGCTTAATAGTTTGATACAGCAATTAAAATTATCTGGAATATCTGATAGTTTAGAAAGTAGATTAAGACAAGCCAAAGACGCAGAACTTCCGTACGAAGAGTTGCTTTCCATGTTACTTCAAGATGAATTAGATAGCCGTGATCATAGCTCTCTACAAAGAAGAATTATCCAAGCAAAATTTGAAGAAGTAAAAACATTTGAAGGGCTTAATTTAAAGAGGTACACCTTAAAAATAAGACATGCTATTAACGATCTCATGACCGGTAAATTTATTAAAGAGAATAATCATATAATTATTATGGGTCCAGTGGGAACAGGTAAAACACATATGTCCCAAGCGCTTGGTATGCTAGCATGTCAAAGAGGTCAAAAAGTAAAATTTATACGTAGCAAGGAATTACTGAGCGAATTTTATCGCTCCAGAGCTGATTCTACTTATGATGTTCTTTTTAAACGCTATACAAAATTTGATGTTCTTATTTTAGATGATTTTGGTTTAAAATCTTTATCAGCTGAACAATCGTCAGATTTATATGATCTAATTGCTGCTGTACACATCAATTCAAGTTTAATCATTACAACAAATAGAAAGAAAGCTGAATGTTACAATTACAGTTTTTTTACATAATCTAATAAGGTTTTGATTATTCAATAACTTGATTTAAAATCTTTTTATAATATATACTAAGAAGTTTTACACCAAATACCCAAATTAAGCAAATTATAAAAAATACAATCATTAAAAAACCGGCTATATCTTCATGACAGGCAGTAGGAAATATAGTAAATGTTACCATCTGAACAGAAGCACCTATTGACTTACCAAGTTTAGCTCCTAAAACATCAACAGCAGCTTTACCTTTAGTTTTCATTTCTTTATCTAAAGGAATATATACCATTTCTTTTGTTGCATCAAAAAGCGAATATTTAGCTCCTTTACCAAGAATATTCTGCAACCCTCCTATAAAAACAACGATAGCCAGTGGAGATAAATAAATTACTCCTGCAAAAATTTTATCCAAATGCTCTTCTAAAATTGCAAAAGAAAAGAACATTCCTCCTGCAATTAGAATCATAATAGGGGTAAGTACTGCTCCCCAGAACCAACCAAATGTACGTATAATAAAATTACCTACAAATATAAACATAAGTGTAGATATACCTGTCCAATATAGTATATTTCCCATATAAGCCATAAAATCCTTAGTTTCTGGGTATAGTGCTTTAGTTCTTGACATCCATAAACCTTCTATAAGATTTACTGATGTACTATAGGATACCATTAATATACAAATAATAGCTAAATACTTTGAAGTAAAAACCATTTTAGCACTATCTTTAAGATTCAATTTTAAAATATCTATACGTTTATTTTTAATTCTTATTTTTTTTAATGTTTCTATATTTTTAATCTCTATATATTTATGTAATATAAGACAAATAGCTCCAGAAATAAGTACTAATATAGTCATAGATTTTAAAACAATCTCTGAAGCATCACTAATATTCGAAAAGAACTGCAAAAGAAAATGATTACTTTGAGTAAAATAAACTATTAAACTCCCTGAAATAAGCAAATTCATTTGACCAAATATTCCAAAGAAAACATAAAATCTTTTTGCTTCTTCTGTATTTGTAATTTTATTAGCTAATTGCCAAAAGAATAAAGAAAAAATAATTACTGGCCAAAGCTCACCCATAATATAGAATAATATAAAACTCCATTTACCCCACATTACTATAAACCATTTCAAATGTGGCATTAATTTAATATAATGTTCTACAATAGTTATATCAGGGTGAAACCACTCCTTATTAGGATAAATAACAAATGCAAAAAGTGTAAAGAATCCTAGGAAAATACTAACAACAATCCTAAATACCTGTTCTGTTGTCATGATATTACATAAATGTGTATAAATTATAACAAATAATATCCCCATAGGCATTTCACCCCAAAGTTTGATAAAACTTAAAACTTCGGTGCCTATCATAGTTACCACAAAACCATCCTTAATACTGCGAACTAAATTTTGATTAAGTAATATGAATAGCATCAAAAATGCCATTGGAAAAAATTTTATAAGCTCATGTGATCTTATAGGCCATATTACAAATCTTAGCTTACTAGATCTAATTTTTGTGAACCATTTCATAGATTTAATTTTATTTACTGTTTTACTTTTCT
Organism: Rickettsiaceae bacterium; assembly: GCA_045106605.1. Lineage (GTDB taxonomy): Bacteria > Pseudomonadota > Alphaproteobacteria > Rickettsiales > Rickettsiaceae > Megaera_A. The sequence continues at coordinate 49,879 of JBGCEV010000028.1, read as the reverse complement.
ATAAAAATATAAAACCAATTTAAAATTGTATTATATACTGTGAGCTTAAATATACAAAATACAAATAAGCAATTTTATTAAATAATTTTAACTTTATATCTTATTATTCTAAGTTTGCTAAACTGCTCTTTAATAAATGACAGCTTACTTCCTGCAAAGAATCTCTTGATGAAATTCATCAATTTCTGATGGTGTTTTGCTTTGTAAGCATGTTTGCGGATTTTCAACTTTGTCAGTTAAATGTTTGAATATTGAATAGTACCTTTCTGCAAGATGTTGATACGGATATTTCCATTCACCACTTTTGTGTATATACACCTCACAATCCTTATCAAATAAAGGTAAAGACGTCATACTATACCTATCAACTCCCTTTGTATTTTTTACTCTATGTAGTGTAGACTTCAATAATCCACCTGACCAATTTTGTAGTATATCACCTATATTCACAACAAAAGTATTTGGTATAGGTTTTACATCTATCCATTTATTTTTAAACTTTACTTGAAGTCCCCCGGTTTGATCTTGGTTCAAGATTGTTAAAAGGCCAACATCATTATGAGGAGATATAACTCCTGAGTCTGGAGGATAATGTAAAAACCTTCCAACCCATAATTGATCACAAAACCCATTTTTCCAGTTTTTAAGATAATTACCTTTCTTTCTTACATTCTTTATATCTAAATAAGGAGACAAGTGTTCACAGATTTTTTTATGGAGTTCCCACGATGACGCTACATATTGTTTTAAGTCCAGATTAAACATATTCCACATACTCAAGTCTTCTTTATCACTGGGAAAGAGATTTGAAGAATGTACAAAAATAGTTTCATTCGAGTGAGCTACATAATCTGTCATTGATTCAAATCCTGCATATCCAGTTAGAGATTTAGACTTTTCAATCGCGTACTCATTTTTTTTATAATTGGGCATATTAAAGAATTTTTTACTTTTGATACGTAGTCGATTTACAATATCAGGTTCTACAACTTGACCACGCCTGTTGTCAATATATAGAAAACCATGGTTTATACATGCCTGCACTATTACATCTCCTTGATTAGATTTATCTAGATCTATAATTGGTATAGTCATATCTTCTGATTTATAATTATTTAATATCATTCAATACCTCGCTTAAATAATAAGTTTACCTGAAAACAGATGGTGTAAATTGTAATAGTTCGTCTATAATAATTATGTACCACCCAATAATTGTCCTATCTGCATATATAGTATCTCTCGTATTTTTCTATTGGTTGCAATAAACCCTGAGTAATTTTGAGGTACACTTATTGGATAGCAATATAATTCTTTTTTTATAGATTCTTGATTATAAAATAAAGTTACTTTACTTTTTTCTCCAAAAGGCATTGTACTAATATTAGTGATATCATACGTTAAACCATCACCTGTAGCTTTCACTAAGGCTTCTTTTTTAGTCCATAATTCATAAAAAGTATTAAATTTTTCATTATCTTTTAGAGCATGAAAATTTATTATTTCCTCTTTACTAAGAACATAATCTAATAAATCTTCAAAATTTAAGTCTTTACTTTGAAACTCTATATCTACTCCAATCTCCTGATTAATAGTCAATGCATAGCAAGCAATACTATTAGAATGAGATATATTAAATCTTATTTTACTATTAGGTATAAAAGGTTTTCCATAACTACCAATTTTAATTTGAATGTTTTCAGGATTTTGTTTTGTATACCAATGTAAAATTAATCTTAAAAATCCACGAGTGATAATATAGCGGTGCACAAGTAGTTCTGATCTATATTTATAAGCTTTATCTTTCTCTTTATCAGATAAATATCTTAGAAATTTTTGTAATTTACTAACATGAGAGTCTATGTCTAAAATATAAACAATTGCATTATCTCTATTTATATTTTTTACAATATTCATAATTTTATATAATCTCACTCACAAATGGCTTTATTAGTCTAATATTTCATACGACTTAGATATTCTAGCAGCTTCTGATATAATAAGATCTTTATATTTAGTAGGCATACTTAAAACTCGAGCTGTAATGTAACATCTTTCTAGTTCACAGTTTTTATATGGTATTGCAATTCCAATGATAGGCTTAATTTCATATTTTATTCCTTTATCAATTAAATTTCTTATTTTATGATCGACTATTTCCATATTTTCATCAACTTCCACCCCTATAAATGCACTACTCTCATCATTTATTAAACACTTAATTAAAGATAGAGAATTAGTGCTTTTTGTTAAAATATTTCTTATTGAATATTTATATTCTACAAATGCATTATTTGCTTCGATATCGCCTAGCACGTATGCAAGTTCAACATCTATAGTAGACCATTTTTTTATAAAGGTAAGATAATTTTTTTCTTCAGATTTAGCATTACTAGATTGGTCTCTAGTATGAGGTAAATGTAGTGCACGTATATTCTCTTTTAACGCTATAGGAATATGGTTTTTTGAAATTCTATAACTCCACTCTAAGTCGTCTACTCCCCACCCTGAAAAAGTTTCATCAAAGTATAAGTTATAACTTTTAACTAGAGATAGGGGAATAGCTATAAGACCAGTCCAACCAAAAGCCCAAGGTATGACATGGGATACTTGAAAACGCGGGTCTTTAGAAGACCCTTGAGACTTTTCTAATTTATCTAATTCTTCTTCATATTTAATAAAAGGATGAATATCTATGTGTTTAATATCACCACCACTGTTATTATCATATCCTACTACTTGACCTACAATACATATTTTTTGACCAAAAGAAAAATTTTCATCATATAATCTTTGTAATGAATAAGGTGATAATAATGTATCCGCATCCATCTGTAGTGCTATTTCTCCCGATGCTTGTTTCATAGCTAAATTTCTAGCTTTAGGAATAGAAAAACTATCTTCACTCATTACAGAAACTATTTTTAGTTTATTATTATATTCTCTACATAGTTCTAAGTATTTAGAACAATACTCCATTACTCCAACAACTACTTCAAAATCTGATTTATCCATTTTTTGCTTTGTTAATCCTTCAAAAACTAACCTTAAATTATCTAGACGTTGTTTATATGGAATTAATACACTTATTTTATGTTGATTCATTTTATTACCTCATTTTATAAAAAACCGTTTGATCTCAAGAAATTATTATTGTAAATAATTTCCCACATATGATTATCTGGATCTGCTACATATCCTCTTATTCCACCATGCACAGGCTTGCTTGGTGATCTAATCAGCTTTCCACCAACACTGAGTAGTGCTGATATTAAAGAGTTGACTTCTTCTTCTTTTTCAACAAAATAAGCAAAGCTAGAATTATGATAGACTTTTTTGTTAAGTGAGATTTGAGTATCATCTTCTAAAGATGAATTTAACCACGTTGATAATATAAATCCATTCATCTGATATAATACTGTATCATTATCTTGTAACTTGATTTGCCAACCAAACCCATCTACATAAAATTTCTTCGACAACGTAATATCGTTAACACCAAGAGTTATTAAATTAACACATTTCATCATTTTTTATTTTCCAAAAATTCTTTTACTATATCTTCTATTATCTCATAAGATTTTTTATGTTCTTGGGATGTTTTAGATTTATCATTAGCTATAATTAAAGATTTCCATAATACCCACCCTTTTGCTCTATTCCATACTTTAGAATTCTGTGTTATATTTTGCATAAATATCTGACGACTTATACCTTTGAAAAATGTCCATGATATTGTTAAATCATAAGCTGGATCACCTTTTGTAATTAGTCCAAAACCTATTAATGCATAAAGTCTGCCTTTTGAATCTAGTAGTAAATTTTTACTAGAAACATCACCGTGTAATATTACTGGTTCAAATTCCCAGCAAGAATTAATTGCTAAATCCCAGATTTCTTTTACAACATTTGTATTAACAAAATTCTGTAAATTATTAAGTGCAACTAACACTTCATCTTCACAATCCTTTAGATTTTCTTTTCCATAAATATTATGTTTATTTGTTATTGGTACTTCTAGCTTTATTGAATGTAATTTATTTAATGTGTGTGCTAAATCATATGCTATACCTTGCATGTCTTTATTATCTGAGTTAAATGCATCTTTACCATCGATCCATTTATATATAGCCCATTGCCATGGTATTGTTTCGCATGGGTGCCCTAATTTAATTGGTTCAGGAATTCTAATTTGTATTTGATCTTTTAAAATATTAATTAGTTGAAACTCATTTAATATTTGATCAGATCGCTTAAAAGTGCCAGGAATTTTAATTAACAACTCTTCACCTAATCTAAAAGTTTTGTTTTCCACTTCTTGATTTTTTATTTGCTTTATAGTACATTTTTTATATTCAGGAAACTGTAAATCAATAATTGTTCTAACTATTTTTGTATCTATCTTTAAATCTTTATTCATTGAAATAAACCCTTCACTTTGACGGTGCCACAATAAGGAATAAATACCATCATGTTTCTGTAGCAACGTACTGTGATTCCCCTCTTCTACTATCATTCCATTATCAATTACTAGAATACGGTCCATGATATTGAGAGTAGAAAGTCTATGAGCAATAGATAAAACAGTCTTACCTTTTGTAATTTGTTTAAAATTTTCTTGTATTATTTTTTCTGAATTGCTATCAAGTGCGCTAGTAGCTTCATCTAGAATTAATATTGGTGCATTTTTTAGTATTACCCTAGCTATTGCAATTCTCTGCCTTTGTCCACCAGAAAGTTTTATTCCTCTTTCTCCTACATTAGCATCATATCCCGAATTCCCATAACAATCTTGTAGTCCAGTAATAAATTCGTGGGCTCCGGCTTGTTTACTTGCCTCTATAATTTCCTCATCTGTAGCATATGGATTTGCTATCAGTAAGTTATCCTTTATTGATCTATGAAATAACAAAATATCTTGTGAAACCAAACTGATTTGTGATCTTAGGATATCTTGTTCTACTAACCTTATATCCTGTCCATCTATTGTGACAGATCCGTCTTGAGGATCGTATAATCTTACTAACAATTTAACAATTGTGGATTTTCCTGCTCCAGAACTACCTACTAATCCTACTTTTTCTCCCGGAGCAATAGTCATATTAAAATTATTCAATATTTTTTTATTCTTTTTATCGTAATAAAAAGATATGTTATTGAAAGTTATAAGTCCTTCGGAGATTTTAAAATCTTTGGACGAACTATCAATATCACTTACATCTCTAACTTTGCTTTGATAGCGAATAATTTGTGCACCATTTTGTACTGTTCCAACGTGTTCGAAAAGATCTGCAATTACCCACATTGCCCATTGTGATATACTGCTGAACCTTAATGCAATAGCAGAAGATGCAACTACTACACCTGCACTTACTTTACCAATAGTCATAGAATAGAAAGTAATAATAAATATTATAAATGTCATTATTATACTTAAAGTATGTATTATAGAATCAAAATAGCTAACAAGTCTTTGCTGTTCATGCACAGGTATCATCATCTGTTCCATACTTTTTTTTGTGTATTCTAACTCCTTTTTAGAGTGAGAAAATAATTTAACCGATGTAATATTAGAATATATATCTGAAATAATACCTGTCACAAATGACCTTTCATTCGCCTGGTTTTGAGCTACTTTAGTTAACCTAGGTATAAAATAAATGCAAGTGCCAAGGTAAGCAACTAACCATAAACAAAATGGTATTAATAAAATAGTATCAAATTTTGTTAATACCATCGCAGCTGAAATAAAGTAAACACAAACAAATACACTAGTATCACACAAAGAAATTATTACATGTCTTACAGCTAAAGCTGTTTGCATTACTTTAGTTGAAAGGTCCCCAGAAAACTCATTGTCAAAAAAACTAGTATCTTTTTTTAAAAAAGCAATATGGAATTTCCATCTTAAGGTCATTGGTAAATTACCTTGTATTGTCTGAAATTTAAATAAAGTTAAAAGTATTGTTGTAATTGGACTAATGACTATAAGAGAAAAAAAGATAAGTAAATAATTCTTAGTTTCACCCCATACATTATTGTAAGCAGGAGCCAGCAAAGCTGCATGGTCAATAGTTTGACATAAAAAGAAAAAAATTAAGGATTCAAGAATACCTGATAATGCAGATAGGAAAACTATACATGCTATATATTTCTTAAAGCCGTACGCACAATTCCACAAAAACTGAAAAAAATTATTACTAGAAATAAGTACATCAGAGCAATATGGGTCTACTAAATTTTCAAAAAATTTACAAATTCTGCGTATTACACTACGTTTTTTTTTCATTAAAATCCTTATACTCTATTTATTTATAGTGTTTACAATATTTATTATCCTGTATAATATATAAGATACATACCTTGCAACACTTTAGCATTTATTTTTAAGATTTGACATAACATTGATCGTTAAATCTTGGTATTTGCTTAGGGTACTTGAATTCAACTACTAATAACTGTACAAATAAAAATACATTTCTTAGAAGTACTACTATTAGGATAAACTCATTCACTAAACCTAATTAAATTAAAACTTTAATATATGACTATACATTCAATCTACGGTATAGTAAAGTCACTTATATCATGCTTATGTTTTTTAAGGATCATTATGACTAAGGAGGTAAATAATGAGTAGTATTTTTGATCTTCGAGGAAAAACTGCTCTTATTACCGGAGCATCTCAAGGTTTAGGAGCTAGATTTGCAGAACTATTGGCAAGTGAAGGGGTGTTTGTAATTTTAGCGGCAAGACAAACACACAAATTAAAACAATTGGTGGCTAAAATTACAAATTCTGGTGGAAAATCTATACCCATAGAACTAGATGTAACAAAAAAGACACAAATAAAGCAATCTCTATCTGAACTCTTATCCAAAGATATTAATGTTGATATTTTGGTAAATAACGCAGGTATTAGTTTGCTTACTCCAGTGTTTTTTAATGATAGTAATGCAAAATATGATGATGAAGCATTTGAACAAATGATAGAGACTAATGTAATTGGAAGTTGGTTAGTGACTCGTATTATTGCAACTCACATGAAAAATAATAATACCCCAGGATCCATTATTAATATAGCAAGTGTATGTGGAGCAAATAAGCTCAGAAGTAATTTAACAGGTTATTGTGCATCCAAAGCCTCAGTAATACAAATGACTAAGGCTATGGTTGGCGAACTATCTACAGCAAATATACGAGTAAATTGCATAGTACCAGGATTAATCCATACTCCTATGACTAATCATCGAGTTGGGGATAGCGATACTAAAAAGAAGATAGAAGATACAATACCTTTACACTTTGTTGCTGAAACAAAAGACTTTGATGGTGGCTTACTCTACCTGGCAGCTAACAACGCTTCAAGATATGTAACAGGCTCGTGTATCACAATAGACGGAGGTGTTTCTTGGGGGGGGGCGTACGATTATTATCTATTCAAAAATGTGATATATTAGTTGCTTACGTGAGTTTAATAATAAACTTATGATTATTAACAATTTAAGATTGATTTAAAAAACCATATTGACAACCTGTAGTTTAAATGTTTATCTTGAATACAAGATTATGTAAATATTTATAGGTAGATAATGAAATTAGAGCATAGCAAAATAACATCCTTATCTTTAATATTGGCTGATGAAAAAGACAACACAAAGTCTTATACCCCTGTTCACAAGACATTTTCTAAATATGCTAGTCTCAATACAGATTCGCTAGCTATTATAGATAGCAAAGGTAATAAAATTAGTTATAAAGAACTTGATGTTTGGTCAGACAATATTGCATCAACCTTATCGCTATCACATGCTAGAGGAGAAAGAGCGGCAATAATTTCTGAATCACAAGTTTTCGTGATTGCATCTATTTTAGGTGTAATGAAAGCAGGGTTAGTACATGTAGTAATAGACCCTCTAGCATCCCATCAAAGAATAAAAGAGATTTTGGCAGACTCTTCGGCAAGCGCCATACTAACAACATCTCAAAATGATTGGTTGTTAAAATATAGCAAAATAATGCTATGCTCTATATACGACATATTTGAGCTAAAAGATATCTTCAAAGAAAATACTAAAGAAATTAATATTTCGCTAGAAGATAGTGCTTATATAGTTTATACTTCTGGTAGCACTGGAAAACCTAAAGGCGTGCTAGTAAACCACATGTCTTTAGCAGCATCGACTGCTGCTAGAAATATTGTATACCCATCTGTATGTACATTCTTAATGCTTTCACCACTTTTTTGTGATTCTGCTTTTGCTGGATTGTGGGGTACACTTACTTTAGGAGGAACTATTATTCTACCGTCATATCAGGAAAACAGAAATCCTGAAGCTATTCTTGGATTGATACAAAGACACAAAGTCTGTACATTATTGTGCATTCCTTCTTTGTATTATCAGATAATAAAAAGTGTGGATCGCTCTGGTATAAAAGTTCCAAGCCTTAGAAACGTTATAGTAGCTGCAGAAAATCTAGACAATAGTGTAATAAATGCGCATTTTGCATCTCAACAGATAAACGCAACACTTTTCAACGAATATGGTCCAACAGAGGCAACCATATGGTGTACATATATTAAATTTGATCACTGTCAGGAAAGTAGTATAGGTCGCCCTATTCCCGGTGTATCAGTATACATATTAGATGATCAATATAATCCAGTGCCTACTGGAGAAAAAGGTGAATTATTTGTAGGTGGTAAACAAATAGCAGTAGGATATTTTAATAGCCCAAATGAAACAGATCGTAGATTTGTCAAAGACCCATTTGTAAAAAACTCTAAATCTATTATGTATAAAACTGGTGATCTAGTGAGGCTAAACAAAGATGGTAATATATCTTTTTTAGGTCGTAAAGATAATCAAGTAAAAATCAGAGGTTATAGAGTGGAAATTGAAGAAGTAGAGAAAAAAATAAATGAGTTGCCTAATATAACAAAGTCAGCAATTGTACCTGTTTTAGATGAAGACGATAAATCCATGGAATTGGTGGGGTGTATTATATCTGAGAAATTTGTTAACATAAGTGAGCTACAAGCACAATTAGGTGCAGTGCTACCTAAATATAAGATACCTTCTAGGTTTTATAACATGGAAAAACTCCCCTTAACAAATAATGGGAAAATAGACAGAATTAAATTGTTAGAGTTGGTAAAACAACTTGATAGTAATGGGTTAAAAACAGATGGTTGTAAATCAACAAATATACCTGATACATCTGATCCAGTATCTTTGGTAACAGAGATGTGGAAGCAACTTTTAAATGTAAATGCTAAAAATATTATGTTAGATGTAAATTTTTTTGATTTAGGAGGGCACTCTCTAATGGTTTTTAAACTACAAGAAATGCTGCAACAAAAAACTGGAAAGGTAATTCCTATAGTAAAACTCTTTAGAAATACTACCATAGCGGAACAGTCTAAGCTTATTCAAGAATAATAAATGTGGAGTTTTAAATGAGCAGTAGACAAATTAATAAATCTGTAAATGTATATAGTAAAAATCCAGATGCTTCATATAAGTATAGATTAATATGTTTTCCTCATGCTGGAGGATCAGCATCTTTTTTTCGTCATTGGGAACAATCATTTATTGAAGCTGAGGTATGCTCTGTAAAATACCCAGGTAGAGCAGAAAGGATAAGTGAACCTTTACCTTTTGACTTAGTTAAAATGTCTGAAGAAATAGCACTAGATATTACAAACCTTACCGATCTGCCTATAGTTTTTTTTGGTCATAGTATGGGAGCAGTAGTCGCTCTAGAAGTTGCTAAAGCACTGGAAAATCGCAATATATACGTTGAGTACTTATTTGTATCTGGCTCAAAAAAAGGAAATATACCTAAATACTCTGATTATACAGAAGAAAGTGATGAAAAAATATCAAATGATCTAATTGAAATGGGTGGTACTAACATAGAAATGATAAATGATCCACTCTTCCAAGACTTAGTAATGCCTGCGATAAAGGCAGATGGAAAAATGTTTCATTCTTATAGAATGGACAATACAAAGCTTAATTGCAGTATTGTAAGCATATGTGGTACAGAAGATATACATTCGGATATAAGACCATGGAATCAATTAACAACAAATACACATACTGAGTACTTTGTACCGGGTGGACATTTTTACTTGATTGATTCACCACCATTACAAGAAATTAAATCAATCTGCAAGAAAATCAAATAGTAGGAATAGTATGAGTGATATTTTAAAACATAGTAATAAGTTTAGTATCATAGATGATTTTAATATAAAACAAATGGATGCTGCTTATGTTGCTCATCCATGGTCAGCAATCGATAAAAGTTTTGATCTTATATTTAGTTCTGGTAGTGGTTATGTAGTAAATGATATAGATGGAAATAGCTATATAGACGCAGCATCTTTGAATTTAACTTGCGGTTATCAACATAAGAAAATTATAGATGCAGTTTCAAAACAGCTAGTACAATTTCCAGGTACTGATATTTCTCTTGCGAGCCATGATCTTCTTGGTACATTAGCCAAGGCTTTGTCAGATTTATTACCGAAAAATTTAACAAGAACAATGTTTGTAAATAGTGGGTCAGAGGGAATTGAAGCCGCCATATTTATAGCATCATCTTACTGGAATAATTTGAATAAAAGCAAATATAGAATTATTTCCTTTGCCCAAGGATATCACGGTTCAACATACTTAAGCAGAGGTTTAACAAAGTTGCCAAGGATAGCACATCCTATTGAAGGTAGTATGAAGATAGATATTGTTAACCTTCCAGAGCATTATAATAAATTAGAAGAAAGCGATTTTCTTAATGCTTTGATTAATAATTTTAAATCCGCCTTTGATAGAGACAAAACATCACCAATAGCAGTTATAGTTGAACCTTTTTTAAATGTTGGAGGCGCTATTAAGCTACCTTCTGGATTTTTAACAGAACTTAGAAAATTATGCGACCACTATAATACTTTAATGATAGTAGATGAGGTATTTACTGGGTATGGCCGTACTGGAAGAATGTTTGCTTTTGAACATGAGAAAGTTGTTCCTGACATTATAGTATCTAGCAAAGGCTTAGCCGGAGGCTATGCTCCAGTTGCTGTTGTAAATTTTAAAGAAGAGATTTATAAAAGTTTTATAAATGACTCTATAATGAAAGGTATAAGATACGGACATACTACATCTGGTCATGCTTTGGCTTGTGCGGCAGCACTTGCAACATTAGAAGTCCTTACGGAAGAAAATCTGATACAAAACTCTAAAAGACAAGGTGATAAGTTATTAAAAAGATTTTCATCCTTTAAAGGTAAAGGAGTAGTAAGAGATGTAAGAGGTTTTGGTTTGATTTTTGTTTTAGAAATGGATAGTTCTACATCGGCAGATAGATTTAAAATATCCTGCAAAAAAATGGGAATGTTGGTAAGACAAAATGGGAAATCTATAATGATAACTCCCCCACTTTCTATAGATGATAATGGTATAGATAAGATTACTAATATTTTAACTACAGTGTTAACAGAAGAAAGCTTTGTATAAATGGATAAACAATATACAGTAGATGATGTTATAAGAGATATAAAACTCAAGAGATCTGGAAATTCACTAAAGTACTCTGCTATACACAATATTATCCAAGGATACGTTAACGGCAGTATACCGGACCATCAGATGGCTAGCTGGATTGCAACCATGGATAGTGTTGGCATGACATTTCAAGAAATAAAGTACTTAACTAGAGCTTATGTTAACAGCGGTAATAATTCTAGTCTTCAAATAAAAAATAATGGTAACTTTATTGTTGATAAGCATAGCACAGGGGGTATAGGAGATAAAGTAACACTTATAGTAGCACCAATAGTTGCAGCATGTGGAGTATCTGTTATTAAACTCAGCGGTAGAGGTTTGGGATATGCAGGTGGCACAATAGATAAATTAGAATCTATAAAGGGTTTGAAGCTTAATCTTAGTTGCAATGATATACATAAAGTACTTGAAACAACAGGAATGGTTATTGCCAGCCAAAGTAACGACCTAGTACCTGGAGATAAAGCTATATACAATTTAAGAGACTTAATAGGCTATGAAGATAGTATACCACTAATTGCCGCTAGCATAATGAGTAAAAAAATAGCTACAGCTGCTAATGGATTAGTTTTAGATGTTAAAAGTGGAAGTGGAGCACTAATAGAGGACTATGCAAAATCTCGTAATCTTGCTAAGATAATGCTTAGACTATCATATGAGTTTAAGATTAATTGTAGAATTGTACTTAGTAATATGGATAATCCTCTTGGATATGCTATTGGTAATCTTTTAGAAGTTCAAGAAGCTTTAGAAGCCCTAAAAGGAAAAAATATTCCATACTTAACAGAATTATGTTTTGTAATAGCAAGACTCATGATTCAAACATCAGATCCATCAATATCTGAACAGAGTGCAAACTCTGCAGTACAAAAAGCAATAGATAGTGGTGTTGCATATAATAAGTTTTTAAATTGGATCAAAATTCAAGGAGGTAATGTAGATCAGTTGATAAAACAAACAAGCCTTCAAAATACAAAATATAAAGATGTAATCTTATCAAAAAGAAATGGTTGGATAAAGTCTATAAATGCTAAAATCATTGGTATAGTATCTATGGAAATATCTAAAAAGATTGCATATAATGGTAATATTATTATTGATTATTCTACGGGTATTTTATTACTCAAACACGTTTCAGATAAAATCAAGATTGGTGAACCTATTGCAGAAATATATTACAATAATCGAGATATTACTGGTACCCTTAATAATAGGATTCTAGAATCTTTTGATATATCAGATTCTCCTATTACCAGAACTACTATTGTCCATGAAATACTATAACTTATAATTATTATTATGCCATTGCATACTTCATTTGAATTAAACGCAAGACTTTATCCGGACAAAGTAGCCCTTATATTTGGAAATGAGAGCGTTACATATGGGGAATTAGACCACGCAGCAACTAGTATGGCATCAAATCTTGTTGATTCTGGTGTCAAATTTGGTGATATTGTACCCATCTTGTTAGATAGAACTCCTAAATTAGTAATTTCTATTATTGCTCTTTTAAAAATTGGGGCTGTTTATAATATATTAGATACTAAATTACATAAAAAAAAATTAGGATCGTTAATTAATTTTCTTGGAGCCTCATTGTTGATTGTAGAAGACAAATATTCTTCTATAAAACAAAGTAACTTGAAGACATTTACTCCTACAATAGATTATAGCAATAACCACATAGATTATATCACATCATTAAAGATTTCCAATAATCATCCTGCATGTGTTTTTTTTACTTCTGGATCTACAGGTGAACCTAAAGCAATACTTTCATCTCATAAAGCTACATTACGTTTGTTTAATGCATCATCTTTACTACCGTTCTCCGACAAAAGTGTAGTTGCATTAGCAGCAGCTTTACCTTGGGATGCATTTTCTCTTGAATTATGGGGAGCATTAGTGAAATGTGGAACATTATGGATTATTAATGAAGCCTTTTTGACACCAAATTTATTACGAAACGGTGTGTTGTACTATAAACTCGATACAGTATGGCTAACATCTAGTTTATTTAATAGTATAGTGGAAGAAGATATAGAATCATTTGCAGGATTATCAACAGTTATAACAGGTGGAGAACGTCTTTCTGTAAATCATGTCAAAAAATTTTTATTACACTATCCTAATATAGATATTATAAATGGTTATGGTCCAGTTGAAAGTACAATATTTGCAACTATGCATAAAATTGATATAAAAGATTGCAATAATAAAGATATACCAATTGGTCTTCCTGTACCCAGTACTAAAATTTTTATTCTTAATAAGAATGGTATTCAATGTCAAAAAAAACAAATTGGTGAAATATGCGTATGCGGAGATGGACTTGCTATAGAATATTTAAATAATAAGAATCTTACTGAAAAAAAATTTAAAACTATACTTTTTAACAAAAAAAAGCTTAGAGTTTATTTTACTGGTGATTTAGGTTTTGTTGGAGATGATGGATTATTTCATTATTGTGGTAGAAAAGATCGTCAGGTTAAAGTATCAGGTCGTATAGTAGATCTAGGTCTGTTAGAGAATAAAATTGATGCATTACTTTTAGACTATAACATCTCATCTAGGACTATAGCAATAAAAGATAAAGCAAATATTACAACTAAATTGGCTGCATTTTTTACAATAAGAGATAAAAATATTTCTGAAAGTGATATTAAAACACTACTTATTAAGTCATTAGACAAGCATGAGTATCCTTATATTATTCAGATTGTAAATAAATTTCCTTTAACATCTAGAGGAAAGATTAATGATACAATGTTATTAGAATATATAAAAAATCATCAACATACACCAGAAATCTCTCAACCTTCTTACACACCTAAAAACAATAATATATGTAATGTTATATTCAAAATATTTTATGATATAACAGGTGTTTATCTTAACTTTGATACTGCATTCCAAAAATCTGGTATATCTTCTATCGATCTTGGACGTGTTTGTATGAGAATTAATAAAGAATTCAAATCACAGATACCCATTTCTATTCTTTATAAATATCCAACAATTCTGTCTTTGAGTGATTATTTAGAAAATCAAAAAGAAGATTGCATTAATTCAAATCCTCCTCATACCCTAAATCATATGCAAATCGTGTATCTAACAAAATATTGTACTAGCCCGAATTTACCGCATTGTTATTGTTTAATGACTTGGAAAATTGATGGAAATGTAGATATTGAAAGACTTCAAAATGCAGTTAATTATACTCATATAAGAAATAAGTCATTGAGGTCTAGATATAGCCTAGAACCGTTAAATTATAAATCAATTTCTAGTAGTTACCGTATTAATCCACCTGATATTATTAACTTGCCAAGTGTAGATTCGGAAAAAAATGCATTATTATCATTACGTAAAGTGCTGGGACAAGGTTTAAATCCAATACAAGGAGCTATCTGGAGATCTAGTATAATAAAACTAGCAAAAAAAGAGGTTAGTTATTTTGGTTGCGTAGTCCATCATATAGCATTTGATGGATACTCTGAACACTTATTCGCAAAAGATCTTTCTTATGGTTATAACAATAAAAATACCTTTAAACTACCACTATCTTCACCTTTGGTACATAAAAATATAATCTCCACTAATTCATCTGAAGAGATTAGAATAAAAGAAATAAGCACAAGGCTAAACTCATGCGATAAAATTCACTGGACAAATTTGCAAAATCAAAATAAACACTCAAATTCTTGTTACAATATTTCAACTATTCTAGATGCATCTTTAGTATCTAAAATTGATAAAATAGCGAAAATATGTTGTTCTACAAAGTTTAATGTACTATTTCATTGTTGGACTAAGGCACTATCTCTTGTAACTAGAAATCAAAATATATGTGTAGGTATACCAGTAAGACAAAGAGATATATCCCACACTAATAAAAGAATTGGATGCTATATCAATATGGTATACGTATCCCTTAACTCTAAATGTTTTGAAGATGAAGATGGTTTCAACAATATTGTACAAGAAATACAATACTCGATGAAAAACCAAGATATATCTGTTATGGATACAATGGCTGGTATATATAAAGAAGGCAAAGATATTAGTGTACTTTCTCAAGTACTATTTGCATTACAAGATAATCCGCCCCCTCTAATGCACTTAAAAAATCTTAAAGTCAATTTTATACGCCAATCATACTTCAATTTACCGTTTGAGCTTCATGCAGAAATCTGGCCTCAAGAAGATGGATCTATGGAGCTCATAATGTCTTACCAAGAAATTATTCCAAGAAATTTAATAAACAGTATAGCAAGGTTGTTTTTAGAACATTTGAATTCTCTCAAATATTAATTAATTACATACTCCTACTACTCCACTTGGGACTTCTAATTGAATTCCACCAGGATACCCTCTGTACTTCAAACCGTACATGTAGGATAAATAATATAGAAATCCATTTTTTCCACATCCAAGACGCCGAGCCAAGCTTTTCCAATGTATTTTTTGATCTTGGTTTGCTGTTCCTTCATTTACAGACCAAGATGCTTCTGATAATCCTGCCATTTTAGGGATTGTCATATAAATTAATTGATCATAGTCTGGTATATTTTCAGACCATACAGCACCCTCTAGACCTAAAAGATATTTTTTTTCAGCTGTTGATAACTTATATAAAAATTTATTTAACTCTTTCAATACAGACAGTGCAGAATATGTATCACTATAGCTAGCAGACCAGGAAAGGCCAGGTTCTGTAATTTCTGGTGTATAAGTTATATCAAAATATAGTTTATCTGAAAATGAAATTACTGTTGGGTATTGATTTTTTATTAAATTTGTAGCCTGTTTTGTTCCAAGATCACTTGAACTCCATACCCACACATGTCCAACTCTATTAGGAGCAGTAGCATAATTACCTAATTTTATGCCATTACTTTGTACAAACTGTTGCCAACCAGAAATTATTATTTGATTATTTGCTCTTGAGATATCTTTAAAAAATTTATGAGATTTTTCTAAGGAAGTTAGTTCTCGTAGATCGAATATACTATTACAAGTATCAGATACTTTCCATGCCGTCTCACTGACTTCATCACCACCTATACTAACCTCGCCTGCAAGAGTATAAAGAGTATCTTGATTATTAAATAGCGTAGCAATATATGCTATAATTTCATTGATTACATTTGTATAATATTTACCTATCTCAGTCTTTGCATTATATTGGCATACTGGTATAGTATTATCTGTATAACCCTGTGCTGAAATATACTTGGAGTTGTCATCATCAATAAAAATTTCCGGCAAAGCTTTTATTATTGCTCTGGAGTGTCCTGGAATATCTATTTCTGGGATAACTGTAATTTGGTGTAAATTTGCATAGCGTATAATCTCACGAATATCTTCAGTTGTATAACTATATCCATAAACTTCAAATGGTTTTGTCCATTCCGACTTTTCTTGCTTCCTGTATAGATTCTTTTGAGATAACATAGATGGACCCATTTTTAGTCCATAACCCCTTTTGCTACCTAAATTTTTTAATGCCGGATAAAAAGGTATATCCAATCTAAATGCTTCATCATCGGAGAAATGAAGGTGTAGAGTATTGAGCTTATGAGCTCCCATAATATGTATAAAAGATTTTATCTCTTCTAATGTAAAATAATGTCTAGCTAGATCCAAGAAAATTCCCCTATACTTAAACTTTGGATAATCAATTATTTTAAGAGTTGGTATAGATAGAGAATCATGATACTGAAATACTATTTGCTTTAAAGTTTCTATTGCATAATATATTCCTGCTTCGTGTATCACTTCAATATTTATACTATCATCTTTTATTTCTATTTTATAACCTTCAGGATTATTATTTAATTCAAATTCATTAATAACTTTATTAACTTCGATAAGCGTTTTTTTATAACTTCTAGTTTCAGGTAAAATTGAGTTTATAACCTCTATTTCATTACTTACCCAATCTTTAAACTTGTCATTTATATCTAATGAATAATTGATTTCTAATTTACCTAAATTTATATAAGTTTTATTACTACTTGTAAAATTTAAAGACACTGGTAAGGGTACTATAGACAAATGCTTTGGCTCATAACTTTCAGAAGAACTTGTATTCCAATTATCAAAATTGCGCTTATTTATTTTTTGTCTTGTTATATTATGGTCATATTGTGGTACAGTATACATATTAAAGTCTGTATATAAACTTTTTACTTCTTCTTTAGATCCATCAGAACTTTGTATAATAATAAAAAAATTCTGAGGAAAATAAGAAACAGTCCACCCACCCCATTGGTTAATATGTAATATTTTTATGGTATATTTGTTGTTTTGCACAAGTGGATAATTAGATTTAGGTTTCAATATGGTAGTATACCCATGACTCAGGTCTGGGGATTTAATATCTTTAGATACTACATACTCAAGATCCCCACAAAAGTCTTTATTGTCGCATATCTTCATCTCCAAATTTGGATTAAAATTAATATCTGGATCTTTATGTAAAGAAGCACCTACAATATAGAAACCTAACTTCCACTCTGGTATATTGATTGAACCTGTATTTAAATTGACCATAAAAGAAAAGGATGACTTGTCATTATCCCCCCTCACTTTATCAATTGTTATGCTATCAATTGTGATAGGATGTTCATTTTTTTTATAAAAAACAAACAATGCTATACAAACCAATAGTATTATTGAAGAAAATACTTTAATAATCATGATATTTTATTTCTCCTTTTACTTTTATTAACTTAACATACGTTTTAACCATTCTATTCTAGCCTTATTTGCGGTTTTAGATACAATAGCGCTTGGCACCCACTGATCAAAACTGTGAAATGCTCCTCCCCATACGTGAAGTTCAGCATTACCACCTGATTGCCATATCTTATTTGCAAATTCTATAGCTTCATCTCTTAGCGATTCTACTGATCCAACATCAATAAACGTGTTTGGCAAATTATATAACTCTTTTGCTCTACAAGGTGCTGCATAGTAACTTATATCTTTGCTCCCCCTATTCTTTCCTAATAACGCATCCCATCCAGTTTTATTGGAAACTGTATTCCATACTCCAGTTAACATATGCTGCTTTGCAGAATATGTATTGCACATATCATTAAGCATTGGACACTGTAGCATTTGTGCTAGTATTTTTGGACCTTTACGATCTCTAGCAAGCAGTGATAAAGCTGCTGCTAGACCACCACCAGCGCTATTACCACTCAATATAATTTTATCATTCAATAAATTATATTTACTTGCATTACTTTCAACCCACTTTAATCCATAATAACAATCTTCCAAAGGAATAGGATATTGATTTTCTGGGGCTAGTCTATAGTCCACAGAAACAACTGCCATTTGCACTTTTCTTGCTCGATATAAGTCACAAACTAATTCTAAAGATCGGTAACTTCCTGATACCATACCACCACCATGTATATGATACATTACAGGGTATGGACCCTTAGCTTCTGTTGGCAAACAAATTAAGATATTTAACATGAATTTTTTATCATAGCTTTCTATTTTAAGCTCTCTGATATCAAAAACTCCTCCATTACTGAGTTTTTCATTCGAGATCATACTATCTGCACTTAACTTTCTACTGACTGGTATTAAATCTAAAGTTAGAGGTGATGGTAATTTTCTAATTATATAATCTATATGAAGAGCTAGTTCTCTATCATAAGAAGGAGGTTTTGATATTTTAATACTTTTATTCATATATCAACTCACAGACAAATTATTAAAAATTACTAATCGCATCAATAATGCAAATATACATAACACTATAAAAGGTATAATATTGCAGCCAGTTAGATTAATTAACCAAAACGATAGTAATATATATATTCCAGATGTAATGGCGTATCCTACATTATAACTAAAACTTACCATAGTACACCTAATATAAGCAGGAAATTGTTCTATTAGAAAAGCCTTTACAGTCGAAATAAATGCACCTGCAAATATACCTAATACTACTTGTGCTAAAATGATATAAAAAAATATATTTTTATTTAAAAGCAAAAAATAAGGCAATGACCAGATTGCTATACCTAGTAAAGATATATTAATAATCTTTTTTCTAAAAATGTTAGAAGTAATTTTACTACAAAAAAAACATGACAATAAAAAAGCAGCTAATCCATATATAGAAACTACAATAGACGTCATAGACGATTCACCATGTTGCCTTTGTAAAAAAAGGTTAGCGAAAACAACTATAGTGGTTGATGTAATACCTGATAATGCACCACATACAACAGTACTCAACATAGTTTTACTATAAGCTTTTATTAGAGCACATAATTCATACAATTTTGTCTTTTGTATACTTTGTTCCGAGGTTTTATATATTATACTTTCATTTACTTTTAACCGAAGATATAGAACAAACAATCCAGCTATCATTCCTACTATAAAAGGTACTCTCCAACCCCAAGAATACTCTATTTTTAAACAAATAAAGCTAGCTATTAAAGCAACTATACATCCTAATCCTCCAGATAAAAAAACCATCGCGCTTCCAAATGTAGTATTATTAACACTACAATGTTCTATCAAAAACACAGATGAGTTAGATGTTTCTGCGCCAGCGCAAAGCCCTTGTAACAAACGTGCACACACAAGTGTTATTGGAGCAAATACGCCTACATTTTTGTACTCGGGGCATAAACCTATTGCACCTGTTGCAAGTGAAGCACAAAAAATAGTAAAGATTAATGCTCTTTTTCTACCATATAAATCAGACATATAACCTATTAATAAGGCTCCAAAAGGCCTTGCCAAATATCCTGTAGACAACGACAACAGAGCTAAATAAAACGATGAAGAAGAAAACGAAAAATAGGATTCAGATAATATATATATCAATGCTCCATACAAAGTAAAATCATACATCTCCAATCCATGACCCAAAATACTTGCATACAAAGTAGTTCTGGGTATTAAAACTGCAGTACTATTTGCAGCATTTGTTTTACTGTAATTCATTAACTAAAATAACCAAACAAACAATTAAAGAATTTAAAAATAAAACCCTTTACGCAGTTTATAGTAGACTTGAATATAAATCAACCTATAGTTGATAAATTAGACTAATGTGTATAATAAAATGACAAAATATTATGGAATTTATGAATATATCTATTCATGCAATAAAGGAATGCACAAAGAAATTAAATCAAAAAGAAAAGTTTTCATTTGAGTATACTAATCACACTAATCCCTCAAGTTCTTTAGATTTAAATATAGAAAATACTATAAAATCTATTATTAAACAAATAAGACCAAAAGATGGAATTATAGGAGAAGAAAGTGGAACTATAGATTCACAAAGCGGTATACGTTGGATTGTTGACCCTATAGATGGTACTATGAATTTTTTGCATAACATTCCTCACTGGTGCATTAGTATAGCATGCGAGCAGTTGATTGACTCGAGATGGATAACAATAACTGGTGTAGTATATGATGTTTTTAGGAATGAACTTTTTACATCTGTCTTAGGATCTGGAGCTAAATTAAATAATTATCCTATAAAAATTAGTAATACCAATCATTTACATGACTCACTAATTGCAACAGAATTATCTTATAATATTAATAATAGAAATGGACAAATTAGTACACTAGCTAAATTAGTAAGTCATATAAAAGATATTAGAAGTACAGGTAGCTCAGCATTAGACATATGTTGGGTAGCAAATGGAAGATTTGATGCTTTCTTTGAAAGTGACTTGTCTTATTGGGACTGGGCAGCTGCAACTCTTATATTGAAAGAAGCAGGTGGAAAATTTGTACGTTATGATAAAGGCTTAGTTGTTACTAACATGTTAATTCATAAACAACTAATAAAAAAAATAACATAAGACTTATTATTTATAGTAATCTTTTATTCAATAACCAGAACTTTAGCTGGTTATTGAATTTCTAGAAAATCATATTGGTTATTATCTTTGCACTATAACTGGAAAATATTCAGGACCATTGACATATATAGAAGATAAAAAGCTCGGTTCGGATTCCAATGAAAGCTTTATATTAGAATCTAGCATTTCATTAAGTAATACTCTAGCTTGCATTTTTCCTAAAATATTTCCTATACAAAAATGCTCTCCATATCCTAGAGCAATATGATTGTTTGGCATCCTACAGATATTAAAGAAGAAAGGTTGATCAAAAATTTCTGGATCTCTGTTGGCTGACGGTAGCCATAATACAACCTTACTGCCAACTTCAAACTTGACCCCACCAAATACAGTATCTTCTGTTACGGTTCTCATACTATGACTAGCACTTGAAGCCCAACGAAGCATCTCTTCTATTGCAAGTGGTATCAATTCCCGTTCTTTTTTTAGCAACACCATACTCTCTTCATTTTGTATCAACGCAAGAATTCCAGATGATAAAGATAAAGAAGCATTCTCAGTAGCTCCTATTAAATTTTCAAAATTTAATAGTATTTCTCTTTCTGTAAGATTACGGTCATCAATAAATCCATGTATTATAGCACTTGCCAAGTCATTTTCTGGATGTAATCTTTTATATTCCATGAATTCACCCATAAAAATCATAAAGTCTTTGTTGTTAATTAATGAAACTCCGTTGGTAAATGCATCATGGCACCATTTTAGCACATTAAGATGCTCTGATTCTGGTACACCTAAAATAGAACAAGTAATAGATAATGTTAAAGGAGACGTAATGTCTTGTGTAAAATCACAGCCACCATCTGAAGATGCTGCTAATAACATGCTTTTTATTTTTTCGGTCACCTTAGATTCTATACTCTTGACATAACTTGCTGAAAACCAAGATTTAGCAATATTGCGTAGTTGACGATGCTTAGGTGGATCTGTCAAAGCTAAAGTCAGATTAGAGCCAGGATCTTCTCCTTGTTTTAAAGTACGCATTAGTACACCTTTTTTTGAACTAAACAAATGATGATTTTGGTATACCTTCTTTATATCCTCATAGCGAGTAATAGAATAAAATGTTGGAAAATCATCGTGGCAATGCTTATATATTGGACAATTTTCTCTCATATATTCCCATAATTTATACTTATCATGCCCTTGATGAAAGGATGGTTCCAAAAGTAAGTTTGGATCTAAAACTGAGAGTGATTTCATACAATCAACACTATCCTCCTCTATAAACTGTTTTCTTTAGCTAATCCATCTATCTCTTCTTTTGTTAATGCTTTAGAAAAGAGTTTAATTGGACCAACACTGCCAGGCCAAAAATCTACATTTCGTGACAACCACTTACCTTTTCCAACTTGAACACCTCTATCAGTAGGCAACAAAATTAACTCTTTAGGCATAGATATAGTGTTAGCTTCTTTATTGTTAAGCACATAAATACTAATTTTACGTGACTTAGCATCACATACACCTACCAATAAAAACCATTCATCCATAACAGAATAATCAAGTTTTGAATTCGTATATACATGTTGCCACTCTACAGCACCAGTTTCACTTCCATCTATTGGAGCAACTGTAAAATTCCATCTTATGGATTGTTGATACAAACCATCAGACGCTTTAGTGGTCACTTCTCTAACTCCAAGATAAAAGGCACTATGCGTCAATGCATCCTGACTTACTGCTGTAAACGCATGTTCTCCTTCTTTAAATTTTAAATCACTACCCATTGTATCACTATCAATACGCACCCATGCAGCAACAGTATAGCTTTCTTCTGTATCTAAAATCGCTTTCTCATTGTGTAGCCATTGAGATACGCCATTAAGCTTTACACCAACTCCACCTTCTAATGGCCCCTTCACTGTTCTAATTTCTCCACCATTCACATAGAAATTATTAAAATCACTAAAGGTATCTTTATATAAATTATTTTCTCCTTTTGAAAATTTCCACCAGGCAGCAATTGCTTCATTATGACTAAGATCTGATGTTTTATTATTCATTATTTTCTCCTTTGATTTACTACTTTTTAATTGGTTAAATGAATTTTCATTCATACTACTACTCACTTTGTTTAAGAACAGTGCTCTAAACATACATCTAGTTATTTTGTCAGTATTTTTGTAAGGAAGTCTCCCATGAGATATTTTAGAATTTGCAAAAATAAGTATTTGTCCTTCTTTCAACTGAAGTTGATAGTAATATTTACTTCCAGGCATAGAGGCTTGTTTCATAAATTCCATAGCACGCTCAATAGCTTTAATATCTGAATTATAAGATGCTACAAAACTATCTGTCTTTGTAATAGAATAAGCACAAACAAGCTCATTATCTTTAAATGCAAATACTGGACCAATATTCATATCGCTACAGCCATTTAAATTAGCTTGACGCACTAAAGAACAATTTGTTGACATTGAAATTGCAGCTTCCCTATCTTGCTCTAAAAGTTCACTGTATGCAGCAGTTGCATTAAACAGGATACTATCACCACCTTCATATGCAGGAGATTTGCAGGCTAAAAGACTTGTTGCAACATAACCTATTGGCTGCAAAGTACCATCACAGTGAAAGTCTATACCGATTTCACTTTGAAATGATTTATGACTCATATCTTTATTACTATCTACGCTTTTGATCATACTTACTCCACCATCGGCCACGTATTGTCCTTTTTTGTACAGGGGTGGAATGAAAATTTTTCCTAAGTTTAGTAGCTTAGCTAATTCTAAAACTACTTCTTTATTTATAGGAGATGTAATCTCAATAATACTAAAACCATGAGAGAGAAACCTATGTTCTACTTCCTTTACGTGTTGATAACCAAAAGATTGAATGTTATCTACAAACACTGGATCGGGCTTGGTAGTTGTAAAATCAACTAAAAATAAGTCACTAAAGCTAATTCTATTATCTAGAAAATCACTGTTAATTTGCATTCTTATTCAACCCTTATTAAATCTCACGCAGTTTAATATTAAACCTACAATTTTGTATATAATATTAATAATCGTGATAAAAATTATTTATGTCTACAATAATTTATAGTATGTGATAACTTTTTATTTTTAATTTACAATCCCATTACTTATTCAAACATAGTTTTTTTGGCTTTCAATAAATAGTTACAGTAAGTATAAAATAATAGACAGTATCCCTATTGTTCACTAAAATTTAGATTATTAGATCATATAAAAATTAATAAACATTTTATCCTTTACCGCATACTCAATAATCGGTAACTTAATATGTTACAAATTTACAACTATAGGTGTAATAATATTTTGAGTTTTTATATTAAATAGTTACGACTCTTATTACCACTATGCAATACATTATTTAGTAGTGACTTCTGATACAATAAATTAAAACTAATACTAATAAAAAGTTTGATCTTGACTGCTCAGAGTTGACTATAATATCTTTGAAGTAAGTAATAGTTTAAATAATTGTGATTGTAAAAACTTGAAATCGTGAGTAATAATTATGCGAGACATTTCTAAAGACATAGCAGTGATAGGTATGTCAGCAAAACTTTCAGGAGAAAAAGACATAAACACATGGTGGAATGATATAGCTCAAGGCAGAATATTAACACACAAATATAGTAATGCAGAACTGAAAGAAAATTACGTACCAGAATCACATTACTTGAGAAATGATTATATTCCAATTCGTGGTAACTTAGATGATATTTTAAGATTTGATAATATGTTATTTGGAGTAAATAACAGAGACGCTGAGGTCATGGATCCCCAGTATCGTCTGATGCTAGAGTCTTCATGGTCCGCTCTCGAAGATGCGGGATATGGGAAAAAATCTACTCGACCAATCACAGGAGTCTTCGCGTCCACCAGTACTAGTAATTATATGTATAACTTACTATATAATGGACCATATGAACCTGATATTTTAGAACAAATAATACATGGTAACGAACAAGATTTTATGGCAAGTCTTATCTCCTATAAATTAAACCTAACGGGACCAGCAGTTGCCATTCAGACTGCCTGCTCCTCCTCGTTAGGAGGTCTACATTTAGCAAGACAGTCTCTAATTAATAAAGAATGTGATTTAGCTCTTGTAGTTGCTGCAGCAATACCTTTTCCTCAAGGTGGATACATATACCAAGATGGAGGTATATACTCCAAAAGTGGAAAGTGTAGACCATTTGATGCAAAAGCAGATGGTGTGTTAGAAGGATCGGGTGTAGCATGTGTCGTATTAAAACGTTTAGAAGATATTCAAAAACATGATGTTGAGCCCCATGCAGTTATTTTAGGTAGCTCAATTAACAACGATGGATCAGCTAAAGCCGGTTATTTTGCGCCTTCTATTACTGGACAAACAAATGTTATAATAAACGCAGTAGAAAATGCATGTATTGATGTTACAAAAATATCCCATATAGAAATGCATGGAACAGGCACAATAATAGGGGATCCGATAGAATGGAGCTCTACATCGGAAGCTTATAAAAAACTAGGGGCAAAAACTCATCAGATTGCTATAGGATCAGTTAAAGCAAATATAGGTCATTTAGATGCAGCTGCCGGCCTTGCATCTCTTATTAAGACGATGATGATTTTAAAAACATCTCACATACCGAAGCTTGCAAACTTTGAATCTCCAAACCCTTACTTAAGTGAATATAATAATTCCCCTCTATATATACCAAATGATCTTAATAATAAACAAGAAATTGAGATTGCTTGTATTAATTCATTTGGTATAGGAGGAACAAATGCTCATGTTATAGTAGGCAAAGCACCACTAAATACTTTAACTAAAACATATAAATCCGTTATCACAGAACCTAAACTATATGGCCTATCTTTTTCTGCAAATGATACTGATAGTCTTGAAAGATTACGTCAATCTATGGTCGAATATCTTATTAATAATGACCCTGATTTAAATGATTTAATATACACGATTCGCGAAGGTAAGGAGCATTTGAAAAAGAATCTCACAGTTTGTGGACATAACAAAAAAGAGATAATAAAAAAACTCAAAACTAAAACTAGTTTATTTTATAACGATACAGTAAATCCGACATCCTGTAATATAATCTTTTTATTTCCTGGTCAAGGTACACAATATCCAGGTATGGCCCTTCCATTTGTTACAATACCAAATTTTAAAGAAAATATTGAGTTATGCCTAAAGTTGTGTGACACAGATATACAAGAAACTATAAGATCTGCATTATTTGATATCTCTTTTCCTGAAAATAAATTAAATCAGACAGAATTAGCTCAACCATCTTTATTTATTTTAGAATATTCTATAGCAAAATGCTTGATAGATTTAGGGATTACACCATCATTTTTACTAGGACATAGTCTTGGAGAATTTACCTCTATGTGCATTTCTGAAATATTAACCTTGGAAGATGCTATAAAACTAGTATTAGTAAGAGGACAGGCTATGCAAAAATGCAGTGAAGGATTAATGTTACACCTGGATTGCGAAAAAGAAGAGCTAGAAAAAATGATAATAGATTCAAATATTGATGTTAGTATAGCTGCACTCAACACAGAAAAAGCATCTGTTATCTCAGGTACAACATCACAAATAAAACAATTCCTCAAATTTACTGGAAATACAAAATTTACAAAAATTCTAAAATCCAATCGCCCGTTTCATTCTGAATTGATGAGAATGGCATTACCATCTATGGATTCATTGTTAAATAAAATATCTATTTCTACAGCTAAAACTCCTATTATCCTAAATTTAGATGGAAAAATCTTAAACACTGAAAAGAAAATAAATGCCGAATATTTTTTAAAACATGCAGTTAGTACTGTACAATTTAAAAAATCCTTGGATCAATTAGCAAAACTTCCTAATGTATTTTGTATAGAAATTGGACCTGGTAAAGTACTTGGGTCTATGGCTAAAGCACACAATTTAAATACGATATCTCTTTTATGTGATGGAATTAATACCACCACAAATGATATAAATCAGCAACTAATACTTTTAAACAGCATAGGACTACCAATAAGTCTTCCCAATACAAAAAAGGGGAAAATGCTTCACATTCCAACTTACCAATTCTATGGCCCTAAATGGATTGCCTCAGAAATAAGTAGTAACTTATCTGACCAAAAGAAGAATAAAGATCTTGAAATAATAGACGATATCGAAGCTGAAAATAAAAATGCTAGTACTATAACTAACAGATTAATAGATATTTGGATTTCAATTCTACGTAATAATAGCATCTACGAAAATTCGGACTTCTTTTTATCAGGAGGTGATTCTTTAACCATTATTACACTTGTACGTAAGGTAAATCAGGAATTTGGCATTAACTTAACAGCCAGAGAGATATTAGCAGCACAACTACTCAAAGACCAAGTAAGCATAATAGAAAAAACACTAAATTTATTATGAATATAAGGCAAGTAGAACTCTGTCGCATCTGTTAATAAAAACCTATATGTTGTAAAACTAACTACTGTGAATCCTTAGTAATCTAGCTTTCTCCTTTAAAAAATTCAAGGCTGCTGCTCTCGCTTCTGTTCTTTAGACTCTGCTTGTACTAACTCTAATTTATCACACTATAACTCAGATTTTTTCTTGGATTGCTTTTTTAAGTTTTATTAATAAAATGTTTTTTCTATTCTATAGTATAGAACTGCTTAATTATATATATATTAATTAATATGCTAAATAACAAAAAAATAAAACTTATAATCTTTATTTTACTGCTCTTAAATCCTTTATGTAATAATAATTCAATGGGTTATACTATAAATAGTAGTAGTATAAGTAATATAGAGTTTTTAAATGAATATTACGGAGCATGCTATATGGTTCCAGTTTCTAATAAAGATAAGTTAAGAGGTTTGTTAAATAGAGAAGACATTGTTATTTTAAGTAATTCTATTGGAATAGAAAAAAATGAAGTAAATTACGAATATGAATTAAACAACCTAATTAAGAAGTTTTCATCAAATTTAAAAAATTATAAGCTTGGTTTTTATGAGATATACTCTTCTAATCAAACATTTTTAGGAGTTGCTGGGTTTCTTATTGAGAGTGAAAATGAAAAAAATGGTAAAATTAATCCAAAAATATACTGTTATCTCTTTTCTGAGCATACGGAAAAGAAAATTGAAGGTGATGTTTTTTCTGTTTTAACTGATTATGCTTTTCAGATATCTAACTTTGATAAAGTTAGTGTAGATAATGTTAAGTCTAACCAAATGGTAAAAACTCTTGAACATATAGGATATGTTATAAATAATAATCATTTGAAACAGAAAACAGAGGAAGCTAAGAGTTATGAAATAACAAGAAATATGAGGCATAAAAGAGGATTATTACAACTTTCAAGAATTATTTCAGAAAATCCAAAAAGATTTATCCCTAGACTTAATTACTTTGCTACAGTAGACATGGAAAGATCTAGAAATCTTTGGCATCAGTATTTTGGAAAAGGATTACAACTTTGTACTGGTGGTAGTAATACTTCTTTTCTTACTCTTAAAGATCTTAATATGATTAATCTGGAAGATTTTAAAGGATATCGTACTGACAAAGCAACTACAACATACATTTCAGAGGCAGAATTAAAGAACTTTTTGTATGAAGAACAGATTATAAAAAAACATGAAATGTTAGACAATTTAAATGTTTCCTTTTGCTTAGGTTCCCATGAAGGACTCATGAGATTAGGAAGAGTAATTTATAACCAATTGAATAATAATGGTCTGTTTGCTCCTTATGGATCATATGGTCTTACTGTAAACAAACTAGGAACTATGAAACCTGCTCCTTATAAAATTCATCTAGTTGATATGGATCGAGATAAAGGAGAAAAGTTAAATTTAGAAAGTCTTAAAAAATATATAGATATGTATCCAAATTCTAAGACCTTGCTTTTGGAAATAAAAACACTTGCAGGTGCAATTTATACAGAAAAAGAACTAAATGATATTATAGCTTTATGCAAGTTAAAGAATTTATTTTTAATTATGGATTATACCCATTATGGAATGGAATTAAGTGATAAACAATCTTTTCCAGATATATTAAAACTATGTTTTAACCAAGACTATCATCAATTTGCTATATTATATACAGGTTCAAAAGTCTATGGTCTGGAACGTGCGCGCATTGGTTTTACTATATTAAGCAAAAAAAATAGTATTAATAATTTTTTCCAAATTTATTCTGAAGAACTTTATGCTCCCTTAGGTGAAATTGGTGATTTACCATTTGAGGTAACACGTGCTTTGATAAATACTTCTGTTCAAGAACGAAAAAGATACAAATATAATAATGCGAAAAGGTTGCGTTTTAATATGAACTTGATGATAGCTTATATTGAAGGGATTAATAGTCCTATGATTGATAGTGATTTAAAAGAAAAAATAAGATATGAATTAACACCTTATTATACAAATGGAATAGATGGTGTGAGAGTTTTATATAAACCTCTCGCAGGAATGCAAATGAAAGTTGATGTATCTAATCTACAGAATAAATATTTTTCAAATATACGTATGTATAACTCTGAAATTTTTTCGCATGCTCTTAATAGAACATATGATATATCTACTTTACATGCTTTTAAAATATTAGATCCATATGGATTTTCATTAAGGTTAGCTTTTATGGATAGAGACCATGTTCATCGTGGTATGCGTTCTATAAAAAGTTTTGTTAATTCACTAACTGATAAACCAACTAAAAATGAATTTTTTCCAGAAGTTATGAGTACTTTACAAATAAATCAAAATAATGCAGATCTAGAACACAAAAATTTAGAACAGAAATACTGGAAACAAATAATAAAACCAAAATAACTTAAGAGTTTAATACAACTGAAAAGAGGTTGAATATGAAAATTACTAGATTATTATCGGAAAAAATGCCTAATATAACTAAATTAGGGTCTACTAAACTTTTACAATCAAGAAGTTTTTCTACTAAATTACCTAAAAATATAAATTCTTCTTGCAAGGTATTAAATGAGACAAATAAATTAGTTTTGGCACAAGAAATAGATAATAATAAATTAATTATAGATTCTGCTCTTGTAAAAAATTTGATATTAAACCAGTTCCCTCAATGGAAAAATTTACCTATTAGACCAGTTGCAGTTGGAGGGTGGGATAACCGAACATTTCATTTAGGTGATGAAATGCTGGTGCGTATGCCTAGTGCTGAAAGATACACAATACAAGTAGAAAAAGAGCAACAATGGCTACCCAAATTAGCACCGTTATTACCCCTTCCTATCCCAGAACCTTTAGAGATGGGAGAACCAGGAGAGGGATACCCATGGAGATGGTCTATTTATCGTTGGTTAGAAGGTGAAACTGCTGACTCTGCACAAATAACTAATCTTAATGATTTTGTAACAGACCTTGCACAATTTATTATTGCTCTACAAAAAATAAATACAATTGGTGGTCCCATTCCTAAATCACATAATTTTTCACATATATCAGGACTTACAACTTATGATATCCAAACAAAACAAGCGATTGATATTCTGAAGGACAAAATTGACTTCAATGTTGCTACAGAGATTTGGGAAGAAGCAATTGATACTACTTGGAAACATCCTCCAGTATGGGTTCATGGGGATATTAGTGCTGCAAACCTTCTTACACAAAAAGGAAAGTTGAGTGCTGTAATTGATTTTGGAGGACTTGGAGTTGGCGATCCGGCTTGTGATCTAGTAATTGCTTGGAAATTTTTTGGAGAAAGAAGCCGTGAAACTTTTCGCGAAATGCTTCCTTTAGACGAAGGTACTTGGTCTCGTGGGCGTGCATGGGCCTTATGGAAGTCTTTAATTATTGCATCTGGCCTTATAGAATCAAACGCTATTGAAACTAGACAGACTTGGCGTACTATTAATGAAGTCCTTATAGATTACAAGACAAAGATTAAATAATCAAAAGTTTTAAAATCAAAATGAAAAAAAGTTATATTACAATTTCTTTATTAGCATTAGGAGTATTTATACTTTCTATACTGGTAATTTTACCAATGGGGGGGGGGGGGGTAAAACAATAAATATATGTTTAAAATACCCATTTATTAATAGAATAATTGAGTGTAAAAAATATTTTTCCTCCAATAAATTAAAGTTATATAAATGGATCGATCCTAAAGATGAAAAATCTCTAATCAATAAAATGAAATTTCAAAAAGTAATAATTTCTTCTGCTAGAAAAGTAAATCCGGGTACAAATGTTCATATACTAAATTTTTCTAATAAATCTTTGAAAGAACTCGATATTAATGATGGGGAAAAAATGCCTTTCTATTATTTTTCAGAAGAATATATAACTCCTCCTCTGTATCTTTATACAATTCAAAATGCTGTAGTCTTTCTTGGAGAAGATACAAGAAGGTTTTTTGTTTTTAAAAATGGGTTTTATACATTAATGGGAAGAGGAAATGGTAAGTTTGACAATATTTTTCCAAAGTTACTAGAAAAAGAAAATATTTTTTATAATGAAAAAAATAAGAATATTTATTCTATTAAGGATTCAATGAAACTACCTGAAATAAAGAATAAAACTATATTTTTTCATGGAGATTGGAATTTATATCATATTATAATGGAGCCATTACCAGGTCTTTTACTAATAAATAACACTTTTGATTATAAACTTAACCTTTCATATTCTTCCAGACAAAATACTGATGTTTTAAAAGCATTTGAAAACCCTAATATTATACCAACCAATTGTTTTAGCTTTGAAAAATTTAGTGAACTTATTATACCATCTCCTATCCATGAGAATAATGCATTTTTTCCAAACATAGAACTAATGAATAAACTAATTACAAAATTAAAAAGAAGTTTTTCAAAAAATATAAAAATAAAACCTCTAGGAAAAAAAATTTATATAAGTAGAGCGGATGCATCTAGGAGAAGAGTTTTAAATGAAATTGAACTTATAAAACATTTGAAAAAAAGAGGGTTTAGTGTAGTAATGCCAGGAAAATATAGTGTAGCTGATCAATCTAAATTATTTGAAGAAGCAGAAATTATTGTAGGACCACATGGACTTGGGTTAGTAAATATGCTTTTTTCAAATAACCTAAAAACAGTAATTGAATTGTTTTCAGTTACTCACAATCCAAATTGTTATTTAAGAACAGCTCAAATTAAAGGAGCACAAAATTATTATGCATTATTTCATAATGCACAAAATCCTAATAGTACTGACTGGACTTCCGATTATAATGTTAATATTCCAAAAATTCTAGAAATATTAGATGAAATGGTAAAATAAAAATATAGGCAGAAATTATGACAAAATCTAAAGAATCAATACTAGAGAGATATAGAGAAAAGTGTGGAACATTTGAAGTATCATCTGATATAGAAGCAAATGATATATGTACAACATATATCTATACAGAAAGATTTATTGCTCAAACTTTATTCACTAGTAAAACAAGATTTGATAGTTTTCCAGATCAGATTAAAGATTTATATAGAGTTACATTTTCAGATCCCATTGTAATGGAAAAATTTGGTTCTGGCCAACCTGAAAGCCTAGAAAAATTTGAAGAAAGGGTAAACTCATTCTCGCTTCGTACATCATGCGGTTATCCATTTTCTGCTTTTATAATTACTGATCGAGAAAATGATGTTGTTGTAGGATATGAAGAGATTGCCAACGATTCTAAAAAAAATCCAATAGCAACCGCATATTTATTCAGAAAAGACTATCAAAAGAGCTTAGGAAAGGCATATGTAGGATATGAAAATGTTGGTGCTTTAATTTGGGGATATGGTGAAAAACTATATAATGAAAAGGTTTTAGTAAATCAACTCTATAACGAAGAATCTAATAAATTTGAAGGTGGTAAAATTTTTAATAAAGTTTCAGCTACTGCGCGTGTTGATAACCCAGGCTCTCAATCAATATTACATAATTTAGGCTTTACTCAAGTTGATACAATAGGAGAGTCCATACATCAAAGATATACGTTTGAACTTAATTATGATAATATTTTATTAGAAGAAGAACAAGTAGAATTACAAGGGGATATTATCTTAAGTAAATTATAGAAATTATTTAAAACCCAGAGTCAAAGTTAAATATCTTTTAAAAATTAACTACTAAATCCATCGGTAATGATTATTTTTTGTTTTATGTCTTTTTCCTTAGAATTATCTTCTGTTTCTAATTCATCTTCATCTATAATTTAGAAAAAATCATTCATTAAATTTTTAAATTCGCATGTAAAATTAATCAATATCTTTTTAGTAAAATTCAACCATTGATCAACTACTACCGTCTAAAACCGTTAGTAGTTGATTTACATGAATGAAGAAAAAAGGCGTAATCCAACCTTACTCAGACCATGACAGTCGTCAGTCGCTGGAAATATATTCAAAAATTATTCTTAAGAGACTAACAACCAGAATATGAAAAAAAAATTAAAGACTTTCCTAATCTAACGAGATTCTTGACGAATCTAAGCACACGGACATTGCTTTTTTTAGTAGAAAAATTGCAGCGCACTTGTTGTATTTTGATTACATCAAAATGACAAAAGAAGAAGAATTACGAGCTATACTATTGTCCTTGCTTTTGATTTTTTTGGTAGTATTAGTAGTAGAACTTTGGAAGGGGAAATTAAAATAATTGAATTAATCTCTACTATGATAGATAAAAAGATACTTCTTTGCACGCTATTTCTACTTGCGTGCGGGAGTTGGAAAACGGGTATAGCTAATACATTAGATATTTCTCAACCAAAATTTTCTTCTGACTGGTTTTCAGACAATATAAAACATTGGAATAAATATAAAAAATCCTTTGAGAATAAAAAAGAGGTAAGGTGTTTAGAGGTAGGATCTTACGAAGGAAGATCAACTCTTTATATTGTTGAAAATTATTGTAAAAATAAAGATAGCGTTATTTATGCAATTGATACTTGTCTTGGGTCAATGGAACATGATAGTGAATATGAAAAAGATTTATACCAACGTTTTACATACAACTTAAAGAAACATATCGATAACAAAAAGGCTTGATTTTATTTATATTGATGGTTCACATATAGCTAAAGATGTTATGTTTGATATAGTTTCAGCTTGGGAATTATTAAAGGTTGGAGGAATTATGATCATGGATGATTATTTATGGAAGGGATATCCTGAAGCAAGACTAACTCCTAAGCCAGCTATTGATGGATTTTTATCAATCTTATGAAGGTACTTATAAACTGCTGCTAAAAAGGGGCATCAAGTGCATCTAGAAAAGATTACAGATTAAAAATATGCCAACCATTGTAAGAGTTAGAAGAATGAAGAATGCTACAATAAGTGTTGGTGTTAGCGGTAAAAATGAGATAAGCTGGCTTTAAAGAGAAGTGTATAGAAAGCAGTAGAGTCAGTAGTAGACCACCACCGTCCATTCCCCCATCAAAGGGTTATATAATTAATGCTCTACGAGGGCGTGGGCTACCATGATACCATTGGTTCTAACAACCCGTTCTTGGTACTCTAGCCAAACTTTCGAGACGTTTGAATAGTTGAATGGGATGCTTATAGCACACCCGTTTACAATCGTAAACATAAAAAAAGACTTGAGGTATAGGTAAAATTATACAATAAATTTGTTGGTATTATCGACGAATTCAATTTTGTTTTGGCATTCATGGTAATCATTATTAATTGTTAAAAAACTTGTAAAACTGAAAACAAAATGCAGACAAAAAAGAATCATGATAGTGACAATTTAGTCTTATTATTCTACGTTTATATACAATCATCAATATGCAACACGAATTGATTAATACATCTTACACACACCATATTGATTAAGAAGAGCTAGAAAATCATTTTGCAGTTAATCTACACGGTTAGTTGTTTATACCTTTACTATATAACTTTTTTATTTATTTTACCTTTTTTCTTACGCTGAGTTAAGATTATTCGGATTTCTTTGTTATATTATATCAATTTTTGAAGAAGTTATTAAAGTATGTGTTTATACCGGAGACCATTCAAAACCAGGGCAAAAGTAAATTTTGCTAAAAAGGACTAACTTATACAAAAAATATATTACAAAATATCTATAATATTAAGAATATAGTTTAACTTGTTTGATGTAATTGACAAATTGATGTTTAAATGTCTAACAATATCTCAATTTACCAGTTTTAAATACGTATTAAAGATATAAGTCCAATGATTGATCTGGCGTAGATTTTTAATTCAAAGTGATATGACTCTAAAAGATTTACACTATGTTATTTATATACTAATGGGTTGGATGAATTACCATTTAAATGAATTTTATTATCAAAGGACTAAAAAGATACACTATTCCCAATATGATAGGGAATCCTTCAACTTGTAAAACATATGGATCAAATGTTAAACTGGAAGGATTTAGGTTTAGAAAAAATGAAAAATTTTTATATACGTATGATTTCACAGCAGGTTGGGAATTTGAGGTACGTCTTGAAAGAATTGGCTCTCCGAAGGACAAGAAAATTTATCCTATTTGTATTTCTGGTAGTGGTGCTTCACCTGATGAAGAATGTGGAGGGCCTCTTAGATTTAGTAAACTTAAAGATTATTGGCTAATAAAAGCTGATGAAATTTTAATAAAGTTTTTAATAGCTTTGGAGATGATAAAAATTCTGATAAAATGATAAGTGAAGTTTTTGATATGTATGAGTTATGAGAAGCTTCTTATTGGTTGAATATTAGTAAATATAAACGTGGAGAAATAAATAAATTTTTATGGTGCTCCTACAATGACTAAATCTATTACAGAATTTAAAAGAAAGGATTTATCTGTAGATACACTAGGATTAACATTGGAAGAGTCAAAATTATTGTTAAAAGATATACAGTTTGAATTCGTCCAACAACAGGTATCTTAATATATCTATAAGAATAAAACATGCGATCAATGTAAGAATGATTTTAAAATCAAGGGACCTACAGAGATAATTTATAGGACGTTATTTGGTGAACTTAAACTACCAAATCCAAGGTTATATAAATGCTCATGCAGTAGAAATAAAAAACAAAAGAGTTTTAGTCTTTTATTATCATTATTTCCAGAAATAATTTCTCCAGAATTACAATATTTGCCAACAAAATGGGCTTCTTTAGTATCATACGGAGTAACCTCAAATATTCTTGAAGATTAGATTTAGAAATAGAAGAAGAGTAACATTGTTATATTAAAGGTTGTGAAAGCGAATGGGATAAACTCCCTCCTCCGGATTCAGCTCTAACATTGGGTATTGATGGGGATTACATACATGCTAAGGAAGGAAAAAATAGAAAAGCAGGATGGTTTGAATCTATTATTACTAATTATGCAGAAAGTATGGTGATATTATTTCCATATCTTTTGTAGGAGCTACAGTTAGCAAAAGAATGGTTAAAAAAAGCAAATGAGATGGACACAAGAAGGTGCTCATAGAATGATTCAAGTAAGAATAGCAACTCTTAATAACGAGATTAGGGATGCATTCTGTAGGTGGTATCCAAATATGAATCATGTTAGTGATAATCAAGCTTTTCAAAATATTGCATAAAAAATTTTAATTCAAACAATATAGAATTAGATAGGATGTTTTAGACTAACCTATTATTTAATCATACTGTAATTATAGTACAGTTAAATTAGAATATTTTTGTACCTAGCAAAATATTCTTACATGCAGTACAATAATGAAAATTGGATATGCAAGAGTAAGCAGTAATAATCAGGATTTAGAATTACAAAAAGAAGAATTATTAAAGGCAGGATGTAAAAAAATATATAGTGAATCAGTAAGCGCTAAAGATAATAATAGAACTGACCCCTCTGGGTAAAACATTTTTTCAAATAGCTGGCGTTTTTGCTGAATTAGAACGTAGTATGATAAATGCAAGGACTGAAGCTGGGATAGAAAAGGCTAGACTTAATGGTATAAAATTTGGTAGGAAGCATTGTAGCACTAATAAAAAAACAGCATATAAAATTGAAAGAATAAAGATTTTTCTCGAGGCTAATAAAAGTTATAATTGGATTAGCAAAGAACTATCTGTAAGTAAAAAACAATATCTAATATAAAAAAGTCTGTATCATAAAATACAAAAAAACTCTTTACCCCTAGTTTTGAATGGTCTTCATATCTACTCGATTTATCTTTGGTTACTCTATCCTAGGATTTGTTTGCAATTGGTTTAGAAAAAATAGAAAATAGAATTTTATTCTTTATTATATAGAGCAAAGTTGAGTGATAATATGCAAAAAAGTAATATGAGGCCACAGATTGGTATTGGTGTGTTAGTTTTTAACGATTTAAATCAGCTTTTACTTGGTCATAGAACTAGTTCACATGGTGAAGGCGAGTTTGGACTACCTGGTGGTCATCTTGAATTCGGTGAATCTTTTGAAGACTGTGCAGTGAGAGAAGTAAAAGAAGAAGCTGGTTTTGATATAAAAGAGCCAAAATTTCTGTCTTTGACAAATGATATTTTTATTGAATCCTCAAAACATTATGTCTCAATTTTTATGTGTGCTTCTTTTGATGAAAATCAAAAAATCGTAAACATGGAGCCTGAAAAAGTTATAGGGTGGAAGTGGTATGATCTAAGTAATCTTCCAATGCCTTTGTTTTTGCCACTGAACACTCTAGTTTCTCAGGGTGGCTTAGATGATTTTAAGTAGAGTGTTTTTATATGTATAGATTCTGATAACAGAAGATTGTTGTAAGTAGAAAAGCGACGTGGCAATATATAGAATTAGAATTTTTGGATATTATCTATCTCATTTCATTCATATCAGCTTTTAAGTTTCTATCTACGTATATGGAAACATTTGCGAGTATATTCATCAATAACTCTAAGCATCCTAAACTTCCTACCATTTGCAAGTCGATCCGATACAAAATCATAACTCCATACATGATTTTTCCAGTAAGGTCTTAGTCTTATACAAGATCCATCATTT
Organism: Rickettsiaceae bacterium; assembly: GCA_045106605.1. GTDB lineage: Bacteria > Pseudomonadota > Alphaproteobacteria > Rickettsiales > Rickettsiaceae > Megaera_A. Next base: position 11,410 of record JBGCEV010000028.1, on the reverse strand, counting down.
AAATAAAAACGACCTTTCTTTTATGCTTCTTCGGAATTCTTAGCCCTTCTTCCCTCAAGATTCTCTCAACCCTTTTATGATTAACACACCAACCTTCTGCATTTAATAAGGCGGCTATTCGACGATAGCCATAGCGGCCATAATGACTTACAAGGCTCACTATATCTGATAATCTTAAGCAATCTTCATAATTTGATCTTTTAGATTTATACATTTCCTAGTTTGTAAGATTCTCTTAACTGCTTCTTTTAGAATTAACCTGTCTAAAGTTAGATCAGCTACAACATGCTTTAAATGTTGGTTCTATTTATCTAATATCTTTATTTTCTTTACTTGAGATATTTGCAAACCCCAATATTCCTTCCTCCAAAGATAATATGTCTGATTGCCTATTCCTATAATCCTGCATACTTCATCTGTTGTTTTACCTTGTGATATTAGTACTTCTGATTGACGTAGATTGTTGATTATTTATTCTGTACTATCTTCCTACTCATGATTTTGCTCCTATCTTTTTAATTCTCACTACAATAGTATAACATCTCTACTTTATAACTCTTATAGTAGTAATATTTTAGGGAGGAAAAACAGTTTATGTTAAAAATAATATTTTTATATTATACTTACACTTAAAAGTCTCTAAAAAATATTTTAGTTGATAGGAATGAAAAATGACTAAAAGTTTAGAAAATAGATCCATAAAAGTTAAAGCAGATATAAATCAAATAAATAATATTCTTAATTTATATATTAGAAAAAAACAAAAAGCTAAAACTCCAAATCAAGCTATTAAGATATTATTATATGAGCAGGAATATTTATGTAGTTTAAAAAACTATAATTCTAGAATATTGAAATTAATTAAATTATCTAAAAAATATAAAAAAGAAAAAATTATAATGCAACTTAAAAAAGCTCTAAAAGCAAACCAAATACAAGGTATTAAATCTGATGCTGAATTAACTAAAATTTTGTCTAATCCATATAATAGTGTATTTGAAATCAATAAACAACTTCAGCAACTTGTTGAGGATGGACAAAACAGTATCTTACATCCAGTAAAAATACAGTTAGATTCATTATTAAAACTAAATTATAAATTTAATTGTAATAGCCTTGTAAAAAAACTTAAAAATAAGACATATGAAGAAAAAGACCAATACATGGATGAAATTGTTGCATCTCAAGTCAAAAAATATATATACCCTTTAATTGCTTTACATACTAGAAAAAAGTCTAAAGCTAAAAATATTGAGGAAGTAATAAAAGTAGTTGAAAAAGAATATAAAATTTACTTAAATATTTATGAACACCATAAAATATCACTATCCTCTTTAGAAGAAATTGATAATATGAAATTAATTGCATTAGCGGAAGATGCTTATAATTTTGATAATATAGGTGGTATAAATGCACTATGCTTAATCATTAATCATATTATAGATAAAAAAATTAAAACAAAAAAATTAATATTTAAAGAATTAAAGTATTCTAATACTAATATATATAAGATATTTTGCAATTTACAAAATATCTGTTATAACCACTATATAAACATAATAAGTAGAGATTTAGAAAAATTAAATAATAATATGACTGTAAGTATAGGAAGATATACTTTTAAAGATTCAATATCGTATTTAAATCATTTACAGAATTATCGAGATTACAAGTATCTTCCAATTTATTATGTAAAAGAAAATTTACAAAAAATTAAAAATCAACAAAAATATAATTAACAACTTTTAGTGGCTTGACATAAATGTTGCTCTTTTCTTAGAATTATATTATCCTCGTTTAGTTATATTAAAAAAAATAGTATATGGTAGTTCATGCACTATTTTCATTGTAGTGCCAATTACTCTTTTTCTACTACTATTCTACCATAATTAGTACTTCCTACAGGCCTATAGATATTTTTAATCCATGTATGTACACATCTCACCCTCGTTTTAATGCTTCACTATAAAATTTAGCTCCATTATCTACAAGAATACTTTTTGTCTTACCTAACATTGGCCATTCTACTTCAGCTCTAATTCTTTCCAAACAAGGGCATTTATCTATATAATATAACTGAATGAGCTAAACATAAGCCAACAGAAGTTGCTGAAGAAGCTTCAAGAGTAAGGCAAAATCCAATTATAGATCTGCTGCTATAAACATCAATAGTAATAGTTATCCAAGGACACCCTATATAGGCTGATGGTTAAATGTATTAACTAAAGTAAGATCTATCTGAACTACTTCTAATGAATTATTCGTTTCTAAAAACTGATCTTTTATAGGCCATAGTTTTTTGTGTTACATTTCAACCTTCTGGCAAAAATAATATTTATTCAGTTTATAGCTCTTTTACGAGCTATAGTCGGTTTTTCTCTGTTATACTTAATGTTAAGTTAGTTAATAATTATCTATTTAAAATTAATATAATGAGTAAACAACAACCTAAAATGTATTATAGTAGGTGTACCTCTTTACCCTTTGCCGTTAAAGTACCAGTTTTTAAACAAAGTAATAATGATAATAGTTTAGATATATATATGAATGGGTTTCTAGTATATTCTGCTTCTGTAGTAAAAAGATAATACTGAAATTACTGGTAAAGATGCTGATATTTTATATGAAAATTAACTTGGATTTATAAATAGTTAGTAAAGATGAAAAATGCTCTACCTTTTCTATATATTTCTTAAATTAAGAATAATAATAAAAGTCATGAATTTTAGTGCTAAGACAATCAATTGAATGTAATTTTATTCAAATTTAAAAAATATACTTAGTAAATTCAAACAATGAAGTTTCCCTAACAATTTGCACATTTCATGAGGAGCATGTTCTATAGAAATCTATACCCATACAGTAAATGTACTAACAAGAAAATGACTTATATATTAGCATATAAAATTAGTAAGTTAATAAAATGACATTATACAAACGAATTTATTTCTTTCTAGGTTGCATGTTTTGTGTTGTAGTTATCGTTGGCAATATAATTTTTCAAAAATTTATACATATATCTATACCAAATATTCTAAATCTAAAAATATCTGTTGGAGTTTTATTATATCCTATTACATTTCTGATTTACTAACAGAATTTTATTAAGTAAGTATTTTTTACGTATTCATAAATATATTTTTTAATTAATAATATATTATATAAGGGAAAATAGTTATGGAAAAATTTTTAGATTTATTTAAAGAAAACAAGAATTTAACTTTTAGTTTAAGAAATAGAATACTATTTAAGTATAAATATCTTTTTCCAGAAAGTAGTAAAGATAGAGTACTTAAGAAATTACTATTAGAAGCTAAAATTATTCTTTAAAGAATTTATAATAGAATGTTTATTAGTAAAAGTTAATAATAATTTCAATAAAAAATAGTCTAAATACCATATATTGGTATTTTAGTTGATAAAAACAGTATGGTATTTCTTCATTAGATGAAACAGATTTATATAAGGCTAGTATAAATTATTTTTTATCAGCCATTTTAGAGGTTGAGTATTCAAAATGTAAGGGTTTACCACTAAATACTCTGGAATAAGCATGGTGTAGTGCAGAAGATACTTCTGAGAAACCTGTTAAAATTAGCTTTAATTTTCCTACATATGTTGTAATATCACCTACCGCATATATCCCTGAAATATTAGTTTCAAAATAAGGATAGTTAGATTTTATATAGTTTGCTTTAGTATCTAGGCCAAAATCAAGCAAAGGACCTAAATTTTGAGATAAACCAAAAAAAGGTAATAATATATCAGCTTTTATATATTTTTTCTTTCCATCAAAATTTTCAACTATTACTTCTTCCAGTATACCATTTTTACCTTTTAACTCAGAAAGTTGAAAATTTGTAATTAAATTAATTTTTCCAAGATTTGCTAACTTATATATTTTTTGTACATTGGCTGGAGCTGCTCTAAATTTTGTTCTTCTATGAACTAGACTTACATTACATTTAGAAGATAAAGAAATTGTCCAATCAATAGCAGAATCACCGCCTCCAGCAATTACTATATTCTTACCAAAAAAACTTTCTATCTTAGATACTTGGTAGAATACTGATTTGTTTTCATAGGATTTTATACCTTTTAGAGGAGGTCTATTAGGACCAAATGATCCAGCTCCTGCTGCAATTAAAACAGTTTTTGCTTTAATAACATCTTCTTTAGAAGTAAATAGTACAAAATGATCTTTTTTATAATCAAGAAATGTTACTTGTCTTGACATTAAATATTTTGGTTTAAAAGGATTTGCTTGTTTTACTAAATTATCAATAAGTTCTTGGGCAAAAATTTTTGGATATGCAGGTACGTCATATATTGGTTTTTCGGGATAAAGTATACTACATTGTCCTCCTGGAGTATCAAGAGCATCTATAATACATGACTTCATACCTAGCATTCCTGCTTGGAATGTACTAAAAATACCAATGGGTCCAGCTCCAATAATAGCAACATCTGTTGTAATAGTTTTAATCATATTCAATGTAAAATAAGCTTATTCTATATTAAATATAATTACTTTTCTATAATAATTTCTGTTAAGATTTTTTAGAATTAATAAATAAATAGCGAAGACTAAACTAAGATCAAGTATAAAAAATTTAATATTTGCTGAGATTAAATAGCAAGAAATTTTGAATTAAAAGTCATAACACTAAATCAATTAATTTAGTGTTTTAAAGTTTATAAAATCTACTTAATAATTAATATAATTATTAAAATTCTTTCTAGACTTTCTTCTGTAATAATTATAAGATTAATTTTAAATAATAACTGATTATAAATTTCGGGCTTGTAGCTTAGTTGGTTATAGCACTCCACTCATAACAAAGCAATAATAGGTTTAAGTCCTAACGAGTTCACTATTTTAATAGGTTATTTTAGCTAACTCAGTGTATAGATAGGGTATATTGCTACGAATAAAAATCAAATAAAAAATAATTTGGTTATATAAGGTAACATTTGTAATTACTAAATCTATCACATTGATTGTATGAATTATCATAAAGTTCTAATTTATCAGATTCAACATATTATTGAGATATTTGACTTTTTTATGCTCTAGATTTGCCTAACATTGACCATTTGTTTTTAATTCTTTTATTGCTTTTCCATATTACTACATATATTAATGATATTTTACTGAGTTTCGGTTAAAATAGTATTTAATACTTGTGATGCATTTCTTTTTTCAACTTCATTTGTACTAGAAAAATCAGCAGTAACAATTAAGGCTTTCCATAAAGTCCAACCACGTGCGCGTAACCAAGTATCATTATCTAACTCTAAACAAGATTTAAAGACTTCACGACTCTCCTTATCAAAAAAAGTCCATGCAATAGATAAATCACATGCTGGATCTCCAACGGATAACATACCAAAATCTATTACAGCACTTAAGACTTCATCTTTTACAAGTAAATTTCCAGCACTAATATCACCATGTACCCATACTGGCGGTCTTTGCCATTTTGTAGAAATTGCTTCATCCCAAATCATATGAGCTGTTTTAGGGTTAATTATAGTATTTAATTCTGTAATAGCAGATCGTGTCTCAGAATCATAATATGATAACTCACCTCCTCTCTGAAAGTTATGTATTCCAGGATTAGGACCATTAGATGCATCCATTAAATGCAAAGATTTTAAAAAATTTGCTAGTTGTTTTGCAAAACTGTTTAGATCTATAGTATGCCTACTACTTGCAGCTGTATCTCCATCAATCCATTTATATATAGACCATTGCCATGGATATCCATCATCAGCTTTACCAAGCTCAATTGGTTCTGGTATCTCTAGTGGCAATAATTTAGCTAAATAAGGTAGCCATTTTTGTTCTTTATCAACCTGTATAGAATATTCTTCATTACTAGGCAAGCGTACAAGATACTCATTACCTAAACGAAATGTCCTATTATCCCAACCGCCTGGCTCTACCGCTTTTATAGGTAAATTTTTAAACTGTGGAAATTGCCGTGTAACTAGACGTGATACTAAAAATGAATCAATAATCATATTATTTGGGCAATTTACAGAATTAGTACTATACATTCTAATACTGGGTTTAGTATAATAAAATGATGGAGTTAATGTTGTTTTCTTATACTGTACAGCATTCTGTAAAACAGTACATGAATCTTTAATATATGATACTCTTTTAAACTTAATAGCATTATTAATAATGTTCTGACCTATTTTCATAAAATAACCTTTTTAAAAAATGTTTTTCCAATAATCATTGCAATACTAGCATCTTTCAAGTAACTAGTAACAATTATGTTACTACACTAACATAATATAACTAACAGTTTATATATTAGCTATTAATAATTATATTTAGTTATTATTACTAGATATATATATATCAATCATTTTATAAACTGTAATATTTAAAGTGAATTATCCTGAAGGTAAAGATCTTTAGAAACTAGGTATTGCTTAATTTATTACATCAAAATATAGTGTTCATTCAAATGGTAAGCCAAAGGATTTTTTTATTATTTTTGATAAATATTATAGTTAATAGTCACGCTAGTGCTTTTGAGGTACCATTAAACCGTGTGATGACTATAGAAGAGTTTAAACAAGCTTTAGATAATAATAAATTCTTACAAAGAGAAAAATATACTACTAAACATGAAAATCTTGATAATTATGAAATAGAATTAATTAATCTTGCACACTCTAATCAAAATGTCAATTTCGGAGGAATATTTGACAATGGTAGAGAAATAAATAATTTTAATGGTAGTACATTGCTTGTAGGTGGTGGAAAAACATCAGGTCCTAATGGTGAAAATGATGGAAAAACAATTTTGATTAATCATAATCAAGAAATAAAAGAAATGCAATTAATAATTGATAATCTAGTTGAAGGAGCTTTAAATTATAACCCTTATACAGGTGCTCATTTTCAAACCAATCAAGATAAGATAAATTATATTGAAAGGCTAAAACAAAAAATAAACATTTATCAATCTGCTTCTAAACTTATAAATGATGATATACTTGCTCAATATTATACATTAAACATAGAAGATAAAATTTATCCCGATATTCTTGCGTCTATTACAAGTGAAAATGATATGTCCAAAATACCTAATAGTAAATTTGAACGAGTAGAATTTGAGAATGTTCCATGCGATGTTTTTCTAAACCCAAAATTATATGGAATTTTATCACGTATTACTAAAGTCCAAGGTACAATATCTTTTTCCATTTCTTATTCATGTAGAAGATTAATAGTGCCTGTTATTGAAAAAACTAAATATGGTAACGAATTTAAAAAAATACTTAAATCTACAGTTTATACAGATATTAAAAATATGGACAAACATTATGGATCGTATTCTATTAATTTGCAAAATTTCTAGTAGATAAAAATATTTCATGTATTTTTTAAATTTAACTTTATTTATTAGCATATCTGAATTCGTTTTAAGTTAATTACTAAAATAATATGATAAAATTTATAACTTTATTAATAATAATTGTAACTTACGGCTTTTTTTTACTTATTCATTCGCTTGAAAAAAATACCATAGAAGTTATGTCAGTTCAAGAGTTTACTCAAGGTATCAATAATTTTAAATTTTTCTCTGATACCCATCAAACGATTAATGATATAGTATTAGATAAATATGAAATTGAAATGATAAACACAGCTCAAAAAAATCAAGATACATGTTTTGGAGGTGTTATAAATAGAAACTTGGAACAATTTAATGGATCATCTTTAGTTGTAGGAGGAGGAAAAAGCCTTGGTCAATATGGAGAAAATCAAGGAAAAACTTTACTATATGATGTGAAGCAAGAAACTCAAAAAATTGATAAACATATAGAACTTTTATTAAGTCAAAATTTTACTAATGATCCCCATACAGGATTTCCTTTTTCTTCAGAGATTTCTAAAGCCAAATTCATTGATAATTTAATAAGAAAAAAAATATTATATAAGAAATATTATGAGTTAAGAAATGAAGAGATACTTTCTAGATATTTTACAATTAATATTGATGCAACAATGAATCCTGATATAATCGGATCTATAACATGTTTATCAGATACAGCAGCAATACCTGATAATAAATTTACACGAATAGAGTTTGAAAATGTTCCATGTGATGTATTCCTCATACCATCTCTCTATACCATTTTAGAACGTATCACTAAGCCTAAAGGTAAAATTACTCTTTCTATAAATAATGCTTGCCGTAGAATTATTATACCAGTGATTGCAAAAACAAAGTTTGGTGAGCAATATTCTCATGCTCTACAACAAGAATACAAACGCTTAGAGCAACTACATCCTACATATCACCGTATTTCTATTGATATTATTAACAATTGATTAAATATTTTTATGAATAACGCATTGCATTATATATTTTGTATAACAAGTATAGTATTTTTGATCTGTACTTTTAATAGCATAAATATATAGAAAACTTGTAAATTGCATTAGTCTTTATACTAACTAAAATTATTTATTACCCACTAAATCCATCGGTAATAATTGTATATTTTATATCTTCTTTCTCAGAACTATCCTCTATTTCTAATTTATCTTCATCTATAATTGGTAGATCTTCTTTTTGCTCTTTTGTTAATTTATTTTTCATAATAATAATCTTTATACTTTAAATAATTATACAATTGTATAATATTATTTATTATAATCATTATATTTTATACTTGCAATAACATAAGAATTTTTTAAAACATTAAATTATTTTTCTTAAATATTGCAAATAATAGACAAGTAATAGTTATAAGAAAAGATACTCTAAGTCAAATATAAGTTCACTCAAGACTTTAGATAATTTTGATTTTCCTTACCCTCTCACTATACATGTGTAAATATATATCCAAAAAAAGTTTAATATTTATAGGTCGTCCGTCCGATCCTTTAAAATTCTACACTTCCTTACTACAGGATGAATAACATTTAGTTTTCTTTATTGTTTGATAATAACCATAGAAAATTTTTACCATCTTGAATTACTTTAATAATTTTTTTTACTGATTCTTTTTCTAACTCAGATTTTTTAATCTGCCAAGGAGCAAAATCAATAACTTGTTGTGAATTAATTATTTTATAAGACGACGAATCGTATATTAGCTAACTCCTAGCTTTTTTTGCTGTATTTTCCAAAGTTAAGTTATCTTAATATGTTTTGCATTGATATTATATACTTGAATATTATGTTAACTCCTTAATAATCTTACATGAGACTTATTCCATGAATTTTCATTACTACTAGTCCTGAGTTCAAGATGATACAAAGTTGAAGCTATTATTTTATCTGGAAAGTACACTTGTGTTATAATTTTTACAGTTTCCACAGTGTTGCTACGTCATGATGACCAGTTTTATTCTTATGGATTATCAATTCAGAATGACTGACTATTACATTATTATTATTCCTTAATAAGAATTCTTTTTAGTTTGTTGTCATTCTTTGAGAACTTCTATAATCACAAAAATTTCTGACAATTATTGAATCTAAATATATATTTTCAGATTGATTGTCTTCGTTATTAATTCCTGTAATACCAATATGTAGATATGTAAATACTACTGATTGTGATGCATAAGAAAGGATCTGTTATAACTTCCTCTTCTTGTAGCTTGCTATGTTACATAATATCTATGAGACTGTAGAGCCTTCTGCTCCAATAGAAACTCATCTAACTCCCGTCTCACTTCTAAAAGAATATGTATACTTATTAAATCAGACATAATTACTTTAAACTTTTAATCACAAATACTTAAATATTATATACAATACAAATTCCTATTGATAAATTATCTTTAGAAATTTAAGGCTGAAAAATACTACTACCAGAGCTTAATACTACTTTTTTAAGTTTTTTATCTAGTGTAGCCATTGGAATATCATGATACAGACACAGATTTAGATAAGAGGCATCATATGCAGTTAATTGATATTTTTGACTTAGCAGTATAGTAGTATCTTTCATTGTTAGATCTAGAGAATCAACTGCTATTGACAACTCTTCTAGGAAAGATAAAAAGTGAAAAATGCCATTGTAGTTTATACGATTTCTATTTTGAGCCATTAATAAATAATACATTGCTAACTTCAAGTTTCCATAGAAAAGGTACAACAGCATTTGATATTTCTAAAGATTCAAGTATAGCCTCCCTATATTTATTAGTCTTATCTTGGAAACACCAAGCCATAGTAACGGAGCAATCACGAATAAGTTAGCCATTATTATTTTCTACCTTCTGATTTTAGTTGGTTAATACCATTAGCTACATTTAAGAAATGAAATTTTCTTGCAAGTTTTATTTCCTTTACAAGGCTGGTAGTATTTTTTTATGTAGTTAATTTTGCTACAGGGTGATTACGTCTAGTAATAACAAATTCTTTTCCTTGTTAAACTTGATTCAATAAAGTAGAAAGGTGAGTTTTTGCATTAAAGCTACCTACTTGTTTTGTCATAATAATCTAACCTTATATACAAGTAAAATGTTTAACAACCTCTTGCATAACCTAATAATATACTGTTATTGTAAAATCACCTATAGTAGACTATTTCACATATAAATGGAAATTTGCATCTATGGATATTTACGCGCATCTACAAAAGAACAAGATGCAACTAGAGCAAAAACGCCCTACTATATTTTACCTCTAATGCAAATTTAAAATAGCTTCATTCTTCTTAGAAAATGAAATTGGTGTTACACTTAATCTCCCAAGGCCAAGAACTTTTTAGATTGCTTGATATCGTACAAGAAGGTGACATTATTCTTGTTGAACAAATAGATCATATTTCACAATTAGATGATAAATTTTAAAACCCAATCATATCATCAAAATCACCTGATTTTTTTCTTTTAACCAGTTCTCTACGCTTATTCTCCTCCATAAGTTTTCTAAAATTAGCTAAAGCAGTATCAGTTTGGTTTGCAATTCCATTCATTGTTTTATCAATTATATCCTTTGGTGGTTTTCTGGTAGTACCTTTTTCATTATAAGTTTTACTTACTTTTTCTTCTTTTTTCTTAAAATTAGTTTCTATAATTTTTGCTTTAACACTAGAAGTAGCAGATCTTCTAGGTCTTTGTTTTAAAGCTTTTTTTATTGCAGTTTCTAGCTCTGACACCTCTTTTCTACACATACGAAGAATATACGGCGATACATTATAATATTTTTCTACAACTTCTATACCACCACTTAAGACTATATCATTTATTTTATCCATAGCCTCTGAGTAATCAAGCTTTTTAAACATGGAAAGAGCTTGGTTAAACATACTATCACTTTTTCTCTGCTCTTGCCCTTTCTTTATAGCATCTTTTAATAATGAATTATTATGTCGCATACAAAATAATTTATCAGCTCTTACACCATATTTTGTAACT